>NZ_JBPDIH010000001.1:232779-487758 GCF_052030545.1 Thalassotalea sp. PLHSN55 | reverse complement strand
GGTCACTGGTTCAAGCCCAGTATCGTCCACCATCTTTTATATTATCAGCATCCTTCAAATTAAATATTTCAATTTAAGTGCGATATTGTTTTTATTCCATGAATAGCACCTTCTACTCTTTACCACCCGCGCCGAATCACTGAATCAAGCCCAGTATCGTCCACCATCTTAATTCAAAAATATCAACACCTTAATATCTATTAACGCAAGAAAGTTAAAGCACCTTCTGCTCTTTACCACCCGCGCCGAATCACTGAATCAAGCCCAGTATCGTCCACCATCTTTTATATTATCAGCATCCTTCAAATTAAATATTTCAATTTAAGTGCGATATTGTTTTTATTCCATGAATAGCACCTTCTGCTCTTTACCACCCGCGCCGAATCACTGAATCAGGCCCAGTATCGTCCACCATCTTAATTCAAAAATATCAACACCTTAATATCTATTAACGCAAGAAAGTTAAAGCACCTTCTGCTCTTTACCACCCGCGCCGAATCACTGGTTCAAGCCCAGTATCGTCCACCATCTTTTATATTATCAGCATCCTTCAAATTAAATATTTCAATTTAAGTGCGATATTGTTTTTATTCCATGAATAGCACCTTCTGCTATTTACCATCCGCGCCAAGTCAAAAATAAAAACGTTGTGCTCTCTATTTCGAGATTTTATTTGTGAAGATGTTCAAAAACCACATAGTGCTATTCCAATTTATTTATGCTTTTGAAGAAACTAATTTATTTTATAAATTAGTAAGTTATAATTGTTGGGTTTTAATGCGATTACATAATTATAATTACGGATGAAATATGTATTTACCTAATAAAAATAAAGGCTTTACCTTAATTGAACTTGTTGTTGTTATTGTTATTTTAGGGATTTTAGCGGCTACGGCTTTGCCTAAATTTATTAATTTACAAAAAGAAGCGCGAATTGCCACTTTAGAAGGATTAAAAGGCGCAATTGTTTCAGCGGCAGAAATGGTACATAGCAAAGCAATAATTGATAACCAATTAGATGAAAATGGCACTATTGAAAACGGCGGTGACAGTATCCTGCTTACCTACGGGTACCCTGTTGTTTATGATCAAGGCATAATTTTAGCCTTAGACGATAATATCATTACCAATTTAACCAAACCTACCAATGGTGAGTGGGTGTCTGATTTTGAAGTAACAGTTTCTTCGGCAGAGGCAGTATTTAGCATCGCTGATCTTGTCGATTTAAACATTACTAATTTACGCCCGGGTATTCTCGCAACCGAGTGTTATATCCGCTACAATGCAGCCACCGAGAACGAAAAATATCTAGTTTCCATGGTAACTGATGGCTGTTAGCCAAGATAAAATTAATGAACGAATATACTTTAGTTGAAATAGACCAGCAGCCAGTTGAATTGTGCAAATTACTCAAAATTGCCAATTTAGTTGGCGGCGGCGGCGAAGCAAAAATAGTGATCAGCGAAGGTTATGTGTTGCTAAATGGTGAAGTTGAATTTCAAAAGCGCAAAAAAGTAGTCGAGCACGACATTGTTGAATTTAATGGTGAAATCATTCAAGTCGTATTGAATGATAACTTTTTGCCAGCGAAAGCTCGCTCCCCCAAACAATCACCAAAACAAACAAAAGCGTCTAATAAAAAAAATTCCTCTTCTAAAAAAACACACCAGAAAGCAGCTCAAGAGATCTCTGCGCCAGCAACATCACAAAAACCGAAACGTAAACCTATTTCTTTTTAACCTCCATTTTCATATAGTGCTTACAAATAACATTGTGAAAACTATCAATAAACAGGAGGTTTTATGGAAATATATGGCGATAAACAATCAGGTAATTGCTATAAAATTCAACTCGTTTGTGCTCTTTTATCAATAGATTACCAATGGCATGACGTTGATATTTTACAAGGTGATACTCAAACTACTGAGTTTTTAGCAAAAAACCCTAACGGTAAAATACCTTTGTTAGTTCTAGAAGATGGTCGCTGCATTAGCGAGTCTAACGCCATCATTAACTTCTTAGCGTATCAATCTCCCCTACTGCCAGCTGATCCATTTATTCAAGCTAAAATTCAACAATGGCAATTTTTCGAACAATATAGCCATGAACCTTATATTGCGGTCGCTCGCTTTATCGCTAAGTATTTAAAACGTCCGCTTGAACGCGAATCTGAATATCAGGCTAAACAAGCCGGTGGCCATAAAGCACTAAGCGTGATGGAGAAGCAACTACAACAGACTAAGTTTTTAATTGGTGATGAACTTAGCACGGCCGATATATCACTATTTGCTTATACTCATGTTGCGTTTGAGGGAGGCTTTGATTTATCAGACTACCCGGCAATATCTCGTTGGATAAAAGATATTAGCGAGCAAGACAACTTTGTTGCTATGAAAAATTAATTATAGCCATTTTGGGCAGATAGTTCGTAAAAAATGAAAAAAGCATGACGATTTTATCAGGTGATAACCTATCAAAATCGTCATGCTCTTTTACGTTAATTTAATCGGACTTGTTAGAGCGTTTTGATCTTGGTTGTGGCATTTTACATTGCCCACTAGCTCGACAATGTTATAGCACGCTCAATATGGTTTTGTCTTTTCACAAAACCCATCCGACTAGGTTGATAGCACTATGCTGATACCACAAAGCTCAATACCCGCTAGTATGAATAGCTATCGTACAATTCCATTTCTTTATGGATACGTTGCTGTTCTTTAAATGCTTCTATTTCACGCCACTTGCGTTTGCGTTGTTTAGCATTTCTTTTTTTTGCATTGAATGACTGCTCGTCAAGCTCATCAAATTCCAGTTCTTTTTCCCAGTTTGTATCTTGCATAAGTAAATACCCAAATTGATGTTTGCACTCAATTTAATGTACTTTTATGACTATTTGTTGAATGAAAAATGACAATACCATGACGAAAATAATGCGCTAAATACTTGCCCTTAAACGGACTGCCAAGCCGTTAAGTTTTACTTTTATCTAACTCTGCTTTAGCCTGCTCTACCGCAGTAAAGTCTAAACCTAAAGACTCAACTGCCTCTTTAATTAATGTTGGGTTAGTCATAACCTGCATCATTACCGCTTGTAGCTTTTCCGGAGGCAAACCCAGTTGACCAATGGTATTCATTGCCATTAATGGGTTTTCTGTTAGCTCTTGAAAAATAGCCTTGGTTTGCTCGTCGCTAATATTCGCGTCTTGTAATAATTGAATAATTGGATTCATAATTTATTTTCTCTGAAAAATTTTGCTTATTATAGAGCGTTTATAGGTAGGACTAAATAGCTAAAATAAGTGTTGGCAAAATAAAACCTAGCACAGCGCCACATGGTGCATTGAGTGTTAAAATAGCAATAAAAAAACAGCTACTGAAATAGTAGCTGTTTAATTATAAGCGAAATGAATTTGAACGATTACTGAACTGGTAAGGTAATTGTTCCTGTAGAAACTTCACCTGCTTTTGTTTCATAAGCATATTCGAAGCTAATGCTATTAACGTTAGCTGAAGTATTGTCTGACATATATTCTGAAACACCTGTACGATAAAGTAGTTGAGCGTCGCTTTGAGCTGTACCAAGCACAACATCAGTGTAAAGACTATCCCTTAAAACAGTTTCATTATCAGCAAGCGTCAATACCCCAACTCGATATACTCTTACATCATTATCTTCGACGAGAACGTAATGTCGATTATCAGATGTTTGCACATTATCTTCAACAACGATAGATTTACGCAAAGTGAAATTTTTCAAGCTATTTATACTTGCCGGCAAGTATAAATATACACTTCTATTAGAGTCGCTCACTACCGTTACTTCATTAGCAGTATTTAGTGGCGTAATAGTTAAACCATTAGTGGTATAGTTATTATTATCTAATTTAACATTATTGATATCAAAAGTTTGTTGTTCATCAATATACGTAAATGAAGCATTATCATCATAAAGGTCTTCAACTTCACTAGTGGTATTAACCGTTAAATCACCAACCATATAAGTATATTGTTCACCATTTTCTAAGCCAGAATTTGGGCTTACCGTAAGTTTAGTATCATTTAACGACATACTAATTGTTGTTGGTATGGTTAGACCTCTTGTTATTGATGTAACTCCTGGCAATATTAGATCGTCAGCACTGTCATTACCTTTAGTAACAGTGAAGCCGCGAATACTTGTCAATGCAACATTTTCTGTATCTACCGTTACTGCTTGAGAATAAAAAACGTTGAAATCAGTAACGCCATATGAAAACTCTTCCGTCTTTGCTACTACTTCTAAGTCAGAACTTGCAGTTAACTCTCTAACCACCAACACTAACTCAACAGTATTTGAGTTTGGGATTGTATAGCAGCAATTACTACTTGTACCTGACGTGCGGATATCCAAATCACCTGTATAATTAGTTGAGATATTAAATGAAGCACTTTGGTAATGTGCGTCATCTAAAGAAAAAGATGGCATATCAATGACCAAATCACCTGAAAAATCAGCATTGATAACATATTGCTCTGATTCGGAATCGTATACGGATACAACTTCATCTCGTTTATCACTTGTAATGTAAAAATCAGCTCCAAGTAGTGATTGTGTAGACTCATCGATTACAGAAATACGATACTCGACTTCGACAACCTCAGGGTCAATAACTTCTTCAAGATAAAGGGTAACTTCATCTTTTTGGTTTAGATCGTCCAAAAATAAATTAGTACTATAATATGAACCACTAGACTCAGGTTTATAGTCGGCTTTGCCATCGCGGTCTAAATCAACATTGGCAAGTGCAGACGTATTTAAATACTTTGGAATAACTAACGTATAACTGGCATTTACAGCATCATAAGTTGAGGTATGTCTATAGTTATCAATCGTTGAGCCATTCCCTGAATGTGAATAACTAACGAATTCTAAATTTTCAATCGGTGAGCTGTCTTGACTATCTAGAATAGAAATTTGTACTTGATGCGGCTCCGACACCATAAACTTGCCTAAGTCATTGTGCGCCGTACCTGATGTTGAATTGCCGGTATTTAAATAGAAAACGCGAGTCATAAACTCTTCGTTGTCACTCGATATAATAACTTCGATATCTGAGTCAGCAGGTAAGTCTGCGACTAAAAATTCTCCGTTGGCCGCAGAGACTTTATCGGCATAGGTTGTTGAACCTGATAAAATGGAAATTTGTGCGCTAGATATCGCTTGATAGTCGTATGCGTCTACCACTAAGCCTTGAATTGAAACTTTGTTTTCAGGGATAACGATATCAATTTGTTGATCATTGTTGTCTTCTACTTCTAAGCAGCCACCTAACATTGCCAGTGAAAACGCTCCTAGTAAGACTTTTTTGTATGTCATTGCATGTCCTTTTTAAATTACGCAATTAAAAGAAGGCACACAATAAGCAGCAAACTCATTCACTATACCTTCCTTAGCTAAATAAACTTATACAATCCAAAATAATGATAAGCTCATGAATGAATGGACATTTTCACACAAACTGCACTTTTGTTAAAGAAAAAAGTAATCATTCGTAACTTTTAATTAGCTTCGTAACAACAATGTAACGGCAGCTGAATTGTTTTTTGATATTTAAACGATATCATCAGCCAAGCAGCAAAATTTTCAACAAAAACAATATTAAAAAACAAAACACGTTAACAAACTATTAAAAAAAGCTGATAATAAATTTATCCACTTTTCAGCATTTATTAACGACAACGTCATGATCATCGATTTTTCACAATACTCTGCCAACCAGCGTTACCATTTAATGACGCAAACGGTTATTCCTCGCCCAATTGCTTGGGCACTTACGCAATCAAATGAAGAAAACTGTCAGCCAGAAAATTTGAATTTAGCGCCCTTTTCATATTTTTGTGCGGTTTCAAGTGAGCCGGCATTGCTGATGATATCGGTTGGAAAAAAGCCAAATGGTGATTTCAAAGACACTTTAGTTAATGTCTTAAAAAACAAAAAAATGGTAATACATATTGCCAATGCATCCCAAGCAGACGTAGTGACACAAACTGCAGCAACCCTCGCACACAAAGAATCAGAACTTAACGAAATTGATGACAAACAGCTGACAACGGTTCCATTTGAAGGCTTTGCACTGCCGAGGCTAGCCCAATGCGATATCGCTTATGGTTGTGAACTTTACGAAACTAAAGAAATTGGTAACGCGCCGCAAACATTAATTTTTTTAGAAGTGAAAAAACTGTATATAAACCCTAAAGTTACCCAAGTGAATGAACAACGAATTAAGGTACTCGCTGACCAAGTTAAACCGCTTGCAAGATTAGGCGCTAGTGAATACTCAGGTATCACATTGCCTTTTACCAAGCAAAGGCCAGAGTAATCGTTAGCAAATATGGAAGATTTAACCGTCGTTGGCTAAAATAATAAATAGTGAAGTTGTGCTAAGGAGTAAATGTTAGTGGAACCTTTTATCAAACTAACCTCGACACTCACTAACCCGAGTATAGAGATTAACGACAAACTCACTTTTATTTGCCAGTTTACCAGTCAAATTATTGAAGGCGCTGACAGAGTCAGCCTATGGCGCTTTGATCACGCAAAAACAAAAATCACCTGCGTAATGTGCTTTGATGCATTAAAAGGCGAATTTAGCGCGGGCCAAGAAATTATGAAAAGTCATTTTGGCCCCTACTTTGAAGAAATAATCAAATACGACGTGATTAATGCGCCAGATGCTAGAAACCATCCAGCGACAGCATGCTTCACTCAAGATTATTTCACACCACTGAATATTTACTCATTACTCGATTATATTCTGCATAAAGACTTCTCACCTGTGGGCGTGATTTGTTGCGAGAGCGTTGAGAAACAAACAAAGTGGTTAAAAAGCGACGAAGAAATGTTAGAGCGAATTGCTAGAGCGAGTTCAATGTATTTTAATATAGATGCAAATTAAGGTTTGAACTAACCTGCAAAATTTTCTTCAGAGCATTGTTTGATAAATTGATCCGTTTCTTCAGGGTCTGAAAATACCAACAAGGGTAATTGGCTTTTTGCAACGAAGCGTTTCATCATATCGAACTGTAAACTATTGTGGCAGCAAACAGCAATTTGCTTGCAGTTTGGGTGTGAACCTGACCATAAATAAGACTTACCAATAACATTCATAACCGCCGGACTGCCTAAAGTATCTGCATCAAGAAAATCAACGCGGTACCAAGAAGAGAATGCTTTGTCTTGTACGGTAGTCACAATTTGTGCCGCACTAATTTCTACCCCTTCTAGGTTAAAAGGTCCTGAGGTTTTTACAACTAATACATTACCTTGCCAAGTGTAATCAATATGACCATGTGGCCCCATATTACATACTCCTAGACTACTTTACCTTTCATACTATAAGGTTAGCCGACTAAAATACATAAATAAAATCGAATAGCGACTTTATCTAAACACTCCGTTAGATTTAACGCTAAAAATAACAACCGCCGTACTTTGTTACAAAGCTGTATGGTTCAAGTAACCCCTTCGCGCTAGTTTGTTAAATACGTTAATTAGGCTAGACAACCATCGTAAACACAGTCAAAAATAACCAATAACTCTTTAATTAATATTTTCGGCTAAAACTCCATGAATGCTGTTGTTATTGCGGTTTGCTTAATGCTACTGCTAAGTTTTGCTCGAGTTAATGTTGTCATCGCATTAACTATCAGTTCTGTTGTTGCAGGCTTATTTGGTGGCTTAGCACTTGAACAAACTATTAGTGCGTTTAACGATGGTTTAGGTGGAGGTGCACAAATAGCACTAAGCTACGCCTTGTTAGGCGCATTTGCGGCGGCCTTATCACAATCAGGCATTGCTACTTTAGTGTCAAACTCAATCATCAAAAAACTTGGTAAAACACCTTCAAGTGAAAACACTAAGTGGCTTCGCTCTGGGCTGCTATTTGCCATTTTAGCCATGGCGGTTAGCTCGCAAAATATATTACCGATTCATATTGCCTTTATTCCTATTCTGATACCGCCATTATTATTAGCGATATCTGCCCTAACCATCGACCGTCGCCTAATTGCTTGTTTGATCACCTTCGGTTTAGTCACCACGTACATGATTTTACCGGTAGGCTTTGGCGCTATTTTCTTAAACGATGTACTACTTGCTGCGCTAAATAGCAACGGCTTAGAAGCCACTAGCAAGCAAATACCACAAGCAATGTTACTACCAGCCCTTGGCATGTTATCGGGATTATTTATTGCGGTATTTTTTAGCTACCGTAAACCACGTGAGTATCAACAAACAACGGTTGAAGGCCAAACAGCGCTTGTTAGTAATATTGACAAAAAAAGCATATTTACCGCCTTAGCGGCCATTGTCATAACACTGGCAGTACAACTTTATACAGGCTCGATGATCTTTGGCGCGCTAAGCGGTTTTATTATTTTAAACTTCTCAGGTATTTTGAAAAAAACATCAGGACAAGACTTATTTAACCAAGGCGTTTTAATGATGGCCAACATTGGCTTTATTATGATCGCCGCCGCAGGTTTTGCCGAAGTGATTAAAAGTACGGGTGAAGTTAGTAGCTTAGTGACTGCTATTGGTGATTTAATTGGCGATAACAAAGCCCTTGCTGCGATGTTAATGCTGGTTGTTGGGTTAATCATTACCATGGGCATTGGCTCGTCTTTTTCCACTGTGCCGGTTATTGCCACTATTTACGTGCCATTAGCGTTAAGCTTTGATTTTTCCATTGCCGCAACTATTGCCCTAGTAGGAACTGCTGCTGCGCTTGGCGATGCTGGCTCACCTGCCTCAGATTCAACCCTTGGTCCAACAGCAGGTTTAAATGTCGACGGCCAACACGATCATATTAAAGACAGCGTGATACCAACTTTTATTCATTTTAATATTCCATTACTTATTTTTGGTTGGATTGCAGCGATGGTGCTTTAACAGTCGGTGTTGCTTTCATTATCAAAATGAAGATGTAGGATTAAGACATTGCTCAATAAATTGATCGGTGTGTGTTTGTTCAGTAAAACACACAGTAGCGAGATTTTCTTGAGCAATAAAGCGCTTCATCATCGTTAACTGAATATGATTAGCACAACATATCGCCGCTTTTTTACATGTTGGCAGCGCGTTTGACCATAAGTGTGACTTACCAATAATCGCCATCACGTCAGGACTACCTAAAGCTTCATGGTCTAGGATATCGACACGATACCAACTTGGAAAAGCTTTTTCTTCCACCGTAGTAACAATTTCAGCAGCACATTGCTTAACCCCTTCGATATTAAAAGGCCCCGACGTTTTAATAATTAAAACGTTTTCTTGCCAAGTGTAATCTATGTGCCCATGTGGCCCCATAGCGCAGTTTCCTATTCGATTTTTCCAATCATATTATAAGATTAGCTGAGTAAATGGATAAAGAGGAAATTAAATGGCCTATTTCATAAGTAATATTGAGTAAAGTGTTTTTCAGAACATGTGAATCTGACCAAATGATTACTCAATACTGATTAATAAAAACAACCGTTCGCCCTGAGCGCGAAGCAGTCGAAGGGTAACTATTTTTATAAAAACTAAAAGAGATCGTTTCAATAACCCTTCGACAAGCGCTTAAAAGGGGTCGGTGACACAAGCAAAATAACTTAGCTGTGTTTCATTAACTAACCTTGTCCAAAATAATAGGATGTCACCGACCCCTTTAGATTGGAACGGCACATGGCTGTCATTCGGTAACTGCTGATAAAAATTCAATATTCAACGCTGAGATGGGAATGGGTGAAAACCGCCATGCTCGTTTCGATAACCCTTCGACAAGCTCAGGGTGAACGGAGAAATATACTTCAAACAAGATAAAACTCGAACGGAGCATGAATTCTGCTTTGAAAAATGCCTGAATAACTTATCAATATCAGCTATTGCTGGCAGGACGCCAGCAAAGTGAAGTAGCACATGGATGTGTGTTCTGAACGTTAACTCGATTATTGATGAGTTATGAGGATTAGCATTTTGGCGCAGCTCCGAGGGATTCCAAAGGGAGGCCGGAGGCAGTCTCCCTTTGGGTGCTGTCGCCGCCGCGATAGTTTAAGTCCAATTAAACTCTTAGCCGCAAAGTTTTTATCAGGGAAAATACTATTAAGCCCTTCGAACCTTTCTCGTTATATTGTCAGGGTGCTGACTACCCCCAAGGGGCGGCGTAGCGCCGTGCCTCCCCTTGGAACCCCTCCGACGCCCTGCTCAGCTACGACTGAAGATTAAATTTTTGCAGTTACCTATACCTGACGAATGCTCGTCCCTGCGCGACGTCAGTTCCAGCCATCCATGGCTGTCATTCGGTAACTGCTAATAAAAATTCAATATTCAACGCTGAGATGGGAATTGGTGAAAGCTGCCGTGCTCGTTTATATAGCCCTTCGACAAGCTCAGGGCGAACGGAGAAATATACTTTCAACAAGACAAATCTCGAACGGAGTATGAATTCTGCTTCATTAAACGCCGGAGTGAAAACCAATATTCACGTATTGCCATCAGGGATGATGGCAAAGGCAAAGCCGCACATGGATGTGCGATCTTTGCCGTTACGTCGAGAATATTGGTTTGAATGTAGGAATACGTTTAATGTTGCAGCGCCATGGGGTTCCAAGGGGCTTTTGGCGTGGAACGCCCCTTGGGTGCTGTCGCCACCGCGACAATATAAATAAAGATAAACACTAAACCCGAAAGTATTTAGCTTTCATTGCCTACCTGACACCATTTAATTTCAATTGCTTAATTCGATGCATATACCTAAACGAAGTGTGATAATTAAATTATTAACTTAAGGAGTATAAAGTGGACATTTATAAAAATTCAATTAACAAGGAGGCCTTGTTAAGTTTACCTGAACATGAAAGAGATTTTTTCATTTCAATAGCTCATATTCAAAATGAAATACGATTTGCATTATACGGAGTAATTAGAACTAATGATTTTAGTTCTTCGAATGAAATGATTGTTGAAGGGCAAATTGCATATAACTTTTATCACTTAAAAATTTTAGCGGGAAAATTACATGAAGCTTGGCAATATTTAAATAAAAAGTATTTTAATAATAGAGAATTTAGTCAAAACTTCATTGAATTTTCAGGAGAACTAGGTCAAGAAACTTTGAAAAAAGTAACTACATACTTTGGTCAGCAAAAATCGGCTGTAAGTTTAATACGTGACAAATTAGCATTCCATTATTCACCTGAAGATTTAGTCATGCATCTGGAAAATATTAATGACGATTTAAATATATATATATCTAAAACAAATGATATAAATACCCTTTACTATTTTGCAGAAGCAATAGTTAATCGTACGGTATTATCATCAGTTAAAAACAAGTGCGGTGCAAACCCAATTAAAGCCATAAATGAAGATGTTATTGGTTTAGCCGGGAGCTTTAATCAATTAAATTTATTATTCATTAAGTTTTTCACTTCAAAATATAAAGATAATATATTCAATACTGAGAGTGAAAATATGAACTGTGATGAGTTAACTCTATTCGAAACTGAAAAAATCCCATTTTTCACTAACACAGACGCATTAGATAAACAAAAAACCCGCTCCTTCGACTAGCTCAGGATAGCGGGTTTTCTAATCATTTGTAGCTTAAAACGTTAAGCTACAACAGGCCGATTACCAACCTGTTTTCTCTTTAAGCGCACTGCCAATTTCAGCAAGTGAACGAACAGTTTTAACACCGGCCGCTTCTAATGCTGCAAATTTCTCATCAGCTGTACCTTTACCACCAGCGATAATCGCGCCAGCGTGACCCATACGCTTACCAGCAGGTGCAGTAACACCAGCAATGTAAGAAACAACAGGCTTAGTAACGTTCGCTTTAATGTACTCAGCAGCTTCTTCTTCTGCTGTACCACCAATTTCACCGATCATTACAATCGCTTCAGTTTGTGGGTCATTTTCGAACATTTCTAGTACGTCAATGAAGTTAGTACCTGGGATTGGGTCACCACCAA
The DNA here is from genome assembly GCF_052030545.1 of Thalassotalea sp. PLHSN55. NCBI lineage: Bacteria > Pseudomonadati > Pseudomonadota > Gammaproteobacteria > Alteromonadales > Colwelliaceae > Thalassotalea > Thalassotalea sp. PLHSN55. The sequence goes on along the minus strand of NZ_JBPDIH010000001.1, from coordinate 475,767 downwards.
TACCTACACAAGTCGATTGACCAAAACCTGCATCAGTAGTTTGTTTAACAGCTTCGTACGTAAGCGTACCAGAACGTGAAACAATACCTACTTTACCTGGTAAATGGATGTGACCTGGCATGATACCAATTTTAGTTTCGCCTGGAGTGATAACACCTGGGCAGTTAGGACCGATCATACGAACGCCTGTTTGCTCAAGTTTCACTTTTACGTCAACCATGTCTAAAGTTGGGATACCTTCAGTGATAGTTACGATAAGCTCGATACCTGCGTCGATAGCTTCTAAGATAGCATCTTTACAAAATGGTGCAGGAACGTAGATTACTGTAGCTGTTGCGCCAGTAGCTTCTACTGCATCACGTACTGTGTTAAATACTGGCAGACCAAGGTGCGTTTGACCGCCTTTACCTGGGCTTACACCACCAACCATTTGTGTACCGTATGCGATTGCTTGTTCTGAGTGGAAAGTACCTTGACCACCAGTGAAACCTTGACAGATAACTTTAGTATCTTTGTTAATTAATACAGACATTATTTGCCCTCCGCAGCTGCAACAACTTTTTGTGCTGCATCAGTTAATGATTCAGCAGCAATGATGTTTACATCAGAGGTTGCTAATACTTCACGACCTGCTTCTGCGTTTGTACCTTCTAAACGTACAACAACAGGAACTTCAACGCCTACTTCTTTAACAGCAGCGATGATACCTTCAGCGATCATGTCACAACGAACGATACCACCAAAGATGTTAACTAAAACAGCCGATACGTTGTCGTCAGAAAGGATAATTTTGAATGCTTCAGCAACACGTTCTTTAGTTGCTCCGCCGCCAACATCTAAGAAGTTAGCTGGCTTGCCGCCGTGCAAGTTAACGATATCCATGGTACCCATTGCAAGGCCAGCACCGTTAACCATACAACCTACGTTACCATCTAGTGCTACGTAGTTAAGTTCCCACTGTGCTGCATGTGCTTCACGCTCATCTTCTTGAGATGGATCGTGCATTTCACGGATTTTTGGTTGACGGTATAAAGCGTTACCGTCGATACCAATTTTACCGTCTAAACAGTGAAGGTTACCTTCGTCAGTAATAACTAACGGGTTGATTTCTAATAAGGCGAAATCATGCTCGTTGAACATGTTAGCTAAGCCCATGAAGATTTTAACAAATTGCTTCATTTGTGTAGGGTTTAAGCCAAGTTTGAAACCTAATTCACGTGCTTGGTAAGCTTGAGGGCCTACTAGTGGATCGATTTCAGCTTTGTGAATTAACTCAGGCGTTTCTTCAGCAACAGTTTCAATTTCAACACCACCTTCAGTAGATGCCATGAATACTACTTTACGCGTACCACGGTCAACCACTGCACCTAGGTATAATTCGTTAGCAATATCAGTACAGCTTTCTACTAAAATTTTAGATACTGGCTGACCATTTTCGTCTGTTTGATAAGTTACTAAGTTCTTACCTAACCAGTTTTGAGCGAATTCTTTAATTTCTTCTTTAGTTTTAACTAGCTTAACGCCGCCAGCTTTACCGCGACCACCTGCGTGTACTTGAGTTTTAACAACCCACATATCGCCGCCAATTTTGTCAGCCGCTTCGGCAGCTTCTTGAGGGGTATCGCAAGCGAAACCTTCAGAAACTGGTAAACCATATTCAGCGAATAATTGTTTCGCTTGATACTCATGCAAATTCATGGTGTTTTATCCATTTATCTGTAAATTAGACAAGTGTTTACTCCCTTGAAAGAACAAACCACTGTCAGTGAAAAGTTGACTGATTATAGTTGATAAGCGCTCACGGCGATAGCCATCAGCGCTACTACTATAGTCTATAGTCAAACGAGGTTATTCCTAAGATTAGATATCTAATAATAGGCGCGTTGGGTCTTCTAACAATTCTTTAATTGTTACTAAGAAACCAACAGATTCTTTACCGTCGATTAAACGATGATCGTATGATAACGCTAGGTACATCATTGGTAGAATTTCAACTTTACCGTTAACTGCCATAGGACGATCTTGGATTTTGTGCATGCCCAAAATTGCCGCTTGTGGTAAGTTAAGAATTGGTGTTGAAAGCAATGAACCAAATACGCCGCCGTTAGTAATAGTGAAATTACCACCTTGCATATCTGCCATGGCTAATTTACCGTCACGACCTTTAACCGCTAAGTCGCGAATACCGTTTTCAATACCTGCCATGCCTAATTGGTCAGCATCACGTAATACCGGTGTTACTAAACCACGTGGCGTTGAAACCGCAATCGAGATGTCGAAGAAGTTATGATAAACAATATCATCACCGTCAATTGACGCATTTACCGCTGGGTAACGTTTTAATGCTTCAGTAACCGCTTTTACGTAAAACGACATGAAACCTAAACGAGTGTCATGAGTTTTCTCAAATAAGTCTTTGTATTGAGCACGTAAATCCATGATTGGCTTCATGTTAACTTCGTTAAACGTAGTTAACATGGCAGTAGAGTTTTTCGCTTCTAATAAACGTGTCGCGATAGTTTTACGTAAACGTGTCATCGGTACACGTTTTTGGCTACGCTCGCCTAAGTCTTGCACTGGTGCTGCAACTGGTGCAGGCGCTGGTGCCGCTTTAGGTTTGTTTAATGCCGCTTCTACGTCTTCTTTAGAAATACGACCGCCTTTACCACTGCCTTGAACATCAGCAGCTGTTAAGCCTTTTTCCGCCATTAAACGACGAACTGATGGGCTGGCTAATTCGTCAGCGCTGATCGCTTCGTATTTAGATGCCGCTGGTGCACTTGCCACAGTTGGTGTTGCGCCTGCACTTAGTTCACCAATTTTTTGGTTACCTAACACAGTATCGCCTTCGCCGTGGATGATTTTGCCAATAATACCGCTTTCTTGAGCAACAACTTCAAGTACAACTTTATCAGTTTCAATATCAACAAGGTTTTGATCACGCTCTACTGAATCACCTTCAGCTACATGCCAACTAGCAACAGTTGCATCAGCTACTGATTCTGGTAATACCGGTACCACGATATCAATTACAGTGCCGTTAGCCGCTTCAGCTACAGGTGCCTCGGCAGGTGCGCTATCAGCAGCGGCTTCGCCTTCGGCTAATACAGCAATTACTTGCTCGCCTAATACGGTTGCCCCTTCTGCTTGAGAAATTTCAGTGATAACGCCATCAGCTGTTGCTGGTACTTCTAGAACAACTTTGTCGGTTTCAATATCAACTAATACTTGATCACGAGAAACTTTATCACCTACTTGTACATGCCAAGTAGCGACAGTTGCATCTGCAACTGATTCAGGTAAAACGGGAACCTTAATTTCGGTTGTCATTAATTTATTCCTTACTCACAAACTCTTTTTTATACAAATGGGCTATTTAATGTTTAATGCGTCATTAACCAACGCTTGTTGTTCTTTAACGTGCACTGCCGCATAACCAACAGCGGGTGCTGCAGACGCTTTACGACCGGCATAAGTTAAATAAGTACCTTCTGGAATAGCCGCTCTAAAGTGATGCTGTGAACAGTACCAAGCACCTTGGTTTTGCGGTTCTTCCTGACACCAGACAAACTCTTTAACGTGTTGATAATCTTTCAATACGTTTTGAAGTTCTTGCTCTGGGAATGGGTACAATTGCTCAATACGAATAATGGCAATGTTAGTTAATTCATTTTTACGGCGTTGATCAAGTAGCTCGTAATAAACCTTACCGCTACAGAAGATAACGCGTTCAACGTCTTTTGGCTTAATGTCTTCAACTTCACCAATAACATTTTGGAACACGCCAGTGGCTAATTCTTCTAAAGAAGAAACCGCTTCTGGGTGACGCAATAATGACTTAGGCGACATAACGATCAATGGACGACGCATAGGGCGTACCACTTGACGACGAAGCATGTTAAAGACTTGCGCAGGTGTTGAAGGCACACATACTTGCATGTTGTGATCAGCACAAAGTTGCAAGAAGCGCTCTAAACGCGCTGATGAATGCTCTGGGCCTTGACCTTCATAGCCGTGAGGTAACAACATAGTTAAGCCACATAAACGGCCCCACTTTTGCTCACCTGATGAAATGAATTGGTCAAATACCACTTGCGCACAGTTAGCAAAATCACCAAATTGTGCTTCCCAAATGGTTAAACCGGCAGGCTCTGCTGTGGTGTAACCATATTCAAAAGCTAATACTGATACTTCTGACAAGACTGAGTCATGTACATCGAACGGGCCTTGGCCTTCACGTATATTTTGTAATGGCACGTAGGTGCTTGCATCGGTTTGATTATGCAAAACCGCATGACGATGGAAGAAAGTACCACGGCCAGCATCTTGCCCGGTGATACGAACACGATCGCCACCGTCAACAATTGATGCATACGCTAAGTTTTCTGCCATACCCCAATCAAGTAATTTCTCACCTGAGGCCATTTTTAGGCGATCATCGTAGGCTTTTTTGACCCGCGAATGTATTGGGTGATCTTCTGGGTAAGTTGAAATGGCTGTCGCCAGCTCTTTTAACTTATCAATAGAGATTTCTTTTTCATAATCATCGTCCCAGTCGTGACCAATATATGGTGTCCAATCAACAGAATGCTCTGTCATTGGGCGCCATTGTTCAACGGTACACTGACCTTCGTCTAATAATTTACGGTAGTATTCAGCCATTTCTTTAGATTTAGCCGCAGTAACACTGCCTTCTTTATCTAACTGATCCGCGTATAATTGACGAGGTGTAGGGTGTTTTTTCACCTTTTGGTACATCAACGGCTGAGTCGCATTTGGCTCATCTGCTTCGTTATGACCATGACGGCGATAACAGACTAAATCAATCACTACGTCACGCTTAAATTCGTTACGGTAATCAAGGGCGATTTGGGTCGCTAAAACAACCGCTTCAGGATCGTCACCATTAACGTGTAAAATTGGCGCCTGCACCATTTTAGCGATATCGGTACAGTATTCGCCACTGCGGGTATCGCTAGGGTTTGAGGTAGTAAAACCAACTTGGTTGTTCACAACAATGCGAACCGTACCACCTACTTTAAAGGCACGCGCTTGTGACATGTTGAAGGTTTCTTGTACCACACCTTGACCGGCAATTGCTGAGTCACCATGAATGGTAATTGGTAGTACAAGATCGCCTTGGTCACAGTCACGACGGTCTAAACGAGCGCGTACTGAGCCGATAACCACAGGGTTAACAATTTCAAGATGCGACGGGTTAAACGCTAACGCTAAGTGAACATTGCCACCTGGGGTGACAAAGTCAGATGAATAACCTTGGTGGTATTTAACATCACCTGAGCCTAAGGCTTCGTCATGTTTACCGCCAAATTCATCAAATAATTTAGAAGGGTTTTTACCCATCACGTTAACAAGTACGTTAAGACGACCACGGTGAGCCATGCCCATAACCACTTCTTTAGCACCAGCAGCACCGGCACGAGTGATAAGCTCTTTCAGCATAGGGACTAACGCATCACCACCTTCAAGTGAGAAACGTTTAGCGCCAGGGAATTTCGCCCCTAGGTATTTTTCTAGGCCGTCAGCGGCAATTAAGCCTTTAAGCACTTCTTCTTTTTCGGCAATAGAAAGCTTTGCTTTTGACTCAACAGATTCAATGCGGTGTTGTAACCAGCGTTTTTCTTCTGTTGAAGTAATATGCATATACTCAGCGCCAATAGAACCACAGTAAGTTTTTCTAAGCGATTTGTATAGTTCACCTAATTTCATTGATTCTTGACCAACCGCGTAGGAGCCTACGTTGTATTCTTTGTCAAAATCATTTTCTGATAATTCATGGTGAGATAGGTTGAGGTCACGAACTTGATCGCGCTGCCATAACCCTAATGGGTCAAGGTTGGCATTTTGATGACCACGGAATCGATATGCGTTAATTAATTGAAGAACTTTGACTTGCTTAGCATCGCTGCCACCTGAAACAACAACCGCACGATGAGGCTGCTTCGCCAGAGTTTTAAACTCTTCACGAATTTCAGAGTGTCGATATTCGACATCTGCGCCTTCTATTTTAGGCAGTTGTTGAAATATTTCGCGCCACTCTTCAGAGACTGACTGCGAATTATCAAGGTAAGATTCGTACAATTCTTCAATATAAGCTGTGTTACCACCGCTTAAATGGGAAGACTCTAACCAAGCCTTCATTACACCTTCTGGCATTGCCTGTTCCTTTGTGGGATAAAAGCAACAAATTAAATTAGTTTAAAAATAGCAGAGCCTTATTACCTTGTAAAAAGTAAAAATGCTCTGCGTTCCTTCAAAAAGGCATTTTAAACCGCTCGTGATAATAGCATCGACTTAATATGGCCGATTGCTTTGGTTGGGTTTAATCCTTTCGGACAAACGTCAACACAGTTCATGATACCGTGACAACGGAATACGCTGTAGGCATCTTGTAAATCATCTAAACGCTCTTCAGTAGCAGTATCACGGCTATCGATTAAGAAACGATAAGCGTGTAATAAGCCTGCTGGACCGATGAACTTATCTGGATTCCACCAGAACGACGGACATGACGTTGAACAACATGCACATAAAATACACTCATATAAGCCATCTAAATGCTCACGCTCTTCAGGTGACTGCAAATGTTCGCGTGCTGGTTGCTCTTTACCATCGTTAATTAGGTATGGCTTAATTTTCTCGTATTGCGAGTAAAATTGAGACATATCGATAATTAAGTCACGTACAACCGGTAAACCTGGTAATGGACGTAATACGATTTTATCTGCTTTAACTTCAGATAATGGCGTAATACAGGCTAGACCATTTTTACCATTCATGTTTAAACCGTCTGAACCACAAACACCTTCACGACAAGAGCGACGGAAAGACAACGTAGGATCTTGCTCTTTTAAAAGCATTAACGCGTCGAGTACCATCATGTCAGAGCCGTCAGGAATTTCTAACTCAAAGTCTTTCATGTAAGGAGCATTATCAACATCAGGGTTGTAACGGTAAATTGAAAAAATCTGTTTCATCGTTCAATGCTCCTTAGTAAGTTCTTGCTTTCGGTGGGAAAGCTTCACGGTGAACTGGGGCCATGTTTACATCACGCTTGGTCATTTCTTCTGTATCAGGAGAATAGATTGAGTGACATAACCAATTTTCATCATCACGCTCAGTGAAATCTTGACGGGCATGTGCACCACGAGATTCTGTGCGGAAGTTAGCCGCTTTTGCTGAACAGAATGCCGTTTCCATTAAGTTATCTAGTTCTAAACACTCGATACGCTGAGTATTAAATTCAGATGACTTATCGTCTAAACGGGCATTTTGAAGTCGTTCACGGATCTCAGTTAATTCCTTCATACCTTGCGCCATAGCTTCGCCTTCACGGAATACCGAGAAGTTCAGCTGCATACATTGCTGCAGGTCTTTACGAATTTGCACTGGGTCTTCACCTTTTTCAGATGACTCCCAACGTTGAGTACGTGCTAATGACGCTTCTAAATCTGACTCAGATGCTTCTTTACCAAATTCAGTGCCATTTAGGTATTCACCTAAGAACTTACCAGCTGCACGGCCAAATACCACTAAATCAAGTAGTGAGTTACCACCTAAGCGGTTAGCACCGTGTACAGATACACAAGCAATTTCACCAACAGCGAATAAACCTTCAACGATTGTTTCTGTGCCATCTGCAGCAACGCTAATTGCTTGACCGTTAACATTCGTAGGTACACCACCCATTTGATAGTGACATGTAGGAATAACTGGAATTGGCTCTTCAGCTGGGTCAACGTGAGCAAAAGTCTTCGATAAGTCACATACACCTGGTAAACGTTGATTTAAGGTTTCGCGACCTAAGTGATCAAGTTTCAGTTTAATGTGTGGACCCCAAGGACCGTCACAACCACGACCTTCACGAATTTCAGTCATCATTGAACGAGCAACAACATCACGACCGGCTAGATCTTTAGCATTTGGTGCGTAACGCTCCATGAAACGTTCGCCGTCTTTATTGAGAAGGTAACCACCTTCACCACGACAACCTTCAGTAACAAGTACACCTGCACCAGCAATACCGGTTGGGTGGAACTGCCACATTTCCATATCTTGCATTTGCACACCAGCACGAAGCGACATACCAACACCGTCACCCGTATTAATGTGAGCATTAGTTGTTGAAGCAAAAATACGCCCTGCACCACCGGTAGCTAATACCGTAGCGCGCGCTTTAAAGTAAACAATTTCGCCAGTTTCGATACAAATAGCGGTCGTACCAACAACGGCGCCGTCTGAGTTTTTAACAAGATCTAAGGCGTACCATTCAGAGTAAACGTTAGTTTTGTTTTTAACGTTTTGCTGATACAAACAATGTAAAAGTGCATGACCAGTACGGTCAGCAGCTGCTGCTGTACGTGCCGCTTGCTCGCCACCGAAGTTTTTCGATTGACCACCAAATGGACGTTGATAAACTTTACCATTATCAAAACGAGAAAATGGTAAGCCCATTTTTTCTAATTCAATAATAGATTCAGGACCCGTTTTACACATGTATTCGATCGCGTCTTGGTCACCGATATAATCGCTGCCCTTTACGGTATCGTACATATGTTGTTCCCAATGGTCTTCATGAGCATTACCTAACGCTACGGTGATACCGCCTTGCGCAGATACTGTATGAGAACGAGTAGGGAAAACTTTAGAAATCAAAGCACAAGATTTGCCAGATTCTGAGATAGCTAGTGCTGCACGCATGCCCGCACCGCCTGCGCCAATTACAATGGCGTCAAATTCACGAATTGGAACGCTCACTTAAACACCCCACACTGTTAATAAACCGCCAACTAAATACGTTAGTAAAGTTACGGCAAAAATAAATTGTAAACACCCACGAAAGAACGCTGGTTTGATGTAGTCTGACAGAACCTGCCATACGCCAATCCAAGCATGAATAACGAGTGAGAAAAGAGCTAACACAGTGAAGATTTTAACCGGTAAGCAAGCCATAAAGCCTTGCCATACGTCATACGTTACTTCAGAGGTTACAAGAAAAAAACCTAAAATCAAAAAGGTATATAAAGCAAGAATAAGGGCACTTGCTCTAATTAGAATAAAGTCATGTACGCCACTACGACCTACTGTTGCAATGTTGTTTACCATAATCTAACTCCTACTAAAACGGTCAGTACAAGCCAAAGTACAATAATTAATTTGGCGCTAGCATTACCAGAATCGAGTTCTTCGAAATGGCCCAAATCCATAAGTAAGTGACGGATACCACCAAGTACGTGATAAATTAAAGCGGACACGATACCAACAATAATTAGTTTAAAGAATACACCATCAAGACATGACTTAACTTGAGCGAATCCTTCAGCGGAAGATAGAGATAGAGATAGAGTCCATAATAAAATGCCGATTGCAAAGACCATAATAACACCAGAGATACGGTGCATAATTGACGCTTTTGCAGCAGCGTGCATTTTAATTGTAGACAGGTTCAGATTTACAGGACGTTGTTTTTTCACAATAGTGCCTAAAGAGCTTAACAGCCTTCTACTTTTTTTTATTGTCACTCATTGAGTTTTACTACCCAAAAGAGTAACCCCCCAGCGAACTACATCCAAAAAACTTAATTTCAAACTCACAGCAAAAAAGTTATGAAAATGTTAGAAAATGTAGGACGCCATGATTATATAGACGAAAGTTTCCAATTACAATTTAATGAAAAGCAAAAAACGGGCTTTTCTGGTTGTTGTGGTGAATTTTTAATCGGTTTGTTGACTTGGATCTTTTCCGCCAGATTATGGGATTGACTTACTAGGGGTATTTTGCAGTAGAATAGCCGACAGTTTTATATTCATAAAGACTGAATAATTGTTCAATTATTCAGATAAACAATTGATAGGGGATAAAACATTATGGCTGATTCAAAAGCCTCTCTTAGCATTGATGGTGAAGTAGTTGCAGACTTACCCATTTTAACAGGCACCGCTGGCAACGACGTAATTGACATCCGCACTTTAGGTAGCAAAGGCTACTTTACTTATGACCCAGGCTTTCTAGCGACAGCTTCTTGTGAGTCATCAATTACTTACATCGATGGGGGCAAAGGTGTTTTACAACATCGTGGTTACCCTATTGATAGCCTTGCAAAAAAAGCTGATTACTTAGAAGTTTGTTATATTTTACTTAACGGCAATGCACCAACAAAAGCCGAGTACGACGACTTCAAAAGCATCATTACCAACCACACAATGGTACATGAAAAGCTAGTACATTTTTTCCACGGTTTCTTACCTGACGCGCATCCTATGGCGATGCTATGTGGTGTTGTAGGTGCCTTGTCATCGTTCTATCACAGCGACTTAGATATTGACGATCCAGCACAGCGTAAACGCAGTGCACACCGCTTAATTGCTAAGATGCCAACCATCGCAGCAATGGCTTATAAATACAGCATGGGTCAACCATTTGTTTACCCTCGTAACGACCTTAGCTATGCAGAAAACTTCATTCACATGATGTTCTCTGTTCCTGCCGAAGAATACAAAGTAAGCCCAGTAGTTGCTAACGCAATGGACCGTATTTTCACGCTTCACGCAGATCACGAGCAAAACGCTTCAACGTCAACTGTGCGTTTAGCCGGCTCTTCTGGTGCTAACCCATACGCATGTATTGCAGCGGGTGTAGCGTCTTTATGGGGACCTGCTCACGGTGGTGCTAACGAAGCATGTTTAACCATGCTAGAAGAGATTGGTAGCCTAGATCGCGTAGACGAATATGTTGCTAAAGCGAAAGACAAAAATGACTCTTTCCGCTTGATGGGCTTTGGTCATCGCGTATACAAAAACTTCGACCCACGTGCCACGGTAATGCGTGAAACTTGTCACGAAGTACTTAACGAATTAGGTATTCAAGATCCACTACTAGACGTAGCTATGGCGCTAGAGAAAGTAGCACTTGAAGACCCTTATTTCATTGAGAAGAAGCTTTATCCTAACGTTGATTTCTACTCAGGAATCATCTTAAAAGCCATTGGTATTCCGACCAGCATGTTCACCGTGATTTTTGCTATGTCTCGTACGGTTGGATGGATTGCTCACTGGGATGAAATGTTAGGTCAACCAGGCCAGAAAATCGGCCGTCCTCGTCAAAAATATACTGGCGAATTAGACCGTGATTTCGTACCGTTGAAAGACAGATAATGAACTTAATTTAGGTACTTTCAATACACCTAAATAGGCGTTTATCAACAAAAGGTAGCTTAATTAGCTACCTTTTTTTTGCGCCAAAATTGCGCATTTTGAGTAAAGATTATCGGTAAAATTTGCGATTTAACTTGTAAAAAATCCTGTTTTTTTGACCGAAAACCCTCTCAGTTTGATCTGAATTTTTAGAGAAATTAGATAAAAAGCTCTAAAAAAACGGCCAAAAAAGCCGCTTTTAGTATTTATTAAATAAATACACACCATTCACACAAGAAATAAAAAAGATGTATTTTGAATGAAAAAATGGCTAAAATTTGTTAAAAAAATAACCAAATTAACAAAAAAATTTCAGCTATAAAAATAAAATTAAGATAAAAATGAATTAAAAATTAAACAGCCACTAATAAAGGTTATGTTTAAAACACGCTAACACTGCCGTTTTTCGTATTAAAATTAAGCGATAGCTTGCCAATAAAAAGATAATATTAAGTTCAGCGAATCATGTTTATTAGCTCAGAAAGGCGCTAGCAACCCCTTGCAAATACTCACATTATGTAAGAGAGACGATAATAAAACTCTCATTTGGTTATTCAAAACGCTATCGTCCAATGCCACCAGAGCAAACAAATTTGGTTTAAATACTAGAAACCTTTCACAGCCGTATTCAATTCATGGCGTTTTAAACTAAAAATAGCGGCAAATTTATCGCGATTTAAGCACGCGAACTATAAAATGTTTTAATAATTACTATCGATAAAATAAATACTACAAATCGTTAAAAACAGTAACTTTGGGCGAATAAACTCATCTTTACACTAATTTTTATAAAATTAGCTTGTTATAATATCGCCAATTTTTCCTATTACATTTTCAATATATGTCTGATTATCAACTTCGATTTGGTGGTATTGCTCGCCTTTATGGTACTAAAGGTGCCCATGCCTTAGAACAAGCGCATGTTTGTGTGATTGGTATTGGTGGGGTTGGCTCTTGGGTTGCCGAAGCATTCGCTCGTAGCGGCTTAGGGCAAATCACTTTAATAGATCTCGACGATATTTGCACTACGAATATTAATCGTCAGATACACGCCCTTTCAACAACCGTTGGCGAAAGTAAAGTCGAGGTTATGGCAGAGCGTATTTTGGCGATTAACCCTGATTGTCAGGTTAACCAAGTAGAAGATTTTGTCACTGAAGATAATCTCGCGCAATTACTCACCAAAGAGTTTGATTATGTTGTTGATGCGATTGATTCAGTGCGGGTAAAGTCAGCAATTATTGCTCATTGCAAACGCAATAAATTGCCGATGATCACCGTAGGCGGCGCAGGTGGACAAACAGATCCAACTAAAATTAGTATTTGCGATTTAAGCCAAACTTACCAAGATCCTTTACTTGCAAAAGTAAGAAACCAGCTCAGACGAGACTTTAATTTTTCACGCAATGTTAAGCGCAAGTTCTCGATTGACGCCGTATTTTCTACTGAGCAACTGGTTTACCCAGACAACGACGGCAATGTATGCCATGCAAAACAATCAAATGACGGCGCTATGCGCTTAGACTGTAGCGGTGGCTTTGGCGCGGCAACGCATGTAACAGCAAGCTTTGCCTTTTTTGCCGTCGGTAAGGCGATCGAAAAAATATTGCGTAAAAAGTTAGCCGCCTAATCAGGGGATTTGTTAACGAGTGTTTTAATTCTCGCCACGATTGCTTTAAGCCCGTTACCTCTTGATGGGCTTAAATGCTGCAATAAACCTAATCGCTTAAAATAGCTCTCTAGGTCAAATTCATTAATTTGTTCAGCCGTTTTGCCACTTAGCGCAGTTAGCACAATCATCAGTAAGCCGCGAATCACTTTGGCATCGCTGTCAGCGCTAAAAATAAAACAACCGTTATCTTGTTGCTCGAAGCTGAGCCAAGCCAAACTTTCACAGCCATGAATTAAGGTAGACTCCCCTCGTAACGATTTATCCATTCGATTAAGCGCTTTGCCTAATAGCATAATTTCACGATGGCGTTGATCCCAGCCTTTACTTTTTTCAAAGCGACTAATTATTTCATCAGTGGTTAATACTGATGGATTTTCTGGTGGCGATGTTTTAGCAGCAACCGTAACTTTCTCTGATGAAGCACTGCTATCAATAATTTCATTTAGACAGGTAATTAAAAAATCGACTTCTGCACGCGTATTGTAAGCTGCAAGCGATACACGCAAGCATCCACCGATATTCAAATAAGTCATTAACGGCATCGCACAATGATGACCACTACGAATAGCAATACCATAACTGTCAAGTGCCGCAGCGATATCATGGTTATGATGACCATCGATAGTGAACGACAACAACGGCACATCAGGTTCGCCTTCGCAAATGAATCGCACCCCTAACACGCGCTGTAATTTCAGATAACAATATCGTGTTAGTGTCTGCTCGTACGCCAACATAGCTATAGCGTCTTGCTGAGATAAAAATGTTAACGCTGCGCCAAAAGCGATCACTCCGGCAATATTAGGCGTGCCCGGTTCAAACTTAAACGGGATTTGGTTATAGTGAGTTTGCTCGAAACTCACTTGTTTTATCATTTCGCCGCCTCCTTGATAAACCGGCATGGCTTCAAGCAGTGCTTTTTTACCATAAAGTACACCAACGCCTGTTGGCCCAAACATCTTATGCGCTGAAAAGACATAAAAATCACAATCTAACTGTTCAACATTAACCGCCTGGTGAGCAACAGCTTGTGCGCCATCAATAACCGTAATTGCACCGGCTTTTTTAGCTTGCGCAATAATGGTCTTTACAGGATTAATTTTGCCAATAACATTAGAAATATGCGCCACACTGACGACACGCGTTTTACTGCTGATTAAACGCTCGAGCGCAGATACATCAATTTCACCGGTTTGTGTTAACGGCAGCACTTTAATGCAAGCACCAGTTTGCTCTGCAACAATTTGCCACGGCACAATATTGGCGTGATGTTCACTTTGGCTTAATAAAATTTCATCGCCCGCTTTAAGGTTTGCTCGCCCCCAAGTTTGGGCAATGAGGTTAATGCTTTCCGTTGTACCTTTTGTCCATATCACCTGCTCAAGACAAGATGCATGAATATACTTTTGCACCTGCTCTCGCACTGCTTCATATGCCGATGTAGATTTTGCACTTATAGCGTGTGACGCCCGATGAACATTTGAATTAAGCGCTTGATAATAATTCTGATAAGCGTCGATAACTGTCTGGGGTTTTTGACTAGTCGCTGCATTGTCAAAATACACTAAATCAGCATTATTTACCTGAGTTTTGAGTAACGGAAATTGCGCGCGAAATGCTGTTTTTTCGAAGGTATGCATGACAGGTTATTGACAAATAAGAGGAAAAATTTAGGGAGCATTATACATCAAATTAATGCATAATATTAGCGAATAAAATTTGTAATAAAAATGTTAAATTTAAAGCGTATAATGCCTAAATGGACTATAACTAAATAAGTGGAATAATAAGGTACGTCGTATGTCACTATTTTCATGGTTTGCTCAAAAGTCTGATCTCAGTACAAGTAAAAACAGCCCTGAAACCATTCAAAAAGAGTTAACTGCATTTAACAATACATCAATGTGGCCAGTAGCTAAAGCAAGACCAAATACCGTTGTAAAACAACATATTTTTGTTAATGAAATGAATCACAAACACTCACATCAGGAAGTGACCAAGCTACAGAAAAAAACTGTTTAAAGGGCTACACACTTTCAAAAAATAGATAAAAGCACAAAGAAGCAATTAAATTAAAAACCTCCTATTTTAACTCGTTCTTGGCGGCTTTTATCTATTTCTTTCATACTCGCTCTATTTAACCATTTAACTGCCTGCCCTTTATCCCCCAACTTAAATTTTGCTAAGGCAATATTGTATTCAAAACTTGGCATCGCAAACCGACCATTTAAGTGATCTAGCAAGCGCTGATAACTTGATGGGAATGGTGTTTCGAAGCTCTGCATAAATGTACGTCCCTTTGTGGGTTTATAAGCAAAAGTTTTCGATAAGCTGCAACTGTCGGCATTAAAAACGCCAATTTCATTTTCATTTTCATGTGTTTCTGGAGTACCCAACTGCCAACCTGTTTTATGCGCGGTTAAAATCGGCGTTGAAGATTTAATTTGCTCAGCCCATGGAAGCTTAGTTAATATAAGGCGACGAGCGTCTGCACGTCGGCCTTGATAAAATGAGTCTAAAACGACAATATTATTGGCAAATGGTTCTGTTTGAATTGATGCACATGCTTGATGCTGGGCACTTAGGGGATATTCATCGATAAACCCCAACCAATGTGACAGTTCATGTGCCAATACAAGCTCGTTATCTTGCTGGTCAATATACATAATGCCAAAATGCACATTGGCGCCACCTTCTGGCAGCATGATACCTATATACCGACTATCAATATTATCTGCCCATCGTTGCCAATAACTTTCATCACATTCAATCGCTAATGTTTTCGACTGACCCGCCCGCTTTTTACAATTAAGCTCGGGCAAAGGTACATAGCGCGGTGTTTCAAAACAGAAGTATGTCGATAATTGATGCTTTGAAAATTTAGATAATAACTGCTCAAGCCGTTGTAAATCAGCGAGGTTCGTTGCGTAAAATTGCACACTATTGTGACATTGCGTCGAGGCAGAATTTGTCTTGTTTGCCAAAAGCTGATGAGGTTGATGTTTCGCATCAAATAAACCTCGTTGTATGAGTAACTCAAAAACGCCATAGTCAGCAAGCTGTTTTAGCATAGGCAAATGGTCAGTTTGCTCTATTGGCTTTAATAGCTGGGCAAGCGATGCTAATTGTCCTAAGTGCAGCGCTGTTTGGATACGTAAACTATCCGTTTCTTTATTATGGTTAATCTTATCTAATAGTTGCTTGGCTTGTTCAAAGCGTTTTTCTGTAAAATGTAATTTAGCCAATGCGAAATAGGCAGGTTGGTAGTTAAGGTTAATCGCATGACGGTACCAAAACTGTGCTCTCTCGAGGTGTTGTTGCTCTGAAAAATAATTGGCGAGCAAGTAGGCTTGTTCCCCCTGAGTGTTTGCCAATAGTTGACTATATTTTTGCCAAAGTTCAGAGCCGTAGCTAAGCTGATTTACATGATATTGATAAGCGCTCGGAAGCTTTAGCTCGGTCGCCAAATCAAGTTCAGCTGATGTGGCCTGATTATTATCCAGCTTTATCGTTAATGCTCTGCTTAAAAAAAATGAGCTCGACGATAGTGACACCGTCAAGCTCATTATAATTAATATGAATGTTAGCTGCTTATACATCGAGTTATGCTATTTTCACAATCATCAATAAGCTAAGTTGGCTAACTAATTTTGTGGCTGCGCGTTCACACGAGATTGAAAGTCTGCTCGCATCAGCTCTAATTCCAGCTTTGCATAACGATGCTCAACAAATTCATAGACATTGGTGCTCATCGATAATTTAAAGAAGTTTGCTGCGGCATTCATTTGTCCGGCAAATTGGTTATATTTACCTAAATAAAAATAAGCCTCACACAAGCGTTCCGTCAACTCTTGACTTGACTGCACGCCCCTTGGAACTTGACGCAAAAATTGATTTTGCTCGACATCACCTAAGAATAAATCAATGATATCTTTTGCCCAGTTATTATCACTCACTAATTGCGCACGCTTAGTTAAATTTTGCAGTGCTTTTACTGCATCGACATCGCGTTCAGCTAAATATAGCCATAATACGCGATACGGGTCGTTATCTTGTTTACCATAAAAGTAATCTAAATCTTCAACCGCTAATTCAGCTCGACCACCATAATACAGCGCCACGCCACGGTTTAAATAGGCATAGTCGTGCTCTGGTGCTAATTCGATTGTTGAGTCAAAGGCATCATAGGCTTGCGGAAATTCTTGAAGCTGGGTGTAGTGAATACCAATAAAGTTATAAGCGTCAACTAAGTCAGGTTTTAAACGCAACGCCAAGTTAAAGTCTAAACGAGCGAGTGAACGTAAACCGACACTGTCGTATATTACACCGCGATCATAATAAAGCTGTGCTTTTTGCACATCAGTAATTTCTGCGCGTGAAATCACTTCAGATAGACGAGCAATTGCTACTTCGCTTTTATAATTAATCGGTAAAGGCTCTGCAATAATTAACTGGCCAACTGAGCTACTGTCATTGTTTTGGCCAACAGACGAACACGCTTGTATTAGCGTAACTAAAAAAAGGAAAACTAACTTAATATAAAATTTCACAAAAATTATTGCCTTAGAGAATTCGTTTTTTCGATTATATAAAAAAGGGAGCTAGTTAGCTCCCTTTTTATGTGACAAGTTGTTAGAGAATAAGCAATTAAACTTATCTCGTTACCCGTTTATTTAATTATTCAGCGTCTGGCTTAGCTTCAGCTTCTGCAGCTGGCTTTTCCATTGCTTCTTTAATACTTAAACGAACACGGCCTTGACGGTCAACTTCTAGTACTTTAACCGTTACTTCTTGACCTTCAGATAATACGTCAGTTACTGCATTTACACGCTCTTCAGAGATTTGTGAAATGTGAACTAAACCGTCTTTACCTGGTAATACGTTAACAAACGCACCAAAGTCTACGATACGTACAACTTTACCTTGGTAAATAGTACCTACTTCAATTTCAGCCGTTAATGCAGTAATACGTGCGATAGCATCTTTTGCTTGCTCGCCGTCAGTCGCTGCAATTTTAACGGTACCATCGTCTTCAATTTCAATAGTCGTACCGGTTTCTTCAGTAAGTTGACGAATAGTTGCGCCACCTTTACCGATGATGTCACGAATTTTATCTTGAGAAACTTTCATGGTATGAATGCGAGGAGCAAATTGTGAAATCTCTTCACGAGCGCCACCAATAGCTTCATCCATTACTGATAAAATGTGAGTACGAGCAGCACGTGCTTGGTTTAACGCGATTTGCATGATCTCTTGTGTGATACCTTCAATCTTGATATCCATTTGTAGTGCAGTAATACCTTCAGTAGTACCGGCTACTTTAAAGTCCATGTCACCTAAGTGATCTTCATCACCTAGAATGTCAGAAAGAACAACAAAATCGTCGCCTTCTTTAACTAGACCCATGGCAATACCAGCAACAGAAGACTTAATTGGAACACCTGCATCCATAAGTGCTAATGATGTACCACAAACTGACGCCATAGAAGATGAACCATTTGATTCAGTAATTTCTGAAACAACTCGAACCGCGTAAGGGAATTCTTCAACTGAAGGCATAACCGCTAACATACCGCGCTTAGCTAAACGACCATGGCCGATTTCACGACGCTTAGGAGAACCAACAAAGCCAGTTTCACCAACACAGTATGGAGGGAAGTTATAATGAAGCATGAAATTATCAGTCTTCTCGCCCATGATAGTATCAAGACGTTGAGCATCACGTTGTGTGCCTAACGTTGCTGTTACTAACGCTTGTGTTTCGCCACGAGTAAATACAGCACTACCGTGAGTACGTGGTAACACACCAGTCATTACGTCTAGTGCACGGATCATTTCAGGATCACGACCGTCAATACGAGGAGAACCTTGTGTGATACGACCACGAACAACTGTTTTTTCTAAATCGTGGAATAAATCTTTTGCTTCTTGAACATTAAGCTCTTCATCTTGAGCTAATAATTGCTCGACAACAGCGTTGCGAATTTCAGCAATTTTTTCATAACGAACAGCTTTTTCAGTAATTTGGTAAGCTTCGTTTACTTGTGCTTCAGATAGTTCAGCAATTTTAGCGACTAGGTCAGCATTTTTAACTGGTGCTTCCCATTCCCATTTCGGGTTATTAACTTCAGCAGCCATTTCTTTGATTGCTGTGATAGCTGTTTGCATTTGCTCATGACCATAAACAACCGCACCTAGCATCACTTCTTCAGATAATACGTCAGCTTCTGATTCAACCATTAATACTGCAGAGTCAGTACCTGATACAACTAAGTCTAGTTGAGAGCTTTCTAACTCAGATTGTAATGGGTTAAGAATATATTTACCGTCGTTGTAACCAACACGTGCAGCGCCAACAGGACCACTAAATGGCATACCTGAAATCGCTAATGCTGCAGATGTACCTAATAAAGAAATAATATCAGGGGCAATTTCAGGGTTAGCTGAAACAACTGTAATGATCACTTGAACTTCGTTAGTAAACCCTTCTGGGAATAATGGACGAATTGGACGGTCAATTAAGCGCGCAATTAATGTTTCTTCTTCTGAAGGACGACCTTCACGCTTGAAGAAACCACCTGGGATTTTACCTGCAGCGTAAGTACGCTCTTGGTAGTTTACCGTTAATGGGAAAAAGTCTTGACCTTCTTTTGCTTCTTTTTTACCAACAACTGAAACTAATACCGAAGTATCGTCCATGCTTGCCATAACAGCACAAGTTGCTTGACGAGCGATTGCGCCCGTTTCTAAAGTTACGGTATGTTGACCGAACTCAAAGGTTTTAGTAACCGGATTGAACATAAAGTAGTTCCTTAAATATTTTAGATTTTAATCAATCTGTACAATTATTTATTCACTTAAAACCAGCAAAAATCATGTATTAAGTTGAACAAAAAATTATACAGTTTGATTGATTAGTTAAATTACAAACACTACAAAATTTCGCCTTATAACCATAAGAACAAAATTTTGCAGGCACATTATACTAACAAACCGTTTATTTACTAGCGCCAAAGCAACTTTGTTGAAATATTTTTCTTAACTCTATTTCATTGCTTATTAAAGGAACATAAATACTAGCGGTTGTTGATCTTTGCGGTAGATATTTTGTCTCTATTGTTATTAGTCATGAATTCTTGACAAAGTACGATGAAATTTTGATATCGACATTAGGCACTCTCCTTGCCACCTATGTTATGCTCTGCTTCATCTTTAACAACGTAGTTACAATTGCGATAATAATAATGAAAAAGCAATATCAAAACTTTACTGAGTTTTATCCTTTTTATTTAAGCGAGCATAACAACAAAACCTGTCGACGTTTGCACTTTGTCGGCTCATTACTCATTGTCATGCTTTGCTGCTATGTGCTGCTTTCACATCACGTCCAGTTGCTATGGGCAGTCCCCCTTATAGGTTATGGGTTTGCGTGGTTTGGTCACTTTGTTTTTGAAAAAAACAGACCGGCAACTTTCCAATACCCCTTGTATAGTTTACTTGGTGACTGGGTGATGTTTAAAGATATGCTCATAGGAAAAATTAAATTCTAACACGCGTTTAATTCGCATTTTTACCATACTGTTTGAGAGTATTAGTCAATATTCTAAATAGTCACTGGCCAACAGCTAACCCCGTGACGAATTAAAAAGCGATATTGTAATCAAGCACCATTAAAATCTTGCCAAACGTAACGACTTGCAACCTTAACGTAAAAGTAGCTCACTTAAATTGCATTGCATAAATACTATTGCTATAACGCAATTAATGAATAGAAATGACAAATAACTGAATAAGTATGAAAAATATAATTAATCAATCGCCACGTAATTTTCTGATGTTTTTATTGCCCTCGTTATTGGGTTTATTCCTTTTTATGACGCCGGTTGAATATCAAGGCAACATGACCATTCCTGTCGCAATATTAGCTAAGGAATTACAAAATCAATTCAGTCAATACTTAACACTCGTAGTAACACTCGTTGTGGTAACTACCGGTGTTTTTTCGCTTATTGCTAAAACAGTAAAGCCTAAGTGGCTAATAAATAACGCGCTATTAAATCAATTATTCAATGTTTCACTTCCTTGGCTTATTGTGCGCATCCTTGGCGCGGCATTTTGTTTACTGACTTATTTAAAGGTTGGCAACGAACTTATTATTAGTGGCGATACTGGCGGCTTAATTTTAAACGATTTATTACCGGTGCTTATTTCGGTATTTCTCTTTGCTGGCTTGTTATTACCGCTACTATTGAACTTTGGATTGCTTGAATTAGTTGGCACGTTATTAACCAAAATAATGCGTCCTATTTTCAAGCTACCGGGCCGAGCAGCAATTGATTGTACAACGTCTTGGTTAGGCGATGGCACTGTTGGTGTAATGCTAACAAGTAAACAGTTTGAGCAAAAAATATATACGCAACGAGAAGCGGCTATTGTAGGCACGACTTTTTCAGCAGTATCAATTACCTTTTCCATGGTAGTGATCTCTCAAGTAAAACTTGAACATTTATTCATTCCCTTTTACATCGCCGTTTGTTTAGCTGGCTTTGTTGCAGCATTAATTATTCCAAGGCTACCACCACTTAACCGCAAAAAAGACTTACTTATTGACGGCACTAAACGTGATCAAAATGACGAAGTTATTCCACAAGGAAAAAACTCGTTTAATTATGGTGTTGAACTCGCCGTTGAGAAGGCAGCAAAAATAACCAGTTTATCAAAAGAGCTCAAACACGGTATTCATACTGCACTGGATATGATTTTTGGCGTATTGCCTGTGGTTATGGGCATAGGCACAATCGCGCTAATTTTGGCAGAGCATACATCACTCTTTAGCTTGTTAGGTGCGCCATTTATTCCTTATTTAGAATTGTTGGCGATTCCTGAAGCGGCTAAAGCCTCTGAAACTATGGTAGTGGGGTTTGCTGATATGTTTATTCCATCGATTTTAGCGGCCTCTATTGAAAGCGACATCACCCGTTTTGTCATCGCTGCAATGTCAGTAACGCAATTAATTTACATGTCTGAAGTTGGCGCATTGTTATTAGGCAGTAAAATTCCGGTCAATATTGGTGAGCTTTTCATTATTTTTATTTTAAGAACCTTAATCACTTTACCGGTTATTGCGGGTGTTGCGCATTTAATCTTTTAACCCTAATAAATGTGTTAAAGTTAGCAATCATTAAAAAAGGAGCTAGATGAAATTCTAGCTCCTTTTTATTTCAAGTTAACACATGGCTGCGTTAACGTTTATCACAACCAATCACTTAAAAAGTGAATTCCGCGCCGGCATAATAATAAGCACCATTAAAACCAAACGGCGCTGAACGTCTTGAGTAAGTAAACACACCTGGGCTACTGACAATCACGTTACCGTCAGCATCAACAATAGTACCAGTACGAGAATTACCTATTTCGTTTTTATCGGGCATCACATCAAACAAATTATTTGCGCCAATATTAAACGATAAATTATCGTTTAGCTGATACTTAACACGTAAATCCGTTAAAACTTCAGCGCCATAGGTTTGGCGGCCACCATCGGTTATCGTATATTCACCATAGCGATTAAAGGCTAAGTTAACGGTGAAATCACCCGTTTGATATAAGCCACTTAAGCTCATGCGATCTTGCGGTTGCCATTCTTCTATAATCGAAATATCTTGCTCTGAGAAAATAATACTTGGGTCAATATCGCCTAAGCCACTATCTTGAGGTGCAAATAAATCAACAACATCCGTTTCAGTAAAGTTCGCGGCAAAAGTTAAATCAAGATCGCCATTAAGCACTTCAGTATTCCAGGTGGCAATAATATCAACCCCTTTGGTTTCAGTATCAGCACCATTTAAGAAAAACTGTCCCGCGCCCGCACCTGCAGCTTTTAGCGCGGCATCAAGTGCCGTAGAAAGGCCATCACCTAATTTATTACTAATAACAATGCGATCATCAATATCTATGGTGTAAAAGTCGATAGTGACATTAATATCATCAGCGGGTTTTATCACAGCGCCAATGCTGAAGTTGGTTGACTCTTCTTCTTTCAGTTCAGGAATGCCAATCGCTTGTGCTAAGGTACTGTCATTTCTAAAAGTACCTATTTGCACAGCAATTTGATCCCCCGTAGGATCGTCAGGGTTAGTGACAAATTGCGTACTAATATTATTAAAATACAGTTGTTGCATTGAAGGTGCTCTAAAACCTGTGCTCATTGCACCGCGTAAAGCAAAATCGTCAGTAATTGACCAGTTCGCTGCGAGTTTAAAATTGGTACTGTCACCAAAACCTTCGTAATCATCATAACGCACTGCACCGCTAACGATTAGATCTTCAGTTAACTCAGTTTCGGCATCAAGGTAAAACGAAATCACATCGCGGGTTTCATCAACTTCAGACACTGGGCCAATACCGCCAAAGCCTTGCGAACCAGCACTGCGATCATCAACATATAAACTTTCGCCATCAACGGTGTCGTAATCACGGTATGAATATTCTTCACCAGGGGTTACTTTATATTCATCAGTTCGAATTTCAGCGCCCATCGCAAAAGAGAAATTATCAAACTCTTTAGTGTAATCTAAGTTCAACGTTTGCAGGGCAAGTTCAAGACCATAGGCATAGGCTTCTCTTGGAATAGTGCTTCGAATTTCATCTGCGGTTAAACCAGAACCACCGTAACGAAGGTCATTAGCAAACGAAGAGTTAATGGTATCGCTCGTGGTATAATCTATGGTATTTGAGCCATAGGTGTAGGATAAATCGAGTGATGAATCATTTGAGAATTCAACTTGGTAACCGACATTGTAAGAAACATCACGAATGTCTGAGTTAATTTTAGGTAAAAAACCTTCAGGGATGGTGGCATCGCCATCTTGTAACTGAGCATTGCCGCCCGAGTTATTGTTATGACGAAAGAAGGCTGCCGATTGATTATCGCGTTTCGAATAGGTAATGAAACTATATAACTCACCATCTCCTAATTCATAACCGGCATTAATGGTTAAGGCTACCTGCTTAGAGTCAGCATCACCAATTCTAAAGGTAGTGCGTGGCGCAGTTGCTTCACGAGGATCACCTAAAAGCATGTCGCCATTGGCAAGTTCAGTACAACCAGAAAACTGACAAGAACCATGTAAGCCAGCTCGGTTAGTTGGGCTACGATCACGAATATTTAAGGTGGTATTTAAATACCCCTCTTCCCCAAGGGCAAAGCCTTTTGAAATATCAAGGTTTGTGGTTTCGCCATCACCTTCTGAGTATTCCCCGTAAGAAAGTGCCACTTTGCCGTCT
This sequence comes from Thalassotalea sp. PLHSN55, assembly GCF_052030545.1. Classification (NCBI taxonomy): domain Bacteria; kingdom Pseudomonadati; phylum Pseudomonadota; class Gammaproteobacteria; order Alteromonadales; family Colwelliaceae; genus Thalassotalea; species Thalassotalea sp. PLHSN55. The sequence goes on along the minus strand of NZ_JBPDIH010000001.1, from coordinate 451,596 downwards.
TCATCGTCATCATTTAACACAATGTTGATAACTCCTGCGATCGCATCTGAGCCATACTGCGCAGCAGCGCCATCTCGCAATACCTCTATGCGTTTAATGGCTGCAGCCGGAATGGCATTCATATCTGTGCCGGCAGTACCGCGGCCAACCGAAGTATTAATATGAATTAAGCTGGCTTGGTGGCGACGTTTACCGTTAATCAAAACCAAAGTTTGATCAGGCCCTAAGCCACGTAATGTCGCTGGACGAAGTGCATCGGTGCCATCACTGATCGCTGAGGTAGAAAAGTTAAAAGAAGGCGCAATAGCTTGTAACATCCTCCCTACTTCCGTTTGCCCGGTATTTGCTAGGGCTTCTGCCGATAAAATATCAACAGGTACGGGTAAATCATCTGCCGAGCGGCCAGCAACACGGCTGCCAACAATAGAGATTTTTTCGATACTTTCTTCACTCGCAGCAGGTGTTTCTTGTGCCAAAGCCGTTTGACTGGCGGTGCCTACTAAAAGTGGAATTAAGGTCGCTAACGCTGTTTTTTTATTGTTCATTGTTATAGTTCCATCATGTTTTTGGGGTTGAATGCCCAAATGGCCTGACTCGTGTACTACAACGCTTAAACCAGTAACGGCTAATAATTTTTTTAATCCTGATTCTGCTGAATAATGCCCTTTAAGTTCATTGGCCTGAAATTGCTTCACCTCACCAAATGAAAATAAAATGGTTTGATTGGCTTGTTGACCAAACGCAATTAAGGCTTTATCAGCTCGCTGTTTTTTTATGTCAAAATAAATAACCTCGTTAGCACTTACCTGCATACTTATTGAACTGGCTATACACAACAGCCAAAATCGATAAACGCTAAGTTTTTGTACTAACAGTGCCTCTATTTCGAACAAATGTCGCCATCTGTGCAATATCAATAAACAGCTCAGAATTAAAAATCCTCTATTATTTTTTTGTATGAACGACATTAAAGAATCGTTGGCGATAATTCAAACAATTCTTTTTTAATAATTACTTGGAAATAAAGGAAAAGATAGAAATGATTCTTGAAGACTAAAAATTGGAAACCTTAGCCTTGAATAAGTTTTGATAGGGTAATTTGTTTATTGCCTGTACCACTTCTTTGAATACTGACATCAAAATCGTACTGTAATGACAGTAACAAACCTTCGATATCGCCGGCTTTAAAATAGCCTGATATTTTTAATTGTGCCAGTTCAGCGCTGTCGATGTGAAAATGGGTATCGTTATATCGGCTAATTTCACTTAAAGCATCGGCTAAGGTTTCATTATCAAAAATGAGCATGCCTGAACGCCAAGCTAAATCTCGGCCTAGCTCGTCAGCATTAATCTTTTCAACAACTTTTGATTTGTTATCCTCAATAACCGCTTTCTCGCCTGAGGTCACCAATACGCCGTTAACCGCTATTGGCGTATCATCATATAACTGACTGATATTGTCTGGTGATAAAGAAAGTTCATTGATTAAAACTTTCCCTTCAGTGACTAACAACTCGATAGCTTGTTCACTATTTTTTTGAATATTAAATACCGTACCTAAAGCGGTAAAAGACTTATCGCCAACATTGACCACAAAAGGCCGCGACTTATCTTTGGCGACATCAAAATTAGCTTCACCTTTGACCAGTTCTAAAAATCGTTTTTGCTCAGTATAACTGACCATGACAACGCTATTTGTATTTAGCTGTAGAGTTGAACCATCAGGTAGAGAAAACGATTGTTGCTGCCCAAGCGGAGTTTGGTAAGTTTGAGCGAATGAAATACTCTTATTGCTGATAATAGACGAAGGGCCAAATTCAAATACTAGCGCTGCAAATAGCACCGAAACAAACATAATACTGGCCGCAATCGGCCAAGCGCGCCAAAAGGAAACAGGTTGAGATGCAGTCTTTGTTTTAGATAATGGAAACAAACATTTTAATTCTTCAAGAACCGTTAGATCATCCCACAAAGATGCCATTTTCATTAACGCTTGGTAGTGCGCTGCGCTTTCTTCAACCCACGCGGTTAAGTCAAGCTGTTCAGACGTAGTTAAGCCTCGATCAATTTTACTTACCCAAAGGCTCGCTTGCTCGAGAATCTCGTCTTTACTGTGAAATTGAGTCACCTTAGCCATCAATCATCAACTCAATCGAATATTTTCATTATTTAACATTACGCTGTTTTGCCCTTCCTTTTATTACGTCAGCCTTTTTATGACCATCATCTTGGTCAAATTGTTCCATAAATTTTAATGTGCCCAACAACCCTTTAGCGACATGTTTTTCGACGGTACTTTCGCTTAACGATAGATACTCAGCAATTTCTTTTTGACTAAGGCCATAAACCTTTTTCAGAATAAAGCATTTCTTCACTGAGCCTGACAATGCATCCGTTGCCCGACAAAACAGTAAAAATCGTTCTTTGCTTTCATACTCTTGATCAAAACTGTTGCTACTTAATTCGACAGGTAGCTGGTCAAAATCCTCTATCGAGTCATTAAATTTATTGTCCCATTTATTAACATGATTAATGGCTAAATGCTTCGCGGTTTTAAGCATATAAGTACGTATATACTTAATTTCTTTTTTTAAATCAGCTTGGTAGCTTTTAACAAAGGTTTCTTGAACAATATCTTCGATGTCTTCTTTATGAGCAATGCGGCTGATATATTTTTTTAAATTAGTACTATAACTTACAAAAATTTCCGTGAAGCTTTTCTTATCCATGTGAAGCCACTCTCGTTCCAGTGAAGAACCTCAGTCTAAGCGGCGCATAAAAAAAAGACAATAAAAAAGGAGCCCATTGGCTCCTTTCTCTGCAAAAGTTAAATCTTGTCTTAGCGACGTAGACCTAATTTAGCGATTAGCGCAGTGTAACGCTCGCCGTTTTTGCCTTTTAAGTAATCAAGTAACTTACGACGTTGACTAACCATGCGTAATAAACCACGACGTGAATGGTGATCATGGATGTGCTCTTTGAAGTGACCTTGTAAGTGGTTGATTTGTGTAGTTAACAAAGCAACTTGAACTTCTGGAGAACCAGTATCACCTTCTTTTTGAGCGTATTCTGCAACGATTGCAGCTTTTTCTGAAGCATTTAAAGACATTGTAAATCCTTAGTGTGTTATGTACCCGAAGGTATCTATTAATATCTCACCAGCCAAACACTAATTCAGCGTGGTGACAAAAGAGCGCGTATTCTATCAGCCATCATCAAGAAAGCAAGTAAAATAGCGCGTTAAGCGAATATTCGTTTAATTTTCTTTTACGGTAATGCGTTTGGGTGCCACTAAACCATCATCGTCAATTTGACCAACGCCGATAAACTCACCTGTTTCGACATTATCACCGATATAAACTTGTACTACGCCATCAGCCGGTGCGCCGCTGCATTGCACGGGATTACCATGACGTAAGAAGTTTGCTGACATATCGTCAACCGTTACCGCAGGCATGCCTGCAACCGCTGTATTCATCGGCAATAATAATGGGTCTAATAAGGTCGAAGGAGAAACATCGTCAGCATTGGCTTGTTCAAGTAATGTTTCAAGTTGCTCCATTGTGACCATTTTATCACGCGGGTATGAACCAACGGATATTCGACGAAGCATAGATACATGCGCACCACAGCCTAATAGTTCACCTAAATCATCAACGATAGTACGAATATAGGTGCCTTTAGAGACATGAATTTCCATGTCAACTTCATCGCCCTCAAAGCGTAAAACGTCAAGCTTAAATACCGTAATTTCGCGTGATTCACGTGGTACTTCAATGCCTTCACGCGCATATTTATACAAAGGTTGCCCTTGATACTTTAATGCGGAATACATGGAAGGTACTTGCTCTGTGGTACCGCGAAAAGTGTCGACGGCTTCAAATAACTGTTTATCTGAAACGTCTACTGGCTTTTCACTTACCACTTCGCCATCAGCATCACTGGTGGTTGTACGTACACCTAATTTTGCAGTAACAATATAAGTTTTATCGGTATCTAATAAGAACTGAGAAAACTTAGTGCCTTCACCTAAACATATCGGCAACATACCTGTAGCTAGTGGGTCAAGTGCACCGGTGTGCCCGGCTTTTTGTGCAAAATAAATGCGCTTAACTTTTTGCAAGGCATTGTTTGAAGACATTTCATACGGTTTGTCTAACAAAAGTACCCCATTGATTGGGCGACCTTTTCTTCGCTTAGCCATGGATTACTTGTCCTCGCTTTGCTCATCACTTTCTGGCGCTTCGTCCATTAAGTGTTTATCACTGGCAACCGCTTGGTCAACTAAATGGCCCATACGAACACCTTCTGCCATCGACTTGTCATAAACAAAACGTAAGTGCGGCATTATGCGTGCGCGTAATTTTTTCGCTAACAATGAACGAATAAAACCTGCCGCTTCATTTAATACTTCAACAGAGCTGTTAATTTCACTCTCATCTTCGGTAAAGAAAGTAACAAACACTTTTGCGTAAGCTAAATCACGGGTCACTTCTACCGCTGAAACTGTGGTCATACTTAAACGTGGATCTTTAACTTCACGCATTAAAATAACGGCAATTTCTTTTTGAATTTGTTGACCTACTCGGTCAGTACGAGCGTATTCTCTCGCCATCATGTACTCCTAAAGCAATGAGTTAACAACATTGCTTCTTTAAAAATAGTTAACGCAAAAGGGGCATAAGCCCCTTTTGTATAAAACTTCAAATGACTGTTGTTTTATATTAAAGATAGTTTCGTTTAGAGCAAAGATGGTGCACGGAGTTGACGCGAGTCAATGAGTACACCAGATGCCGCTATTAACGAAAATAGCAAAATATAAAATTACAGTGAGCGTTTAACTTCTACTGTTTCAAACACTTCGATTTGGTCGCCGACACGTACATCGTTGTAGTTCTTAACACCGATACCACACTCAGTACCGTTACGAACTTCTTGTACATCGTCTTTAAAGCGACGTAGTGATTCAAGCTCACCTTCGTAAATTACAACGTTTTCACGTAATACACGAATTGGCGCGCTACGCTTGATAATACCTTCAGTAACCATACAACCGGCGATAGCACCAATTTTTGGTGACTTAAATACGTCACGTACTTCAGCAAGACCAATAATTTCTTGTTTAAATTCTGGTGCAAGCATACCGCTCATGGCAGATTTAACTTCGTCAATCAATGCGTAAATTACGCTATAGTAACGTAAGTCAACACCTTCAGACTCAATGACTTTACGCGCAGCCGCATCGGCACGAACGTTAAAGCCAACCACAATTGCGTTAGAAGCAGCTGCTAATGTTGCATCAGTTTCGGTAATACCACCAACACCTGAACCAATGATTTTCACTTTAACTTCATCAGTTGAAAGCTTCACTAATGAATCAGAAATTGCTTCTAGTGAACCTTGTACGTCAGACTTAAGTACCACGTTAACTTCAGAAACATCACCTTCAGCCATGTTAGCAAACATGTTTTCAAGTTTAGATTTTTGTTGACGCGCAAGTTTCACATCGCGGAACTTACCTTGACGATATAAAGCCACTTCACGTGCTTTTTTCTCGTTTTTAACAACAGTTGCTTCGTCACCTGATTGAGGAACGCCGCTTAAACCTAAAATTTCTACTGGAATTGAAGGGCCTGCTGATTCAATTGGCTTACCGTTTTCATCGCGCATTGCACGAACACGGCCATATTCAAGACCACATAAAACGATATCACCTTGATTAAGTGTACCTTCTTGAACAAGTACAGTAGCAACTGGGCCACGACCTTTATCCAATTTAGACTCAACAACCACACCGTTCGCCATTTTATCAACAACGGCGGTTAGCTCTAATACTTCTGATTGAAGTAATACTGAGTCTAATAATTCATCGATACCTAAACCAGTTTTGGCTGATACGTGACAGAATTGCACATCTCCGCCCCAATCTTCTGGAATAACATCGTGCTGAGAAAGCTCAGTTTTAACACGATCTGGATCAGCAGTTTCTTTATCCATTTTGTTTACAGCGATGATAATTGGCACCTCAGATGCTTTCGCATGCTGAATCGCTTCAATGGTTTGTGGCATAACGCCATCATCAGCAGCAACAACGATAATGACGATATCAGTCGCTTTTGCACCACGAGAACGCATTGCGGTAAACGCGGCGTGACCTGGAGTATCTAAGAAAGTGATCATGCCATGACCCGTTTCTACGTGATATGCACCAATGTGCTGGGTAATACCACCTGCTTCGCCGTCAGCTACTTTTGCTTCACGAATGTGGTCAAGTAGTGATGTTTTACCATGGTCAACGTGACCCATAATAGTGACAACTGGAGCACGCGTGATTTCTTCACCTGAGTGACCACGATCAGAAAGTACCGCTTCTTCAAGGGCATTTTCTTTTACTAGTATCACTTCACGGCCCATTTCTTCAGCGACAAGTGCCGCCGTTTCTTGGTCAATGACTTGGTTAATGGTTGCCATCGCGCCCATTTTGAACATCACTTTAACAACTTCAGCGCCTTTAACAGACATTTTGTTAGCAAGTTCAGCCACAGAAATGGTTTCACCGATGCGCACTTCGCTTAGCTTAGTTTCAACAGGCTTTTGGAAACCATGTTTTAAACTTTGAGGAGCTGATAATGTTTGCTTACCTTTGCCTTTACTTTTGCCACCACGAGCATTTTTATCTTGCGCTGTTTTTTTCTTGCGACGACGACGTCCACCTTCGTCAGCACTGTCAATTTTGTCTTCAGCTTCTTGTGCATATTTAGAAGAAGTTAAATGTACGACTTCTTTTTCTTTCGCTTTACGCTCAGCTTCTTGTGCTTTCCAGCGCGCTTCATTTTCTTCAGCTAGCTTTCTTGCCGCTTCTGCAGCAGCTTTTGCTTCTGCTTCAATTTTAGCTTGAGCTTCAGCTTCTTGTTGTTGACGAAGTTTTTTAGCTTCTTCACTTTCTTCAGCTTTAACTGGCGCTTGCGTTACACCTTCTTCGATACTTTTCGCTTTTTCAATTGCAGCTTGTTTCGCTTTTGCTTCAGCTTCCGCTTTGGCTTTGGCTTTGGCCTCAGCTTCGGCTTCCGCTTTCGCTGCAGCTAAGGCGCGAAGGTTTTCTTCTTCTTTCGCTTGTGCTTCTGCCGCAATACGTGCTTCTTCTTCAGCTTTAGCTTGTGCTTCTGCCGCGGCTTTCGCCTCTGCTTCTGCTTGTTGCTGATCTTCTAATTCACTACGTTTTACGTAAGTACGTTTCTTGCGTACTTCAACTTGTACTGATTTAGCTTTGCTACCGTGACCTAAAACTAATGTCGATTTTTTCTTACGACTTAGTGTCATTTTGCTCGGTTGCGCTGTTGAATCGTCACCATGTTGCTTTTTCAAATGCTCTAACAAGGCTTCTTTTTCTTCTTGCGACACAGAATCCGTTGCCGATTTTTTCACGCCTGTGTCAGCCAATTGGCTCACTAAACGATCTACCGGTGTTCCGATTTCTTTGGCAAGTTGTTCTACTGTTACTTCTGCCATCTAATATTTTCTCCCGGCTTATTTATTCTTCGTTAAACCAACAAATGTTACGAGCAGCCATAATTAACTCACCCGCTTTGGTTTCATCTAATTCTTCAATATCGGCAATTTCATCAACGCCTTGTTCAGCTAAGTCTTCAAGGGTGATAACACCGCGACTTGCTAATACAAATGCAAGGTGACGATCTAAGCCTTCTAAAGCAAGTAGGTCTTCAGCTGGCTCTGCGCCTTCTAAAGTTTCTTCACTTGCTAATGCTGCCGTCGTTAATGCTTCTTTTGCACGATTACGTAATTCTTCAACAATATCTTCGTCCATGCCGTCAATTTCAAGCATTTCAGCAACAGGTACGTAAGCTATTTCTTCTAGTGACGTAAAACCTTCTTCGCAAAGTAGCGTAGCAAAGTCTTCATCTAGATCTAATTTTTCAGTGAAAAGCGTTAATACTTTATCGTTCTCAGCTTGGTGCTTTTCATTCATATCAGCAACAGTCATCACGTTTAATTCCCAACCAGTTAACTGGCTAGCTAAACGAATGTTTTGACCACTACGACCAATGGCCATTGCAAGGTTGTCTTCTTCAACCGCAATGTCCATGGTGTTTTTGTCTTCATCAACAATGATTGATGCAACTTCGGCTGGCGCCATCGCATTAATCACGTACTGTGCTGGGTTGTCATCGTATAACACGATATCAACACGTTCGCCACCAAGTTCACCAGAAACCGCTTGAACACGTGAACCACGCATACCCACACATGCACCAACTGGGTCGATACGTTTGTCGTTACTTTTCACAGAAATTTTAGCGCGAGAACCTGGATCACGAGCAGCGCCCTTAATCTCTAACATTTCTTCGCCAATTTCTGGTACTTCAACGCGGAAAAGTTCGATCAACATTTCTGGTTTAGTACGGCTTACAAATAATTGTGCGCCACGAGCTTCTGGTTTAATTTCATATAATAAACCACGAATACGATCACCTGGGCGAAAAACTTCGCGAGGTAACATATCGTCACGATATACGATCGCTTCTGCATTGTTACCTAGGTCTAAAATTACATTTTCACGGGTCGCCTTTTTAACAACACCGGTAATAATTTCGCCAACTTGCTCTTGATACGCATCAACAACTAATGCACGTTCAGCTTCGCGAATTTTCTGTACAATAACTTGCTTGGCCGTTTGTGTTGTTACACGGTCAAAAGTTACTGATTCAATTTGCTCTTCAATATAGTCGCCAGCTTTTAATTCTGCATCGTCATATTGCGCAGCTTCTAGACTGATTTCTGCGTATTGGTTTTCCATTGGTTGCTCTGATTCGTCAACCACTAACCAGCGACGGAATGTATCAAAATCACCACTACGACGATCAATGCTTACGCGAACGCAAATATCGCCTTCATACTTTTTCTTGGTCGCCGTTTCTAAAGCGGTTTCCATCGCTTCAAAAATGCTCTCTCGAGGAAGTGCTTTTTCATTCGAAACAGCATCAACAACTAGTAATATTTCCTTACTCATGCTACTTAGCCTTTATTAATCTTATTTATCAAAATTATGAACAAGGTTTGCCTTGTCTATATTGCTGAATACCAATTCAAATTCTTGGTTATCAAGCGTTACTATCAGTGTGTCGTTCTCAATGGCTTCTAAAATGCCTTTGAATTTTCTACGTCCATTTAATGGGATTGATAATTTCACATTAATGGTTTCACCAATGACCGCTTGAAACTGAGGTAAATCGAACAAAGGACGGTCGAGCCCTGGTGAAGAAACTTCTAAATTATATTCGCTACTAATTGGGTCTTCGACATCCAAAATAGCGCCTACTTGACGGCTAACTTCTGCGCAGTCGTCAACATCTATACCATTTTCATGATCTATAAATAAACGTAAAACTGACTGATTACCGGCACTGATAAACTCAACGCCTAATAATTCTTTACCTACTTCTTCAACAGCAGGTCTTAACATTTCTGCCAATTTTTGCTCAAATTTAGCCAATCATATTCTCCAATTAGAAACATTTAGAAATAAAAAAAGGGCCTCAAGCCCAGCGAAATACTTATGCTGTTTTTTGTACCGCTAAATTGCATGTACAAAAAAGCCCCATCACTCGGGGCTTACATCACTGACCCCTTTGTGTAGATTCCTTTAAAAATATTTAATGGAATCAAATAACAAGAAGTGATATTTCAAAGTAATTTGCCCTTTGATATCAGTCAGTGTCTTCTTGCTATTATTAAGCTGTGCGAATTATATAGTTGCGCTATCAAAATCGCAACCACTTTAGTCGATTAGCACCCAACTTTACTCAACTTAAAACCAACCATTATAAAATGTGCTATAAAAAGAGAGACAAATGAGTGGAATTGATCAAGTTTTAAATAACTACTGTGTTAGTAATGTAATAATATTCATGTTATATATTACCCACATGTAATTAAATTAGTTATTCATTTTACTAGGGAAATTGATCGAGCAATGTATACGTTCTCACAGTTACTCATTAGAAATTTTTTATTAGGATTGCTGTTTTTAGCAATCATGTTTCTATCGACCTTTTTTTTACTTTCTCAATATTTAAATACCCTTCATAATCAACACCAACAAACTGTATCGTTATTGATAACAGAACAACAAAATGGTGAGTTTGACGGGCAAGCCTTTGGTAAAAAATTATTAGCCATTAATCCGTATTTGCAATTATCTATTTCTGACAACAACCAAGTATCATTGTTTAGTCATAACGGCAATAGCAAGACCACTGGGTTAAGCTTGGTTTCTCCAGAAAGTACCACGGTTAAAGTTGGTGAACCACAAGCAACAATAACCTTTCAACAAGACTTTTCTGTTGTCTTTGTTTTTGTTATTCAAGCGTTAGTCATTTTATCAGCACTTACCGCAGCATTTATATTCATCGCGGCTTGGTCGAGTGATAAACGAAATAAACGCTTATTTACCTTATTTAGTGATCAAATTAAAAATGAAATCTCATCGATTTTAAAACCAAACAAAGACGCAAACAGCGGTGATATTTTTGAAATTCCTGCATTAAAAGATGGTTTAAAAGAAATTCATGAATTAATTGAGCTAGAAAAAGAACATTCTAATTCATTAAAAGAACATGCTTATATCGACCCGCTAACACATTTAAATAATCGCAATCGCTTTATTCAATATTTCGAAGATACCATTAGCACTGACGCCAATTTTAGATGTGGTGTTTTGGTGATGACCCGTTGCTCTGAGCTGCAAACGATTAATCAAATTCATGGTTATACTGTGGGTGATCAATACATCACGGCCGTAGCTGATATGCTTAAATCGTCTATCGCTAATTATAAATCGGCTAAATTGTTTCGATTAAATAGTTCAGACTTTGCCGCCATTATTCCAAATGTGCGCTTAAAAGAAGCCGAAAATTACACCAAAGAAATCACCAACAAGTTTAACGACTATCAACAAGCGTCAGACCTCGACTCTGTTGCCTACAGTGGTTTAGTGTATTTTGAACAAGATAAGCCCTTGGGTGAGTTATTAGCCTTAGCCGATACCGGTATTAGCGTTGCACAAACTCAACATATTAACTCTTGGTATTCTCAAAAAGATAACGATATAGCAAGCAATACGGCTGCTAATTATGGCAACCAAAATTGGCGACAAGAAATTGAGAGTGTCATCGCGAATAAACGCGTGACTTTATTAGTTCAGCATATTCAGCCCAACAACCGTAATATGCGCGTTTATGGTGAAATTTTAGCGCGGTTCTTAAATACCAATGATGAAATGTTGCCAACCGCCTCGTTTATCGCCATGGCTGAAAAGCTCGATAAAATCGTAGAAGTTGATAAATTAATTATCGAAACCGCCATTACGGAAATCACCAATAAGAACCTTCAAGATCATAGTTTTGGTATTAATATCAGTTCACGTACCATTCACGACGAACAGTTTATCGTCTGGTTAGAGCGACGCTTGCTAAGAGAGCCTAATATTTCATCTCGATTGATCTTTGAGATCAGTGAATATGGCTTACAGCAAAATATTCGTGCCAGTAAACGTTTTATCGACATGATGCACCGCGTCGGCTCTCGAGTCACCGTCGAGCGTTTTGGTGTAGGTTTAACCTCGTTTAAATTTTTCAGGGAATTAAAACCTGATTTTATTAAAATGGACAGTACGTATACCCGCGATATTGACGATGATAAAAATAATCAGTACTTCTTACGTTTAATGGTTGATCTTGCTCATCGCCTGAGTATTAACGTATTAGCAGAAAGTGTTGAAAGCCAAGAAGAAAAGCATACCCTAGAAAAACTGTTTATTGACGGTTGCCAAGGCTTTTACATTGGCAAGCCCACTAAAATGTAAATCAAAGCATACAGAAAAACGCCGTAATATAACCTAGCGTATATTACGGCGTTTTAATTTTTGCGCTCAATAACACTCATTTTCCTTGCAAATCAGTACGATTTATCTGCAAGGAATTTAATCCCTATCATTAAAATGCACATTAATTAAACTATCTGAAATAACCTTACTATTGACCAGTTGTTAAATCCCTCATAAAAACGGATAATAGCGTGAATTATCTCACTAATTTAAAAATAAAATGACCGATTACCTGCTGTTGCTAGTAGGCACAGTACTAGTAAACAATTTCGTTTTAGTAAACTTCTTAGGGCTTTGCCCCTTTATGGGGGTGTCTTCAAAAACAGAAAGTGCCATTGGAATGTCCTTTGCCACTACGTTTGTTATGACCCTCGCTTCACTGTTAAGTTATATCGTCAATACCTATATTTTGATGCCATTAGGTCTTGAGTATTTAACGACAATGGCCTTTATCTTGGTTATTGCTGTGGTTGTTCAGTTTACCGAAATGATTGTCCATAAAACCAGTGCCAATTTATATCGCTTGTTGGGTATCTTTTTACCGCTCATCACCACTAACTGCGCTGTATTAGGTGTGGCTCTTTTAAATATTTATGAACAACATAACTTCTTTGAATCTATTGTTTACGGTTTTGGCGCCGCTGCAGGCTTTTCTTTAGTACTAATAATGTTTTCTGCCATGCGAGAAAAACTTGCCAATGCTGATGTGCCAACACCATTTAAAGGCTCGGCAATCGCGATGATCACCGCAGGTTTAATGTCGCTCGCATTTATGGGCTTTTCAGGTTTGGTGAAGTTTTAATGGAAACCTTAATTGTTGCAATTCTCGTCTTAGGTTTATTAAGTGCAGTTTTTGGCGCTTTGCTTGGCTATGCCTCCGTAAAATACAAAGTAGAAGGCGACCCACTCGTTGAGCAGTTAGATAATTTATTGCCACAAACGCAATGTGGCCAGTGTGGTTACCCAGGTTGTAAACCCTACGCAGAAGCCGTGGCAAATGGTGAAGCAATTAACAAATGTGCCCCCGGTGGCGACGACGTTATTAAAAAAATTGCCGACTTAATGGGCGTAGAAGTACAGCCATTAGATGCCGCGCATGAAGCAGATAACTCACCCAAAGTCGCCTTTATTATTGAAGAAGACTGTATTGGCTGTACCAAGTGTATTCAAGCCTGTCCGGTTGACGCCATTTTAGGCACAACTAAACAAATGCATACCATCATTGCCGATGAATGCACAGGTTGTGACTTATGTGTTGCTCCTTGCCCTGTAGACTGTATTGAAATGCGCCCTATTCCGCAGACCCTGAAAAACTGGCAGTGGGATCTCAATACAATTTCCGTGACACAGTTAGATTAAACGAGGTTTTGGTGGAACAGATCATAGAACGCATTAAGCGAGGACATTTTTGGAAGTTTCATGGCGGCATTCACCCGCCTGAGCAAAAATTTCTCACCAATGCAAAACCAATTCGCACCCTAACCATGCCAAAGCAGCTAATCTTACCGCTGCAGCAGCATATTGGTCACGCTGGTAAATTAATCGTTAATGAAGGCGATACAGTATTAAAAGGCCAAGCGCTTACCTGTGCAAAAAGCCCAATGTCAGTGCCGATACATGCGCCAACGAGTGGTGTGATTAGCGCAATAAAACCGGCAATTATTGCACACCCATCGGGAATGCAAGAGCCTTGTATTTTCTTAACGCCTGATGGTGAAGACACATGGCAACCTCGTACCGTATGTCAAGACTTTCACCAGCTGGAAAATAGTCAGCTGATTGAAAAAATAGCTAATGCTGGAATTTCTGGTATGGGCGGCGCAGGTTTTCCAACGCATATTAAGGTTAACAGTGCTCATCCGATTAAATACTTGATCATTAATGCCGCTGAATGTGAACCTTATATCACCGCTGATGATTTATTAATGCGTGAACACTCACCCAGTATTGTCGATGGCATTAAAATTATCGATAAACTAGTACAAGCTGAGTTTATTTTTATTGGTATCGAAGATAACAAGCCCGAAGCGATTAAAGCGTTGCAACAAGCTACCCAAGATATCGACAAAATTACGGTGTGTGTATTGCCAACTAAATACCCAACCGGTGGTGAAAAACAGTTAATAAAAATCCTCACAGGGCAAGAAGTGCCTACTGGCGTATTACCCAGCAAGTTAGGTATTGTAATGCAAAACGTCGCAACTTGTTATGCCATTGCCGACGCGGTAATTAACGACACGCCATTGCTTAAAAGGGTTGTTACCGTTACCGGTCAAGCATTAGCAAAACCACAAAACGTTTGGGCGCTGTTAGGAACGCCAATAGAGCATTTATTAACGCAATGTGGCTACAACAGTAATAACAGTCAGCAGTTAATTATGGGCGGCCCGATGATGGGTTATACTCTGCCGTCAACCCAAGTGCCCGTAGTTAAAACAACAAACTGTATTCTTGTCCCGAGTAAGGTTGAAATTCCTACCACACAACATGAAGTGGAATGTATTCGCTGTGGGCAATGCGCTGAAGTTTGCCCAAGCACCTTGTTACCACAAGAGTTACAGTGGAGCGCAAAAGCTAAAGATCAACAACAACTCAATCGTTTAAATTTGTTTGACTGTATTGAATGTGGCGCCTGTGCTTATGTATGCCCAAGCCAAATTCCTTTAGTGCATTATTATCGTATTGCTAAGGCAGAAATTCGTGAACAACAACAAGCCGATATAAAAGCTGAACAAGCTAAAAATCGTTTTGAAGCGCGAAAACTGCGTTTAGAAAAAGAAAAACGTGCCAGAGAAGAAAAACATCGTAAAGCGGCAGAAGCGCGTAAAGCGCGGATGAATTCAGGTACAGCTGAAGCCAACAAAGAAAAATCAGCCGTTGCCGCAGCACTAGCACGCGTCAAAGCAAAGAAACAACAAACCGTTGGTGAAGACGCAGTAAACAACGCCGCTTCGCCAGAGAAGAGCCAAGTTTCAGCCGCTATCGCAAGAGCAAAAGCTAAGAAACTTGCCGCTCAAAAGTTAAAAGACAATGCTAGCCCAACAAGCGATGAAGAGACAGCAATTGAGAGTTCCGCTACCTCTACAGCAAAAACAAGCGCAGCTGACGAGAAAAAAGCCAAAGTTGCTGCAACCATTGCCAAAGCAAAAGCGAAAAAATTAGCCGAAAAAGCCGCAGCTCAAAGCTCAGAAAATACAGTATCTGACAAAGAAGCTGCACTAAGCCCAGCTGATGCTAAAAAAGCTAAAATTGCCGCAACCATTGCCAAAGCAAAAGCGAAAAAATTAGCTGCAAAAACGGCAGCACAGAGCAGCGAAGCTCAAAGCAGCGAAACAAAAAGCAGTGAAGCTCAAAGCAGCGAAGTAAAAAGCGGTGAAACGCAAAGTCATGCTAAAGACACAGCAGCTGAAAGCTCAGGCAATACTGCATCTGAAAAAGAAACAGAACTAAGTCCAGCTGACGCGAAAAAAGCCAAAATTGCTGCAGCAATTGCTAAAGCAAAAGCGAAAAAACTCGCAGCACAAAACAGGGTCGAAGAAACAAGCACAGAGCATGTGCCACAACCGTCAATCGATACAGACAAGAAACAACGTATTGCTGATGCCGTCGCTAAAGCAAAAGCGAAGAAACAACAACGAGAGTCAATATAAAACTATGGCCTTTTGGATAGCAAGCTCGCCACACAGCCACATACAAGAAAAAACATCTGCGCTGATGCGCTTGGTGATATATGCCACCGTACCCGGCATATTGGCGCAATGGTATTTTTTCGGCTGGGGTAACATCATTCATATTACTTTAGCGATGCTCACTGCACTTATTGCTGAATTTTTTGTCTTATCATTACGTAAACACCACATCAAAGATCAAGTCCTTGATGGTAGCGCCTTGTTAACTGCCGTGTTAATTGGCGTTAGCTTACCCGCCCTCGCGCCTTGGTGGATTTCAGTACTCGGTGCGTTGTTTGCCATTATCATTGTTAAACAATTATACGGGGGGTTAGGCCATAACCCATTTAACCCTGCAATGGCTGCTTATGTCATGCTGTTAGTGTCATTTCCTGTGCAAATGACAATGTGGCAGCCTCCGCTAAGTTTAATGCAAGTGCAACTAAGCTTTGGCGATACACTTTCAACCATATTTACCAGTTTTACCGCAGATGGCTACTCTGTTGAACAATTAAGAACACACATTGACGGTTTCACCATGGCAACGCCATTAGATACGTTAAAAACTAACTTAACTGTTGGTTTAACTGTTATTGAAAGTATGAACAGCCCAATTATTGGCGAGCATTTTGGCATTGGCTGGGAATGGATAAATGCAGGTTTTTTGATCGGCGGTTTATTTCTTATCGCTAAAAAAGCCATTGACTGGCGCACGCCGGTAAGCTTTTTGGCCAGTTTATTTGTATGTTCACTTATCGCATTTTTAATTAGCCCAGACAGCAGCGCTTCAACCATGTTTCATTGGTTCAACGGTGCCTGTATGTTAGGTGCATTTTTCATCTTAACCGACCCTGTCTCTGGTGCAACCAGCACTAAGGGCCGTATTTTAGTCGGTATTTTAGCTGGCGCTTTGGTTTATATTATTCGAAAATTTGGTGGCTACCCAGATGCTGTCGCCTTTTCAGTTTTATTATGCAACATGGCAGCACCATTAATTGATCAATATACCCGCCCAAGAACCTACGGCCATGCTAAAGGAGGCGAGTAATGAAAATAGCCATTGAAAAAAATGCGCGTATTCTAGGCTTGTTTGCCATTGCCTGTACTGCCGTTGTTGGCGTGGTTAACTTATTAACCAAAGATCGCATTGAAATACAAAAGCAGCAATACCTGCTTAATACCTTAAATGAGATTATTGCGCCGCAAAGTTATGACAACGATTTGTATCAAGACTGTGTACTATATGATGATGAAAACCAACACCTACAAACCGCCTATTTGGCGCGAAATAATAATCAAGGCATTGCAGCAGCACTCACTGCCACAGCGCCCGATGGTTATAACGGTAATATTGAAATTATTGTCGCGGTGCAAAACGATAACACGGTAAGCGGTGTCCGCGTTTTGGAACACAAAGAAACACCAGGTTTAGGCGATAAAATAGAGCCTGAAAAAAGCGACTGGATTTTAGTTTTCAAAGACAAGCAACTAGAAAGTGAAAGTGACAGTCGCTGGAATGTCGCCAAAGACGGCGGCATGTTCGACCAATTTACAGGTGCAACTATTACACCACGTGCCGTAGTCAAAGCCGTTAAAAGAACCGTGCTTTATTATGAACAACATAAAGATGATTTGTTTGCATCGACACGATCTTGTCATCAGCAATAGGAATCGAGATCTGTAATGAAATTTAACCAAGAATACCGAGACCTTGCTTGGCAAGGTTTATGGAAAAATAACCCGGGGTTAGTGCAGCTATTAGGTTTATGCCCTTTGCTTGCGGTTACCTCAACATTTACCAATGCACTAGGTTTAGGCTTAGCGACGTTATTCGTTTTAATTTGCTCAAATGCAACCGTGTCTTTAATTCGTCATTGGGTACCGAAAGAAATTCGCATTCCTATTTTTGTCTTAATTATTGCCGCCTTTGTAACCTGTGTGCAGTTATTAATGAATGCATTTACCTACGACTTATATAAATCGTTGGGCATCTTTTTACCTCTAATTGTCACCAACTGCGCCATTATCGGTCGCGCAGAAGCTTATGCTTCGAAAAATCCGTTAAAACAAGCAAGCTTTGACGGTTTAATGATGGGTATCGGCTTTATGTTAGTACTACTTGCCTTAGGTATGATCAGAGAAATTTTAGGTCAAGGTACATTATTTGACGGCGCTCACCTGCTTCTTGGCGACTGGGCTAAAAGCATTCGCATTGAAGTATTCCAATTTGACAGTCAGTTTCTACTCGCAATTTTGCCACCCGGTGCATTTATCGCAATGGGCTTTTTAATCGCGATTAAAAATGCCATCGACGCAAAACTTGAACAGCGTAAACCTAAACTCACCGAACAAGCCATCGAACGTGTTCGAGTGAACTTTGACGCGCAATAATCATTGTAGTGAATATATTAAAACAACAATAAAAATGTCCTTATGAATAAAGAAAAACGCTTAGAGATTTTAACAAGATTACGTGATGATAACCCAGAGCCGACCACAGAGCTTAATTTCAGTACACCATTTGAACTGTTAATTGCGGTACTGCTTTCTGCGCAAGCTACCGATGTTGGCGTTAATAAAGCGACTGACAAGCTTTATCCTGTGGCGAATACGCCACAAGCCATTTTAGACTTAGGGCTTGACGGTTTAAAGTCATATATTAAAACCATCGGTTTATTTAATACCAAAGCGGTAAACACCATGAAAACCTGTCAAATGTTGGTAGACCTTCATGGCGGCGAAGTACCTGAAAACCGAGAAGCGCTCGAAGCCCTACCCGGCGTTGGCAGAAAAACCGCAAACGTAGTATTAAACACTGCCTTTGGCTGGCCTACCATTGCAGTAGATACCCACATTTTTCGCGTATCAAACCGTACCAAACTTGCTATGGGTAAAAACGTTGACCTAGTTGAGCAAAAACTTTTAAAAGTAGTGCCCAAAGAATTTAAAGTAGACGTACACCACTGGCTTATTCTGCACGGCAGATACACCTGCGTCGCACGTAAGCCACGCTGTGGCGCGTGCATTATTGAAGATTTGTGTGAATTTAAAGATAAAACTGAATAACTATAGGCCGCTTTGAGCTTAATAGTCGTAGATGGCTCTTTTTAGATGTACATCTAGCGCGTAGATGGGACTGTTTTATTCAACTAATTTGGCATGGCAACTTTAAATAGTCTTTATAATACGATTAAGCTCGAGTCCATAAAGCAAAGCGAATTAAGTAACCTAGTTATAAATCAACTATGCTAATCAAAAAATATGTCGGCCAAATCTCTCGTACTTGGCTTTCCCATTGCGAGTCAATTTTTCCATTAGTGTGATGTAAAAGCCAAACCTTAGCCCATTTTTGAACAATTTTTCCTGATTTACTTAGTTTTAAAGGTAAAAATTTACGTTCATAATGACCACCTTGATATTCAACGATAGCGCGACTTTTTGCTCTCGAATGCATCTTATCTAAAGCCGCACTAACAAGCTCTACTTTCGATAGAGGCAAAATGTTTTGCCTTTTTAAACAGGCTAATATTTTAGCTTTCTTCACACATACTTGCATGTAAGCATCTTGGTGTGGCCTGTAAACCATCCCAGTTAGCCCATAGATAGAGATTAGTTCTCTGTCGGCTATTTCCTTTAGTGGAATAAGTTCATTATTGATATCAGTTAATTCGCTTAGCACATGAAGCTTGTCATTTGATTTCGACAATTACCACTTCCTCCCATAAATAGATATTCATTTAGCATGGCTTAATATTAACTGAGTGGCTCAGCCTTATTTGTAATGCTGTTGTTTAAATGAAACCAGCCCGCGATTGAGTAGCGGTCACGTTTTGCAGGTAATACTTCATGTGGAAATTCTTCACTTAAAAATACGACAATAGTACCTAAACTTGGCCTTACAACGGCGACACGATTATCAACAATTGGGGCAGCTGACAATTGATTTTCATAAATCACCAACTCTCCACCATCAGCGGCAGACCAGTTTTGATTAAGGTAAACTACAACAGATAGCACACGATTTTCGCCCCCTTTAAAAGCGTCTTTATGCTTCTTATAGAAATCGCCTGCAGTGTAATGGGAATAATGGCTTTCAAAAGAAAACAACCCCAGAAATAAACGTCTGTTTAGATAGTTTTGTAGTGATGTTGTCCATTTTATCCACGCACAACTAGCTTCACTGTTTCCTGTTATCCAAGAGACTTCATCGGTGCGAATGAAGTCACTAATGGCATGTTCTTTGGCTCTTCCAATACCCGCCCGTGCATAGTTTTCCTTTGTTAATTTAGTAATATGTTCTAATAATAAGGTAGTTAAGTCTTTGGGTAACGCATAAGGGCTAATACTATAGCCCTTATCAACAATGTTATTTGAGATTGATTCAAACAAAGAGGAGTTGTCGCTAATAGGCGTCACAATTGGTAAATCAAACAAGATTCAGATTTAGGGTGACACGTTCATCTTCAACAAAAGATAATAGTCCTTCTTTTGTTAATTCCCCTAACCCTAGTGAAGTGAGTGTTCTTCCTTCTTTAAAGAAATCTCTCGCTAAAAGGCCACCGCACATCTCGATCAAGCGATTACATTCTGGCATGTTAATACCTAACTTTTCACCTAACGAAGAGAGTAAAACTAGCCCCATAGGGACATCTTCCGTTACGTATCTGTTATCAAAACTATAAGGACCTGGAGGCGATGATATTTTATAGCTTTCAAATACTTCTTTCGGATCTTGTGTTAAATCTTCTTCATTTCTAAATAGACAGGCATCTAGATAAGGTGTAGGTTCACAGCCAAGGGCACTTAATACCGCCATTTTTTCTGCATCTAGTTTTTCTATCATTAGCCATGCCATATCAGTTGAAAGGGCATCTCTGTACATATATGGCACTTCATCTGGGTGATGTTTGGCACAATATTCAAGCATTGGATACATGACATATAACCCCACGGTATGAACAATAATATTGGGATTATGCAGTGCTGATTCGAATATGTGCTTTCGCACTCTTTTTCTGTCAATGTTATAGGCAGGAAACAAATTAGCGGCAATTGCCATACCACGTGACGTCCTTGCAGCCGGGAAAAAAGAAAGTGAATTTCTAGCATTTTTAAATAACACTTTCACTGTGCCCGGTTCAACTACCCTTGCATCATTAGGCGTCGACTCTCCTTCGGCAAATATGGGATCATTATCGCAAAACTTACGATAATGAATGCTACCTGCATATCCTGGAATTAATATAATCAGTTGATTATCCTGAAAATATTTTGCGACTCTTTCAGCTAATGCAGGGTGATATGTAGTTTGAATAAAAATCATGACTACATCTGCCCCTGCAATAGCTTCTTTGGGCTCTCTGGTGATCATTTCTAATGGTTGAAAGGTTTTTTCGACATTGTCACCGCTGTCGGTAAAATGACCGGTTTTAGTATTGTCGATGCAATAGATGCCTTTATTTTCGACCATTTTTTCAAAATGTTCATCATGAGTAACATGATTTGAAGTCTTCAATAATCTAACTTTATGACCTGCCTCAGCAGCCATAAACGCACAAGCAGAACCAGCATTACCGGCTCCTATGATGGCGATTCTCATTTTTTCTCTCAATAATTTAAGGATATATTCAAGGGGAGAAACTCCCCCTTGCCTTGTAAATGGTGGAAATTTAGAAATTTGGAAATGTTGAGATGTAGAAATTTAGAACTGTGGAAATTTTAAAATGCAGTTAAACAGATGATACCAAGTTAGTTTTAGCGCCAGCTATGTGCTCGATCCATTGTGCGAACTATAAAATGGTGCGAACTATAAATTGGCTATTCAACAACCCAAAAGATTAAGACCAATAATTAAAATTCGAAGCACCATTGGCCTTTTTAACTTTGTCGATCTTATCAATTTTATTCAGCTTATTTATAATTGAAGTCGAGTCTGTCTTAGGGCTTCTTGCAACATAGCGCATTATCCCCATTTTATGAGGTAACTCGTACATGTGCTGCATATTATCGCCTGCGACATGGATATCAATTTTATTTAACTCGTAAAAACTAGCATCTATATTAGGGGTCAGTGGTGCGACAATAACCTCATCGACACATTTTATATTTCTTATGATTTCACACCTTTGCTCACAAGAAATAATAGGTGTACGTTTATAAGACTCAACATCTTCATCTGAATGTACGCCAACAATCAAATAGTCACCAAATTCTTTTGCTTTTTTTAGAACCGATACGTGTCCTACGTGAAATAAATCAAATACACCACTGGTATATACTTTTTTCATTTTATTGCTCCTTTTACAGAGCAGATCGCGAAAAAATTTTCGTTATCTACTCCGGCAAATATTTTCATTACCAATGCATTCTTTGGTAAAGCTTTTCTAGCAAGGTTATAACCACCAAGAGGCTCCATTGCTCTTGGGCTTTCTTTTATCTGCGTCAGTTAAAGAAAAATACGGCCAATTATAAAAGCGACAATAGAATGCTGTGTAATATTCCAACCAGCATTTATTGTTACTACAGGTAGATATAGAGTAAGGAAAACGCTATCCACGTCATGGATTCGAGAGCAACAACCAGCCATAAATCGATGTTATTGCTAGCGTGTATAAAGCAAGTACATAGTACCAAAGGCCACCATTAAGCTTTGGTGTTCTTATTGGTGCTACATTTAACGCTGATAAAGCGATAAGCGTGATATAAAGAACAATTGTGAAAGCAGAGGTTGTTATAAAGCTTTCAAGTAAAAAAACAAAAACAAGGATGATGGCATTGTTGTCATACGCTAGGCCTTGGTATGTTGATTTTCCATCCAAGCCAAAAACATTAAAATAGCTTAGTCGTAAAACACCGGCAGTAACAATAAGAAAAGCGCCAGGGATTAGCCACGGGCTGTAGCCACCATAACTAAGCAAAATAACAGCGGGGCAAATACCGAAACTAACAATATCGATAAGCGAATCAACTTGCCCGCCCACCTGACCCTGCTGTACTGTTCTGCCCTTCATTTTCCGGGCTATCTTGCCATCATTCCAGTCAAAAAAAACCGCCCAAATCAGTCCTATCATTGCAGCTTGATAATTGCCCGTCATTGCGAAGTACAATGCTAATAGCGCCGATAAAAGACCGACCAAAGAACAAATATTAGGTAAATCATATGCCAACGATAATATCGAAGGAGGGGTTGACGGATTGCTTCCTGTTTTTGCTAACGGCATAAATGACTCTCAGTGGAATGAATATAATTACGGGAATTTAATCTAAAGAGAGAACAATTTGTGGGTATTGTTGTCGGTATTAGCTCTTTCAACGCTGTAAATTTACTAACAAGGTAGTTCGTACAACATCAAGTAACTGACTCGAATGAGTGTTGTTGCTAATAGATAACAACGTGGCGCCAGTCTAGCATACTAATGTTGCTCAATCTCATTTATTTCTATATATCTATAAATAGACCAATACAGCAATT
The DNA here is from genome assembly GCF_052030545.1 of Thalassotalea sp. PLHSN55. Taxonomy (NCBI): domain Bacteria; kingdom Pseudomonadati; phylum Pseudomonadota; class Gammaproteobacteria; order Alteromonadales; family Colwelliaceae; genus Thalassotalea; species Thalassotalea sp. PLHSN55. The sequence continues at coordinate 428,555 of NZ_JBPDIH010000001.1, read as the reverse complement.
CACATTGCTTTACGCCTGCCTAGTATGAAAACCTGAGAATCATTTGTTTCTATTTCATTTTGTTTTTGGATGTTCTTACAATAAAAATTGTTGCCATAGAATGCATTACTGACCATAAAATAATGGATGTCTAAGTTCCACTTAGCGATGTGAGCCCTCATTTGATTTCCAATTATCTCAGCTTTAATACTTGCGTTAATTGTACCGTTACATCAAGCGCTTGTTCGATCACAATGATGAAACTCTCAGCATGATCATAGAGGTAAAATCTAACTCTAACTCTAAAAAATCTATCAAACTAACGATTGAAAAATTTGGCTACAACAAATAAGTCACTTTCACAGCTTTCTGAAAGTGACTTATCAAGTAGCTAAAAGTTAGCTATTGCTCTGTTTAAAGCTCACCAATACCCTTTCAACCAATTGCAATGCCGTCGTTAGGTTAGATACATCTTGGTAGACTTCGCCGTTACGACCCGAGTGATGTCCTCGTCCGATTAGTTGCATTTTTAATAGTTGTTCCGGCTTATCAAAATCAATAAGCGCTTGATAAAGCACCGATGGTTGGGCACTGAAACCGTCTCCTGAATAAACAGGATCATCAGGAAAGCGATCTGACGAATAGTACTCATTAAAATCAAAAGAATGATTAACCTCTAAACGAATACGATATTGACCGGATAATGAATTAGGCAACGTAACGTGATAATTAAAGTTGTCTGTCATCGTGGCGCCGCTAAAACCATCAATAGATAACGAGTCGTCTGTTGGTACAAATAAGCCGTTCTTTGCTTGCATTCCAAGTTGATGTAAGAACACTGGCAAAGACTCAGGTCGCATACGCGTATCTTTACTTTCACGCTCTTCCCTTCCGATTAACGAATCTTCTGGGTTAACATTGGCGCCAATCATGACGTGTGAAGTAAATACCTGCGAAGGGTCTTTCTTCGATACTTTGTTGGTAAAATTATTAGTACCGATTGCACTCGTGACATAAAGCGGTTGTACAAACTCACCGGTTACAGTTTCAAGCCAAATGGCATATTGTGGCCATAAGAAATATGGCCCTTTTTTAAGCTCAATGGATATTGTTTGTCCATCGGCATTTTCTGGCATAAGTGTTCGTTCAATAACGACATATTCTTCATTAGCCGCACCCTTATCAGCGGCTTTCAAAGATTGCCCTAATCGATATACTTCCATTGCTGGCGATAAACCTAAAAAAGGTGAAACAACAAAATACGTGATAATCAGTATGGCCAAAGGAAAAGTAAAGGTGTATTTGCCACCGTGTTTTTTAAGAGGGTTTAGGTATTGCATCAATGGCTTACTATTTTTAACTAAATGCCAAATAACAATAACCACCATGACGATGCCAATTAAGGTGTGGATCAGTGCAATAAGGTTACTATGCTGCTGGCTGAATAATAGAAATGATGTAATTAACATCACTAAAAACGCAAAAAAAAGTGCCCCACCAATAAATGCTCTGGTGGGAAGACGCGACTTGAAAAACGACATAAAACTCTCCTTGAAATAATTAGCACTTTTTTACGTAAAAGCGCCTTTCAAGTCGAATAAAGCTTTCTGAAATTTTCTGAAACCTTTGATTATTAAAGCGTATTTCTTATATCATCAATCTCTTCAATTTTATTAGTGAGGTTGCGTTTTGTGGCAATATTATAAGCCTTATCAATGGCAAGCTTTTGTTTTTCAGTCTTGTTTTGCATTGCAGCTAGTTCACTAAGATAGATCCAAGACTGTGCTTGACCAAGTGGACATTTAAGTATTTTGTGATAGCTAAGCGCTTCATAATAAAGCTGCTCAGCGAGCGAAAATTGCTGAGATTGGATGGCAAACGTGGCATTTAATTCAGTTAAATAAGCTTTGTATAACCAATCATGATTTGCATCTGCGATGCTCAGTCCTTCAGAAATTGACGCTTTCGATTGTGTTTTTTCACCCGTTAGGTACAAATAAACACCATTGAAATACAACAAACGAGTAAGCTCGTTTTCATCATTTAGCTGCCTAGCCACTGCAATTGATTTTTCTAAAAGACTGGCGACTGGATCTATTTCATTGGTTGCTAAATAAGTTTCAATAAGTAAGCGTTGCGCGGTCAAATTTTTTGGGTTTGCACTGACAATACTAGTTAATAATGGAATAGCCTGCTTAAATTTTCCTTCTAGACGTAAATCTATTGCAACACCTAACATTTCATCATTAAAGTCTGCGTAATATTGTTTGGCATTTATGTGTAAATCATTACCAAGTTGCGAGGCAACAATATCGGTTAACTCATCAATTAACGCTTGGCTGTCTTTATTAAACAGCACACCTCGTTGGTAAGATTTACGTCGATAAAGTGTGTAGCTCAATTGATAATCTAGTGGTGAACCAGAGAGTTTAGTGGCAACAATAAGTTCAGCACCTGATACAGTAAATACGTCTGGTATATCATTAACACTTACGTGGCTAAGTGGCAGTTTTGCACGTTCAAGTACCTGTAAAACATAGTCTGTTTGCAAAATACCAAACTGTTTATTGCTGGGTAAGCGTTGAATTAACTGATCCATCATTCCCAATCGCACCCAGCTGTGATCGTTACCAACAATGAGGTTTTCTGTCGGTAGTATGATCACCGATCCAACTATCGATGATGTGTTACTTTGATTTGGCTCTGTTGAGTTAGTGCTATTAATTACAATGAGCATGACAACAATAAGCAGTGCTATTAATGCTAATACATAAAGAAATTTATTTGACTGAATATTAGCTATTGCTACTGTATTTTCGGCTGTTTTATCGGTTGTGACATTATGCAGCCAAATATAGCCTTGTTTAGGCAAGGTCTTTATAACTTCATGCCCGCTAAAGATTTTGCGTAGCTCTTTAATTGATTGAAAAACCACTTGCTCGTCAACAACGCTACCATGCCATACTTTGTTTAATATTTCTGCCTTACTGACAACGCTGCCCTTACTTTTTAATAAAACGATAAGAAGTTGGCACGTTTTAGGACGAATATTAATTGAATCACCTTGCGGTGAAGTTAAGGTAAACGCTTCGGTGTCTATTTTGTAATTGAGGGAGTTAAGAATATACAATTAGATTTTTATGTTGCTTAAACTTCAGTCATCATTGGTAATCTAAATGAAATAATTGTTTTGTCAAGGCGAGAAGACTTTGCTGATACAATGTTTGTAGTCAACTTACTCGATAGAAGTCCAATTAAACAAAGAGTTATTTCCTCGCCCAATTCAACGATTACATCATAAAAACCATATCTGCTTGCGCGAAAGTGCTGCTGTCTTCGCCATCTATCACTAGTATCTTACCGTTGGCCAAGTATCGCAATTAATACACACACTTTAAAAGAACAAATCGTAAGGAAACTATGCGCTTCCTTACGATCTTATTTAGCTTAACCGTATTCGATTAAAGCTTATTACCGTTTTTATCTTCTCCAATAAGTATCCAGTTTGGATTATCGTTATAGTCTGGGTGAGATGTCCAATTGCTCTCATCAAAAATCCATGGTTGCAAACATTCTCGGTCAGTAACGCATGGGTCGGTTAATGTTCCCATAAACTCAATCACCTTATCCGATTGTTCGGTGTTTATATCAATCTCAGGTGCTGGAGAATGCGATGAGGTTTCATCAAAGGTTTGACGAAATAAAATTCGCGTATTGTCAAAAGCATCCGGATTCATGTTTTCATAAACCTGCTCACATGTCTCATCAGTTTTATCCATAATATCGAGAATCGAGATTAGCTCGCAGTAATCTGCATTACCCAACTCATTAAAGGTGGCATTGTCATCCAATATAGTGCCAATACCAAGTAAATCATTCATTGCCCCGCCGGGGTTCCCATACACGTCCATAACCTGACGTAGCGTTGATAAAGCGCCATTATGCATATAAGGACCTGTTTCCGTAATGTTCAGCAAAGGTGACGTGCGAAAATGATAAGTATCACCAACATCTCCAGTGATATTAGCACGGCCAAAATCAGTGTTGGTTACTGGCGGGAAGCTTGAACTGTCGCCATTACCTGGGCCAACTTGTCCTAAGCCAATAGCATGAAACTCCTCGTCTGAGAACGCATCACCTGAGTGACATTCGCTACACGCAGCACCACCTTCATCTCCTGCGGTCATAAATAGCACGGCACCAATTTTTTCATTCTCGGTAATGGCTTCAATATCAGCATTGGTATCACCACGTATGGCCGCAACATATTCTCGCCATGGGTTCTCTATAAACACCATAGACTCTTCAAATGCCGCTAACGCTTCTGCAATACGATCAAAACTGATACCTGTATCACCATAAGCCGTTTGAAAGAGCATTTCCCACTCTGTATCTCCTACAAAACGGTCGGCTAGCATTTCACGATAGCTTTGATTGTCATCATCCGTTAATGGCTCATCACCACGCATCTCGTTATGATTCACCGTTGGGAAACGAGACTGCGCATTAGCCAAAGAAGCGCCTTCAGGAATATTAGCGTCTACCGTATTAAAGTTTGGAGAGTCAGGCGTAATAATACCCGCATCCGTACCCCTTGCTCCTGCGCTACTGCTCTCGCTTTCAATACGCGAATCCCAAAACAAGCCACGGTCCAATAGGCCTATATTAAAAATCGTGGGCGCATTACGGCCAATCACAGGGTATCCACTGAGTTCATTTGAATCACTGCCATTAAAGTAACGGCCAGACCCCAAGGTATTGGAAGAAAAGTTGTGAAAAACGTCAACCGCATCGTAACCGACCGGCCACGACAAGTTATCGCCGCCACCTAAAGCTGGATGATGACATGAAGCACAAGCGGTGTCGTATTCACCACTTAACCGTTTAGAATAAAATAACGCCTTTCCTAGCTGTGCCTTATCATCATTAATGTTGGGTAATTCACGACCAACTGTAGGGTCTCCGGTATAGCCTTGCTCTTCAATTAAAACCTGAGCATGAGTATCAACAGGAGACATTTCGCCTTCAAGTGAGCCTAAGCCGTCTTCGTCAACAATGGCAGGGCCGTCTTGAAGATCAACACTTGCTAAATGACTATCGTTAGCGCCGCTACGTACCATTCTCACTAACATCTCAGAACTGCGACCTTTAAACCAATTCAAACCCGCTTTAAAATTAACAAACCAAGCATCCTGTGAAAAATCGATCATCGGAGACGAACTCCATGTGTAATCGACGGTAGTAGCAGGAAAAATATTCAGGTTAATCGCAGGTTCAACTCGGTTAAAATCCACTAATGAATAGAGTTCCTTAATATTAGGTAGGCGCCAATCATTATAGCCCGCCAACTCGCTAGTTTGAGCTTCTTCTAATGCTAACGCCCAATTCATAGCCTCTGCTGTCCCGTTATCACAGTTCACACCACTAAGCCCGACAACACATTGTGCCCACATAAGATCAGTGGCTAAGTCAGTCACTGTTCCGTCGTCGTGCACGGTATAGCGCTCATCAGGTGTTTGGTCTACATTATCAACAAAAGGATCCATAATCCGAACTAAACGCAGCGCTGAAGCTTGATAGCGCTGAACATTTTTATTATTGCCAAATGCTAATTGAAACGCCCAAGCATAAAATTTACCATGAGAACCACGATATGGTGATGCTGTCCAATAAAAGTCACTGGTTGCATTAGGAAAATAGGCTTGGTCAATCTTATAGGTCGTTGGACCAAAACCATTGCCAAAGTTGACTAACGACATAAACTGGGCATTATCGGGTACTCTCCAGTCACTATACCCACAAAAATTCTTCTCGTTAGTGGCGATGATCAGCTCATTCCAATCATCATAATAATCACCGACTCTTTCTTCACTGTCTCTTTCTTGTGCCGTTAAGCCACCCCAACGATAAAAATGACTCGCATCATGGATACCACCATCTTGGGTTTTTACTTCCCACAATAAACCCGTGCGATCATCACGAACACATGCCCAAGGCTCGGAGCTGTAATTTCCATTGCCACTGTAAACACTGCCATCAGCATTTATACGAGTAAAATCAAAACCACCGTAACCATCATTTCCTGAATTAACGGTAGCGCTGCGACCTTGGCTGCAATCTTGTGCTAGTAACGAGCCATTTGTACCTGTGATAGTTGTATTACAGTTTGAACCGTTGATTGATTCATCTGAGCCAAATGCTATGCCGGTATCGTTTAAAAAAGCCATGCCGGTATTAAATTGTTCTGCGGGCTCTTCTTCCTCTTCTCCCTGCTCTCCTTCTTCCTGTTCTCTTATCGTGGCTTGGGCTTTAGCTTCAGTGCTGCCCCCTTCGCCGGTACAAGTGAGGATAAATTCTGAAATTCCGGCAATATCAAATATCACGCTATCTTCACTACCTGAAAGTGACTTATCGCCATTCCAAGCACCAGAAGCTGAACAACTTGTCGCTAAACTACTTTCCCATTCGACTCGAGTACGTTCTCCAATTTCAAGACTTTCAGGGCTAACGGATAAAACAACGCTAGGTTTAGCTGGTGCTGGGCTTTGGTCACCTTCAGCCACATCACCTCCTCCTCCGCCACAAGCGGTGAGAAAAAAGGCAGGTAAAACAAGATGTAGTACTAAAAACGATTTTTTATTTATTCTTTTCATCATAACAATGCTGACCCAAAATTTTTAAGTTTAACGATTAACACTGGCTATAATATTTTAAGAAAGATGAGCGGAAGATGAGCGCCATAATTTATATGTTAAATGGTTAGCTCTTTACAGAAAACATAAGGGATAACAAGCTTTTATAAGCGTAATAATCTGGGGGCAGCTTTATCGCTGCGCGTACGCCAAGCTCATGGTTAGTATTTGTTTATTATCTAGTTTTGCGGTCAAATTAAGCGCTAGTGATTTTGCAGCAGAATGCGCAATAGAAAGCCCTAAGCCGACATGTTTTGTATCCGTTCGTGCGTCATCTTTTCGCCATAAACGATCAAACATACTTGTTAAATCACTTTCGTTTAAGTTAGCGGCAATATTAGCAATGGTTAAAATTGAATGCGTATTTTTGCAGTCAATGAAGATCTCACTATTATCAGGCGAATACGCTACGGCATTGCTAATAAGGTTAGCAATAATAATACGTAAAAGGTCGGGGTTACTATCGATTAAATATTCTTCGTTCAAAGAGGAAACAACCGATAAATATCGCGCTTTTATAAGAGGTAATTGCATCGCAATGCACTCTTTAATGAGGGTTGAAATACACACCTTTTCGATGAGTATTTCCGCAACAGAACTATCAAGTCGAGCCAAAGAGAGCAAGCTATCTATGGTATTTTGTAATTGCGCTGAAGATTCGGCGATATAACGATGATCTTCAACAGAAGCTTGCTCAGGCCATTTCATTGCCACTTCACTGGTCGTGCGAATGGCAGCTAACGGCGTTCGCAACTCATGCGCAAGGTCGTTATTAAATTGCCGCTCTCTTTCAAAGCTTTGCTCTAATCGGGCAAGCAATTGGTTCAACCTATCAACTAAAGGGCTAATTTCTGACGGAACTTCAACAGCATTTAATCGATTATGCAATGTACCAGCTTTTACTTGGGCCACTTGTTCAGACAAAGAATCAATCGGCGCTAATGTTTTTCTGATGGTGAAAACGAGGATGAGAGACAATAACAAGCAAAAAAATAGCCCGCCTGAGATTAATTTATAGGTGAGTATCGCCAGTTGTTGATTGTGCTTTGTTTTACTCATTGCAACGGAAACATTGATTTCACCACTTCTAGGCCCTAACCTCATCGAAAATGAGTGTATACGAATAGCTTCGCCCGAAGTTAACTGACTATTATAATGCCTTGGCTGGTGCTGCTGCTTCTGGTAGCTAAGTTGTTGCTCTGCAAGGTTTTCAGACTTACTTATTGTTGTTCCAGCTTCATTCCAAACTTGCAGATAAAACGCGAGATTGTCATCGTTAAGTAAGCGTTTTGTTTTTTCGGCAATATTATTTGCTGTGCCTGTAACTGCGCCAAAGCGCCGAGCAGACATCGGCATTTTGTTAGCAAGCTGCACAGCGCGAGCAAGTTTGTTAAGTTCACTATCAAGGTTACTATCAAGCCGACGTTTTTCAGATAAATACAAAGATGCGCCTGCTAAAATCGCAATAACAATAAAACTCGGAACAAGCCAAAACAACAGCTGAAAACGGATACTTTTCATGGTTTTTCTACACTAATAACGTAGCCCATACCTCTGCGAGTATGAATAAGTGCAGCATTGCCTTTAGAGACTTTGATCGCTTTTCTTAATGCACATATTGCCGTATCAACTACGTTGCTCATTGGCGATACTTGCTCATCATAAATATGTTGTTCTATCTGCGTACGAGAAATGACACTGCCAGCATTTAGCATCAGATACTCTAATAATGAAAACAGTTGAGAAGACAATGCGACGTTTTGCGCGCCTCTCATCACGGTTTTAGCGGATCGGTCTAAAGTTAAATCACCAACACTTAATTTGGGCGATCGGCTTTGGTATTTTCGCCTTGCAAGTGCTTCGACTCTAGCAATAAGTTCTTCAATGGCAAATGATTTAACCAAATAATCATCCGCGCCTAAACGCAGACCTGCAACACGATCTTCAATTGAGTCTTTCGCCGTTAGAAATAACACCGGCGATTCATTATTCGCTTCCCGTAATTGTTTTAGCACTTCTCGACCATCTAAGCCCGGTAGCATAATGTCAAGAATGATAACATCATAGTCATGCTCTAATGCCATCCATAAACCTTCTTGGCCATTATCTGTTGCATCAACCGCAAAACCTGATGCTTTCAATGCTTTAACAACAGCCCTACGCAAGGCCTCTGAATCTTCAACCAATAATAACTTCATCTTACCGCTCTTCTACAATCAAGGCTTAGTGGAAAATTTTTTCACATAGCAGTTAACGTTGAAATACCCTGCATGCTAACCAGCTAATATATACAAACTAACATGAGGGGAAGATGAAGAGGAATCCACAATGACGAAATAGTGCAATTTTCTAAAGCCGTTAATGCTATTACTGCTGTAAATATAAAGCGCACCAATAACCCAATCTAATTTTTTAGTTGGCCGACCATCTCGGTAGATAGCTATATTTTTAGAGTTTAAAGAGAAAGCCGAGTGGCTCTCTCTTTGTTCTACCGGTTATTTTCAATAATTTCAAAGTCGCTACATAGTTCAACTTAAGACTCTTTTTCGAGCAATTCTATTAAACCGACCAATGCAGCAAAAAGTACGCCACCGACAGGCCAAACAATCCAAGTTACGCCCCAGTTCATTGTCCACAGGCTCCAACCTAAGTAGATAGCAACTAGCAAAGGCCAGTAGAAAGCAGCAAGCTTTTCAGCACGTTTAGTACGTTCACTTTTGGCTGATTTCGCATTTCCTTCTTTTAATACGTTATTAAACGCATCGAATTTTGCAGAAACTGGCGAAATAATATAAATACCAAGCGAAATAATAAACAGCAAAACAATCAGCATCATTAAGGTAACCCCAGGACCATTAAAAAACATGCTGGCAACCATAAGAGGAACAAAGCTAAAAATGAAAATAAAGATGCCAATCGACAATCTCAGATTGTAACTTGGTCTGAGGTTTTTCAGCTTTTCCTCAAAAACACTGTATACGCCGTATTCTAATTCAAATGGCTGCTCTTCAATCAAATCGAATGATTTTTGATACTCGTTGGTGCGAATAAAAAAGCTGATACCAATAGAGATCATCACTAAAATGCTGACAATTCCTAATACTGAGGCTACTGCGCCACTCATATTTAATCGCCCAGTTTCTGCTAAAGCCAAAAAGAAGAATAACGGAACAACAGAGCAAACACACAAAATAACGCCTTTGGTAATTAAACTAGCAACATCTAACTTTTGTTCAACGTAATCTAGTGCTTGCTCTAAACTCACTTTTATTGTGCCCGTTTCTGCACTTTCGCTCATCGGCGCCGGCACTTCTACATCATCTTTTAATAAGTAGTCTGTGGTTACATCAAAAATTTCAGCCAGCTTAATAATTCGATTAAGATCTGGAATACTATTAGCACTCTCCCATTTTGAGACAGACTGCCTCGAAATATTCATTTTTTCGGCTAACTCTTCTTGTGACCAGCCCATTTGTTTTCTTAATTTAACAATCTTATCTGCTAATATCATAAAGTTCGCTTCTTGGTTAGTTATCGAGCGCTAAGCATAAGATTTCGGTTAGTTGCACTCTAGCAAGTGGGCTTGTTAATTTGACAACTGGTGGTTGCTTTTGCGTTATTTCAGTATATTTTACTTAATCTTAGCGTATAAAACGCTTATGAGATGATACATTTTACTTGAAAGTCACTAACGTTTATTTAACGCATATTTAATTACATATACAAGGTGCAATCTCACCTCAACGTCTCAATACTGATATTTTCCCGAACATTATCATGATAGAATTTTCACCATTAAGCGTAATTACCTACACGTAATTACCAACAAGGTTTATTCAAGCCGTGAAAATGCAGCAAAACCCAATGCTGCTAAGTTAACTAAAATATAGGTAGATAAAATGAAGTTTTTGCACACTATGGTTAGAGTTGCTGATGTTGACGCATCATTAGATTTTTATATTAATAAACTCGGTTTAATTGAAACTAAACGCATTGATGTACCTGAAGGGAAATTTACCCTAATATTTCTAGCGACAGAGCCTGGTGGTCCTGAAGTAGAATTAACTCATAATTGGGGCAGTGAAGAAGAGTACACGCAAGGCAGAAATTTTGGCCATCTTGCCTACGAAGTTGATGACATTTATCAACTGTGCCAAAAATTAATGGATGCAGGCGTTGTCATTAACCGCCCGCCTCGTTGTGGTCATATGGCGTTTGTAAAATCACCTGATGGCATCTCAATTGAATTATTGCAAAAAGGTGAACGTCTTGCGCCACAAGAGCCTTGGGCAAGTATGGAAAACACCGGCACTTGGTAAACGATAAGTTTACAAAAAATAGTAAAAACTGATAATTTGAATGTGCGAGCAGCTATCAACCCACTGTGATAGCTGCTAGTATAATTGATAATATTTCCTATAAAAATCAATCATTCAATGGCACTAAAATCTACAATTGTCAAAGCCAATGTTCAGCTCTCTGATATGGATCGTAATTACTACGATACCTTACAACTTACCATTGCCCAACACCCTTCTGAAACTGACCAGCGCTTAATTATTCGTTTAATCGCCTATATTCTCAATGCTCATGAAGATCTAAAATTTGGTAAAGGTGTGAGTGATGAAGATGAAGCCGCCTTATGGCAAATTAACTATTCAGACGAAATCGAACTTTGGGTTGAACTTGGGCAAATTGATCCTAAACGTTTGAAAAAAGCCAGCAACCGCGCCAAAGAGGTGAAACTCTATTGTTACGGCAGCAGCGTTGACACTTGGTGGTCGCAAAATAAAAATGCGATCAATCAATTAAATAACGTTAGTGTTGAACAATTTCCTTTGCCAGTATGTGAAGCCTTAACAGCGCTTGTTAATCGCTCAATGGAATTTCAATGCTCTATTCAAGATGGTCAACTGTGGTTAACCGCTGAAGATAATACCTTACTCATCGAAACCGAAAAACTTAACTAGTGAGTCATACATGTTCAAACTACAATCAATCAGTAAGCACCTTTTTATTGGCTTAACGTTTTTAGCGAGCAGCAGCCATGCGGTGAGCATTTCACTCGATAAAATCACTCATGATATTGCCACATTGGCAAGTGACGATATGCAAGGTCGTGCTAATTTTTCGCCTGAAATAGAAAAAGCCGCTCAGTATATTGCTAGCCGATACCAAGCGATTGGTTTAACCCCTTTAGCTAACAATAACGACTTCCTGCAAACGTTTAAAGTCTATCAGGTTAGCCCACAAAATAGCGCGGTAGTGATTAACGGTAAAGAAATAGCCAATACACACCTTGCTAGCGCCAGTGCCATTACTCAGCTCAGTTGGCAACAAAGTTTATCTAAAGACGTTAAGGTCAGTATTGTTGGCCCAGAAGACGATATGCGCGAAGTTGTTGGTAATATCAATCAAGTGGGCGGTAACAATTTGGTGATTATTGACCCTACGCATGAAAAAATGTTTAAGCGTTATCAACACTACTTTCAATCGGGGTTAACAAAATTAAGCCTAAACCCTGAACATGCACTTGTTATGGTATTAAGTGATGAAAAAAACGTTAGCCAATACCAAGTTGCCATTGCTAATAACATTGAAAAAAAATCATTAAGCAATGTTGTTGGTATGTTACCCGGAAAAAGTAAACCTGAAGAAATAATTATCTATTCAGCTCATTACGATCATTTAGGCACTAAACAGGCAAATAGCACCAAAAAACAAAATAGTTCTGATGATGTTATTTATAATGGCGCAGATGACGATGCATCTGGCACCGCTGCGGTAATTAACCTTGCCGAACATTTTGCTAGGCTTGATAACAATCAGCGCACTTTAATGTTTACTGCCTTTAGCGCAGAAGAAATTGGTGGCTTTGGCTCTCGTTACTTCTCTAAGCAATTAGATCCTAATAGCATTATCGCCATGATAAATATTGAAATGGTTGGCAAGCCGTCTAAATTTGGTGAAGGACAAGTGTGGATGACCGGTATGGACCGCTCTAATTTAGGCGATTTACTTAATCAGCAACTTGGTAGTAATAAAACCGCTATCCATGCTGATCCTTACCCAGAACAAAACCTATTTTATCGTTCAGATAATGCAACGTTAGCAAGATTAGGTGTGCCTGCGCATAGCTTTAGCAGTACTCAAATTGATAAAGACCACCATTACCATCAAGTCTCTGACGATCTTTCAAGTTTAGATTTACTGTCCTTACAGCAAGTGATCCAAAACCTTGCCATAGCAACTGAGCCACTGGTAAATAAAAACATTACGCCAAGTCGTGTTGATGTTGAACAAGTAAAAGCGAAAGGAAAAATATACTAATATTTTTAACAATTGCTGTTAAAGCAATGAAGTGAGGCAGAACTAGTTTTCACTCGCAGTGGGTTGACTAGGTTGACCGACCCACTTTAGTTGATATTCTAAATCGTTTTGACCAACGACTTTAAAGCCTTGTCGAGTATACAAATGCTTGGCAGGGTTTTTTAATAGCACATTAAGCGTTACTGGCAGGTTTAACTTCTCCGCACGCTGTTTAACTAACTCAACCACTTTTGCACCAATACCCCGGTTTTGAAATTCAGGTAATATTTGGATTTGACGAACATGCACACTTTTTTTAAGCACGCTAAGCTTTAACAAACCAATCACCTGGTCGTTCGATAAAATGATATTTGAGTCTTGGTAAAATTCTTTAATGCGCGACAAATGATAAGCTTCTGATATTTCAAGACCAGCAGCTAACAAATGTTCATCCATGGTTTGTTTACGTAAGGCAAGTAAAAAATAAATATCTTCTTGATCTGCCTTACGAAAACTTATGCTCATTTTCATACAATGCCTACCAGGTTAAAGACAACAACTTTACCTGATCAAATATACCTCATTATCTCAAAAGCTCAAGCACTTAGCTTAGTTTAAACTTTTAAGCGCTTTTTTTGTTCGACATGCTTGTAACCAAAATGGTAAATCCATAAACCAACCATAACTAAACTTGCGCCAATAATCACCTGAGCATCAATAGTTTCATTATTAAATATCGCGCCTAATGAAATAGCGACAACCGGCGTGATCATGGTGATTAATGCCACCGTCGCAGCAGACAGTTTTTGCAGCACAAAATAATAAGCAACAAAGCCAATAAGTGAGCCAAATATACCTAAATAAACTATCGCCCATAGCGATCTTAACTGCCACGTATTCGTGCTTAGTTCGCCATCAAATATCAGCCAGCTCAGAAAAAACAACGGCAAACTCACCAGCAATGCCCCAACGGTAGTCGCAACAGGGTGAATCGATATTGCCACGCTTTTCACTAATACCCCGCTTAAACTAAAGAAGAATACCGCGCCAAGTATTAACAACAAACCGAAGATAAAACCGGGTTGATAATTAAATTTAGTCGAACAGACAACCGCTAAACCGATTAATGATATCGCCATTGCCACAGTTCGAGTAGTACCAAATTTACCCTCATTAAGTACTTTTTGTGCCATTAACCCTGACAAAATGGGCGCTAAACCAAAAACCAATGACATCATGCCTGATGAAATATAGCGCGCAGAAAGGTATGAGCAAATCATGCCGCCAAAAATACCGATAGCAGAATAACAATAGAGAGTTTTTGCCTGTTTAGTCCAAGGTAAGTTTATTCGAGTTACTAAAATAATCACTAAACCAATTACCACGGCAATAAGCATGCGAAGCAATACTGCTAATGCTGGCGTTACAGACTCACTGCTCCAAACAATGCCCAACGGCGTTGTTGACCAAATTAATATGACTGCTAGATAAGCAGCTGATACTGGCATGTTCCTTCTCCTAAAGGTGTTTGCAGAAAGTTAACTCAAGGTTTGATATTTATAAGGTCTATAAAAACAAAAACCGCAGAGTAAATTTCTGCGGTTTTATAAAAATAGTTTTTTAACAATTACACTTATTTTTACCGCAGCAGAAATCGGTTAATCACCAGCATTAGCCATTTACGGCTAAGACAGCGGTTAACTCGATTTAATGTGACGGTTTGTTTGTTCATTAGTAACCTAGTAAAAAAGCGGACAAAAATAAGTAATCTTGACTCATCATCAGGCTAACAGCGTTAACTGTCAACCTAGCTGCTAATATTTTATTTACCCAATTGCATTTGTTTAAGGTAAGGTATTGATAACTATAACGACTTAAATAAGCCTTATCAGCAAAAATGAATCTAGAACTAAAAGTGATCCCCGTAGTGCAGCTGGCTATAGCGATGTTCATTGCTTTTGCGTTGAAATATTGCTTTGCGCAGTTTAATTACCAAGTAGCGAGTACAGCAATACTTGCCTTAACCTTATTTGCATTGGCGCTATTAATTGGCGTAAAAGCTGTGCTTGATTTTCGCCGCAATAAAACAACCGTTAATCCAACGACCCCTGAAAAAACCAGCGCCGTCGTCGATTCAGGAATTTTTGCCTATTCAAGAAATCCTATGTACCTTGCCATGCTATTGGCTTTAATTTCAGTAACACTGTGGCTACAAAACCTACTCTGTTTTGTCGTTATACCATTGTTTTTCTGGTACATCGTTAAATTTCAAATCATTCCTGAAGAGCGAGCACTAAAGCACCAATTTAAACAAAACTATATCGACTACCAACAAAAAGTACGTCGTTGGTTATAAAAGCAATTAGGCTTTTTTCAAGTATGCTGAAACTAGCACAATACGGGTGCCGTTAACTTTACCTTCAATATGCTCTGGGTTATCAGTTAATGAAATGCCACGCACCATAGTGCCTTGTTTCGCGGTAAAGTTAGCCCCTTTTACCTTTAGGTCTTTAATTAAGGTAACGTTATCGCCGTTTTGCAGTTCAGCCCCGTTGCTATCACGAGTTGGTCCGTTGCTTCGCTCAGCGGCAATGCCTTGTTCAGCCCATGTTTTCACATCATCTTCTAAATAAATCATATCTAACGCATCTTGTGCCCAGCTTTCGCTCGATAACTTATGTAGCATACGATATGACATCACTTGTACGGCAGGCTCAGAATTCCACATACTGTCGTTTAAACAACGCCAATGATTAAGATCTAGCGCTGACTTGCCTTCAATTTGATCTAAGCAATTTTGACATAAATAAATACATTGTTGAGCGCTACCATCACTTGTTGGTGGCACTTCCACTACTGATAATTGAGCAGTTGATGTACATAATTCACAGCTGCTATTACTGCGTTGTTTTAAAGCATTTTCTGTAGACATAATTAGAATTTCACGTTGATAATGAGGCAAACAATAAAGCGCTATTATGCCTGTAAATGGTAAGGGGTAGTAGTACTAACTCTGTAATTAAACTGCAATAGCAAATGAAGAAGGCGTTGCAGGTGTAACGGCTTCTAAATACTGGTGTGTTGCTGAAAGAGATAAATCAGCAACTTCTTTTATTGCTGTCTTTGTTTCTTTTACCAGGTATTCTGATGTAACAAAGTCGTTACCACTTTTACTTTGGTAATGAGGCTTTAGCGCACGAATATTATTTAACATGCTTGCTAATTCAGTCTGCATTTCTTTTAATTCAGACTGCAATGTATTTAAGCGTTGCTCAATTATTCTTTGCTGATTTTGCTCGCTAAAATAGTGTGAAACAGCTGAGCTAAATGATCTCGTTTCACTTGGGCATTCAAGCGTTGAGTCTGATCTCAATAGCCAATTGTCTTCATTACTTGAAGTTTGTGACTTTTTTCTTAAGTCATTATTGCCTGCACATGAACGAAGATTATTTGCACGGGTTATTGGCTGAATGTACATAGGATTTCCTCGTTAGAACATGCTTAATTAATAAGCTGATTTTAGCGAGTAAATCACTACACCTCTGTGATCAAATGTAACGATTCTGTAGGGTTTTGCTATTAGGGATACAAATTATAGTGCACTAAAACTAAAAAACGACGAGCCAACTTGACTCATCGTTTTGTTTAATTTTAACGTTTCAAGGCTAAGTTATTCTTGCACCATTGTGGCTACAGGAGTTACTTTTTCTTTCGCAAACTTATCCACCCATAACGAAATAGCGCCGTCGCCAGTAACATTACAGGCAGTTCCAAAACTATCTTGCGCCATATATAAAGCGATCATCAAAGCAAGCGCAGCATCAGTGAAACCTAACATACTACCTAACAAACCAAGTGCAGACATAACCGCGCCACCAGGAGCACCAGGTGCTGCGATCATAGTCACACCTAACATTAAGATAAAACCAACCATGCCAGCAAAACTTGGTAAAGCAAGCTCTGGTGTTAATAGCATAACCGCAGTTGCACAAGTCACTAAGGTAATCGTTGAGCCACTTAAATGAATTGACGCACATAGAGGTACGGTAAAGTTTGCAATTTCATCTTTAACGCCATTAGATTTAGTTGCTTTTAACGACACAGGAATAGTCGCAGCGCTCGACATAGTTCCTAAAGCCGTGAAATATGCAGGCATCATGTTTGATAAAAGTTTTGCAGGAGACTTGCCCATCGACATTGCGGTAGTAACATACATAATCGTTAGCCATAATCCGTGCATGATAATGGCCAGTAACAATACGATGCCGAAGGTTTTTAATGTGGTAAATACGGTGCCTTCTACACTCATTTGTGCAAACACGCCGGCAATATAAAACGGCAATAATGGAATAATCACTTTAGATAGCAACAAATCGATAATGCCACGCGCTTCGTTAATTCCATTTCTTAATGTTTTTGCATTAATAGCGCTAATACCAATGCCAATAATAAAGGCAAGTGCCAATGCACTCATCACATCAAAAATGGGTGGAATGGTAATATTAATAAAACTACTTAATTCATGCGCATTTTCAGCAACTTTTGGCATACTGCCTGATGTAAAGTGCGGTAAAACATTACTTGCAACAATATAAGCTAACGTACCAGCAACAATAGTGGAGCCATACGCTAAGCCCACAGTTTTACCAAGCAACGAACCAGATCCTTGAGGAAGAGAGGCAATACCACTGGCAATGTAAAAGAAAATGATCAGTGGGATAGTAAAGGTTATAAGCTGCCCAATAATGGTTTGCCCAGTAAAGACCAATTCAATAAGAAAGTTCGGCGCATATAAGCCGATAACCATTCCTAAGATTATACCAGCGATGAGTTTTACAACTAAATTCATAAGGGCTCCATGTTAAGGGTATTTTTTAAATAATAACCGCTGCATTCTACCCTTGTTATGAGGTCGGCTGCCACATTATGCACAATTTGTCACAAACTTGTTGTGGGATATATTCTTTACAAACAAAAAATCCAAGCGCTGCAACTAGCTGATCATCATAGTATAAAAATGGAATACGTTGCCGCTGCCAAGGAGGAATATTCAGCTCTTGCAGTATCTTTTTCACCGGCCTGCGCTGCTGCCGATAATGAGGTAAGCATTTAGGATTAGTATGTTTAAAAGTAATCGTCACCTTTTGCTCAGGCTGAGGCAGGCACACATCGACAAAATTCTCAGCTTGGCAAACTTGCCCAGCGCTAAATTTTAGCAGCGTTAAACTTGCCAAGCTATCGGGCAAATCAACATATAAATGCTGATCTAAATTAAGTAATTTAAGTTCATCCGTTAACGTTATGTTGTGTTGGCTAATATCAGTAAAATCGGTCGTTAAATACAAATAACCGTGATAACGGCGCAGCCAATGATCACCCACTTTGATTTGTGGGCATTTATCTGGTGCGACTGAAATTTGTTGATGAACCTGCGCAAGCTGCTCAGTACTTGGCATTAAATCACAATGTAAGCTAAGAAAATAACGCAACAGATTGTTAAATCGTGCTTTTGACAAAGTCGTTAAATGCTCAATCACTAAACTCGGCTCACCTGAAGCCTGATGATAACAAAGATTGAGATCTTCTTGTGCCAATTCATCTAATAGCGTTTGACCTTGCTGGCAATGGCGAGCGGCACGGCTAATAGTGCGAGTCATACTTGGCCAGCGCTCAGTTAATAATGGCATGACTTGATGACGAAGAAAATTTCGGTCAAAGCGGTGGTCTAAATTAGACTCATCTTCAATCCATTCAAGTTGATGTTCTTGCGCATATTCAACAATATCACCGCGAGAAACTGTTAGTAATGGCCGCATTAAATTATGTTTACCTAGCAATGAATGGCTTTTCATGGCAGATAAACCTTTTAAACCAGAGCCGCGTTTAAGTGCCAATATAAAGGTTTCGGCTTGGTCATCTAAATGATGGCCAGTAACAATCGCACTGGAAGCTTCTACATGGCTTTGAAGGGCTTGATATCGAGCGTCTCGTGCCAAGGCTTCAAGACTTTGGTTGCTTTGAAGATCAATATCAACCTTAATGCATTTAATTGGTAGGCCTAACTTCTGGCTTTGCTGTTGAGCAAACATTTGCCAAAGGTGCGCATTATCACTTAACCCATGGTTAATGTGATAAACAGAAATAGAATGGCTAATTTTATTTTGCGTTTTAAGTTTTGCTAAGGCGTGAAGTAATACTTGAGAATCGACGCCGCCACTGTAGGCAATAGCGATATGTTGCTGCGCTAATTGCTGGCAAAAGGAAGATAACGTCGATTCAATTAATGACATAAGAAATAACGCTAGCTCACACTCAGTGAGCTAGCTTATTCGATTAACAGTAACCGTATGACATTAAACGTTGGTAACGTTGTTCGATAAGTTCTTCTTTAGAAAGCGACTCTAAATTAGCAATATCAGTTTTAATCGCTTGCTTTAAAAACGCAGCCATTTGGTCAACATCACGGTGCGCGCCACCTAATGGCTCTTCAATAACACTGTCGATTAATCCTAACTCTTTAATACGGTTAGCTGTGATCCCCATCGCATCTGCAGCAGTTGATGCTTTCTCTGCAGTTTTCCATAAGATAGAAGCACAACCTTCTGGTGAAATTACAGAATAGGTTGAGTATTGCAACATGTTAACTCTGTCACCCACACCGATAGCCAATGCTCCACCAGAACCACCTTCACCAATAACAGTACAAACAATTGGTACCGTTAAACGCGCCATAACTTTCAAGTTAGTCGCGATTGCTTCTGATTGACCACGTTCTTCAGCGCCAATACCAGGGTAAGCACCAGGGGTGTCGATAAAAGTAATGATCGGCATATTAAAACGCTCTGCCATTTCCATTAAACGCAAAGCTTTACGGTAACCTTCTGGACGCGGCATGCCAAAATTACGTTTTACTTTTTCAGCTGTTGAACGACCTTTTTGTTGGCCAATCACCATCACTGGACGACCATCTAAACGCGCTGTACCACCAATAATGGCTTTGTCATCAGCATAAGCACGATCACCAGCAAGTTCATCAAATTCGGTAAAAATACGTGGTAAGTAGTCCAAAGTATACGGACGTTGAGGATGACGAGCGACACGAGCAGTTTGCCATGCGTCTAAGTTTGCAAAAATCTTTTTAGTACGTTCAACATTCTTTTCACGCAATTGAGAAATTTGTTCTTCAAGATCTAAGTTAAGCTCTTGGCCATTGTTGACTAAACGTAGCTCTTCAATTTTGGCATCAAGCTCAGCAATTGGTTGTTCAAAATCCAAAAAATTTAATGACATATCTTTATTTTCACCTAAATTTTCTTTACCTGCATCAGTGCAAGTAAGCATTATTCTAATCTTTGTTAAGTTAGTTAAACTGTAAGGCTACACTGTTTTCACCCAGTAAAACCTTCAATTCATGTAATAAAATGTCGGCAGGCGTAACCCGCCACTGTACACCAAGCTCCATCATAGCTTGCGCTTCTTCACGCTGATAGAATACACGTACAGGGCAAGTACCGTCTTTATGAGGGGACAATACTTGCGTAAAATTTTCAATAAAGTCTTCTGCTAAAGCGTGCTGATTAAGCTGAACATCTAGCGATGTTACATAATTTTCTCGCGCAGTAGCAATCGACATTATATCGCGACCGGTCATTGTAATACCACCGGAGTAATCATCAAAGCTGACCTGTCCTTTACAGACCAATATAGCATCATTAACCAGTAAATCTTGAAACGCATCGTAATCATCAGGAAACAAACGTACATCAATGCGTGCACTTTTGTCATCTAGAGTGACAAGTGCCCAACGACGGCCTCTTTTATTAACTAACACGCGTACGCCAATCACTAAACCAACCGCGGTTGCCGAGCTATCACGCCCTGTTGGCTGCATACTTACTAAGCGCCCTGACGTATAATGTTTAATTTCTGATAAATAGCGATTGATCGGGTGACCGGTTAAATACAGACCTAAGGTTTCTTTTTCACCCTCTAACCATACTTCTTCTGGCCACGGTGGCACATTTTTAAAGGATTGACGACTGTCTTCAGGCTCTTCATTAATCAAACCAAATAAATCGTTTTGCCCAATAGCTTGTGCTTTAGCGTGTTGTTCAGCCGCTTTTATCGCTTCAGGTAATGTTTCATACATCGCGGCGCGATGAGGACCATTGCCATGTTTTGGCCCAAGACCGTCCATCGCTCCTGATTTAATTAAACGTTGTAATATACGTTTATTGGTTTTTTTCAAATCAAGACGAGCACAAAAATCAAATAAATCGGCGAAAGGTCCGCCCTCTTCTCGTGCTTTAATAATCGCTTCAATTGGCCCTTCACCAACACCTTTAACAGCCCCTAAACCATAAATAATTTGGTTTTCGTCGTTCACGGTAAATTTATATTGGCCGGCATTGACATCTGGCGGCAATAAATCGAGCTCCATGTTGGCGCATTCATCAACTAAGGTGACGATTTTATCGGTATTATCCATATCTGCAGACATAACCGCTGCCATAAATGGCGCTGGATAATGGGTTTTCATCCACAGTGTTTGATAGGAAACTAAGGCATACGCAGCAGAGTGAGATTTGTTAAAACCATAACCGGCGAACTTTTCTACCAAGTCAAAAATTTTCATGGCGAGTTCGCCATCAACGCCACGATTTACCGCGCCTTGTTCAAAGCCGGCGCGCTGCTTGGCCATTTCTTCAGGCTTTTTCTTACCCATAGCACGGCGAAGCATATCTGCGCCGCCAAGAGAGTAACCAGCTAATACCTGCGCAATTTGCATGACCTGCTCTTGATATAAAATAATGCCGTAGGTCGGCTCAAGAATCGGTTTTAAGTCAATATGTTGCCACGTTTCATCGGGGTAACTTATTGCTTCACGGCCATGTTTACGTTCAATAAAGTTATCAACCATGCCTGATTGCAGAGGTCCAGGGCGGAACAAGGCAACAAGTGCAATGATATCTTCAAAGCAATCGGGTTTTAGCTTGGCGATTAGTGACTTCATGCCACTGGATTCAAGCTGGAATACCGCAGTAGTTTCAGCGGCAAGTAATACTTTAAAGCTGGCAGGGTCTTCTAAATTGATACTGGCAATATCAATACGCTCTTTGCCTTCTTTGATCAGTTTGTCATCGGCCATTTCAATGGCCCACTGCAAGATCGTTAGTGTTCTTAATCCTAAGAAGTCAAACTTAACTAAACCCGCATCTTCAACGTCATTTTTATCAAATTGAGTAACCGGATTATTACCCTCTTCGTCACAATAAAGTGGCGCAAAATCGGTAATAGTAGTTGGCGAAATAACAACGCCACCTGCGTGCTTACCTGCGTTTCGTGTTGTACCTTCTAAAATGCGGCACATGTCGATTAAATCTTTTACGTCAGGGTCTTGCGCGTAAGCTTCTGGTAGTTTTGGTTCTTCTTCAAAGGCTTTGGCTAAGGTCATGCCCGGCGTTGGCGGAATAAGTTTTGAAATACGGTCAACAAAACCGTAGGGATGACCCAGTACACGGCCAACATCACGAATTACCGCTTTTGCTGCCATGGTGCCAAAGGTAATAATTTGCGATACGGCGTCGCGACCATAAAGTTCGGCAGTATGGTCGATTACTTCATCACGTCGGTCCATGCAAAAATCGACATCAAAGTCAGGCATTGAAACACGTTCAGGGTTTAAGAAGCGCTCAAAAAGTAAGTCATATTCAAGTGGGTCAAGGTCGGTAATTTTTTGCGCGTAAGCGACCAATGAACCGGCACCTGAACCACGACCTGGGCCAACAGGAATATTATTATCTTTACTCCACTGAATAAACTCCATTACGATCAAGAAGTAACCGGGGAAACCCATGTTGTTTATTACTTCTAACTCTATGGCTAAACGCTCGTCGTACGGTTTTCTTTTTTCGGCAAAATCTGGCGCGTCTTTATCAAATAAAAACTCTAGTCGCTCTTGCAGTCCCTCTTCAGAAACCTTAACCAGATAATCTTCAATCGGTAAACCTTCGGTGGGGAAATCAGGTAACACATATTCGCCTAGGGTGACGGTAACGTTACAACGTTTAGCGATTTCAACAGAGTTGGCTAATGCTTCTGGAATATCTGAAAATAATTCACACATTTCTTCGCTGCTGCGAAGGTATTGTTCACGGCTGTATCTTTTAGGGCGACGTTTATCGTCGAGGGTAAAACCATCGTGTATGGCAACGCGAATTTCGTGCGCTTCAAAATTCTCGGGGGTTAAAAATACCACTTCGTTGGTGGCAACAACGGGCAGATCGTACTTAACTGCCGCTTCAACCGCTAAGTGAAGGTAGTTTTCTTCATTTTCACGACCAGTTCGAATTAATTCCAGATAATAACAATTAGGGAAATATTGCTGGTAAAACGCCACCATAGTGTCGGCTAATTCAGTATTGCCTTTTATCAATACCTTACCAACGTCGCCTTCACGGCCACCAGACAATAAAATAAGTCCTTTGGCATATTCAATGAGCCATTCTTTATCGATAACGGCGCGCCCTTGAATATGACCACGCAGATACGCTTTTGAAATTAACTCGGTGAGGTTTTTATAACCAACATTATCACTGGCAATCACCACTAAGCGTGACAGTTCATCGCCTAGTTCTTCACTTTTCACCCAAAAATCACAGCCGATAATAGGCTTAATACCCGCACCATGGGCGGCATGATAATATTTAACTAAGCCACATAGGTTGGTTTGATCAGTTAAGGCAATAGCAGGCATATTTAGGTCAGCCGCTTTAGCAATAATCGGCTTAACTTTATTTAGCCCATCACACATTGAAAAATCGCTATGCACGCGCAAGTGCACAAACTTAGGTGAGTTTTCACGCTCGCAAGTTGTGCTCTGTTCAGATGATTCGCTAATAACGTTAAGCTGGGACATTAACCTTGGCCTTGAGTCGAAGAAGCGATCACCGCGGCAACAGGTTTAAAGCTCTTGCGATAGCAATCAAGCACACCATGTTCGATAATTTTTTCTAAATGTAGTTTGGTTGGGTAACCTTTATGTTTGGCAAAACCATATTCAGGGTGACGACTATCTAATGCGATCATTTCCTCATCGCGTGCCACCTTAGCTAGAATTGACGCGGCACTAATTTCAGCAACGCGATCATCACCTTTAACCACAGGTTCACAGGCTATTTGGCCATTATCGCCAATAAAAGTTGGACAACGATTACCGTCAACCAAGACATAATCTGGGCAAACATTAAGCCCCAATACCGCGCGTTGCATAGCAAGCATAGTTGCATGCAATATATTTAAGGTATCAATTTCTTCTGGTGTCGCGCGACCTATAGCCCAAGAAATCGCATGTTGCTTTATTTCTTGTGCTAATAATTCACGTTTTTTTTCTGACAGCTTTTTTGAATCCATCAGTCCTTCAATCGGATGCTCAGGATCTAATATCACCGCTGCAGTCACTACATCACCCACTAATGGCCCACGCCCTACTTCGTCAACACCCGCGATGCAATAGGCAACTGGGTATTCAAAGGTAGGTAAAATTTTCTTTGCTTTTTTTACCTTGGTCGTAGTTTTGGTAGTACTCATGAATTCATTAATTCCATAACAGCTTGTGCAGATTTTTTACTGGCGTCTTGTTTTAAAGCTAGGTGAATATCGGTAAAGGTTTGATTAAGAGACTCTTGATTTTGATACAAGCGTTCTTTCACTAATGGGATAATATTTTCAGGCGTCACTTGCTGTTGCAATAATTCAGGCACTAACGATTTTTTCACTAATAGGTTCGGCAGAGAGAACCACTCTAGCTTAACTAAACCTTTAAACAAGTTGTACGTTAAGGCACTAAATTTATAGGTGATCACCATAGGGCGCTTAATTAACGCCGCTTCTAATGTCACTGTGCCTGAAGCAGTTAATAGGCAGTCAGCTGCGGCCATGGCTTGTTGCGTTTGATTAATCAGTAGAGTAAAGGGTAACTCTGGTGCTATTTTGCTAGCGAGTTCAGTAAATTGCGCAGCACGCTTGTCACTGATCATCGGCACAATAAATTGTAAATCGGCATCATCTTCGAGCAATGCTTTAGCTGACAATAAAAAAGGCTCAATCAAACGAGATAACTCGCCACCGCGACTGCCCGGCATTAAGGCGAGAATTTTTTTATCAAGCGGTAAGTTAAGCGCTTTTCGCGCGTCATTTTTATCTGACACCATAGGAATGTCATCGGCTAGCGGGTGACCAACAAAGGTACATGGCACATCATGTTTGTCGTAAAATTCTTTTTCAAAAGGTAATAATGACAACACCATATTGGTGGCACTTTCAATTTTAAAAATACGCTTTTCACGCCACGCCCAAACCGATGGGCTCACATAATGAACCGTTTTAATGCCAATATCTTTTAATGATTGCTCAAGACGTAAATTAAAATCGGGCGCATCGATACCAATAAAAATATCGGGTTTATTATCAGTAAAATATTGGGTTAGCTGTTTTTTTACTGACAATAACCGAAAGATCCGGCCAAGCACTTCAAAAATGCCCATCACCGCTAACTCTTCCATATCAAATAAGCTATTAAAACCTAAGGCTTGCATTTTAGGGCCGCCAATACCAACAAACTTAGCATTGGGGTATTGTATTAATAACTCTGACATCAAGCCTGCCCCTAGGGTATCGCCTGAGTGCTCGCCAACAACCATTGCAAATGTTGGCGCTGTATCTTTACGTGCAATTGAAGTGTCGATATTGGTAACCACTAATACTTGTTAACAGTGCTAAAGAATAATGCTAGCGAATAATGCCTCGGCTAGAATTTTCGATGAAGTCTGAAAATAATTTCAATTCAGGCATCTCATTGGCCTGTTCAGCGATATTAGCTAATGCTTCTTCAACTGATAAGCTCTTACGATAGACTTCTTTGTAAGCTCGCTTAATCGATAAAATAACTGATTTATCAAATCCGCGACGCTTCATGCCTTCTGAGTTTAAACCAAATGGTTTAGCTGGCTGACCTGAAGCCATTACATAAGGTGGTACGTCTTTTAAAATAAGTGCATTCGCAGCAACAAAACTGTGTGCACCGATATGACAAAACTGATGAACGCCACTCATACCACCTAAAATGGCATGATCGCCAACATGAACATGACCGGCAATTGAGGCGTTATTCGCCATGATGCAGTTACTACCAACCATGCAATCGTGCGCAATATGGGTATAAGCCATAAACAAGTTATTGCTACCAATTTGGGTAAGGCTGTTATCTTGAATAGTTCCGCGATGAACGGTACAACTTTCTCGAAAAGTATTATTGTCGCCAATAACTAACTCGGTTGGTTCGCCGTCATACTTTAAGTCTTGGCAGTCTTCACCAATACTGGCAAATTGAAAAATACGGTTGCCATTGCCAATTTTGGTTGGCCCGTTGATCACTACATGAGAGCTGATTTCGCAGTTATCACCGATAACAACATCTTTGGCTATATAGGTCCAAGGACCAATTTTAGTGTTTTTGCCAATGACAGCACCGGCTTCAATAATCGCTTGTTCGTGGATCACGTTTATAATACTCTTCTTGCACACATTAAATCGGCAGTACAAACTACTTTGCCGTCAACTTTTGCTTCGCCATAAAACTTCCACATACCACGGCGCTCTTTAACAAACTCAACATGCAAATGCATAGTATCGCCTGGCACTACGGGCTGTTTGAACTTAGCGTTATCAATTGAGGCGAACAAGTACATTTCATTGTCTTTGCGGCCATCGGTTGTTTTAAAACCTAAAATACCAGTTGCTTGCGCTAACGCTTCTAAAATCATTACACCTGGAAAAATTGGCATATCAGGGAAATGACCGTTGAACACTGGCTCGTTAAAGGAAACATTTTTAATTGCATGTAACCACTTGCCGGCTTCGTAGTCTAAAACACGATCAACAAGTAGCATTGGGTAACGATGCGGAATTAAAGTTTGAATTTCCTGAATTTCAATTACGTTATTTTGTGATTCCAAGTCACTATTCCTTCTATTTTTCTAGGTTAGTGGTAAATTGCTTTAGTTGTTTTTCTAGTTCTGCAATTTGTTTAGCCATGCCATCTAGCTTTCTTAAGCGGACATTCATTTTACGCCAATCTTTATTATTAGTCACTGGTATACCTGATGAATAAACGCCTGATTCTTTGATCGATTTTGTTACCATCGACATACCGGTGAATACACAATTATCAGTAACATTAATATGGCCATTAATGCCAACAAGGCCGGCAATGGTACAGTTTTTACCAATAACCGAACTACCGGCGATTACGCTACATGCGGCCATTGCGGTATTTTCACCAATCACAACGTTGTGGGCTATTTGGATTTGATTATCTAAAATAACACCATCTTTAATTTCTGTATTTTCTAATGCACCACGATCAATAGTGGTACTTGCCCCTATTTCAACACGGTCACCTATAATTACCGTGCCTAGTTGCGGTATTTTATTCCATTGCCCTTGGTGTGGTGCATAACCAAAGCCGTCGGAGCCAATAACTGTATTTGCTTGAATAAGGCAGTCAGCACCAATAACTACATCATGGTATACACTAACATTAGCCCATAACCCAGTATTTGCACCTATCTTGGCATTTTTACCGATAAAACAACCCGCACCTATCGATACATTTTCACCAAGTACAACACCTGATTCAATAACCGCATTCGCGCCGATGCTGACATTTTCAGCAATAGTTGCGTCATCCGCAATGACAGCACTAGGGTGAATATTCGTCGCAGGCGCAGGCGTTGTATTAAGAAGTTGCGCAACCATAGCATAGCCCATATAAGGGTTCGCCATGACCAATGCATTGGTAGGGCAAGATTCAACACAATCTTGCGCAAGAATAACGGCACTAGCTTTGGTGTCGTCTAATTGCTGTCTGTATTTACTATTGGCTAAAAAAGCGATTTGCCCTGCTTTTGCCTGATTTAAAGTGGCAAGAGATGTGACAACTACAGTCTCATCACCTTGCACCGTTGCACCAATAATATTGGCAATTTCTGCGAGAGTATACGGCATTATTTATGATTCACTTTTTAAAAGCCCAAACAGCAAAAATTGATAGCCAAGCTATCAATTTTATAAAGTATAAAGCTCATTTAACGTTATCGCTAAATGAGCTTTGTTTAAACTAAGTTTAGAAACTACTTAAGTTTGCTAACTTGTTCGACAACTTCTTCAGTAATGCTGTGTTCTGGCTTAGCAAATACAACAGCTTTTTGTTCTAACACAAAATCATACTTTTCTTTTGCAGCGATGTTATCAATTGCTTGACGAACTAAAGCGATAATTTTGTTAGTTTCTTCGTTTTGACGAGCACCAGTTTTTTGTTGGAACTCTTTACCTTTTGCTTGGTATTCTTGAAAAAGTGTACCAATTTTAGTATCAAGCTCTTCTTTTTCTTTTTCGCTCATTAAAGAACCGTCACGCTTTTTCTTTTCTTGATAGTACTTAATGTCTTTTTCAAGTTGCGCGATTACAGCACGGTCATCTTTAAATTCCGCTTCTAAACTTTGCATAACAGTCGCTGTTTGAGGGATTTTACCCATCACTTCTTGGAAATTAACGACTGCGATTTTTTGATCAGCTGCCATTGCTGTGCTTGCAAGTAATAAGCCTGATGCAGCAGTTGTCATCACCATAGATTTAATAAATTTTTTCAACACGAACTCCTATTTTTTTCGTTTATAAGCCTGATATATGGGCTATTTATATAATTAAAAGGTTTTACCAATATTAAAGCTGAAAAATTCGGTATCATCTCCAGGCTCTTCTTTAATAGGTTTAGCAAAACTAAACAACATAGGTCCCATTGGTGATATCCACTGAATAGATAAACCACCTGACGCTCTAAAGCGGCCAATGTCTGAAAAGTCTGCAATTTTCTCAAGCTCAGCTTCATCTAAGCCTTCATAATAATCCATATTAAATTCAGTATCCCAAACGTTACCCGCATCGACAAAGAAACTGGTACGAACGCTGTTTGAAAAACTCTCATCTAAAAATGGTGTTGGTACAATCAATTCAAGACCGGCTAATACTTTCGCATTGCCACCAACAGATTGTTCAGATAAAACAATGTAATCTTCGTCTTCACCTAAACAAATTCCGCCACCGCCACTTGGATCTGGGCTACCCGGTATACATGTTGGGTAACGATATATCGCTTTTGGACCAACAACGTTGGTTTCAAAACCACGTAGTGTACCAGTACCACCTGCTCTAAAGTTTTCCCAAAATGGTAGTAATTGGTCGTTACCATTTACTGTGCCATAACCATTACCATAACCGGCTTCAAAACGGGTTAAGAAAGTCCAACGTTGATCACGAGTGATCGGGAAATACCATTTAGTATCTAAATTAAATTTAAAATACTGTACGTCAGAATTTGGCGTTGTAACTTTTAGCGATAAACTTTGCTGCGAACCTGCCGTTGGGAAAGTACCACGGTTTAAGGTTGAACGAGATATCGATGCATTCAAGTCAAACGTTTTAAATTCTAAACCGCCATCTGGATCATTAGGATCTGAGTATATCTCATAAAACTGTTGAATTTGTTCATAGGTTTGTAAACGGGTAATACCGTTATGCTTATAACCCACACCAAAATTCAAACGAATATATTCATCAATTGGGAAACCTAAGTTGGCACCAATACCGTAAGTTTTATTGTTATATTCAACTAAGTTTGCACTACCTGCGTCAAATTCGTTGTAGTACAACTGACCACCTAACGACACACCATCAACAGTAAAGTATGGGTCGGTAAATGACACACTGGCACTACGCGAATAACTGATAGTATTGACATTAAAACCTAAACGGTTACCTGTACCTAAAAAGTTATTTTGCTGAATACCGGCATTTAAACTTAGTTTAGTGGTTGAACCATAACCAACACCTGCGGTAAATGAACCTGACGGTTGCTCTTTAACAGTAAAGTCGATATCAACTAAATCATCTTCGCCCGGTAATTGTTTGGTTTCAAACTCAACATTCTCCATATATGGCAAACGCATTAACCAAGCTTTAGAGCCTTCCACTAAGCTATTTGATAGCCACGCGCCTTCCATTTGTCGTAATTCACGACGTAATACATAATCGGCTGTAACATGGTTACCAATGAAGTTAACGCGATTAACATAAATACGTTTACCCGGGTCAACTGAAATGGAAAGTTTAACGGTTTTATCTTCATCGTTAATTTCAGGAATGGTAGTTACTTTTGGATAAGCGTAACCATAGCGCCCTAAGAACTTACTGATAACTTCTTCGGTATAAGTTACCGCAGCACCATTATATAACTCGTCAGCACGTAAAGGGTTAATCGCACGAATTGCGCGGTCAAAACCGGCCATGTCGCCAACAAAGTCAACTTCACTAACAGTGTATTGCTCACCTTCAGTAACATTTAATGCGATATAAACACCTTTTTTGTCAGGTGTCATTGAAACTTGGGTTGAGTCAACTTTGTATCTTAGGTAACCACGGTCAAGGTAATGACTTTTAATGGTTTCCATATCCCCTTGTAAGGTTTGCTTTTGATAGCGATCTTGCGCCATAAAGTTCCACCAAGGAGAGTCATACGTTAACTCAATATTCTTAAGTAGCTCACCGTCGCTAAAAACTTCATTACCGACAATGTTAATTTGTTGAATGGCTGCTGCATCACCCTCTTCGAAAACAAACTTCAAGTTAACGCGATTACGCGGTAAGTGGGTAATTTCTGCGGCAACATCAGCATTATACTTACCGACACTGTGATAAAAGTCTTCTAAACCAGTTTCGATACCAGAGATAACAGTTTTATCTAACGTTTCACCAACACGGATATTACTACCGTCTAAGCTTTCGGTTAACTGCTCGTCTTTTAAGTCGCTGTTACCTTCGAAAGTAATATCGGCAATAGTTTCGCGTTCACGTACTCGGTAGATAACGCGATTGCCTTCTCTTAGCACTACGATATCGTTAAAGTGCCCTGACTTATACAAGGCTTTAATTGATTGGGAAATACGAAACTCATTAAGAGTATCGCCGATATTAAAAGGGATATGTGTTAGTGCAGCACCTAACGCTACACGCTGTAAGCCTTTAACTTCAATATTTTCAACTTGAAATTCTTCAGCAGCTACGTTAGTAGCTAATGTGCCCATTAATACAGCTAAGGCGATTTTTTTTATCATCATAAATATTAACTTTATATACTTCTTATTCTTAATATATTCACTAAAGTCGCGATAAATCGTTAAATATCGCAAGACCCATTAGCCCTAGTAATGCCATAGCTCCAAACTTAAATCCTATTTCTTGCACCTTTTCTGGCACAGGCTTACCTGTGCAAAGCTCTATAAGATAATAGAGTAGGTGCCCGCCATCAAGTACTGGCAGCGGTAAAAGGTTAATTATCCCTAAATTAATACTAATTAGTGCTAAAAAGCCTAGAAAGTAAACAACTCCATGACCAGCACTATTCCCTGCCCCTTGCGCAATAGAAATAGGACCGCTTAAATTTTTAACCGAGACATCACCGGTAATTAACTTACCGATCATGTCAAAACTTAATGTCACCATTTGCCAGGTTCTATTAATACCTTCACCAATAGCATCAATGGGTCCATAACTAATTTGTATCTTGTACTGCTCAGGCCACGGGTGAACTTTTGGCGAAACACCTAAATATCCAACTTGTTTGCCCGCAATATTTTTCGCCTGAGGTTTTACGGTTAACTCAAGCTCTTGCCCTTGTCTTGACACCAACAAAGACACCTGCTGATTAGGGTACTTTTTAATTTCAGTCGAAAAACTGTGCCAATCATCATTTAAACGTTCGCCATTAATCGCTAAAAGCTTATCGCCTTCTAACAAGCCACCTTTATTTGCTGGACTGTCTTTGGCAACTGCGGCAACTATATTATCAACTTTAGGTCGATAAGGCTTAATACCTAAGCTTGTTAATGCCGACTGCGATTCAGGTTTAAATTGCCAATTTTCAGTATTTAATTGATAAGACTTAACATAATCACTACCAACTTCTTTAGCTTTAACTTCAATGGTTGCGCTGCCAATTTCACCGACTAAGGCCAAGTTAACATCTTGCCAGTCTTTTGTCGCTTTACCAGCAACTTCAACTAGCTCACTATTATTGGGCAAGCTTGCTTGTGCAACAATTGATTGCGGCTCAACTTCACCAACAATGGGCTTTACTGTAGGAATACCAATTAAAAACATTAAATAGAATGCAAATATGGCAAACAAAAAGTTGGCAAAAGGTCCCGCTCCCACAATAGCAATACGGCGATAAACCGACTTCTTGTTAAAGGCTTTGTGCTTATCTTCCTCTTTAACGTCGTCAACACGCTCATCAAGCATTTTAACGTAACCGCCTAGTGGAATTAAGGCAATAACAAACTCTGTGCCCCATTTATCTGTTTTTCGCCATAGTGGCTGACCAAAACCAACAGAAAAACGCTGTACTTCAACACCACATTTTCTTGCCACCCAAAAGTGACCATATTCATGCACTGTAACTAAAATACCCAGCGCAAAAACAAACGACAATAAATTCCAAATAAAATCAAACACGCTATTTAGCATCCTTAGTTGCTATCGATATCGCTGACAGCAGCTCACGAGCAAACACCCTTGCTTGCTGATCAAGTAAAATGACATCTTCAATGCATGTTACCCTTTGTGAGACAAATTTTTTCATAGAAGTTTCATTTATTTCTGCAATTTGCGTAAATTTAATTTGATTGTTCAAAAAAGCTTCAACAGAAATCTCATTGGCGGCATTAAGCGCAGTGCAAGCACCTTGCCCATATTCACATGCATCTATTGCTAACTTTAGGTTTGGATATTTATCAAAATCGACGTCTTGAAATTCTAATGCGCGAATGGCAAAAAAGTCTAACGGTGCAACGCCAGCATCAATTCGTTCAGGATAAGCGAGCGCATGAGCAATCGGTGTGCGCATGTCAGGATTACCCATTTGCGCCAATACTGAGCCGTCTTTATACTGCACCATGGAATGAATGGTGCTTTGAGGATGCAGCACCACTTGAATGTCTTTAGGCTCAAGATTAAATAGCCATTTGGCTTCAATAAACTCAAGGCCTTTATTCATCATAGTCGCTGAATCAACCGATATTTTTCTGCCCATATCCCAATTAGGATGAGCACAAGCTTGATCTGGGGTCACATCGACAAGCTCATCTTTCGCTAAATGTCGAAACGGACCGCCAGAGCCGGTCAATAAAATTTTACTGACACCGCTGTCGGCTAATTGACAAAACCCTGGTTTGCGTTGTTCAGCTTCCGGTAAACATTGAAATATGGCATTATGCTCGCTATCAATTGGCAATAATTGCGCGCCAGATGCTTTAACCGCATTGATGAATATTTCACCTGAGGTAACTAATGCTTCTTTGTTTGCCAGCAATACACGTTTACCTTGTTTAACAGCAGCCAAGGTAGGCATTAAACCTGAAGCGCCAACAATAGCAGCCATAACCGTATCGCTGCGACTGTCTTGTGAAATATCGATAAGTGCTTGTGTACCAGAATATACGGCAATTGATTCAAGCTCTGCCTGTTGCAGCTTTTGTTTTAATTTCTCAGCAGCGTCAACTGCGACTAACACCACTTTTTCAGGCATAAATTCGACACATTGTTCAAAAATAGCATCAACGCTTGAATTTGCCGATAAAGAAATCACTTGGTATTTATCAGGGTGTCGTCGAACCACATCTAACGTGCTTTGACCAATTGACCCCGTTGAACCCAATATACAAAGCTGTCGTTTATTTGCCATAGTTACCAACCAACCAAGGCATAACAAAGTGCAAAAATAGGTGCGGTTGCGGTTAAGCTGTCAATTCTGTCTAAAATGCCGCCATGACCGGGTAATATTGAACCACTATCTTTGACTCCAGCTTGGCGCTTAAACATACTTTCGTTTAAGTCACCTAAAACTGAAATAGTGGTAATAATTACGGTCACGCCTAGGGCTAATTGGTATTGGCTTGCAGACCAGTGAAGTAAATAGCCTGAAATTACAACTAATAAACACGCAAATACCACACCACCGAAAAAGCCTTCCAAGGTTTTACCTGGGCTAACATTAGGCATAAGTTTGCGTTTACCAATTGACTTACCAACAAAGTATGCGCCAACGTCAGCACTCCATACCATAATAAATAACGCCATCATTAACTGCGCGCCATGATATGGATCTGCTTGATATTCATTGCCACGAATCACGATAAATGCCAACCACGTTGGCACCAGTGTCAACCAACCAAAAATACCGCGAACAGAGCGATGTGCAGACCAGAATTTACTGCATTTTGGGTAAGCAAAAGTAAGCACTGCTGAGAGCAGCCACCAAGCGACCGCTAGCCATAAAATATAAAGTGCAGGTTCACTTAACGATTCATGGGTCAGCCATAATGTTTCTGGTGGTAGGAAAAACCATAAACCAGCAATAAGTAATATATTGGTGGCTACAAAAGCGAGTCGACGCCTTTTGTTGGCAAAGCCCATTAAAGGCCCCCACTCCCATGCACCAATTGCCATTACCGCTAATAATAAACCCGCAAAGTATGGCAGTGGTAAATAAAAAATTGCAGCAATAGCAGCTGGTGCCAAAATTACCGCGGTCAGAATTCGTTGTTTTAGCAAGTCAAAACCCTTTTTTTGATTATCATTTTTTGGTGACTTGTTCACCTGTTTGACCAAAGCGACGCTCTCGCTGATCAAACACTTCAATAGCCTTCATAAACTGTTGTTCATTAAAGTCAGGCCATAATGCGTCTGTGAAGTAAAATTCAGCGTATGCTGCTTGCCACAGTAAAAAGTTACTAATGCGTAAATCACCACCAGTTCGAATCAATAAATCTAATTCTGGAAGGTCAGCCAAACTGGTATAGTCGTTTAAGGTAGATTCCGTAATATCTGCAACGGTTATTTCATCATTAGCCACTTTTTCAGCCAATTGACGCGCTGCATACGTAATATCCCAACGACCACCATAATTGGCCGCTATAGATAACACCATACCACTATTTTGCAAGGTTAACTGCTCGGCAGCATGAATATTTTTTTGTAGCTTTTCAGAGAACCGGCTTAAGTCGCCAATCACCTGAAAACGGATGTTGTTTTTATGTAAGCGTTTAACTTCACGTGTTAAGACAAACATGAATAAATCCATGAGTACCGTCACTTCTTTTTCAGGTCGACGCCAGTTCTCACTACTAAAAGCAAATAACGTTAACGCTTTAACCCCAAGTTTTGCCGCAGTTGTAACGGTTGAACGCACAGTTTCAACACCGGCTTTATGGCCGGTTACGCGCGTTTTCCCTTGCAGGTTTGCCCAACGACCATTGCCGTCCATTATAATGGCAACATGCTCAGGAATGTTTATTTCAGATTTTGACATGATTGACCGAATCACAAATTTTCTAACTTACAAAAAAGCCGTAGCAATTATATGAAATAACAAACTACGGCATTCATTAACGTATAAACGTTAAATTTCCATTAATTCAGCTTCTTTAGCTGACAATAACTCATCGACTTGCTTAACAAAAGTATCAGTAATTTTTTGAATTTCATCTTCACTTTGATGACATTCATCTTCACTAATTTCTTTCTCTTTTAACAAGCTCTTAAAGTCAGAATTGGCATCGCGGCGAATATTACGAATGGCAATTTTACCATTTTCAGCTTCATTGCGAACAACTTTAACTAAGTCTTTACGACGCTCTTCAGTTAATGGTGGTAAAGGAATACGAATAAGCGTGCCATTAGATTGCGGGTTTAAGCCTAGATCTGACTTTAAGATCGCTTTTTCTACCGCTGAAATCATGCCCTTATCAAATACGGTGATCGCTAAATTACGCGCATCTGGTACGGTAATGTTGCCCACTTGATTAAGTGGCGTATCCATTCCGTAATACTCTACAGAAATGTTATCTAATAAAGAGGCATGTGCACGACCTGTTCTAACTTTAGTTAGGTTATTTTTAAGCGCTTCAATGCTTTTGCCCATACGATCTTGAGCATCTTCTAAAATTTCATCTATCACGTTAGTATTCCTTAATAAATCTTCAATTCTTAATTATGTCGCGTACAATTATTTTGCTAAATTTTCAGCGTGGTCGATAATTGTGCCTTCATTTTCACCCATAACCACCGCTTTTAACGCACCTGGTTTATTCATGTTAAATACACGAAGTGGCATGCTGTGATCGCGTGCTAATGTAAAGGCAGCTAAGTCCATCACCTGTAACTCTTTTTCTAATACTTCTTGGTAAGTTAGATGAGGGTATAATTCTGCGTCAGGGTTTTTCACAGGGTCATCTGAATAGATGCCGTCAACTTTAGTGGCTTTAATTACGGCGTCAGCTTCAATTTCAATGCCGCGTAAACACGCCGCTGAATCTGTGGTAAAAAATGGGTTACCTGTACCGGCACTAAAAATGACAACACGACCAGACTTTAATAAGCCAATAGCATCTGCCCAGTTGTAACGGTCACAGACACCCGCTAAATCAATCGCCGACATCAAACGCGCGTTAACAAAAGCACGGTGAAGTGCGTCACGCATTGCTAAGCCGTTCATAACAGTTGCTAACATGCCCATTTGGTCGCCAACAACACGGTTCATGCCCGCATCAGCTAAGCCTTTACCACGGAACAAATTACCACCGCCAATAACAAGGCCAACTTGAATGCCCATTTCAATAAGTTCTTTAATTTCTTGTGCCATACGATCAAGCACTTTAGGGTCGATGCCAAATCCTTCCGCCCCCATAAGGGCTTCACCACTAAGTTTTAAAAGAATACGTCGATATGTTGGTTTTGGGTTGATGCTCATAAAATAAACATTCCTGTAGATAAAAAAAAGCCGTGGTCGAATTTGACCGCGGCTATTTTAATACGTTTAGCAGACTATCGAAAGTCTAAATAGAAAAAAGAATGCTTTCGCCGTCTTTTATTCACTAATTGCTGAAATAATATTCAAAAATAAGTGATTAAGACTTAGCAGCAGCAATTTGTGCTTCTACTTCAGCAGCAAAATCTTCTTCTTTCTTCTCGATACCTTCACCTACTTCTAAGCGAACGAAACCAGTAACAGTTACGCCTTTCTCTTTAAGCACGTCACCAACAGTTCTCTTTGGTTCCATGATGAAAGCTTGACCAGTTAAAGAAACTTCACCAGTGAATTTCTTCATACGGCCAGTAACCATTTTCTCAGCGATTTCTTGAGGCTTACCTTCGTTCATCGCGATATCGATTTGAATAGCTTTTTCTTTTTCAACAACGTCTGCAGGTACATCTTCAGGGTTGATGAATTCTGGCTTGCTTGCAGCAACGTGCATTGCAATGTGCTTAAGTGTTTCAGCATCACCTTCACCAGCAACAACAACACCGATTGTAGCACCGTGCTTGTATGAAGCTAATGCAGCGCCGTCTACGTATGCTACGCGACGTACGTTGATGTTTTCACCAATTTTAGTAACAAGTGCAATACGCTCTTCTTCGAATTGTGCTTGTAATTCTTCAATTGAAGGCTTTGACGCAGCAGCAGCTTCAGCAACTTTGTTAGCAAATGCTAAGAAGTTGTCATCTTTAGCTACGAAATCAGTTTGACAGTTAACTTCAACTAAAACGCCATCTTTAATGATGATTTGACCTTCAGCAGCGATGTTACCCGCTTTTTTAGCAGCTTTCGCTTGGCCTGATTTACGCATGTTTTCGATTGCTAGTTCCATGTCACCGTTAGCTTCTTGCAAAGCTTTTTTACAGTCCATCATACCAGCAGCGGTACGTTCACGTAATTCTTTAACTTGTGCAGCAGTAATTGCCATGTGAGTATTCCTCAAAAATTCAAATAATGTTTTATCTAAGATGCAGAAGTTTACACTTCTGCATCAAATGCTAAATTAGGATTAACTAAAGCGATTACTCAGCTTCAACAAAACCGTCTTTTTCAGCTTGAACTACGATGTTTTGCTCACGACCTTCAAGAACAGCGTTTGCTGCTGAATCTAAGTATAAAGTCACAGCGCGAATCGCATCATCGTTACCAGGAACAATGTAATCAACACCATCTGGGTTTGAGTTAGTATCAACAACAGAAATTACTGGGATACCTAAGTTGTTTGCTTCTTTAATTGAGATGTGCTCGTGATCAGCATCGATGATAAATAAAGCATCAGGTAAACCACCCATGTTTTTGATACCACCAAGACTTTTGTCAAGTTTTTCCATTTCACGAGTACGCATCAAAGCTTCTTTCTTAGTTAGCGCATCGAATGTGCCATCTGTGCTTTGAGCTTCTAAATCTTTTAAACGTTTGATTGATTGACGAACTGTTTTCCAGTTAGTCAACATACCACCTAACCAACGGTGATTAACGTAGAATTGATCACATTTTTCTGCAGCAGCTTTTACCGCATCACTTGCAGCACGTTTAGTACCAACAAATAATACTTTACCTTTCTTAGAAGAAACGTTGTTTAAGAAAGCTAATGCTTCGTTAAACATAGGTACAGTTTGTTCAAGGTTGATGATATGAACCTTGTCACGAGCGCCAAAAATGTAAGATTTCATTTTTGGGTTCCAGTAACGGGTTTTGTGACCGAAGTGAACACCGGCTTTAAGCATATCGCGCATAGAAACGTTTGGCATTTTTTTTCCTTTATGGGGTTAAGCGTTCATACATCCAATATACACGACCCTTGGCCTGAATTTTCAAGCGGAGCACCCCGGTATATCTTAAAAAGATGTATGTGAGTTTATAGTTAAAATATTGCAATTTTTGCAATACCGTTTAGTCGCTGATAAATGTTTATTTAACTTAGTAAACAAGACGATTTATTCAGCGGCGCACTTTATACCACAAAAGCGCGATATTCACCAGCATTAAATCGCATGATTTAGCAAACTAGGCGCTCCAGCAACTAACGGTCAGGGTTTACATTTTGGCAATTTTTTCTACCAACAAAATCGCTATTAGATAGTTTAAAAAGATTAGTCTCATTACAAAAGAAAACCATTGTCAGCATTGGTAATACCAGTGGTTATGTTACACTGCCGCTTTTATTTTCTCGGTAGATTTTATGGAACTAACTTTAGATATCACATTATGGATTGCCTTATGTGGTGTCGGCTTTATTGCTGGTTTCATCGACGCGATTGTAGGTGGCGGCGGTATGTTAACTGTGCCTACATTGCTAACCATGGGCTTACCCGCTCATGTTGCATTAGGTACCAATAAACTTGCCGCATCTTTTGGTTCTTGTACGGCTTCTATTACCTTTTACCGAAGAAAATTATTCGACCCTGCTTTTTGGCGCTACGCCATCATCTTTACCGCTATAGGTGCCGTTATCGGCACATTGGTGGTTAATTACCTTAGTACCGACTTTCTCGAAAAGGTACTGCCTATTCTTATCGCGTTAACGGCTGTGTATACCTTATTAGTGAAAACCGCAGTAGACAACGATGCAGGCTTACCTTTGCCAACGCCGCTTATTAAAGCCAAGCAAATCATTCAAGGTTTAATACTCGGCTTTTATGATGGCATCGCGGGCCCTGGAACAGGCGCTTTTTGGATGGCATCAAGCAATGCGTTGTATAAAATTAATATTTTGTTGAGTTGCGGATTAGCGCGTTCAACAAATTTTGTTAGTAATTTTTGCAGCTTACTTACCTTTATTTACTTAGGACATGTTAACTTTCTGCTTGGTATTTCAATGGGCATATTTATTATGCTTGGCGCTTGGATCGGCGCACGTTCTGCAATAAAGTACGGCGGCAAATTTATTCGTCCAATTTTTATTGTCGTTGTTATCATAATGTCGGTAAACTTAGCTTATCAAGCCTGGTCTTAAGCCACTTAACAATCGAGCATCATTGAATGAGCCTTTTAGCGTTACAACGTTTGCAGACAGTCGTCGATCAACTGGCTGAGCAAGCAGCACGTGTTGACAAAAAAAATGCCCACACCAAAGCGCATCGATTGCTCACCGATAATGCCCTGTTTTCAGATGACTTATTTGTAACTTACAGTGATAAGTTCATGCCTTATATTGACGAGATCAATCGTAAAATACATGAACTGAATCGGTTAATTGACAAAAACAAAAAAGAGTTTGCGTTTAACCAACTGCCGCTTGTAGAACGCCAAATCAGCTCATTAGTCACGGCACTAAATGCCAATAAAAGCATGCACGTTGAAGCGCAATACCGACTGAATGCGTTCAAATCAAAGCGCTTTAAAAAAGCAGCACAATCGGTGATGCAATCTAGTCATGAACTGCATCAAAAGCTTGCCGAAACACGAGAGTTTGAGCGCAGGCTTGCCCAAATGATCACCGACCGCGAACATCAACGTACACAAAACAGCCAAAGCGTTGCCCAACAAAACCTAACCAAAGAAATACTCGCCTTACACCAGCGTATTGGTCGTTGTCGGCAAGCAATTTCAAAAATTGAACGTCAAATCGAGCTTTCCGAGAAACGCTATACGCGTTAATGCGCTCAATCGCGTGATTATTATCAACAAAGCTTTATTAACAATACTGAAAAGTTAGCAATTTGCCTTTTCTCAGGTTAGGCTTAAGTTATTGTAATTATAAGCAAGGACAATCCATGAGAATTTCTGATGACATTCATAATTATTATGAAAACCTAGTGGTCGCTCAATTTCAACAATTAAAGCTCGAAGACAATTATGATGACGACTTTATCGCCGATCTTACCTGCGTGGTACTGAACCAGTTACCGACACGTTATATTCGTCATGAAGTAGATATGTCTTTTTACTTACCCGCATCAGAGCGTTTTGAAATGGAAAGTAAGGTAAAAATCGCCATTAATAAAGCGCTTGAATTTATGAAAAACAATCACATTAAATAATGCAAAAAATACCATAAAAATTTAGGGCAGAAAAAAGCAAGTAACGAGTGGAACACATCAGTTACTTGCTTTTTTGTTTTAAAAATAATGTGATGTTAGTGATTTACCACGTCTTTGACGATTTCATCTTCAACATCGAGATTTTCATTGGTATCACCTTTTGGCAGTACCGCATTTAAAACAATTGCAACTAAACCACATAAGCTAATACCTTGAACACTCCAATCAGCATTGCCAATCACCATGCCGCCAATACCCAAGACAAGTGTCGTTGAAACAATCACTAAGTTGCGTTGCTCTGTAAGATCAGTCTGTGCTTTGATTAAAATGTTCATACCAACACTACCGATAGAACCAAACAATAGAATAAGAATACCGCCCATCACCGGTGCTGGAATGGTTTGTAGTGCAATACCAAACTTGGCCACAAAGGCTAAACCTATCGCAAAAAATGCCGCCCATACCATGATCATAGGGTTAAACATTTTAGTTAGCATTACCGCACCAGTAACTTCTGAGTAAGTCGTATTAGGCGGCCCACCAAATAGTGAAGCGGCTGATGTTGCTACACCATCGCCTAAAAGCGTGCGGTGTAGGCCTGGTTTTTCGACAAAGTTTTTATTGGCGACATTGCTGATCGCTAAAATATCTCCAACATGTTCAATCGCCGGGGCAATAGCCACAGGGATCATGAATAAAATAGCGCCTAGATGAAATTCAGGTGTGGTAAACGCTGGTACTGCAAACCAAGTGGCATTACCGATGGCAACGGTATCAATCATATTGGTGAAGTAAGCCATGATATAACCAACAAAAACACCGGCTAAAATTGGGACTAAACGAAAAATCCCTTTTGCTAAGGTTGCTACCAATAACGTGGTTAATAATGCAGATAAAGAAACGATTAACGCATCGACGTAAGGGAATAACTCAACAGCACCATCGCCTGATTTCCCCATCGCCATATTAACCGCTAACGGCGCTAAACTAAGACCAATAACCATGATAATTGGCCCGGTAACCACAGGTGGCATTAGCTTGTGTAAAAAGCCAGCACCTTTTATCGCCACTATCGCCGACAAACACATATAGAATAAGCCAGCAGCAAATAATGCGCCCATTGTTGCCGGTAGTCCCCACGTTTGTACTGAGTAGGTAATAGGCGCAATAAACACAAATGAAGACGCAAGAAAAACCGGTACTTGGTTTTTAGTGATAATTTGAAATAATATCGTACCAATGCCTGCAGTAAACAAAGCGACACTAGGATCTAGTCCTGTAATAAGTGGCATTAAGACTAAAGCACCAAACGCAACAAAAAGCATTTGCAGGCCAGCTAAAACTGTTCGCCAGTCTTGCTTAAATGGATTGTTCATAAGAACCCTTAAATAAAAACGTTAGAAATATCAAACGATAGAAAAATTAATTAGTGCCGAATATTTTATCGCCGGCATCGCCTAGCCCAGGAATAATATAACCAGCTTCATTTAAGTGGCTATCAACCGAAGCGGTATAAATATCAACGTCTGGGTGTGCTTGATTCACTTTTTCAATGCCTTCTGGTGCGGCAACTAAGACAAGTGCTTTAATATTTTTACAACCGGCTTTTTTTAAAATATCAATGGTGGCATTCATTGAGCCACCTGTAGCAAGCATAGGGTCAATAATAAGTGCGATACGTTGGTCAACATCACTGGCTAGCTTTTCAAAATAAGTCACCGGCTCGAGTGTTTCTTCATCTCGGTATAAACCAACTACACTAATTTTTGCGCTTGGTACTAGCTCTAAAACACCGTCAAGCATACCTATGCCAGCACGTAAAATAGGCACAACCGTAATTT
The DNA here is from genome assembly GCF_052030545.1 of Thalassotalea sp. PLHSN55. Lineage (NCBI taxonomy): Bacteria > Pseudomonadati > Pseudomonadota > Gammaproteobacteria > Alteromonadales > Colwelliaceae > Thalassotalea > Thalassotalea sp. PLHSN55. Next base: position 385,762 of record NZ_JBPDIH010000001.1, on the reverse strand, counting down.
TTTTACCTTTTATACGTTGCCCTTGAATTTCACCATCCCAACCTTGCATAGTAAATGATTCAATTTCTAAGTCTTTTGTCGCTTCATAAGTGATTAAGTTGCCTACTTCTGCGGCAAGCTGACGAAAGTCACGTGTGCTAATATTTTTCGCTCGCATTAACGTCACTTTATGCTGTACCAATGGGTGCTTTATCTCAAAAACGCTCATATTATTTCCCGTTAATAATTAAATCATGAGTATAGTATAACTTGCTTATACGGCTCGCAATCTTAGCTAGGGAGTAGAGGACAAATAAAACAACATGTAACTCTAAGTACAAGGAAAGTAACATTTACAATATCGTACATTTACATTTGAGACCAATTTGATTAAATAACCTGAGTTGATTATGTTTTTAGTTAGATTGGTATGAACCCTACTCTGCTTGAAAGACAAACAATAAAAAGCCACTTAACACCTTAGGTATTAAGTGGCGCAGATCATAAAGACTTTTTTACCTAAACAGTTTGCTCTACAGCAAAAAAAGTTCGGTTATAGTTTAAATTTCGATACTTGTTGATTCAACTCGTAAGACAGCTCTAATAGATGTTCGCTAATTTGCTTACCGCGAATCGCATCATCACTTGAACGCTCGGCAACTTCACTAATATTAACAACATTAATGTTAATTTCATCTGCGGCTAAATTCTGCTGCTGAGCAGCACTGGCGATTTGGCAATTAAGCTCATCCAACTCTTTAATTTGCTCGGTTATTTCAACAATTAAATTAGAGACATCAGCAACTTCTTCCGCCTTTTCTTGCGCTTGCTTACTAACGTCATTCATCGAATTAACCGCTTGTTCTGCATCGACCTGCAAACCATTTATCGTTAATTGAATTTGGTCAATCGACTCACGTGTACGAGTCGCTAACGAGCGCACTTCATCAGCAACAACGGCAAACCCGCGACCTTGCTCGCCTGCTCTAGCCGCTTCAATGGCAGCATTAAGTGCCAATAAATTAGTTTGTTCCGCAATGCTAGTAATAACTTCAAGTACGCTGCCAACTTCGTGGGTTTTTTCACTTAACGAGCCAATCATCGACGTATTTTCAATCACTTGATCACGTAAGTTGTTAATGCCATCTTTAGCTTGCTCAACTAACACTAAACTTTGACTTGCGCTTTTGTTGGCCGAAACCGATTTATCGGCAGCAGACTGGGTATTTTGTTTCACCTCATTTGCAGAAGCATCGAGTTCATTAATGGCAGCCGCAACCGAGTCAGTACCGTTTTTCTGACTAAGTACCGCTTCTTTAGTTAAGTCTGCAATTTCATCCACCGATTTCGCTGAATCAATTAAATGTTCACTCGCTTTTGATACCGCAACAAAACTGGTTTTAAACTTGCTGAGCATGCTATTAAATGCCATGCTCACCTCGCCAAGCTCATCTTGGTGATTCACTATAATTTCTTTATTTAAATCAAGATTTTTTTCGGTATCTCGAATGGTTTTACGTAATCGTTTTAAACGGGTAAATACCAATTTCTGTACGACTAGGCTCAGTAGTAGAAAACTAATCACAGTAACGATTAGCTGTAATATCGATGCTTTGGTAATAGAGGCAAGAATTTTTGCATCAACACTCGATAGGTCATAAGCGATTTTCACCGCGCCTAAAATTTCGTTTTCTGTCGCTTGGTGACAAGCTAAACAGTCAGTGCCGCGATAATCTTTGCTGGCTTTAATCGGCATAATAAATTCCATTATGCGTTTATCGCCATCTTCAATTAAGTTAAAGGCTTTGCTGCCGTTTAAACCAGCACGCTCAAAATCGGTTGTTGCTGCTTGGTCGTTATTACCTGCACCAAATATTTTGACCGTTTGTGGGCCACGAATAATTCGAGCTTCGACAATGTCTTCTTGGCTAAGGATTTTTTGCTGAATAATGCCTCGATTGGCAATCGTCCCTGTTAACATCATGGTATTAACTGAATCGAAATAGTTAACCGCTAAGCTTTCTAAGTTTCGCTCAACAAAGCTTTCAGCGAGCTCTTTTTCGTCACCATAAAAGAAAAATATGGTGGTACTTAAAAAAAGTATGCCGATAAGGCTAAGAGAGAGATGAATTTTTTTCGCTAGAGATAATTGTTTCAGCATGCAACGTCCTATATTTTTTAACCAAAAACACCAAGTCTATAATGGAGTATTTAAATTAACATGGGTAGTTCATTGTCGATAACTTTATTGATCTAGGTAGGAAAAAAACAAAAAACGTAAAGCATCTATACAGATAACACTTCTTGTTCAGTTAAATAACGCCATTGACCTGGTGCTAGATCATCATCAAGCTTAATTTCGCCAACTTGCTCACGGTGTAAGCCAACCACTTTATTGCCGACCGCTGCAAACATACGCTTAACTTGGTGATACTTTCCTTCAGTTATAGACAAGAGCACTTCTTTATCGGCAACAATACGTAAAACTGCAGGGCGAGTTAACGATTTTTCACCTTGTAATTGCACGCCTTCTTTAAATTCGTCAATAACTTTTTCTGCGATAACGTCTCGAAGCCATACCCGATAAGTTTTAACACAGTGCTTTTTCGGCGAAATGATATTGTGCGACCAACGCCCGTCATCGGTGATTAACACTAAACCTGTGGTATCAGCATCTAGTCGACCGGCGATGTGCATATCCCATGCTTTATCAACATCAATAAAATGGAATAACGAAGGGTAAACTTCATCAACATTTGAACAAATGGTGTCTTCTGGCTTATGCATCATGATATAGCGTGATTGACGAGCGGTTAGGACCTCACCTTCAACGGTAATAGTATTGTTTTCATGTACTTGACAGGCACCATTTTTAACCACTTCACCATTAACGATAACTAAACCTGTTTTTAATAGTTTTTTCGCTTCGGTGCGGGTCAATTCGGTACTTTTACAAATAAATTTGTCTAAACGCATAATGTGGAAGTTCTCGGTATTTAACTGCGCCGGCTATTATCCTGATCCCGATAAATTTAGCAATTGTTCAGGCGACTTTCATAGCGAGAAAATAATAATTTGATCGATAACAGGCAGCACAGCTTAACATTATAGAGTTTAACATTACCCATCTTAACGCAGTGTAGCTGTGCTTGCCTTAAACCTGAAGTTAAAGGAACTAGGTTTGAGAGAAATACCAATAACCGGTATTAATATGCTCGGTCAGAAAAGCTAAAAACTCTGCGTTATCTTGCCACGGCGCTAATTGCTCGGGGCTTAGTTCAACGTTATCGCACAACATTTGAACCACAGGCGCAATGTCTGGCGCAAAGTTAACTTCAACACCATCAATATAACAAAGCCCTTGGCCTACACTTTCAGTAAAGTAAAAGGCGCGTAAGCCACCTAATTTATGTAGACTATTTTCTTGCATGGCAAAATTTACATCTTCAAAAGAAAACGGTATTTCTGCGCTTAATAAATCTAGTTCGTGTTTCGCTTGCGTTAAAAAGCAACCGGCAAATTGCCTAAACTTTTCATCGTCATCAAGGAAGTGCTGTAACTGGTTTTTAATTAATACGTAATCGCTGCTGTCAATGCTGCCGGTATGCTCAGACGCCGTTCGTCCTGCATCAGATATCAGCTCTAAACCTTGCTCAGAGTCGATCAAGTGATCGGCTAAACCGCTAAATAAGTGACTGGTTGAGTTCGTGCGAAAACCAACAGAAAAACTTAAACTGTTTTCAATTGTCACCCCTTCATGTGGAAACCCCGGTGGAATATATAAAATATCACCCGGTAGTAATTCAACATCAATCATTGGCTCGAACGGGTCAACATGTAAAAGTGCTTCGTGAGCGGCAAATTCTCTATGCTCGCCCAAATCGCCAACCTTCCAACGGCGCCTGCCAGAGCCTTGACAAATAAAGACATCGTAAAGGTCGATATGCGGACCAACGCCACCACCTGGGGTAGCGAAACTGACCATCAAATCGTCTAAGCGCCAGTGTGGAATAAAACGAAACGGTTCAATCATTTTAGCGGCATCTTCTGACCAATGGTCAAGCGCCTGAACGATTAACGACCAGTCTTTATCACCTAATCGAACAAAGTCGTCAAACGGACCAAACTCCGCTTGCCATTGTTCGCCCTTTTTATAAACAAGGCGTGACTCTACTTGCTCTTCGCCGGCTAAGCCTGCAATTTCATCTGCGCAAATTGGATCTTGAAAATTTAAAAAACCTTGGCGAATAACCACCGGTTTTTTTTGCCAATAATTCGCTAAAAACTCAGCTTGACTAAATTCGGTTAAATTTAACGTATACATAACAACCTCTATTGTTGGGCAATCGACATGCCGGCTATTTTATGCCAGTAACCATTGCACTCGTTTACCCCATCAAGCGGGTATTGTTGTGGTTGAGAAAGTTGACGCTTAAATTGCTCAAGTTGTGCAAAAGCTTGCTCGCTATCTGCGCTAACTCGGGCAATATCAACGCCGATGTCTTTCATCGCATTCACTTCATTAACCAAGTTGTATTGGTAGCCCGACATGGTTTGAATGCCATTAAGCACAAACACTTTTTCACCTTCTCGGCTATTCATTTTTCGCCCGAGCGGATAATTAATACAGCAAAACTGGCAATCATCTTTGGCTCTATCTTCTGAGCGAGCAGTAAAACAACGTGCCGAATAAGCAAGCGGCATATAACCCCACGAAAAAACTTCACATTCAAATTGGTCGCGAATATTTTCTTCTTCTGCTTGCGCTAATAAGGTTTTTAGCCAATCGCCTGATAACTCAACAGGCATAACCCAACGGGTCATGCCCTGTTTTAACAATACTTTAATAGTTGATAAGTTATAGCAATTAATCGCAGGGCCAACGACAAACGGTAATTTTAACTCATGCATTAATTGCACGGCACTTAAATCGTTTGCCTCAACTAACAGTTCACCGTTATCGCAAAGTTTACGCATTACCTGAATTTCAGCAGGCGCTTCAAGCAATGCCATGGTCGAAATCACCGTTTGCTTGCCTGAACTTGCCACATCTTTAGCTAATGCCAACCAGTCGTTTGCACGTAACTCACGACGTTTTGAACAAACAGTCTCACCTAAATAAATAATATCAGCACTGCTTTCTTTAGCCTGTTGATAAAAGTCTTCTACTTGTTGTTTTGGCCAAAAAAACAGGCTAGGTCCAAGAGAGAATTTCATGTAATTTCCTAATATAAAATGTCGAACAAATAGATTATTGCCACTTACGGTGATAAGCACCTAACGTGGTTTGCGAGCCTTCTGATAAGTTTGCCAAAGTTTGCATCCACGCATTTTCTACCTGATAAGCATCTGGCTGCTGTTCATACCGGTCAATTGCACTGCGCCACGTTTTTGCCACTTGTTCTACGTAAGCAGGGCTTCGCTGACGCCCTTCAATTTTAACCGAGGCAATGCCCATTTTATAAAGCTCTGGTATTAGCTCTAAGGTATTTAAACTGGTGGGTTCTTCTAAAGCATGATAAACATTATTGTCGACTTCAAAGCGCCCTTTGCACAACGTTGGGTAGCCAGCGTTTTCATCAGGTTGGTAACGATCGATCAATACATCATTTAATCGGCTTTCTAAACCTTGTTCGGTTTCTTGCCAACGTACGTATTTTGCAGGAGAACATGCGCCGACAGTATTTGGCGACTCGCCCGTCATATATGACGATAAATAACAGCGACCTTCAGACATAATGCATAAACTGCCAAAGGCAAATACTTCCAGTTTTACTGGGCTAGTTTTGGCCAATTGTCGCACTTGCTGAACAGATAAAACTCTCGGCAGAACAACACGTTCAACGTCAAAATTATTTTTAAAAAACTTAATCGCTTCTAAATTAGTGGTGGATGCCTGTACCGAGACATGACGTTCAACATCAGGGTATTGAGTTGCGGCATAATCTAACACACCAAGGTCAGCAATAATGAGCGCATCGCAGCCTATTTCAACGGCGTTATCTACTGCCTTTTTCCAACGTTCTTCACCGCCTGGGTGAGCAAACGTATTGATGGCAACGTGTAATTTTTTTCCATGTTGATGTACATAGTCTGCCGCTTTGGCAAGTTTGCCATCATTAAAATTGAGGCCGGCAAAATGACGAGCATTGGTGTCGTCTTTCATTCCAATATATACAGCGTCAGCACCGTTTTTTATTGCCGTTTTTAGTGCAGGTAAATTGCCCGCTGGACACAACAATTCCATATAAGTATTCATTTAGTTAAATTTACAGTGGCGACATTTTAAGGGGGTTAACCTGCAACTTCCTTGACCTGCATTAAGAAAAATGACCTTGCACAATTTGAAACACAAAGGTAAGAGTTTGTAATATTTGTTGGCAACACGGCAGTGCTTGTTATGATGATAATTAAAAGTTGATCTACTCCAACTAAACACACGGTTAGCTATGCTAAATTAAGCCAAATTTTTGTATGAAGAATTATTATGACTAAAGCTACAACTAAAGCGTTTTCATTGCCTAAAATTCCACTACCGGTGCGAGAAAATATCATTTCGTTGATACCAAAGGTATTAAAACCAACCTTTAAGTTAGTCCCTTTTACCGTACAGAAAAAAGTACTAATCCCCGCATTGCATTCAGTTTTTAAAGAAGCAATGGAAGATGGCGATTTCGAATTTTTACAAGATAAATGGCTACGTATTCATATTACCGATTTAGACATTAACTGGTGGTTAAGCTTTGCCGACGATTCGCTCGTGATGGCGTCTCCTGCACAAATGGTGAAAGAAGATGTCTGTTTTAGCGCAAGTGGTGACGACTTGGTATTGATCGCCGGACGAAAACAAGACCCAGACACGCTATTTTTTCAACGTCGCTTGAAAATTGAAGGCGACACTGAACTGGGGCTTGAGGTGAAAAACTTGATCGATGCAATAGATATCGAACAATTACCAAGTAGTGTACATAGCGCCGTTGAGCAAGTGGCAAACTGGCTTGAGTTAACACAAACTGAATTGTCAGCTCAGCAAACACAACTAGCATAATTAACTACATGTTTTATAAACCAATGTAACCAAGAGTTATAGCGTTTACACAACTCGCGTAACTGTTACTGTTTGGCTAACCATAGGAACAATTGTCAACTAGTTAGCCGCTACTCTTATTTTATAAAGCAAACTACAATGGATAGATTATTAGTTAAAACTCGACGCACAGGACCCTTTAAATGCCGGACAAAAAAATAAACCTTTTTTTAGGTTGTGCAATTGCCCCACTCGTTAATTCAATGGTTTTTCAGTTGTTAATTATTGTTATGGGCATTGAATTGGCATTGGGACAATACGGGCTTCAAGATATTCAAAATGCCTTTGGACATATCGGAATTTTTCTTTTCATCGGTGCGCCAATTGCTTACATTATTTTTCTCACCTTTGGTTTACCGACTTATTTTTTATTGAAAAAGTGCCGACTCATTACCTTTGCATCGGTCACTTTAGGCGGTGCAATGATGAATAGTTTGCCGTTGATCATTTTTTCGATGTATAAAAATGTTGTGCACAATATCGCGCCATATAATAACCCATTAATCATTTATCTCGCGTTAATCGTCTCGGGCTTTGTTGTTGGCGTTGTCTTTTGGTTTACAGCGGGTCTGCATAGACATTACAAATAAAAATAGCATATTGCCGCTCAACCTTTTACAGCGCTAAACATTGTCGTTAAGCTACTACTTTTAACCACAAGGAAGAGTTATGTTCGCAGTAATATTTAGAGCAAAAGCTGGCAGCCAAGATCAAGAATATGGTGACATGGTTGCTAAAATGCGCACTTTAGCGTTTGAAAAGTATGGTTGTATCGATTTTGTAGCCGCAACAGAAAATGAGCAAGAAATTGCCATTTCTTATTGGCCAGATGAAGAAAGCATTATACGTTGGAAGAAAGACGCTGAACATGGACTAGCGCAATCATTAGGCCGTGAAAAATGGTATCAGTCTTACCAAGTTGATGTGGTCGAAATTAAACGTTCTTATCAGTTTCCTGCAAACTAGCTTTATCGCTTTAGTCTTTCTCATTATCGGTGTCTAAACAAACTCAGCAATGGTGTTAAATCTTAAGCTATTGCTGAATAAGCTCTTCACTAATTTGCTCGCAAAGCAATTCTGTTAATACCGCAATACCAATAATATCTTTGTTTTTAATGCCCTGCTCTAAGGCAATAGCCTGCTCTGACAGTACCGCAAAGCCAAACATTTGCGCGGCGCCCGCAAGTCGATGTGCTTGCTCAGATAGCATGGCGAGGTTTTCGTTAGCTAATGCTTTCAGTAGCTGTTTTTTATCTTCTTTTAAACCTGAGATGAACTGTATTTTAAGATCTGAAATATTCAGTTTATCCGCCTCAGCTTCAAGCTCGGCAATCGGTTTTTCGACTTTAAAGTATTTCGCGACTGCGCGAATAAAGACTTTGCGCTCTACTGGCTTTTTAATGCAACTGTCAAAACCTAGCGAGGTATACTGAGCGAGATCTTCAGCCATTGCGTTAGCGGTAATGGCGACAATAGGTTGTTGAAAACCCTGCTCTCTTAAAACTTTATAAGCTTCAATGCCATCCATTTCAGGCATTTGAATATCAAGTAATAATAAGTCTGGCTGATGCTGTCGGCATAGCTCTACTGCTTCGCGACCGTTTTCTGCACTATATACTTCCAAGCCTAATTTGGTTAATAATCTGACAAATAATCGACGGTTATCAACATGATCTTCAGCTAGCAATACTTTGCCGTTTAGCTTTTTAGGTTCAACATATTCACGGTCACACTCTAATGCTGATAATACGCTTAATTCGCTTTGTACTTGAATACAAGGAACGATAACCGAGAAGACACTGCCTTTATGTATCTCACTTTGCACGCGTATTTCACCGTGCATTAATTTCACCAGCTTGTCAGACAAACTTAAACCAAGCCCTGAACCACCAAAATTGCGTGCAATACTGCTGTCGCCTTGGGTAAAACTGCGAAATATCTTATCAACCTGTTGGCTGTCTAAACCAATGCCAGTATCAATAACTTTGAAAACAATATTTTTACCTTGATGAGCAATATCTATTGTCACTTTACCCTTCAAGGTAAATTTAACCGCATTTGAGCATAAGTTAATCAGCACCTGCTTTAAACGGAAATGGTCAACACTAATAACAAACGGTTTCGGCAAGTTATGCACTATTTCAAAACTTAACCCTTTGGCGGTCGTTCGTTCAAAAAACATTTGTTCAATTTGATGGATCAGCTGGTGTAAATCGCCATCAGTAATATTAAGCTCTAGCTTATTAGCTTCTATTTTACTTAAATCTAAAGTGTCGTTAATTAACTCAAGCAAATGCACACTGTTATCATGAATCACTTCCACTTCTTCAAGTAAGTATTCTTCGGGAACATCACCATGAACTATCGCCTCGGCTTGGCCAATAACAGCGGTAAGTGGCGTTCGTATTTCATGACTCATATTGGCAAGGAACTGACTTTTTACCTGATTAGCTTTTAATAACGCTTGCATTAAGTCTTCAAGATCTTTGGTGCGTTGACTGACTTTAGCTTTAAGCTTCTCTTTAATATTTCTTTCAGCATTTCTGCGATAAAAGAAAAATGCCGCTAGCGCCAGCAGTATAATACTAATAATGGCAAAATTTCTCAGCTGATCTTCTTTTTCTAACTCAAGTGTTTGTAGTTTTTTCTGTTGTTGTAATTGCACAACCTGTTGTTTTAATTGTGTAGAGTCAAATTTGGCCAGTTGCTCATTAAGCGCTTCATTGGCAAGTTTATTACTGTCAAAAAGGTAGCTTTGGTGCACAGATAACGACTGCTGATATTGGCCCGATGCTGCATACAACAAAGCAAAAAGCGCATTATTTTCAATCATCTGATTTTGATAATTCATCTCCTTTGCCGCTTGTTGCGACAAGGTTAAATGTTGCAACGCCAATGCCCATTCACCAAAAGCAAATTGCGCTTTAGCTAATGAATACTGTGCGCCAGAATACGCGGCTTTGTGTCCCACTTTTTCTGCAATAACAATCGCTTGTTTTGCATAGTTAATGGTTAAATCGTGCTCATAGGTTTGATTATATAACTCGGCTAAATTGTGCAGTTGCGCGGCCGAGTTGTACAAATCATTCTGCTCTTTATAAAAATCTAAAGATCTTAGCAAATAGTCTTTCGCTTGTTGAAACTGCCCGGCTTGCTTATAGGTTGTACCTAAATTCCCGTAGACTTCTGCTGCACCACTAAAGTCATTAAGAATAATACGTTTATCAATAACTTCATGAAATATCTCGATCGCAATATCAAACCGCTTTAGTCGTAAATAAACCGTGGCAATATTATGACGAACATCATTTTTATCTGCCTCGGTACCAAATTTTTGATACAAAGGCTCTGCCAATTTAAATTGCTCCAAGGCTTGCTTAACGTCTCCCATATTGCTGTAAACTAAGCCGAGGTTATTGAGCAAGTGTGCTTCTTTTAAATGCTCGCCATCGAGTTGATATTGGGTTAACGCCTTATTATATGCGTCAAGCGCGAGTGCATATTCGCCTTTGTAGTAATGAAACACACCCACCATTTTTTGCGCCAACGTTTGTTGTTCACGTAAATAGTTATTTTCAGCAAACAATAGCGCTTTTTGCATAACGTGCAGTGCTTGGGAAAGCTCACTTGCGCGAAGGTGCAGCATCGATTTTTCATATAAAAGTTCAAATGATTGCAAGGCAGAAAGTGAAGGAGATAATGACAACTTATCGATTTGCGTTAGTGCTAAGGCTAAATCTTTATTTTCTTTAATTGACGTTAATTGCTGCTCGAAACTGTGCTCTAGTTGGGCGTGGGTGGTTAATGGCGAAATAGCAAACAAAACAAAAAGCAAATATACGTTTTTAACCACAAGGCTTCGTATCACTCGTACTTTAAGCTCGTTTGCTATTTTTACTATCATTGATAGTCACTCATTATTATTTTTTAAAGACATCAGTTGTTAATATATAAAGATATTACCGTAACTGCGATAACATTTTTTTTATTTCACTTAATTCTTGTTCTAATTTTTCAATTTGCGCTCTACTTGCTGGCTCGCCGCCTTCAGAAGTTTCGCCATGAGACTGGGCGCGAAAGTTTTCATGCTCTTCGCTCATTACTTCTAAAATGGTACCGACCATCATATTTAAGAAAATAAAAGCAGTAAGAAAAATAAAGCTTAAATAGTAAATCCAACTCAATGGATGCACAGCCATAGTTTCGTACATCACATCGGTCCAATCTTCAAACGTTGCCACCCTAAATAAGGTCAACATCGAAATTGAAACGTCGCCCCATAAGGTTTCGTTGATTTGATGAAAGGTCATGCTGCCAATAGCTGCGTAGATGTAAAAAATAACAAACATCAATAACGCAATATATCCCATACGCGGAATAGCTTTCAGTAGTGCATTAATTAATAAACGTAGTTCCGGCACCATAGACACTAAACGAAGTACTCTAAATACACGTAATAAACGCGCTAGTAATACCCCCGAGCTACTTGTTGGTATTAAACTACCAATGACGATGATGGTGTCAAAAATATTCCAACCATTTTTAAAGAACTGCTTTTTATCTGGGCACGCTAAAAATCGAATGGTGAGTTCAACAACAAAGAAAATGGTTACCGCAGTATCAAGCAATGCCAATATTGACATTGCTGTAGGCGATAAGTTGTGAGTTTTTGCACCAATAAGTAATGCAGAAAGTAAAATAACTGCAATAACAGCACCTTGGAATAAGTTGCTGGAGTCAATTTTTTTCAAACGCGCTTGCCAGCGCATTATGGATGAAGCCATGAAAATTCTTTACCTAAAATTTAATCAAAAAGTTAAATAGAAACAGAGTTTATACCAAATGATCCGCAACAAACGGATTAGATTGTCGTTCTTGACCAAAGGTACTCATAGGTCCATGACCCGGAATAAATTTCACATCGTTACCAAGTGGAAATAAGTTTTCGCGTATCGATTTAATTAACCTTGGGTGGTCGCCTCTTGGAAAGTCTGTGCGACCAATTGAACCACTAAATAAAACATCGCCCACTTGCGCAAGTTTTGACTCACGATGGAAAAACACCACATGACCAGGTGTATGCCCAGGACAAAAATAGACTTCTAGTTCAAGATTACCAAAGGTCACTTTATCACCTTGATCTAACCAGCGATCGGTTGTAAATGCTTCTGCATGAGCAAAACCAAAACGGTCTTTTTGCTCTTCAATTAAATCAATCCAAAATTGATCTTCTTTATGTGGCCCTTCAATCGCAATGTTAAAATGACTCGCCAAGGCATGTGTCGCGCCCGCATGGTCAATATGCGCATGGGTTAATAATACTTTAACAACATCGACTTTAAGTTTGTCAACTTCAGCTAAGATAAGTTCAATATCGCCACCGGGATCAATTACCGCAGCCTGCATGGTTTCATCACACCAAAAAATTGTGCAATTTTGTTGAAAAGGAGTAACAGGGATAATTTTAAATTGTAACATAGCTGAGTTTTCTAATAATTAAAGGAGAAATATTCACAGATTGTACCACCAAGTTTTTCAAGGCACTATCAACTTAATAACCGTATTATTGTTGAAAACGCTTTATTTGAGCATTAGGTTTCCACCTATGCTTCGACAATAGCCCAAGTTTAACTACGACACCTTATGGCTAACAACTTAGTTATTAACAGCAACGCCTTCAACAACAAGCGTTTACTTTGTACGAAATTTAACCTCGAAAGTTCAACAGCCCCTAATTGTTTAAATAAATTAACAAAGTTGGTAAATAATAATGCAAAAGGCTACACGAAAAACTTTGCAAAAAAAATGTAACTCGGTAAGCTTTCTTGCAAACTCCTCAGTATTCCTTTCATATGGCAACAATTAGAGACTCATTTCATTCACGTTTAGGTTTTGTTTTAGCAGCCGCAGGCTCGGCTATTGGCTTAGGAAATATTTGGGGCTTCCCAACGCAAGCCGCAAACAATGGCGGTGGTGCCTTTGTCTTGGTATATCTTATTGTTACCATTTTATTAGCCTTACCTGCACTATATGCTGAGATTTATTTAGGTAATCAAACCCAAAAAAATCCTGTCGGCGCGCTAAGCGAAGCCTGCCAACGTTTTATGCCTAAGGCTGGAAAAGCGGCCGGCTTAATCGGTTTGATGGGCGCGATTATGATGCTGAGCTTCTATACCATAGTTGCTGGTTGGATGTTGGCCCATGCACTCGCGGCGCTTACCGAAATGCTGGGCATGGTCGAACTTTCAACTTGGTTATCGAGCTCAAGCATGACGCGTGACTTGTTATTTACGCCTATTTTTATTGTTCTAGGCGCAGCGATTGTACACCAAGGTGTTAATGCGGGGATTGAAAAATGGTCGTCGCGCTTGATGCCTATTTTATTGTTCATGCTGATCGGACTGATTGTCTATATTTTACAGCAACCGGGCGCAATGGAAGGTTTAGCGGTTTATCTTATTCCTGATTTTAGCCAAGTTACCGATCCTAAATTGGTGATCTCAGCCATGGGACAAGCATTCTTTTCTTTATCAGTTGGTGTTGGCGGTATGATGGTATACGGCTCTTATATGAAAAAAGGCAAAGACCTAGGTAAGCTCGTAGTTTCAATTGCAGCATTAGATGCCTTTATTGCCTTTTTAGCCGGTTTGTTAATTATCCCAGCACTTTTTGTCGCGCAAACGGCAGGTGTAGAAGTATTTAACAACGGTAAACTCATTGGTGAAGGTCAGCTTATTTTTAGTATTTTACCTACCTTATTTAATAGCATGGGTGAAATGGGCTTGGTAATTTCATTTGTCTTTTTTGCATTGCTTAGCATCGCGGCATTAACCTCAACCATTTCAGTTACCGAAGTACCGGTAGCCTATTTAGTTGAAGAAAAAAGCTACCACCGCACTAAAGCAACTTGGTTGATTTCTGCACTGGTATTTTGTACTAGCTTATTAGTTATTGTCTTTTTTGATGTCTTGTTTGAGCTAGTTATTCAAGTCTTAACCACGCTAATTCAGCCACTAATGTGTTTATTTTATTTCATCGTTGTTGGTTGGATTTGGCAACGTGGCAATAAACTTCGCGACCAAGCCGCCATAGAGGCAAAACCGGCATTAAAGTGGTGGGCGAATTATTTACGTTTTGTCTGCCCTATTTTACTCAGCGTTGTTTTTGTCAATGTCGCTATCATTAACTAGTAAAGTTCAGTAGATTAGAAACACTGTAAAAAAATAAGCATTTATTAGCTTTTAGGAGTGTTGATGATCTTTGCGATGGCGTTATTGGTATTGCTGACGTTTGTTATTGCCTTAATAACCGTAAGCGCACGTTTTGCCAGTGTGAAAAATGGTACGGTAAAAGCTAGGTATTTTCGTTTAATGCAAGGGCAAGAGGTGCCCGAGTTTATTACTAAATCAGGCCGGAACTTCAATAATCAATTTGAAGTCCCAACACTGTTTTATGTGGTCTGTTGTTTATATATAAGCTTAGGGTTAGAAACGCAGTTCAGCACCATAATCGCTTGGCTATTTGTGATACTGCGCATTATTCACTCTTACATTCACCTAACTTACAACCATGTTATTCATAGATTGCTGGTCTTTGTTGCAGGGTTTTTATGTATCATTATCTTGTGGGCAAATTTAGTGATAACGCAACTTAATTAGCCCGCTGTTTACTGGCTAACATTATTACGGCCACTTTTCTTAGCACGATAAAGTGCTTGGTCAGCGGCCTTTAATACTTGGTCAAAGTTTTGTTTTGATTCTCGCATTGCGACACCAATTGAAATAGTGACACTGACCGTTTTTAAGTTGTCGCTTTTACCTTTATTTCGCGCTTGCTTACTTTGACGCTGTTGCTGACGGATCACCATTTTATAGTCGGCAACCGATTGTCTTAATTGCTCTAATTCATGCAAGGTTTGATCGATATGTTTACGCGGAAAAACCACGGTAAACTCTTCTCCGCCATAACGAAATACTCGCCCACCACTTTTCACTTTTGCCAGTTTTGACGCCACAAGCTTCAAAACCTGATCGCCAATATCATGGCCATAGGTGTCATTAAACTTTTTGAAATGGTCAATATCTAACATAGCAACCGTGTAATTTCGCCCTAATGACAATACCAACTGTTGCAGCGCTCTGCGTGACGGCAGCTCAGTTAATTCATCGCGATAAGCAAGAAAATACGAATCAATTAACACCACAATCAAGTAATGACAGAAAAACAAAAAGAAAGTGACCGCCCAAGGTAATTGCAATACTTGATAATAATACAAAGACCAGATTAATAAGGTCGCAGCAATTGAAGGCGCAAATAAGGTTGTCGACTTATAACTTTGCCAACTAATAAGCAAAGCAGCCAAAACTAGCGGGAGTTCAATGGCGACATATTCAAGCCAATGATACTTCGCCAAATAATGGTGCTCAATTAATGCAGCGCCTTTTAACCAAGCATATGCCGCCACTAGTACAGCAACAAACATCGCGATGCGATAAAAGCTATGAATCGATAAAATACCGCGATCTTTTATCAAGGTTAACGTCGACATGAAAAAGACACCTAACAACATTAACCAGTCACTTTGCCGGCTATTACCTTGATAAGTGGTAAATAATGACAAATCGACGCTGTCAAACCAGCGGATATTAAAATAAAGCGCTAAATAAATCAGTAGCCAAAAAATAGTTAATAATGAATAACGACTTCGGCTAAATTGAGCAGCCAATAAAAAAGTAATGCTGCTAACGATAAATATTAGCGTGGGAGATATCGCTAGCCAAGGCTGCCAATATGTTGGAAATTTGAAGAAGAAAACAAAAACCAAGCTCACTAGTACGGCACTTACTAGCATAGCTTTAAACCTTTGCATAAATGGGATCAAGCTTAACTCCTCTCTAGAGCATTAATTATATTTATTCTCAAAGCATTGCGTTATTATGTAACAGCTTTGTATCAATTCTTGCGTTATTTAGGTAATAATTATCTATCAAAGCAACGTATCTTTATATGTTTTTATCAATAAATTAGTGCTTATTTATGACTTTTGAACCATTAATCAAACTTGGTTGCCAACAACTCGATTTTTCATCGAAGAATCGCGTTAGATTCACCAATATTGTCGCTATCATCACATTCTTTATTTCAGCAACATATACAATTAACTATCTGTTTATTTTACAAAACTATACTGTTGCATTTATCAACACAATTTTCACGTTTAGCTATGCAATAACCTTGCTATTAAATTACTTCCTGTTAAGAAGAGCGGCCAAGGTTTGGTTTTTCTTTATTCTTATCGTACATATTTTTATTTGTACCAATTTATACGTCACCAATGCGAGTGGATTTCACTTATATTTTTTCTTAGTGCCAACTGGTGCATACCTGTTATTTGACCTTGACCAAAATAAAGAAAAACTGTTGTTGAGTTTAGCTGCGGTTATCGGCTTCTTTTATTGTGAAAACACATTAAATACCGCACCACTCATTGAATTGTCGGCACAGGCCAATCAAATGATGTATCAGTCGGTGATATTTTTTAACATGATAGAAGTCATTGTTGTCATGTCACTTTTTACCAATCAAATCGCCATAAACGAAGCCCAGCTCACTCAACAAGCGACAACTGATGCTTTGACTGGCGTTGCCAATCGTCACTACTTTTTTACTCACGGACATAACATGTTGTTTGACGCACAACAGCTAAAACGCCCTTTTACTATTGTATTAGTTGATATCGATCACTTTAAAAATATCAACGATACCTTTGGTCACTTTGACGGCGATAT
This sequence comes from Thalassotalea sp. PLHSN55, assembly GCF_052030545.1. NCBI lineage: Bacteria > Pseudomonadati > Pseudomonadota > Gammaproteobacteria > Alteromonadales > Colwelliaceae > Thalassotalea > Thalassotalea sp. PLHSN55. The sequence continues at coordinate 368,908 of NZ_JBPDIH010000001.1, read as the reverse complement.
ATGCTTAAAAGAAATAAGCCAGCTGATCAAAAACCGCTGTCGAAGCGCCGACTTATTCGCCCGTATAGGCGGCGAAGAGTTTGTATTGGCATTGACCGACACCACTAAACAAGAAGCATTAATTTTAGCCGAACAAATTCGCACCACACTCGAGCAGCATGTCATTAACTTGTCGCAGAGGCAAACCATTAGCTGTACCGCAAGTTTTGGCATTTCATCGTTGAGCGAAGAAAATGAGCCATTAAAAGCATTATTGGTTAATGCTGATAAAGCACTGTATGAAGCAAAAACTCGCGGTAGAAACCGCAGTGTGGCTTTCAGTTATTAAATAAAAATGACGTTAACTAACACAACCTTGGCGAGGGATTTATGACAGCATCTGTAAAGTTAAACTACGTGGAATTTCCAGCGCGTGATATTGAGGCAAGTAAACGCTTTTTTGAAAAAGCCTTCAATTGGTCATTTCAAGATTATGGTCCTGATTATACCTCGTTCTCAAATCAAGGACTTGATGGCGGTTTCTACCGCTCAGAATTAACCTCTGTTGCCGCAACCGGCGCCGCCTTATTGGTGCTTAAAAGTGATGACTTAGCACAAACGCAAGCAAAGGTTGAGTCTGCCGGCGGCAAAATTTCAACGCCCATTTTTACCTTTCCAGGTGGCCGACGTTTTCATTTTATAGAACCTAGCGGTAATGAACTTGCAGTTTGGTCGTTGACTGATTAATCGGCGCTCTTAAAACCTAATTAAAACGGCTTTAGTCAATAACAGCCGCTGAATTTTCTTACTCAAGCTGCGCGGCTTTTACCTCAAGCGTTTCACTCTCGTTTATTTGCAATTCAACCTGTTCAATTTTCTCAAAGCGATTTGAAATTTTATTGGCGGAAGTATGAATTTGCTTAACGTCGGTTGCGGCTTGGTCAATATGTTTGGCGAGATTATCAAAACGATTTCGAAAACGAGAAAAGTCGGTCGCTAAATCAGACAAATGCGCTTGAATAATATGAATTTGCTGACGTGTTGCTTCATCTTTTAATACCGAACGTGCAGTCGTTAATATTGCCATTAAAGTCGTTGGTGACGCCAACCACACCCGCTTTTTATTGGCATAATCCACCAAGTCACTTTGATGGGCATGAATTTCAGCAAATATCGCCTCGGCAGGAATAAACATCACTGCGCCATCCGCCGTTTCTCGGTCAATTAAATATTTATCGCTAATGTCATTAATGTGCTTTTTAATGTCGGTTTTAAATTGTCTTTGCGCGGCTTTTCGCTCGAGCTCACTGAGTTGGTTATCCGCCATTTTACGGTAGCTCTCTAGTGGGAATTTTGAATCGATCACCACATTGCCGGTCGGCTCAGGTAAAAACATCACACAATCGGCTATTTTCCCGTTTGATAGGGTATGTTGCAGGGCAAAATGTTGCTCAGGTAAAACATTGCGAATAAGCGCGTTAAGCTGCACTTCGCCAAAAGCGCCGCGCGAGCGTTTGTCAGCAAGCACTTCTTGCAAACTGACGACATTAGTTGATAGCTCGGTAATTTTTTTCTGAGCATCGTCAATCAGCGCTAAGCGTTTTAAAATATCATTAAAGGTTTTGGTGGTTTTATCAAAGCCATCAGCAAGGCGTTTTTCCACTTGCCCGCTAATATCTTGCAAGCGTTTGTCAGTTGATTGGGTTAACGCGTCAATGCGTTTTTCCATTTTGTCACTGCTTTGGCTCATCGCTTTAGCCAGCTCTTCTCTGTTAGCTTGGCTGGCTTTATTTAAATGCTCAACGAGTTGGTCAACCGCTTTATGTTGGTTTTGATTAAATTGGTCTTTTTGCTCAGACAACTGCCTTAATAGCTTGATGCGAATATCTGCCTGTTGCTGGCTAAAAAAGCTTTTTAATTCGGTTTGTTGATTAACCAGTTGTAGTTGATTTAAGGAGAGTTGCTGCTGAATTTGTTGGTTAAATTTGTCGTTTAACTGGCCAGCAAAGCTGAGTTGCTCTAGCAAGCTGTGTTGGTTTTGGCGAACATCATGGCTAAGTCGTTGGTTTATTATCACTAAAAAGACTACCGCAATAATTAAAAAGGCGACACTGCCTAATAGCAATAATTGAAAGTTTTCTAAAAGAAAAGCCATAAAAATTCCTTAAACCGATAACTAAGCAGCAAAGAAAAACCAAAACCACTGTAAATATTATCAGGTATTAAAGCACTTTTATGGCTTAAGGTTAACTACTTTTTAACAGTAGCTAACCGATTAGCTCGTTGGTTATACAAGAAACGATAACTTATTGCGCTTTCGTGTATTTATTGATCCACTTAAATACTTCTTGGTACCACACCACTAAATTGTCAGGGTTGCGAATATGATGATCTTCGCTTGGGAACATCACTAATCGGCTATCAATGCCTTGACGCTGCAATGAAGTAAATGCGCCTAAACTTTGCGCGTAAGGCACGCGATAGTCTAATTCACCTTGGATCACTAACATTGGCGTTTTCCAGTTAGTGACAAAAGCTGACGGATTAAATTTGTTGTAATCATCACGCGCCTGCGACCAAACCGGGCCGCCTAAGTCATGCTCTGGAAACCATAACTCTTCGGTGGTGCCGTAAAAACTTGGCATATCAAATAAACCGGCGTGATTCACTAAACAGTTAAACCCGTCAGGCCAGTTACCTGCGATCCAGTTCATCATGTAACCGCCGTATGAAGCGCCAAGTGCACAGCTGCGATCTTCGTCTAACCATTTTTCTTGCTCAACAATATGAGCAAAACCTTTTTGTAAGTCTTCAAGTGGTTTTCCGCCCCAATCGCCAGCAATCGAGTCAGTGAACGCTTGTCCGTAACCCGTTGAACCGTGGAAGTCGACCATAACCACACCATAGCCTTGCGCCGCCCAAAGCTGCGCATTCCAACGGTAATGGAACATATTGCCAAAGCTGCCTTGCGGGCCACCATGTACTAAAAACGCCATCGGGTATTTTTTACCGGCTTCAAAATTAGCAGGCTTTAATAAATAGCCATGCACGGTTTCGTCATTCCAGCCTTTAAAGTTGAACTGTTCAAAATCAGCAAAGTTAATGTTGGCCAGCTTGTCTTTATTCACTTGCGTTAGTTGCTGCAAAGCTGAGCCGTCGCGGTGAATAGTAAAAATATCTTTGGGTGAATTTAAGCTATGACGGGTGAAATAAAGTTGCTCGCCATGAACCGCTAAATCAGCAACGCTGCCATCGCTATAAACTTTGCGTACATCACCAAATTCTGGGTGTACTTCAAATACTGACTTTTGCCCAACATCTTGTGCGGTAACAAATAAACTGCGGTTATTCGGCGAGAAGATCATGCTGCTTACTGAGCGATCCCAGCTGCCTGCCACTAACTTGGTTTGTCCGGTGTGATTGTCTTTAATGTTAATTGAAAATTTATCTGACTCATAACCTGGGGTTTTCATCGCTAAATAAGCTAAGTAGCGGCCATTGCTTGAATATAATGGCTTAGCGTCCCACGCGAGATTTTCTTTGGTGATATTTTCAAAGCTATTGTCTTTTAAATTCACTTCAAAAATATCAAAATTGGTTGTCCAAGCGTGATCTTTAGCAGGTGCTTTTGCTGAAAACGCCAGCTTAGTATCTTCAGGGTGAAAAGCCACTTGGCTAATACCGGCAATATCGCCGTGCCAGTTAGCAACAATATCGGTTGCTGTGGTTATTTGTGTCGCGGCGCTAATTTTTTCAGGCACATCAGCAACAAATAAATGTTCGTTATATTCGTCTAACCAATGATCCCAATGACGCACCATTAATTGATCATAAGTGCGTACTTGATGTTTTTTCGCCTCGTCAGCTTTTCTTGCTTCAAGTGTACATTCAAAGGTTTTACAGCCATTTTTAACACTAAGCTCTAGCGCCAATTTTTTACCTGACGGGCTAATAACAAAACCATTAACGGCAAGCGGCAAATTAGTCATTTGCATCGCTTCACCGCCAGTTAACGGTAATTGCCAAACTTGCGATGAACCACTACGTGAGGAAAGAAAATAAATGCTGTCACCGCTTTGAGAAAAGGCAACATTGCCTTCGCCTTTTGCATGCGAAGTTAATTGGGTTACTTCACCACTTTTTAAGTTTTGCGCGTATAAGTGATTATCAGTTGAGCTGCTGCCCATTTTCAAACCATAAACGATAATATCGCCTTTAGGGGAAACTTTAACGTTATGTAATTGGTTTAACTCATTTAGTTTTTCAACGGTAAAGGCTGACTGAATAGTAGGTAATTGATTGGCTACTAACGCGCCATTATCAGCCGCAGCGTTAAACGCAGCCGCCGGTAAACACGCTAAGCTAGCTGCAATCAATGCCGCCGATTTAGCCTGTTTTACAAAGGTATTTTTTATCATGATGATTCTCTAATGGAAATTTTGTTAATTATTACGATTAACCATGTTTTAAAGATGCGCTATTTTGTAAGGCATTGTAGAGGAAATAGCTAGCGATAAGGTTAATTTAGCGCAAAGCAGATGTAAAAAAAAGCGTCCAATAGGACGCTTTGCTTTAAGTGGTGAAAAATCCCGCTTTAGCTAATTTTTCGTTGCCCTAAATTTTCCATCGCCAGCTTTTCAATGCGCAAATACAGCGCATTCGGTAATAGCTTTAACCAAGCACTGGCTAAGGTTAAAAAAGTTCTGCTTGGCTCGTGCAGTAAAATTCGAACATCACAAATAAGCGCCTGATGCACTAATTTTAACGCGGTAAACTTATGTGAGCTTTGTACGGCGCGTCTGGCTAAATAGCGCAGCTGGTAGGCTTTAGCAAGCTGATAGTATTTTTTGAAAAAGCGCGGCGCATTCACGCGGTTTAAACTAACCGCATGTTGCCAACTGGCAAATTGTTTGCCTAAGTTCGCCGATAAACCGCCTTCATTTACACGATAGTAGGTTAACGCTTGTTTGACTCCTTCAAACTTCCATTGGGTGGTTAAAGCGATACGTGTCCAAAGCTCTATGTCTTCAGACTGCCTTAGATTTTCATTAAAATACATTTTGCGGTATTTATCACGCCCTTGACCAAAATAACTAATGTCAGTAAGCAGCGAGCGTCTGATCACCGGCGCAGAGCCATTGCCGATAGGGTTACGACAAAAAATATCGGCGCAGCTAACATTTTTCAATTTAGGGTATTGGCCAATGCCTAATAATACGCTGTCGTCATCAACAAAAAGTGACGGCGAATAACTGATGCCCACCTTAGGGTTATTGTTTAAATGTTTGATATGCACGGCCAGTTTTTCAGGTGCCCAATAATCATCGGCGTCAAGCAATGCCACATAAATGCCACGCGCCGCGTCAATGCCGGTATTTCTTGCGCCAGATAATCCACGATTGGCTTGTTTGATCACCCGAATGCGAAAGTCGTCAAACTGTTCGATTAACGCTAAGGTATTATCAGTGCAGCCATCATCAACGAGAATCAGCTCAAAGTGCGAATAACTTTGCGCCAAGACCGAACGAATACTTTGCTCGATATATTTTTCAACGTTAAACATAGGAATAACCACAGAAACTACCGGTATAGTACTAATTTTCATGAGACTTTCTCCGAGTAAATGATAAAACAAATGAATAAGACTTTTGCTTGCTCGCAGGCATTAGATAAATAGCGAGACACCAAAGTAGGCTGCTAATAAGTAAGGTCATGGCAAGCGACATCGGTTGGCTCGGCATAACCAAGGCCAACATCAATAAATTGATCAGTAAACACACCAGGCGCGCGCGGGTTTCATCGCTATAATTTGCTTGTGCGCGCATGAAGCTGCAGTAGCTATCTACGATAACGCTAGGCAGCGCAACTAAGCACATCACGGTAACCACGGGGATCACTGAAAACCATTTCTCATCAAAAATGAGCGGCACATAAATGGGAACCATCAAGGCTTGGGCAACAAAAATCAGCCCTACTAAGGTGGCAAATACATAAATTTTTTGCTGCTGATTATTGAGTTCACCGCTGCGCTCGAGCTTGCATAAAAACGGATATAGCGCGCTATTAAAAACATTACCTAATGATTGGCTTAAACCAACACCGGCATTTTTAGCAAAACTGTATAAACCAAATAATTCTAGCGGTAATAATTTACCCGCGATAAAAGTATCGGCATGCATACGCGCAGTTCGCAGCGATTCGCTGTTAAATAAATGCCCTGACGCTTTTAAAAGCTCACCTAGGGTTGCCTTGTTAAAGGCAAAACCATAATGTTTTACTGGCGCAAAATAAAAACAGCCCAGCCATAACACCGCAAATACCAACTTACCGTAGGCAATCGCCATAATATCGCCCTGCGCTAAGGCAAAAGCGGCGATAGATAAATTTTCAGCCGTGACACATAAGCCACTTCGAATACTGAACCAGCGCATTTTATTTTCACGTTGCAGTAAAAAAATATTAATGCTGACAATTGGATATAAAAGATAGATCAGCGCCATAACTTTCAGTAATTTGGCAATATCAGGGCTGTTATAGAGTGAGGCAAAAAAATCGGCAAGTAGAAACTGAGCCGTTGCGAGTAATAAGCAAATGCCCCATTGAATGGTGGCGCCATTGGCGGCATAACGGGATAATTTTTCAGGAGCGCAGCGGATTATTTGCGCGCCAACTCCAGCGCGTAAAAATAGCGCCAGCATGTCGTGAAAAGCTAACGCCAACATGGCCGTGCCATAAGAAACCGGCGTTAACGCTTTGGCAAGTACCACAATAGTGACAATGCGAGAAAGTTTAGCAAGCAATTCAGCGCTTAACAGCCAAGCTGCGTTTGAGCACAACTGAAATAGTGGCTCAAAGCTTTGCTTAAACACTTTCGCTATGGTTTGCTTAAAGGCTGAAAACTGCATAAATATCACCGTAATCATTCAACGTTTTTGAAGATACAGTGACTATTACAAGTTCTATTCCAGTTTATAACACTTTGCTAATTTATTTTTAGTTAGTTGTTTTTATTTACTTTTATTGAATTTTATTTAAAAACAGATAAAACATTTATTTTACACCAACCCGATATTTTCAATTCGTATTGCAAATTGCCAATAGCAAAAATCGCGTTTTGCAAATTAAAAATTACTCGCTTGGCACCACTTGCCATTGCTGTATTTTACGATACAAGGTTGACGGGCTAACCCCCAATTCACTCGCCGCTTTAACAATGTTGTCTTGGCAAATATCTATCGCTTGTTCAATGGCATTTCGCTCTACTTCAGCCAAAGAGAGTATTTTACCGCTAGCTGGTGTTTGGCTTGGCTCAATAGATTGATGCCCTATCGCATTAGCTTGGCTACTTGAGTCCCCTGTAGGTGTTGAAAGTACTACGGGTTGACCATTATTACTCATGCTCAGCTGTTGGTTTAACACGGTATCAGACAATAATGGCCCTTCTGACATCACCACGCAGCTATGAATAATATTTTGCAACTGGCGCACGTTACCCGGCCAGTCATAACTGCGCACTAACGTTTCAGCGCTTGATGATAAGCCGACAAAAACTTTGCCTTCTATTTCACTAAAGTGATTAATAAAATGCTGGGCCAGCTGCACGGTATCGTCGCCACGGTCTTTTAATGGCGGTAGATTTAATGAAATAACGTTTAGGCGATAATACAAATCTTCACGCAATTTTTTCTCGGCAATGGCGACATGTGGGTCGCGGTTAGTGGCACAAATAAAACGAATATCAACCTTTTCTTCTTTACCACTACCGACTTTTTGAAAAGTACCGGTTTGAATAAAACGCAATAATTTGGCTTGCAGGTTAATGTCCATTTCCCCTATTTCGTCAAGAAATAAACTGCCGCCATTCGCTAGTGACGCCGCGCCGTCACGATTAGAAACAGCGCCTGAAAACGCGCCTTTAATATGGCCAAATATTTCAGACTCCATCAATTCAGACGGTATAGCTGCACAATTTAGCGCAATAAAAGGCCCATTTTTACGTTTACTTAATCGATGAATGGCATGCGCGGCCACTTCTTTACCAGAGCCACTTGGCCCAGTAATAAATACAGAGGCTTGGCTAGGCGCACATTGTTCAATGGAAGAATAAAGAAATTGCATGGCAACCGAGTCGCCAATAAAACCTTCAAATTGCTTTTTGCGGTATTGCTGATATTGCTCGATAGTGCGGCGCATTAAGGTGCGCTCCGCTAATACTTGTTGCAATTGCAGGGCTTGTTTTAATTTAACAATCAGCTCGTAATTGTCCCACGGCTTTCGTAAAAAGCCCCAAATATGACCGTGATTTATCGCCGATAACACCATTTCAATGTCATCGTAGCCGGTTAAAATAATGCGTACCGTTTCTGGGGCAATTTGCGCGACTTTAGCCAATAATTCGTTACCGGTCATGTTTGGCATTTTTATGTCTGAAACAATGACATCAACCGGCATTTCTTCAATAATTTCTAACGCTTTTTCACCGCCAGATGCCGTTAATATATCAGCATCTAACTTGCCTGAAATACGCTTTAACGAGCGTAAAATAGCTGGTTCATCATCAACAAATAAAATTCTCGGCTTGTTCAAATATTGCATATTCAATCCCTTAATTTTTACAACAACCGTATAACATGGCGAGGCGATCAAAATTATTGTTATTAGGTACGGTTAAATTACAAACACGGTTTAAATAGAAATTATTGCAGATAATCAAAAAATTACCGCTAATCATCATAATATATTGATCATTTATTTTTAGCTAATACTGCCAATCATCATTATTAAAATACTTTTTAATAAATGAAAGCAAAATATTTAAAACAAAGCGCGCTGTCACAAATGTCGCAAATGTCTTATTTGACAATAAAAATTGAACTGCTATAAATAAGGGATAGTCGTTAGGAAGGTCATTATGGAAAAGTCATTAACCACAGGCGATATCGCAGATTATTGTCAGGTTAATTTGCGTACCGTAATTCGTTGGATAAACGCAGGTAAAATAAAAGGTTACAAATTACCCGGCCGTGGCAATAACCGGGTATTAGTCTCTGATTTTTTAACTTTTTTAAACCAGCACCACATGCCGATCCCCAAAGAATTACAAAACAAAGCGGTGCCTAGCATTTTAATTGTTGATGACGAAACCAGTTATGCCACTGCCATTGAGCGGGTGCTTAAGCGCCAGCAATATCAATGCACCATCGCCAATAGCGGTTTTGCCGCTGGCGTTATTTTAAATAGTCAAAAACCGACTTTAATGACCTTAGATTTGAGCATGCCAGGCACTAACGGTTTTGATGTTATTGCCTTAGTGCGCAGCGAAGAAGCATTACGAGATACCAAAATATTGGTGGTTTCAGCACTAAGTGATGAAAAACTTGCACAAGCTAAAAAAGCGGGCGCTAACGATACATTAGCCAAACCATTTACCAATGAAGAATTAGTAGCAAAAGTTTCATCGTTATTAAACGCATAATACATTGATTTGTTGATCCAATAAGATTCAGCAATAACCTAGGGATAAGGGCAAACTTATGACAGAAGCAGACACCGAGCAAGCAAGCTATCAAGGCATGTCTATTTTATGTGTCGACGACGAGCGTATTATTCTGCGCTCGATGCAGCGTTTGTTTCACAATAAAGCTTACCAAGTTTTTGTTGCTGAAAATGGTCAAAAAGCTTTAGACATTTTGGCGAAAACCCCGATTAACGTAATAATTTCTGATATGCGCATGCCCGAAATGGACGGCCCAACCTTGCTTGAAAAAGCCGCCAAGCTTTATCCTGATACTTACCGAATTGTACTCAGTGGCTATGCTGACTTTGACTCGACCATTGCCGCGGTCAATCTTGGAAAAATCAATCGCTTTATTAATAAACCTTGGAATAACAGCGAGCTAGTTGCCGTGGTTGAAGAATGTTTAGAGCGTATAACCTTAAAAAAAGAAAATGCCCTATTACGAGAAAAATTAAACCAGCAAAATGCAAAGCTCAAGCAATGGAACGGCAAGTTAGAAGAAAAAATCGAACTGCGCACCAAACAAATTCGCGTTGCCCTAAGCCGCAACGAACGCAATAAAAAAGCCTTAGAAAAAATGCTGTTTAACTTTATCGCCATTAACCCGAACTTAAACGCTGACTTTGCTAAAAACGTCGGCAGCTTAGCTGGCCGCATTGCTTTAAAAGTTGGTTTAGAAAAAAGTGAAGCTTATGAGATTCGTTTAGCCGGTTATCTTAATGAACTTGGCTTATTAGGCTTAGATCCTAAAATTAGCAGTGAACCTTTTTATGCGCTTAATTATGAGCAAAAAAATGCCTTTAATGAGCAAGCTAAAATTAGCCAACAAATATTAGCGCCAGCACAGCATTTAAAAAATGTTAGCGATATTATTCAACATCAATTCCTGCCCTTAGATGAAATTACACAACTCAATAATGTTGTTAGCCAACAAGGCTGTAAAATTTTGATGTTAGCACGTGATTACTGGCGTTATGCGTTTGGTAAATTAACCGACAAAAACCTGACTTATGAAGAAATATATGCTGAACTCAACAAAAGCCGAGCAACAAAATACGCTGACTACTTACTGGACATTTTAAAAGAACACCCGGAATTGGTAGAAGACGCTAAACTAGAACAAGGGGTTAACACTAGCCAATTAGAACCGGGCATGTTGCTTAAATACAGTTTATATACCAACAATAATTTACTCATTTTAGCCGAAGGGCATGAGTTTACTGAAGCATCTATCAACCAGTTAACGGAATATGAGAAAAATCAAAAGCACATTTTGTCAATCGTCATAGAAGCAAGTAGGCCAGTTTAACAAACTCGTTAATTTACTAGTAAATGAATAAAGGAGCACAACATGCAAGGATCTATATTTACTGCGTTTTCAGAAATGATCATCGAAAAAATGGGCATGAGCGCATGGAATGAATTACTTGAAAGCGTCAACCCTTCATCTGATGGGGTATATACCAGTGGCATGCAATACGATGATTCTGAATTAATGGCATTGGTGGCTGCCCTTTCGAAAAAAACCAATACCGAGGCAACCGAGTTAGTTAAAGCGTTTGGCGGTTTTCTTTTTATCCACTTATTTAAAGCCAGCCCTGCTGATGTTTCCCATATTGATAACTTAAAAGACTTCCTTACCTGTATTGATTCGGTGATACACAAAGAGGTGCAACGCGTGTATCCGCATGCCTATTTACCAACCTTTAACTACGAGGAAACGCCAGAAGGTGATTTAATCATGTATTACCATTCAAAGCGCAAGTTATGTCATTTATCTGAAGGGCTAATTGAAAGTGCCGCCAATCATTATCATGAAAACATTCGCATTGCTCACCCTGAATGCATGCACCATGGCGCTGAAAAATGTAAATTAATCATCTCTTTTGAGGATTAACCATGAGCGATAATAACAAGGACGAATTAGCCGCATACAAAACAGCCTATTTAAGAGAGAAAAAAGCTCGGCAAGTCGCCGAAAAACTACTTGATGATAAAACCCGTGAGCTTTACGACAATGTGCTTGACCTTGAAAGTGTGGTTGCCAAGTTAAAACAAACGCAATCGCAGTTAGTGCAATCAGAAAAAATGGCCTCACTAGGCCAATTAACCGCTGGTATCGCGCACGAAATTAATAACCCTATCGGTTTTTCTTACAGCAATTTATCCTGCTTGTCTGACTATCTGAAAGACTTCTTTTCTTTAGATAATATTATTCAACAAGCAGATCCCGCTCCAGAAAATGCAATGAGTACTTTGGCTGCATACCAAGCCCAATATAAAGAGCTAAATGCTGGTTTTATTGTTGAAGACTCGCCCTTTTTACTGCAAGACACCCTTGAAGGTTTAGAGCGGGTGAAAAATTTAATCGCTAACTTGAAAAAAATTTCCTACAAAGGTAACGATGAATTTACCAGCTGCGATATTAATGAATGTATTAACGACTGTTTGAAAGTGGTAAAAAACGAACTTAAATATTCAATGAAAATCGACCTTCATTTAGGGCAGTGCTCAACCATAAACGGACAAGCACCCGATTTAAATCAGGTATTTATTAATTTGTTTATTAACGCTTCTCACGCGTGCAGTTACGATGGCGTGCTCACCATTACCACCGAAGAAAAAGATCAGCATGTATTTATTCACGTAAAAGATAACGGTAAAGGCATTCCCGAAGATAGTCTAAAAAAAATATTCGACCCTTTTTATACTACTAAGGTTGTCGGTGAAGGTACCGGTTTAGGTTTGTCTATTTCACACGGCATTATTGAAAAACATGGCGGAGAAATATTAGTGAAAAGCACCGAAAATGTCGGAACGTGTTTTACCATCAAGCTGCCAATTGCATTGGACTAAGCGAAAAACGATAAGTCAAAAGCGATAAGCCACAAGCGATAAGCGATAAGCGATAAGCGATAAGCGATAAGCGATAAGTCAAAAGCGATAAAGCGTGAAAGTCTAGTTTGCAAATTGCAATGCAACTATAGCTACTCAGTTTTATTTATAGAAAAAGTACCAGCGTTAAATCTTGTTTGTATAGTTTTTATGAATATCAGCTCACCTCCCCAAAAAATTTTTCCCATAATAAATTAGTAAGTTATCAGACTAACTACGCTTCTTTATTGCCAAAGTTCACCCTATTCTCTCCAGAATTTCACAGTTGGATTAGTTTTTGCAAACCTAGTAGTTAACACGACTAATGACTAAGGTGGTATAGCAAATGAATAACTCAACACTGGTTTTTAGTATTGCCTTAAACGGTTATCAATGGCTTTATCGCAAGCAGCTTAACTCGCACAAACGTTTTGCCCAAAAATATGGCTATCAATATATTTGTGTAAGCCGCCCTTTTGTTTCAACACTTGGTGTGGAATGTTGTTGGTTAAAACTAACTTTAATGCGCGAGGCCTTTCGAGCTGGCTATAACAATGTGATGTTTTTAGATGCCGACGCCTTTGTGCAAAAAAGCTGCCCGGCAATTAGTGAAGTATTTAGCCACAATAAATACCTTTATATGGCTAAAGGCTATTCCAAAAGGTTTAACTCTGGAGTGATCATTGCGCAAAATCACCCGAAAACTAGCCAGTGGTTAAGCACCATCATTAACAGTCGCTTTAACAATATTAAGGCTGAAAACTCAGTTGGTTGGGGAGAAAATGGTCATATCATTGAACACAGTAAAAACTGCGACTTTATCAGTGAATTAAATCATAAATGGAACAATACTTTCGATGAGCAATTAAATGATTTTATTCGCCACCAAAACTATGGCCCGCTGCGCACCAGTGCCCTTGATAACTTTATTCATAAAGTGATTTTTTCACTATCTGCTCGCGCATTATCGGTAATTAAAGTATTTAGATCACATGATAAACACACCGATTTATTAGACCAAGAAACCAAAAAAATCCTCACGATTTACCCTGCTTTTAGTCAAATACCTTTGGTCGGCCTCAAGCCAGGGAGTAAAAAAATCACCAGGTTTAATTTTAGTTAATTCATAAACATAACTCTTTGGTTTAAATATAATAAATCATTGAAGTTATGGTGATAAAGCGATAGTGTTAATGGATGGAAAAAGACGAGTGTGATTGAATAAAACCATAACCATTAATATACCGAGGGAGCCATGAAAACTGTAGTTTGTGAATTGTCTTTACATGATAGAACAGGCTGGGAAAGCCTTTACCGAGGCTATGCTGACTTTTATCAAGTACCGATGAACCAAGAAATACTGGATAATGTATGGTCGTGGATTTTTGATGAAAACCAGCAGTTTTACGCACTGATTGCAAAAGATGAAGCCGGTCATTGTTTAGGCCTTATGCATTACCGAGCGATGCCATCTCCTGCTCGAGGAAAATTTGTTGGTTTTCTTGATGATCTTTTTGTTGCCCCAACAGCTAGAGGCACCGGCGCAGTTGATGCATTATTTGAAGCGTTAAATAATGCTGCAACAAAAAACGGTTGGCCATTTGTGCGCTGGCTAACCGCCGATAATAATTATAAAGCCCGCAGCGTTTATGATAAGTTAGCAGAAAGAACCCAGTGGATAACTTATCAGATGCCGGCAAACTAACCGTTTTAGCATTTCATTCAAAAAAGTATTGCCCCAAACACTCAGGAGATAATTTGAAGTATTTTGCTTATGGCTCAAACATGTCATTGCTCAGGTTACAAGAGCGAGTACCAAGTGCTAAAAGATTAGGCTCATTTTACCTTCAACAGCATCAACTGTGTTTCCATAAAGTCAGTGACGACGGCTCTGGCAAATGTGACGCCTTTCAACCCCATAAAAGTGACGATGTCATTATTGGGGCATTGTTTGAAATGCATGCCAATGATAAGGCCGCGTTAGACCAAGCCGAAGGGTTAGGTTATGGTTATAATGAAAAAAATGTTCATGTGCGCAATCATGCCGGCGACACCGTTGAAGCTTTTCTTTATTACGCCATAAAAATAGATTCTGCGATGAAACCCTATTCTTGGTACGCAAACCATGTTATCACTGGCGCTTTGGAAATAAATGTACCAGTGAATTATCTAGAAAGAATTAAAGCGGTGGAAACGATAGAAGATCCGGATAAACAACGAGACGCCAAGCAGCGCGCCTTATACCGGTAGCCCTAAGCATCTTTTATAAAAACCGAGCCAAAAGTTAACAAACTTGCGCCGTAAAAGCGCTTAACCTAACTTAGCTTCCGTTAAACGTGCCTAACTAATACCTAAACTAAAGCCTGAACTAAAACCCGAATTAACGCCAAAAGAGAACCTTGTGAAACATTCAACCTTGCAACCTACAATACATTTTCGCTTTCATCAGCTCGACAAAATGCAAGCTTATACCCTTAAACACGAAATTATCGGTGCTTACTTTCAAGAAGAAACCCATAATAGCTATACCGGCTACGCACCACTAACCCAAGAAAACCTTGATGACATTAATGATTTTTTTGTTCGTCAGCAACTCAGCGTGCAGGCCTGTGATATCTTTATTTCAATCGATACCCCGTTAAGTGAATGCAGCGTAGAGCTGCCTGTTATTGTTAATAAAATGCTTAAATATATTGACTGTAAGTTAACCCTTGCCGTTAAAAACAGTTAGAAAGAGTCAGCCACACAAACTTACATTACTCAAGCTGACAGTATGTCATCATTGACTTTTTAACTTAGCCAAAACCATTGATGAAAACATTTATTACCCTGCTTGTAGCTTTATTGCTTGCAAGTTGCTCTAGCATTACTGCCAATAGTCCTAGCCATTTAATTGGCCATAAAGAAACAGGCAAAGCATCCTTTTATGCGATGAAATATCAATTTAGACAAACCGCCAGTGGCGAGCGCTTTAATCAACTGGCGAATACCGCGGCTCATAAAACCTTGCCCTTTGGCACAAAGGTCAAAGTTACCAATACTAAAAATGGTGCAAGCATCGTGGTGAAAATTAACGATCGCGGCCCTTTTATTAAAGGCCGTATTATTGATTTAACCCGCTCAGCCTTTAGCGCTATCGGCAATACCGACTCAGGGGTAATTTCAGTGACCATTGAAGTGGTAAACTAGGGTTTGTTGAACTTTTGAGGTTAAATTTTGTTCAAAGTAAACGCTTTTTGTTCAAGGCGTGAACAACACAGCATGGTTGTTCCATGTAAGTTGTGAACAACGATGAAGAAATGGCGTTTAGTTGAACCCCAAGGGCAGCGTTTCTAGGCATTTAACCATCATTATTGCGCTTTCATGTGGAATAACCACATAGCAATCACAATGCTTTGTCTAAATACCTATAAACTGCTGCAAAAATAAACACGAAAGATCAACAGACCCTAATCATTTAACTTACATTGCAAATTGCGAAAAAATTTCAATTTGCAATGTAAATGCCTTTAAATACCCTCAAAAAAATTTAAGAATCACACGCCTAAAACCCATATAAGTCACAATTATCAATCACTTAAAATAAAAATAAAGACTTTGGCACGACACTAGCAATGTAAGCATTATTCATTTAGTTATTGCAGGTGTTTGTTATGAATCAGCTAGTAAGTTCAAACAGCCAATTAGACACACATAGAAAAAAAATCTATCAAGGCTCGGGCTTTGATCATGTCATCGCGGTGTTATTGCTCATCATCACCCTACCGGTGATGCTAGTAAATACCTTGATTGCCATAGTGAGCAATGCGCCAGTATTTACTACTATCGGCAAAACCGATGCTCTTGGCCGCGCCATTACGCTGCGTCACTTTAATAAAGGCATTTTTTGTCAAAGCGCACTTTTGCTCGATATTTTGCAAAATAAATTAGCGTTTTGCGGCATATCATTAAAACACCAAGTTTCGTTTGAGATGCAAGACATTGTTAAAGCGCAGTTTGACTGCAAGCCCGCGTTATTTAGCTTATACGATTTACACCAACAAACCGGCCTTGCTGTGCAAGACGCCGACGAGCTGTTATTGAAACAACTCACCAGCACTAAAGCAAACTGGGTAGCCTTGTTTACTAAAAGTGTATTGTGCTTAGTGGTATATCGCTCAAATAAAGCGCTCAAACGCAGCAAACGTATTTCGTTATTTGGCTTGCCGTTAAATAACATCATGATGCAAGAGGCGGTGCATTTAGTTACTCATACCGAAAGAGCATTGCAATCAGCCCCTAAATTAACTTTTTTTATTAACGTTAATTCAATCAATTTAGCACTTAAAAACGCGACTTTTTATCAGCAGTTACAACAAGCTGATCACCTACTGGCTGATGGTTCGGGCATGCGCTTAGCAGCAAAGTCTGCCGGCTATTTATTAGAAGATAATAACAATGGCACCGACATGCTGCCGCATTTATGTAAAAGCTGTATCGCCCATAAAAAATCACTCTTTTTATTAGGCTCAGCGCCAGGCGTAGCCGATAAAACCGCAAAAAATTTACAAGCACAATTTCGCGGTCTTAACATTGCAGGCACAGCTCATGGCTACTTTTCTGACAATGAAACAGCACAATTAATTGCCGATATTAATGACAGTGGTTGCGACATTTTATTAGTTGCAATGGGCTCTCCTATGCAAGAGCAATGGTTGTTAGCCCACAAACATAAATTACATTGCCAAAGCGCACTCGCCGTGGGCGGCTTATTCGACTTTTATTCAGGCCGTATCAGCCGTTCACCTATGTGGCTTAGAGAGCTTGGGCTTGAATGGTTATGGCGACTTGCTAAAGAACCTGTTGCCAAGTTCAACCGCTATGTTATTGGCAATCCGTTATTTTTATTTCGTATTTTTATTCTTGGTTTAGCTAGAAAAGGGGTTAAATAATGTCTATTCAACTAACAACTCAACTGGTAAATAGTATCAATGTAACACCAAAAAAAGCAGCAGTTAAACGCTTTGGTCACCGCGGAATTCCGGTATGTGTGCAGCAGCTTGTTGCTGGCATTGGCTTATTGATGATCAGCCCTTTACTGCTTTTAGTAATGTTACTGATCAAACTTGAAAGCCGCGGCGATATTTTATTTTCGCAAATTCGTGTCGGTGAAAATGGTCGTCACTTCAAAATGTACAAGTTTCGTTCAATGTATTTAAAAACAGATGCTAAATACCAAGAGCCAGATCCTAGCCAAAGCTCACGTGATGGTGTTTGTAAAAAATACGTTAACGACCCTCGCATTACGCCTATTGGCCGTTTTATTAGAAAATATTCTATTGATGAGCTACCGCAATTATTCAATGTAGTCACTGGCGATATGTGTTTGGTAGGTCCGCGCCCTGCGCTTGCGATTGAAACCTATCAATACCAATTTACTGAGCAGTCACGTTTATTTTCTAAACCAGGCTTAACCGGTTTATGGCAAGTATCTGGCCGCGCAGACACCGACTTTGCCGAGCAAATGCAGTTAGATAATACTTATATCAATAAGCAAAGTATTTTGATGGACCTAAAAATTCTAGCGCTGACTATTCCGGCTGTGATCACTGCCAAAGGCGCTTATTAAAAGCTGCAAGAAATAAGCTAGAAATGGTAAGTTAAAAGCAACAAGCATAAGTTCGACTACGTGCGAGCTTATGCTTTTAGCTTTTAGCTTTTAGCTTTTAGCTTTTAGTATTTAGTTTTTAATCAGCTGACACTGCCATAATAATCCCCTTTTTTACCATGATGCAATTTGCAAAATAAGTTTTTTGTGCGTTGCAAATTAAAAACTCCCACAATAGATAAAATCATCCAAAAACAAAAATAGCTTTACATTTCAATTAATTAAGAAATAAATTTAAGTTGGTACGCTACCTGCAATATCACTATTAATACCCGCATTAAAGGAATAACTCATGTTAAGTAGTCAACGTTTTAACTTACAGGTTTTAGCCAAAGTATCGCTGCTAACTTGTGCATTAGGTTTAACAGCTTGCGCCAAACATAACATTGAAACAGCGCCAAGAAACGAAGTGCGCTTTTATGGAACGCCGGGGGAAAATGGCGACGCTTTTATTCATGAGCAAGCGCCGCAAACACTCTTTTCACAAAACCTAGATTGCAGTGAATTTCAGAATATGGGCGCGGCCTTAAATTATCGGGTCGATAAAGCGTTAACCATAAAAGACAATAGCCCGTTAACAGGTGAAAACGATCCTATACTCAGTCAAGGCTTGTTACTTAGCCCCGGCGATTTAGTGGAAGTATTGATTGAAGACGGTGAAGGTTTTAACGGCCGCTACATTATTGATAATGCAGGCTTTGTAAAGTTACCGTTAATTGGTTCGATCAGCGCAGCTGGCAAATCGATCAATATGGTCGAAACTGATATTGAGTTGGCGTTAGTTCGCGCGCACATTTTTCAACCAGCAAGCGCTATGGTCACCATGCAAGTCTTAAATTGGTCGTCAATTGAAGTATCGGTTGCCGGCGCGGTATTTCAGCCAGGGCGCGTAGTCATTAATAAAAAAGATTTGCAATCAACTTTGCCTGATCAAGTTAATGCCTTTGGTGATTATTCAACCACGCGGTTATTATCAGAAGCCATTCGCGCTGCCTCTGGTATTCGCCCTGATGCCAAGTTAGATCAAGTTATTTTGATCCGCAAAGGCTGGCAAGTACAAGTTGATATGACCGGAATGCTAAGCGGCGAAGTGGTAAGAGATTACCCGCTGGTATCAGGCGATCGCGTTATTGTGCCAAGCACCGGCTGTTTTCAAGCGCATTTAGTCAGACCAAGCCAAATTACACCAAAAGGATTTCGTGTATTTATGTCAAATTTAATTGATTCTGCTGGCGATAACTCCAGCGCAGCAGTCGGTCGTTATTCAACAAACTTACCTTACGGCACACGTTTATTGCAAGCGGCGGTATCAGCTAACTGTGTTGGCGGTAAAGACTGGACCAATGCACCACGCCGCGTAGTACTTTCAAGCAAAAACCCGATTACCGGTGAAACTCAAGTGATTGAACGCTCAGTTGAAGAGCTGATCACTATGCCCAGTAAAGGCGAAATTAATCCGTATTTAATGCCCAACGACGCCGTTGCTTGTTACGACTCGAACATCACCAATTACCGTGATATCGCGCGTACCATTGCCGACATTCTTATTCCATTTAAATTGTTATAGGTGATGTATGAAATATCCTTTAGCAACAACTAGCCCATACCAACGTTTTCGCGCTAACGTTTATCGTATCCTTAAGCGTCCGTATTTAGTGACTGCGTTGATATCTTATAGTCTGGTCGGTTTATTAATTGCCGCCTATTTAGCCAAAGCGCCAAGTTATTCAAGTGACATGGAATTAGTATTACCTGGCACAGGAAATAGCAGCAGCGTCACTTTAGACAATGTTGGCCAAGTGGTATCGCAAACCAGTACCCCTTTTGCCGGTGGTGGTTTTAACCCACGGGTAAATTACAAAGAAATGTTAGCCAGCCGCGCAGTACGTGAGCGCGCAGCGAAAAGTTTAAACATCAGCATGGAAGCCTTAGGTCAGGCAAAAATAAAACTGACCGAGCAAACCTCAATTATTGCCCTAACCACTAAGGCTGGCAGCAAAACGCTAGCACAAGAAAAAGCTTATGCGCTATACCACGCATTGCAATTTGAATTAGATGCATTACGCGCCGATGAAGTATTTCGCCGCGACCAAAGCATTAAGCAAGTACTTGATCAATATCGCGTACGGGTTAACAGCACTCGTAATGCCATTGTTGATTTTCAGCAACGCTCAGTGGTGGTATCGACCAATCAAATGGACAAGCTGGTGCAAACCTTAGCTGGCGTGAAAGAGCGTCAAGTGTATGTCAAAGCCGAAGGTCAGCAATTAGAAGAATACATTAACCAGTTAAGCCAAGAGTTAGGTGTGTCTCCTAAATTGGCAGGGCAAGCGTTTATTTTGCAATCAGACGTTGAGTTTCGCGCTTATATGAATGAGCTTGAGCAAAGCATAACGCAATTAAACGAGTACAGTTCGCGCTGGGGCATTAATCACCCGAAAGTGGTTGCTCAGCAAAAGCGATTAACCTTTACCCGTACTGCCATTAACAATCGCAGCACTGAATTATTTGGCATTAATACCACAGAAATTTTTAATAATTTAAACCTTGATTTAAATCCAAAACGTTCGCAATTGTTTGCCGATTTAATTGACGCTTATGCTAATCAAAAAGGTCAAAGCTCAATGCTGGCTGATTTAAAACGCTCAGCGGATCATTTAAGCGATCAGTTAAAAATTTATTCACGTGAAATTGTTGAACTGGAAAGACTGCAACGCGAATTTAACATGGCTGAAGCGATTTTCACCTCAGCCGCGGCACGCTTAGAAGCGAGTAAAGCTGACATTTTTGCTTCGTACCCTGTGGTGCAAATGTTAACTACGCCGTCTTTTCCAACAAAACAAAGTAGCCCGAAAAAACTCATTGCCGTGGTTATCGCTGTTACCGGCTTTATTTTTATCACACTAGGATTGGTGATCATATGTCAACGCAACAAGTTAATTGCACTTCTACTGAAGAAAAACTAATTTGGTTTGGCCTAGTGATGACCTACCCACTGTTTGCCATTGGTGGATTATATGTGATGGGTTCGGTACTGGGTTGGCTGATATTTATCGTTGCGATGTTACGTATATTTATTCACGGTAAAGAAGCTGATGCCTATATTCCCGCGCTGATTTGGTTATGGATAGTGGGCGGGTTGATGATGCTATTAGCCTTATTAGTGGCGCATGCCAACTGGGATTTAGGCTTAGCTAAAACGATAAAATCGTCAATCGGCTGGGCAAAAGGCTGGGCACTGATGCCGTTATTTTTAGTCATTGGCGCCATGGTAAAAATAAACCCTGCCATGGTAGTGCGCGCCGTTTGCATGGTTTCACTGCATTCCATTATTTTTGCCATCATCAGCATTGCAGCTTATGTGGCTGGCTTACCCGGTGATTTATTTGTTTCCCCCTTAAAAGCCATTGGCGGCCCAGGCGCTGACTTTTTCACGGTAAGCTTTTATGGCCTTAATCCAGAAACGGGTGCTGGCCGTTGGCGCTTTTTTGCGCCTTGGGCACCAGCGGCAGGTTTTATGGCGTGTTTATTTTTAATTTTTTGCGCTCAAGAAAAAAACCGCTTTTGGCGCAATAGTGGTTTACTCGGCAGCCTAGTAATGTGCTTGTTGTCGCAGTCGCGCGCGGGCTGGGTTATCTATATTTGTTTAGTGCCGTTAGTGATGATGAAAGATCGCCTCACCAATCCAATCTGGTTTATTGTCGTCGGTGTTGCCCTTCCCGCCATTGTTATTTTAGGCGAACCTATATTTGAGTGGGTACTCGGCAGCTATGAAGACATTAAAGCCTCGCGCCCCGACTCTACCCGAGTACGCTCGGCGTTAGAAAATATTGCCTTGCAGCGCTGGCAAGCAGAAGCGCCAATTTGGGGGCATGGCATTGTTGAACGCGGCCCTAAAATTGTTGAATATATGCCTATTGGCACCCATCACAGTTGGTACGGGTTACTCTTTGTTAAAGGCATTGTTGGCTTATTAGCGTTAGCCATTCCACTGGCATTTACTTGTCTCTATTTAATTTTTCAGTATGCAAGCAATCACCATGCACGCTCAGCTTTATTAATGATCGTGGTTTTTATTTGTTATTCATTTTTTGAAAATTTAGAAATTCTCGCCTTTCTTTTATGGCCGGCACTACTGTGGATTGGCATTGCCTTAAACCCGTTAAAATCAAACATTAGCAAAGCCTAGCTGTTCTGGGCTGATGCATTTTAAAAAAGCAGTAAATAATTGCGTTGCAAATTGAAAAACCACATTTCATAAAACCGCATGGGTTTTAAAAATAACCTTTTATATCAAGGTATTAAAAAATATTATTAAGTTGGTACGCTACCTGCAAAACCACTATCAATAACCCCGTTATTTTTGGAGTGGAACATGCTTAAACAACTTTTAAAACCAAACGATGCATACCTTGTTGGATATTACGGCATGCGCAACAGTGGCGACGATGCCTTAATGTATGCTTGTGCTTGGGGCGCAAAAAATCGCTTAGACTGTGAAACCACTAAAATTGGTTTATATGGCGAGCATCAACGCCAAACCCCAGCGACGCATCAGCAAAACTTACAGCATAAGCAAGCGTTTTCTGGTCAAAATAGACTAAACCACTATCAAGCAGCGATTCAAAGCAAGCGCATTATTTTTGGTGGCGGCGCGGTATTGCATAGCGAGTCAGACATTAATTTAAAACGTCATTTGATGAAATTATCTGGCAGCAATAACAGCTTAGCGCTAGGGGTAAGTATTGGTCCATTTCAGTCACTTGCGGCCGAAAAAAGCTGCGCAAAATTTTTAAATGAATGTCGCTTTACCGGCGTGCGTGACCAAGCAAGTTTAGAAATTGCAACAAGCATTGCGCCACAAGCGAACGTGAAAAAAACCTTCGATTTAGCGCCATTATTGCTGTGTTATAACCAAGCGCTTAAAACACAGGTAAAACGCAAAGGCATTGCCTTATCGCTATGCTCCGTGGCAATTAGCCCAATGGGCGATGTCAATGAAAAAGCTGAACTTGCCCGCATTGAAAAATTTTGTCAGCTCATTATTCGCCTTTATAGAAATACGGGCGAGCCTATTACCTTGGTTGAATTTAATGGCCATGAACAATTAGGCGATTGGAAAATCAACCAAGCCATTCTGGCACGTCTACCTGCCGATATTGAAGTTAATGTGCAATATTATCACCCAGATCCGATCACAGTATTAAATTCTTTGGCGCAATATAAAGCCGTTATTAGCATGCGCTTGCATGGCGCCATTTTAGGCTATTTAGCCGATACGCCAGTCATGTCACTTAATTACCATGAAAAATGCCAAGGCTGGTGTGAGCAAATAGGCATGCCGAAAGAGCTGCAATCAAGCCTGATTGATTTAGACATCAACCAAATAGCCAATACCTTAGAGCACGGGCTAAGTGAAGGGTTTGCACAGCCATTAATGCCAACATCCACTGCGTTAAAGCAAGCATTAGGCAACTGGCATTTAAGCGCCATTGATAACAAAACCTTAAGCCGCGCTACTTATCAGCAGGTATCTTTATAACCTAGTTCTTTACGCTTTAAACGTTAGCCAATTATTTTATTTTCGGAGACTCGACCATGAATACTGATATCAATACGCCAGCATTTACCGTGATCATTCCACTTTATAATAAAGCTGAGCATATTTTACGTACCCTCAAAAGTGTGCAAGCGCAAAAATACCCAGCCACAGAAATTATTGTCATCGACGATGGGTCAACCGATAATGGCGCAGAATTAGTGGCTCAAGCTAACATTGAAAAACTAACCCTTATTCGCCAGAAAAACCAAGGGGTTTCAGCAACCCGTAATAATGGCATTGCGATGGCGAGTTGTGAATACATTGCCTTTTTAGATGCTGACGATCAGTGGCTACCTTTATATTTAGAAGAAACCGCGCATTTAATAAATAAGTTTCCAAACGCGGAGGTTTTTGGCACTAAATATCAAATTGTTGAAGGTGATAACGTTTACTTAGATGCAAAAATTGCTCTACCCGCTCTTGACCCAGATGGGGTTATTTTATCCGATTATTTTGATATTGCCTCAAAAGGCGACTTGCCCTTTACCATGTCGTCGGTTGCCATGAAGCGCTCTTTATTAAACAAAATAGGCGGTTTTCCGGTAGGTGAACCTATAGGTGAAGATCAAGATTTATTTTGCCGCGCTGCGCTAAACACCCAAATTGCTTATTCAACCAACATTCATTCGCTTTATCATAAAGACGCACAGAATCAGGCCAGTAAACTGAATGTGCCAAGCCAAGAATGCGCCTTTAGCGTACGAGTAACGAAAAAAGCGCACCAGCATAGCCATAAGCAAAAATTAAATATGCTGCGTTACAGCGCGGCGCATTTATGCCATTTAGCCAAACTTAACATTATTAACGGCAGGTTCACGCAAGCACGCAGTTTATTAGCCGACCCGCGCTGTAAGTTAAAACCTAAACATCTTGTTGGCTTATTTGCCTTTTCATACCTAAAACAATTACAAGGTGTATTTGCCCGAAACTAAATGTGGAAGCAATAAGCGATAAGCGATAAGCGATAAGCTGAAAGCAATAAGCGATAAGCTGAAAGTGGCAAGTGGCAGTGAAGTAACAAAAAACGGAGCCATTCGGCTCCGTTTTTATCAAGCAATTAACACATGCTGTTTATTTGTCATCAAGCTCTGCAATTTTTACTTTCCAAATTGCAGGTCCAGTCACGTGTGCCGACTCACCAGAGCTGTCAACAGCTACAGTTACTGGCATATCTTCGACTTCAAATTCATAGATAGCTTCCATTCCTAAGTCTTCAAAAGCAACAACTTTTGCTTTTTTAACCGCTTTGGACACTAAATAAGCTGCGCCACCAACTGCCATTAAATAAACTGAATTATGCTTTTTAATTGATTCACACGTCGCTGCACCGCGCTCAGATTTACCAATTGAGCCAAGTAGACCTGTTTGCGATAACATCATTTCTGAAAACTTATCCATACGCGTTGCTGTTGTTGGTCCTGCAGGCCCTACTGCTTCATCACCAATCGCGTCAACTGGCCCTACGTAATAAATAAATTTATTAGTAAAATCTACTGGTAGTTCTTCGCCTGCTGCTAGCATGTCGCTGATACGTTTATGGGCGGCATCGCGACCGGTTAAAATGGTGCCACTTAATAAAACGGTTTCACCTGTTTTCCAATCGCTAATATCCGCTTTCGTTAAATCGTCAACGTTTACACGGCGAACATCATCACCCACTTCCCAAGTAATTTCTGGCCACTCTTCTAATTTTGGTGGTGTTAAGTCTGCTGGACCACTTCCATCTAGGTGAAAATGAACATGGCGTGTTGCCGCACAGTTTGGGATCATCACAACAGGTTTAGAAGCAGCGTGAGTTGGTACTGAGTTAATTTTCACGTCGACAACGGTTGTTAAACCACCTAAACCTTGTGCACCAATACCTAATTTGTTTACACGCTCATAAATTTCTAAACGTAGTTCTTCTTCGGCAGTTTCAGGACCACGGTCAATAAGCTCTTGAATATCTACAGGATCCATTAAACTTTCTTTGGCAAGTACACCCGCTTTTTCTGCAGTACCACCGATACCTATACCTAACATTCCCGGAGGACACCAACCTGCGCCCATACTTGGTAAGGTATTAACAACCCAATCAGCAATAGAGTCACTTGGGTTTAACATCACCATTTTGGTTTTGTTTTCACTACCGCCGCCTTTAGCTGCGATCATCACTTCAATTTCATTACCTTCAACCAAGTCAATATGCACAACTGATGGCGTATTGTCTTTCGTGTTTTTACGAGCGCCGGCAGGATCGGCAACAATAGAAGCACGTAACGGATTGTCAGGGTTCAAATACGCACGACGAGTACCTTCATCAACCATTTGCTGAACTGTCATGTCAGTTTTATCCCACTGCACCGCCATGCCCACTTTAACAAAACACGTAACAATACCTGTGTCTTGGCATATTGGGCGCTTGCCATGAGCAGACATACGAGAGTTAATGAGAATTTGTGCGATGGCATCTTTTGCCGCACTGCTTTGTTCTTTGTGGTACGCTTTTTCAAGTGCTTGGATAAAATCGAGTGGATGATAAAAAGAGATATATTGCAGCGCATCTGCAACACTATCGATCAGGTCTTGTTGTTTAATGATTGTCATAACGGCCCCGTTGTTCATGCTTGATGTTAATCTATATTTCAATCTAGAGTTGAAAGTTATAAAATTGCCGATATCATACCCTGCTTGGTTACAAGCTGCTACAGGAAATAACTCATTATAATGGCAAAAACGGCAAAAACTTTCATCTCTATCGCGCCACTTTCACTTACGCAAATAAAAGAGCCATTAACCCTGTTTTCTGCACTGGCCAACCAGCCGTGGTCAATGTGGTTAGACTCGTGTGAAAGTGACCACGAAGATGCCAATTTCGACGTTATGGTTTTTAATCCATTAGTAACCTTGCAAACCCAAGCGCTTAGTACAAGGATCACTTGGCAAAACCAAGAAAATGCTCATCTAAATCAAGAAAGCGAAGCCGATCCACTTAGCTTACTTAAGCAAGTTCAAGATGATGTGTTTGCCGATATAAGTTTACCTAAAGCAAGTTTGCCATTTATCGGTGGCGCCTTAGGTTACTTTGCTTACGATTTAGGTCAGCGATTTGAACAACTTCCAGCTAAAGCAATACGAGATATTGCCTTACCTGAAATGGCGGTTGGTATTTATTTGCACGCTATTATTTTTGACCGAAAAACAAATGAATTTGTCTTAGTATGCCCTGATGAAAAACGCCAAGAAATTGAACAACAGTTGCTGCATTTATTACATCAACAACAAGAAGACCATCAGCACCACGGTTTTAGTTTACAAACCGACTGGCAGGCAAATCTAACTAAAAGCCAATATTGCGAAAAATTTAAGCAAGTGCAAGAGTATTTGCTTTCTGGAGATTGTTACCAAATTAACCTCGCACAACGCTTTCACGCCCAATACCAAGGTGATGAATTTGATGCCTACTTAGCTTTGCGCGCTGCCAACAAAGCACCTTTCTCTGCTTTTATTCGCCTAGAAGATGCCGCCGTGTTAAGCATTTCGCCTGAACGATTTTTAAAGCTAACTGATAACAAAGTACAAAGTAAGCCAATTAAAGGGACTAAACCTAGAGCATCAGCTGCGGCAATCGATCAACAAAATGCCATTGACCTACAACACTCAGAAAAAGATCGTGCTGAAAACTTAATGATTGTCGACTTACTAAGAAACGACATAAGCAAGGTTTGTCTGCCGGGCAGTGTTAAAGTGCCAAAGCTATTTGATATTGAAAGCTTCCCTGCCGTTCATCATTTAGTTAGCACTGTTGAAGGGCAATTAGAAAGTCACTTTAGTACAACAGATCTGCTACGAGGTGCTTTTCCTGGCGGCTCAATAACTGGAGCGCCAAAAATAAGAGCGATGGAAGTGATCGACGAATTAGAGCCTCATCATCGCAGCATCTACTGTGGCTCTATTGGCTATATTTCTGCATGTGGTAACATGGATACTAGTATTACTATTCGCACCTTAGCGTGTAAAAACCAGCAAATCTACTGTTGGGCCGGTGGTGGTTTAGTCGCTGATTCAACCGCAGATAGCGAGTATCAAGAAACCTTTGATAAAGTTGCTAAAATACTGCCTGTACTGAGCCAGTTATAAAATCTAAAGCACGTTGGTTTTGCAAAATGAAAGGCTGAAACGATGACCAAAAATGAATTTTTACAACGTTTTCAATTACGACCTTTAGAAAATTCTGCGCATTTATATAAACATGATGGAAAAGTAAGGCAAGCGGCTGTGCTTATTCCTCTTATAGATAACCATAACCAAGCGTTAGACGTGCTTTTTACCAAGCGTGCTGCACACCTAAAACATCACCCTGGGCAGGTAAGTTTTCCTGGTGGAAAAGTTGAACCAAGTGATAAAAATTTAATTGATACCGCCCTTCGAGAGTCTTATGAAGAGATAGGCCTGCCGGCAGATGCAATTTCCATTGTTGGCCAATTAAAGTCTTATCACACCATTAGCGGTTATATTGTCACGCCTATTGTCGCGGTTGTTTCAAAAGCCCCCGAATATGAGATTGACCACAATGAAGTGAGTGAAGTTTTTCATGTGCCTTTAACGCACTTTCTCAATACACAAAATCACATTCAAGTTAATGCTCACTTCAACGGTAAGCATCATCCTATTAACTATATGCCTTATCAAGAGCATAATATTTGGGGAGCAACAGCCTCGATGTTAAAAGATCTTGCCAGTCATCTCGCCTAATATAATCCTTACCATTAATAATACCTTCTATAATTGAACTTAACTTTTGATTTTAAAAACGATAACTTTCAGTTAAGATTACACGAATTAACTATAGATATAATTGCTAAACGCAAAATAATATTCGAGATTTTATATGATTAGCGTATTTGATATGTTCTCTATTGGTATTGGCCCTTCTAGCTCTCATACAGTTGGCCCAATGAAAGCGGCTAAACTTTTTGTTGAACACTTAGCAGCTCAAAATTTGTTAACCAAGACAACAACGGTAAAAACTGAGTTATTTGGCTCGTTAGGTCAAACTGGCATTGGCCATGGCACAGGCAAAGCAGTGATCTTAGGTTTAGCAGGTCAATCACCAGAAACTATCGCCGTTGATGATATTGACAGTATTTTAAACAATGTAGTCGCCACAGAAACCATAGCGTTAATGGCGCAGCATCAGGTGAGCTTCCCTAAAAAAGATGCCATCATATATCATCGCCGAAAAACCTTACCAGCACATGCTAATGCCATGACTTTATATGCTTTTTCAGGCGATAAACTCTTGCTTGAAGAAACCTATTACTCTATTGGCGGCGGTTTTATTGTGCAAGATTGTGACTTTGATAAAGAAAAAGACAAAGCACTTTCTCTTCATAGCAACATTAATCGACCGCACGTATTTTCCAGCGCTGATGAATTGATCAATATCGCGGTAACTAAAGGCTTAAGCATCAGCACTATCATGATGGACAACGAAAAGTGTCTTAATGATGAACAGGTTATTCGCAAGCAATTATTACAAATTTGGCAAGCAATGCGTGACAGCGTAGATCGCGGTATGAAAACCGAAGGGATTTTACCAGGCGGTTTAAAAGTGACACGTCGTGCACCTGCCTTGCACCGCTCTTTGCTTGTAGAAAATAATAACGACCCACTTAGTGCGATGGATTGGGTTAATTTATTTGCCTTAGCGGTAAATGAAGAAAATGCCGCCGGTAGCCGAGTAGTAACTGCGCCAACAAATGGTGCTGCGGGCATTATTCCTGCTGTACTTTGTTATTACGATAAATTTATAAAACCGGTTAGCGATGAAGACTGCATCCGATATTTATTATCTGCTGCAGCGATTGGTATTTTGTATAAAACCAATGCTTCAATCTCAGGCGCAGAAGTTGGCTGTCAGGGCGAAGTAGGTGTTGCCTGTTCAATGGCTGCCGGTGCGCTAACTGAAATTATGGGCGGCTCACCGAATCAAGTTGAAAATGCCGCTGAAATAGGTATGGAGCACAACCTTGGTTTAACGTGTGATCCGGTTGGCGGACTTGTGCAAGTTCCTTGTATCGAGCGAAATGCTATGGGATCAGTAAAAGCGATTAACGCATCAAGGCTTGCACTTCGTGGCACAGGCACTAACAAAGTTTCGTTAGATAAAGTGATCAAAACCATGTGGGATACAGGTAACGACATGAAAACCAAATATAAAGAAACATCTCGTGGTGGTTTAGCGGTTAATATAATTGAGTGTTAACAGCAAAAAATTTAATTGAATTTGCTACATTAGAATAAATATTCGCCCATAATTAAAAAGCCCGTTAATAACTAACGGGCTTTTTAATTTGGAAGTTTTTAACTGGCTATCTATATGGCAAATCTATATCAGAAAACAGTTCGTCAATTTCATTGTTATTTTTCAATAAAACAGCTCGAGTAACCAAGTCACGATTTAAATGCGGTGCAAATCGTTCAATAAAATCAAACATATAACTACGTAAAAACGTACCGCGTCTAAAGCCTATTTTGGTGGTACTTGGTTTAAATAAGTGACTAGCATCGATAGCAACAAGGTCGCTATCAATCTTAGGATCAATCGCCATAGTTGCGATAACACCAATACCTACGCCTAAACGAACGTAAGTTTTAATCACATCAGCGTCGGTTGCGGTGAACGCAATTTTAGGCTCAACACCCGCACTGCTAAAGGCGTTATCTAATTCAGAACGGCCGGTAAAACCAAAAACATAGGTTACTAAAGAATACTTTGCTACATCTTCAATGGTGATGTTTTGCTTTTTCGCCAGAGGGTGATCAGGGCGGACAATAATACTGCGATTCCAGTGATAACATGGCAACATGATCAAGTCGTTATACAAGTGAAGAGATTCAGTTGCAATGGCAAAATCAGCATCACCTTTCGCAGCAGAGTCACTAATTTGCGCAGGAGTTCCTTGATACATATGTAAAGAAACTTTGGAATACTTCTTAATAAAACCTTGAATAACTTCTGGCAAAGCATAACGTGCTTGCGTATGAGTTGTTGCTATACGCAGTCGTCCTTCATCTGGTTGAGTATATTCGCGAGCAACCGCTTTTATCGCTTCAACTTTCGATAGAATTTCGCTAGAAATATTAATCACGTCTTTGCCCGCTGGTGTTACATGGGTTAAATGCTTACCGCTGCGACCAAAAATTTGAATACCAAGCTCATCTTCAAGCATACGGACTTGCTTGCTAATACCTGGTTGAGATGTATATAAACTTTCTGCTGTTGCAGAAACATTAAGGTTGTTGTTGAGCACCTCAACAATGTAACGAAGTTGTTGCAGTTTCATAATAGACTTGTGATTAATAACTTTTCTTATTCTAAAAATATATACTTAATTGAAGATTTATTCCATATTATTTTTAATGTTTTGGTAAATAAATCACAACAATGTAATAAATTCGGGGGTTAAAACAGCAGCAAGCGCCCAAAAAGCGCCCAAAAATGAAATTTTATTACGCTTTTTGTACAAATAGAATGCATACACGAATAAAGGTTGGTTTAACACTATGCTTTAGCTGACATTTTTTGTAGACTTAATAATTAGGTTTGTTTTATGACATGAGTAAAAAATATGGTAGGTATAATCGTTGGTTTGATTGTCGTTTTAATTATCATAATTGTGGTAGTTAACGCTATTCAACAGCATAAAGAAAAACTCGAGCAAGAAAAACGAGCCAAAGTCGCGAAGTTAAAAGCCGTTATTGACGAAACTGAAGAGTTAATTATTAACTTAACTCATTTACCCAACAACCCAGTTGTTGCGGAAATCTTAAATCGCCGAGCGTATAACGCAGCTAAGTCCATTAAAGAATTAATGCCTGAAGCTAAAGGGATCGCTAATCGTGTTAGAGACTTAGAAGCTCGCCTTGAGGCAAGTAAAGATGCTGAGCCTGCAAAAAGTGATGAAGCTTTTGTATTGCCTGATAACGAGCAACAATTGGTTGGCATTTTACAATGTATTAAAAAATTACGCGCAACGATAAAGTCAGAACAAAGTAAAGGTGCAGTTTCCGCCCAAGTGTTCACTCAAGAAGATCAACGTTTTGAAGCGATGCAGCTAAAAATAAGCATCGAAAGTTTAGTAAAGCGTGGCAACCAAGCCTACTCTAAGGAAATGTTAGGCTCTGCAAGACAGTATTTTGAAAAAGCATTGCAAACGCTTAGTGAACATTCAGTGCAAACCGATTATACCAAAACTAAGCGCGCCGAAATTGAACAAAAACTCGAAGAAATTACTGGCGCATTAAAATCAACTAATGCCGCTGACCGAGCGAAAAAAGCTAAAGATGAAGAAGATGATTTAGATTTACTGTTTCAACCTAAAAAGAAATGGTAATCGTGTCATTTATTTAAGCCAGCGATTGCTGGCTTTTTTAATTGTCTGAGATCAGAAACGTGTTAAACAAAAGCCCAACAGTTCTCCCCTCCTTTTTACGTCGTTGCATGAAAGCTTATGCAATTAAAGCCCTTATTCGCTCTCAAGGTGCTGAACTCGCCCGTATTGGCCGCTCAAGAAATTGGCAACTCACTGCAAACTTCGAGCAAATGAATAATATCGCAGACCTAATTGAACACTCTGGTGAAGACACTTGGCTTTGGGTGGCAAAGTTGTTGCGCTCGCAGTATGTAAACCTTTCTCACAGCGCATTATTAACTATCGCTAAAAAAAATCCAGGCATCAGTGTTAATGAATTAGTCACTAAAACAGACTGTACGGTTGCTCAGGCACGTAAAGTGATTGACGAGATAGAATGGCAAGATTAAAAATTTAGCCATAAAAAAACGCTCATATAGAGCGCTTTTTATGGTCAGTAGAAATGTCTAGCTACTTTCTTTGGCTTTTGCCTTAGGTTTCGCTTTAGCTTTTGCCTTAGGTTTGGCTTTTTTCTTTGGTTGCTCTTCTACCCAGCTACCATCAACATATTTTGCCGTCCAACCTGTTGCTTTACCTTCAACCTCAGTCATTACATACTGCTCTTTGGTTTTACGGCTATAACGTACGACCGCTAAATTACCTTCAGCATCTTTTTCTGGTGCGTCAGCTAAGTAATAAAATTTAGCAGATATTCTATCTCTAAAACGTTTTAATTCAGCCACTTTAGGTGCACGTGTTTCTCGTGAACGAGGAAAAGTATGCGCGGCAAGGAAAATGCCCGCTGCACCATCACGTAAAACAAAATGCGCGTCTGACTTTTCACATTCAAGTTCAGGTAATTGTACCGGATCTTCTTTTGGCGGCGCAGCTTCACCGTTGGCTAAGAGCTTACGCGTGTTTTTACATTCGCTATTAGTACAATCAAAGTACTTACCAAAACGGCCGTTTTTCAGCTCCATTGGCGACTGACAACGATCACATTCTAAAATTGGGCCGTCGTAGCCCTTGATCTTAAAAGTACCTAATTCTAATTCAACGCCATCACATACGGGATTATTACCACAAACATGTAATTTTCGTGTTTCATCAATAAGGTAGCTGTCCATCGCGGTGCCACATTTTTTACAACGTTGCATCGCTCTTAGCGCTTCGGTTTCTTGATCTTCAGCTAAAACACTGACCGCTTCTTCACCCGGCGTTAAGTTCATGGTAGTTGTGCAACGCTCTTTTGGCGGCAGTGCATAACCTGAACAACCTAAGAATACGCCTGTTGAAGCAGTTCTTATGCCCATTTTACGGCCACAAGTTGGGCAATCGATATCCGTTTCTACCGGCTCATTGCTGCGCATTCCGCCTTCTTCACTTGGCTTGTCTGCTAATGCTAATTTTGCGGTAAAACTTTTATAGAAGCCATCGAGTACTTCTTTCCATTGAGCATGACCTTCAGCAATTTCATCCAACTCACTTTCCATGTTGGCAGTAAAGTCATAACTCATTAATGTTTCAAAACTCATAGACAATGAGTCGGTAACGATTTCACCCATTTTTTCAGCGTAAAAACGTTTTTTCTCAAGACGTACATAACCACGGTCTTGTATGGTTGAGATAATAGACGCATAAGTTGATGGACGACCAATTGAACGTTTTTCTAACTCTTTAACCAATGATGCTTCGCCAAAACGTGCTGGTGGCTTAGTAAAATGTTGGGAAGGTGTTAGCTGTTGCAATGAAAGTTTTTCACCCACGGCTAAATCAGGCAAATGTTTGTCATCGCCTTTTGATAATTGCGGATGAACACGAGTCCAACCGTCAAACTGCATAACACGACCTTTCGCTTTTAAGTCAAAGCCTTGTGCACTGACCGTGATGGTACTAACCGTGTAGCGCGCTGCTGTCATCTGACAGGCAACAAACTGACGCCAAATCAGGTCGTAAAGTTTTTTACAGTCAGCATCCATATCTGCCATTAACGCAGATTCAAGTTTCACATTAGATGGTCTGATCGCCTCATGCGCCTCTTGAGCATTATCTTTGCTACCAAAAACACGTGGCTTTTCTGGCAAGTAATTTTCGCCATAAGATTGTGCAATATAATCACGACACATTTGCACCGCGTCTTTACTCAAATTAGTTGAGTCAGTACGCATATAAGTAATATGACCTGCTTCGTACAAACGTTGAGCTAAGCCCATAGTACGTTTTACACCAAAACCTAGTTTAGTACTGGCTGCTTGTTGTAATGTTGACGTAATAAACGGTGCCGACGCCATACTTTTTGATGGTTTGTCTTCACGCTTGCTAACGCTATATTCAGCGCCTTCTAATATCGCTAAAGCTTTTTTAGTATCCGCTTCATTGGTTGGCTTAAATGCTTTACCGTTTTCGTGGGTAACATCTAAGTTAAAATCTTTTTCATCAGCCGTTTTTGTTAACGCTTCTACTTCCCAAAACTCTTTTGGATCAAACGCTTTAATTTCACGTTCACGTTCAACAACCAGTTTTACTGCAACAGATTGCACACGCCCCGCTGAAAGGCCGCGAGCTACTTTTTTCCATAGTAACGGGCTAACCATAAAACCGACGACGCGATCTAAAAAGCGACGTGCTTGTTGGGCATTTACGCCCGGCATACTTAGTTCACTTGGCGTTGAAAACGCTTGTTGAATTGCATTTTCGGTAATTTCATTAAATACAACGCGGCGAAACTTTTCGTCTTCACCACCAATAATT
Source organism: Thalassotalea sp. PLHSN55 (assembly GCF_052030545.1). Lineage (NCBI taxonomy): Bacteria > Pseudomonadati > Pseudomonadota > Gammaproteobacteria > Alteromonadales > Colwelliaceae > Thalassotalea > Thalassotalea sp. PLHSN55. The sequence goes on along the minus strand of NZ_JBPDIH010000001.1, from coordinate 334,142 downwards.
TCTTTTAAATGCCACGCAATCGCTTCTCCCTCGCGATCCAAATCGGTTGCGAGATAAACAGTATCGGCACTGTCCGCAAGTTTTTTTAATTCGGTAACAACTTTTTCTTTACCGGGTAGTATTTGATAATTCGCTTTCCAGCCTTTGTCAGGGTCAATACCCATACGATTAATTAATGCTTGCTTGTCGCGTTTAGCTTTATATTTCGCTTTTGCTTCGGGCGTCATTTTACGCACTTCAGCAGGTGATTTGGCCGCAACTTTTTTACCTGTGCTACTCGTTGGCAAGTCACGTACGTGACCTACACTCGATTTCACAATAAAGCTTTTACCCAAATATTTGTTAATTGTCTTCGCTTTTGCTGGTGACTCGACAATTACCAGAGACTTTGCCATAAATTTTTATTTTCCTACAAAATGTGCTGTTCGGTACAGCATATATATTTATTGTATAACATGAGATTTGAACAAAAATAGAACGAGCAAGCTTTTTTTTGTTCGCATTGGCGATATTTTATACAATAGAGTGTTAATTCTAAAATTACTATTAGGTATATCTGTAATTGGGCGAGCTGACAAGCAATTATTTTTTAAAAATTCACCAATTCAGTTATTTTCGTTATAATAAAGGCGATTTTAAAGTGTCATCACCACTCAATTTTCACGTTATTGCAAACCCGAAATTTCATAACTATTCAGTTAATTTGGTACCCAAAAATACGTGACCACATAAATAAAGACGCTTTCCTGTTAAAGGTAGAATTATGACAACAAATTATGCAACTTTTATAAATAAAATTTCACAGTGTTTATGCCCACCAGGAGATGGTGTGTTCACCGTAAATACGGCGAAAGAGCGTAAGCAGCAGCTCCATAAAAGTATTTTTGGTCAAACAAATAATGTAAATGAGCTTTGGAAAACGTCATTAAACGAGCTTTCACAAGCGTCAAATGCAGTAATTTTAGGTATTGCATCTGATTGCGGTGGCGGTATTTTACGTGGCGCAAACTGGGGGCCACTGTTTTTACGTTCAACCTTATTAGAACAATATCCACAACTATCTACGTTTGATCTAGGAGATGTACGTGTTATTCCTCATCTCTTACACGATAAATACCTGAATGACGCCACATTAAGTAATTGTAAAAAAGCACTTTATCACGATGACAACAGTGATTTATGTGTAAGCCCGCTAAGCATTACTGAAGATGTATTACATGACTTTTATGCTAACTTCCCAGACAAAGGTATTTTTGGCATTGGCGGCGATCATTCAGTTAGCTACCCTTTAACCAAAGCGTATTTGCAGGCAAAAAAAGCCCAAGAAAAGCGCTGCGCCATTATTCATTTTGACGCACATACCGATCTTTTAGTCGAACGATTAGGCATCGATTTATGTTTTGGCTCTTGGTGCACCCATATACTTGATGACTTGCATGCCCCCAATCATTTAATACAAGTGGGCATTCGCTCAAGCGGCAAGCCCAAATCACACTGGGAAAACACCTTTGGCGTAAAACAACATTGGGCAAATGAAGTAAAAACCCAAGGTGTTGACGCCATTATTGCCACTATATTTGATCAGCTTAAAGACGAAAATATTGACGAGCTCTATGTGAGTTTTGATATTGATGCCCTAGATGATAGCTTTGCATCGGCAACAGGCACCCCAGAGCCCGACGGATTAAGCCCTGATGAAGCAATGCAGATATTAAAAGCCCTTGCTGCACAATACCCTATTACTGGCGCTGATATGATGGAAATAGCGCCATTTACCGACAGTTCGGGTTTAGGTAAAGTCAGTCAAGAAAAAACCTTAACGTCTGGCGCACTTATTTCAGCGTTTTTATTAGAGCAAATGGCAAAATGATGTTGGTGTAATTTTGCAAGATAATTGCCAGACATAAAAAAAGCTCCCGAGGGAGCTTTTTTAATAAGTGCTTATTTATCAAGTTAATCTGTATTAGTACAGTCAGCCGTAGAGCCAAACGGACTACTTAACCCTACATTGGCTACTGGTGGAGTAATATCTTCATTTAAAACATCTTCTGCTAGCACAGGTAGTGTAAACAATACATGCGTAGAGCTTTCTGTGCCTGTAACTTGAGCCCTTGCTATCAAGTTAATATCAACCCATTGCGCAAAACTTTCTGCATATAAAATATCGATAACAACTTGGCCGTTTTCATCGGTAGTTGTATCACCAATAATTGAAACTACATTTTCGGGGGTTAACTCGCCATCACCATTGATATCTTCGCCTGCATCTAAAATACCATCTTCGTTTAAATCTTCATTTGGACAAGAAATCAACCTATTAGCAGCCCAAGTAACAAAATCTTCCCCATCATATATTGGCACCCAGTAGCCCTTATAGAAATTATTGGGCACCGCAGAAACTGTCAGTTCAACATTTTCAACAGGGTTTGAATCTGCATCAACAACAAATATAGTGTACTGCTTATTATAGGTTGTAGCATTGTGCTCTATAATTGAATTACCTGTTCCTAAAGATATAAATAGCTCTCTATCGGCAACAGTTAAAGTAACAGTATCATTAACACTTGTATCTCTAACAGAAGCCTCAATTGAGACACCGTCTTTTGCTGAAACCGTATTCGACGTATAAACCGTAGAAGCTTGGCCATTACTATCGGTTACCGCACTTGCCGGAGAGATTTCACCGTTAGTAATATCAGTTAACTTAAAGTCTACAGTTTTATTTTTAACCAAGTTACCGTCAGCATCTCTGACAACAACACTAACTGTTGATGTTTGGCCACTTGGCCCTATAGATGCTGGTGAAACCTGTGCAATCAATGAATCAGCAGTTTCTGCGACAAATTCGAACTCAAGTTGGTTATTAAGAACCACATCACCATCGATACCGGTAAAAGTAACTAATGATTTACCTGCATTGCTTGAAGTTAATGTGGTAGAAACTTGGCCATTAACTGTAGTACCAGATGAGCTGCTTAACGCACCACGCGTTGCAGTAAAGCTAACACTTGTACCATCAGGTACATTAACACCTGAACGTTGCCATGTTAACGTAACGGTTGCAGTATCTGATAATAAAACATCAGGCGCATCATTGCCGGTAGGGTTTATTGTCGTCCCATTACCATTGTTAAAGCTTGAAAACAAAAATGAATCTGCTTGCACCGAGACATTGTGCTCTACCGAAGCCCCTAGAGCATCGGCAATTATGGTATTAGTACCACCTGAAGTTCCTATAACATCAAATATTGCCTGCCCGGTAAAGTCAGTGGTAACCGTTGTTGGTATGGTTATGTTTGACACAGCGCCAACTGGTGTTGCTGTTGATTCATTAGACAAAGAAAGTTGTATATCTGTATTGTTTATACCGTTACCATCTGAATCTAATAATTTTACAATAAAGGCATTTGAGTCGTTTAAGGCCAACGCTGAAGAACCATTTAATTGCACTGTCGTGCCTACCACTTGCACTTGAATCGTGTCAGATACTGAGCCGTTTGCGGCTGAAGCTGTAATGACGCGATTAGAAGGATCTGTTTGGGTTTTTAAAATCACTGTCGCCTTACCATCAGCCCCTGTTGTTGTTGTAACGGCTTCTAAATCACCAGAACTTGCTAAAAAGCTAACCTCAATATTTTCAAGCAAATTATTATTTTCATCTTTTGCAACTGCGGTTAAAAGAATTTCTTGAGAACCACTCGATGCAATTTGTTGGCTATCCGCGAATAAACTAATTTGATCGGCTGTCGGTTCACTATTCGAATTACCATCACCAGCACTAGTAAAGAAAATTGTATCAAGAACGACACCATCTTCTAATCCAGCACGAACACGTCCTGAGCCAGCAAGCTCTCCAGCATGAAGGGTAAGCAAAGCTACGCCATCGGCATCGGTTAATGCAGTACCAGTAGAAGGGGAAAAATAAGCTAAATCTGTATTATCGATATCAAAGCGAACTAATTCGCCCTGTAAAGGGATACCCGCCTGTGAGACAGTTGCAGTAATAGTCGCAGGACTCACTGCACTAACATCTACACTAGAAATAGATAATACTAAGTCAATCTCACTATTGGTACCGACACTAATAAAAGCCACAGTAGCGGGATCAGCATCATCAACTTCTGCCGTCACTTGGCCTGCTCCGGAAAGTTCTCCTGCATTTATCAATGTTGTCGCTTGACCATTAGAATCAGTAATAGCGGTTCCAATTCCCGATGGGAAAGTTGCCAAGTCAGCATTGTCTATAGTAAAGGTCACCAGCTTACCAGCAAGAGGACTGTCGCCTTCTAGCACTGTTGCTGTAAGTGTAGATTGAGGATCAATCGTCGTATCAGAAATTGTTACTGTGATAGTCGTTACAGTAGGGTCATCAGGTGTCCCACCACCATCTCCATTCCCTTCTAAGCTCCCATCTCCTCCACCACAACCGACAAGTGAGAGAAATAACAAGGTAAAACATATGCGTTTGAGCAGGTCCATACAAGGCATCCCCATGATATTTTTATAATAGTCCCATAGACATCTTAACTGATAATTTGCATAAAGGTCACTATCAATTACAAAAAACCGTTACAAGTTAGGTTTTTAATTAAAAACAGACCTGTTAGTCTATGCTTACTAATTATAATGAAGAATTGATTTTTTAAAAATTATGACTGAAAAAAAACAACCTAGCTTAACAAAGCGCATTGTTACCGCCATGGTAGCAGGTATTCTTGTTGGCTCACTATTACAATGGCTGATGCCAATAGGTGAAGACTTCGTTATACCACTATACTTTTTTGACATTTCGGTTCGTGGCTTTCTAATTGATGGCGTTTTCGAAGTTATTGGTCAAGTATTTATCTCTAGCTTACAAATGCTCGTTGTCCCCTTAGTATTTGTCTCTTTGGTGTGTGGTACCTGTTCACTTAGTGATACTTCTAAATTAGGCCGAATCGGCGGCAAAGCCATCGCCTTATACTTAATTACCACAGCTATAGCGATTACTTTTGCTATTTTTTTGGCGCTACTGATTAGCCCAGGTGAAGGGGTAAACATGGTCGCTAATACCACCTTCGAAGCTCGAGAGGCTCCGTCTCTAGCCCAAGTATTTATTGACATGTTCCCGCGTAATCCTTTCTCATCATTTGCCAAAGGCAACATGCTTCAGATAATTGTTTTTGCGTTGCTATTTGGTATCGCCACAGCCTTGTCAGGCAAAGCTGGTGAGCGAATTGCCAGTATTTTCGAAGACATGAATGAAGTTATCATGCGTTTAGTTGGTATTTTAATGAACATTGCACCCTATGGTGTTTTCTGTTTATTAGCCGGACTATTTACCGAAGTATCACTGGATACGTTTGGCAATTTGATCATTTATTTCTTAGTGGTATTTGGCGCGTTATTAATACACGGTTTAGTGACTTACCCACTACTACTCAAAGTATTTACCGGTTTAAACCCTGTCATTTTTCTTAAGAAAATGCGCGATACTGTCGTATTTGCTTTTTCAACCTCAAGCAGTAATGCGACCCTGCCTATTACCTTAGAAACCGTGACTAAAAAAATGGGTGTTAAAAACTCTATCGCCTCATTTACCGTGCCTTTAGGGGCAACAATTAATATGGACGGCACTGCAATTATGCAAGGTGTTGCCACCGTATTTATTGCACAGGTATTTAACCAAGACCTAACGTTAAGCCAATACTTAATGGTAATTTTAACCGCTACATTAGCCTCTGTTGGAACAGCAGGCGTACCAGGTGTAGGTTTAATTATGCTCGCAATGGTATTAGAACAAGTTGGCTTACCGGTTGAAGGTATTGCGCTAATTATTGGTGTAGACCGCTTATTAGATATGACCCGTACGGCAGTGAACGTAACTGGCGATAGCATGGTAAGTGTGATTGTTGGCAAGTCTGAACAACAGTTTGATAGTGAAATGTACCATGATGAAAATGCCGGTAGAAAAATCGAGGAAATTGATTTTCACCACTTAAAAGGTGAGAACAAGTAATTTAGGTTTTGTTACAGGGTCTTCTCTATGTAGCTTATATTTAGTAAGCTTCGTACAAATAAAAACGCCAGCATTTATGCTGGCGTTTTTGTTTCTCAACGTTCTATTTGTTAGGTAGCTGTTGAGCAATGTTATACCCGACTATGAGCATTTTAGGTTATCGATTGCCTTCAAAACATCTCACAATAGCGAATAGCTTAGTTAGGGAAAATACGGTTATTTTGCCACAGCTTGCCAATAATGCTTTCAAACGATAATGAAGCAGCTTTAGAAAACTTTTCAGCTAAGCCTTTTTTCGTTGCATATTTCACTAAAATCACTTGCTGCTCTTTACTCGCCGCTTGCAAGTAATCATCACTGGTTTGAATATTATCAACCAAACCTAGCTCTTTTGCTTTTAAACCAAACCAATGCTCACCTGTAGCCACTTTGGCCACATCTAAACTTGGACGATGTTCGCTAACAAAGTCTTTGAACAGAACATGGGTTTCTTCAAGCTCTTCAACAAATTTTTCACGACCTTTATCAGTGTTTTCACCAAACATGGTCACTGTGCGCTTAAATTCACCTGCGGTGAATTGTTCGTAATCAATGTCATTTTTCTTGAGTAACTTATTGAAGTTAGGCAATTGCGCAATAACGCCAATTGATCCAACAATAGCAAATGGCGCTGAGATAATTTTATCTGCGACACACGCCATCATATAACCGCCACTCGCAGCAACTTTATCTACCGATGCGGTTAATGGAATATTGTGTTGGCGAATTCTATCAAGCTGAGAAGCGGCTAAACCGTATCCATGCACCATACCACCGCCGCTTTCGAGACGAACAAAAACTTCATCTTTTTCGGTAGCAACGGTTAAAATCGCACTGATTTCTTCACGTAAAGAGCTCACTTCTTTGGCATCAATGCTGCCTTTAAAGTCAACCACAAACAAACGTGCAGGTTCGTCCTTTTTTTCTGCTTTAGCTGCTTTTTTATTGGCTTTAGATTTTTCTTTTTCAGCCTTTTTATCTTGCTTTTCTTTTTCTTTAAGCTCTTCTTTACTCAATAAGTGATGAATAAAGTCTTGCTCGACGTCTTGGTATTGTTCAGATAAATCGGTGATCTCCAACTCACCTTTTTTACTGCCTTGCTTAATTGCGGTAGAAGCAACCACGGCAACAATTGCAATAATGGCAACAACAAATGTAATCGCTTTTGCCAAAAATAGTCCGTATTCGTATAAAAATTCCAACAGCTCTCTCCTAAAACATGCAATAAAGAAGCACTCTTTATTGCAGTTATTTTGTCTCGGTTATGTTGATTATTATATGGGGGAAGTATTCAGAATTTAAAGAGGTCGTTGCAAGATAAGTTAGCGCCTATAAAAAAGCCGATTAACATAGCGGTTAATCGGCTTAATTTTTATCTTTATCGATAGATTCGTGCTAGTTCACTAGAGTGTCATCTGTAACAACAATAGCACCTGAACTAAAGAACCCCGCCACTTGGCCTTGCATTTCCTCAGTTGCTTTAAGTGCAAACTCTGGGCTAGCAGTAACACCTTCTTGGTGTTCATGGCTTAAAATAGAGCTATGACTTCCATATAAGAAACGCACAGCACCAGAGCCCGGAGTGATTCCGCTACTAACACCGTCTAATCCTAATAAGGCAATTGCACCTTCAGTTCCACCTAACGGTGCAGTTGAAACTGTATTTGGAATAACCTGATCAGATAAGTTATCTACACCGTTACCAACCACTTCAATTAAATGTGTCGGCGTTTGTGTTGCTGCAAGGCGGCTTGCATAGTTTACTGGGTCACCCGAGTCCGTCACAGTTTGAGCTGCAAACGCAAACGAAGAAAACGTACCCTGTAGTATTGCCTCCTCTTCGGGGTACATAACAACATACTCTATATATGCTGCTTCGATTTGAGCGGCAGTTGCCCCTTCAGGATATTCCCCTGCAATGTATGTTTGGAAGTGTTCATGCTCAGCATAAGCTAAACTTGACTTAATCGTATTGGCAAATGCGCCAGATTCCATCAAAAAGTTCGCAACCATCACACCTGGCATTGCCAAACTATTTGAGTCTACTGCAAACATGCCGTCTAACGCTGGGTCTAATTCGCTATTCGTTAATGCTAAAAAGTTAATACCCGTAATAGCACCCAACGAGTGACCTAAGAAATGAACATTGCTCGCGTCGACTTTATCACCAGTCCCGTCACCAATTACCGTCGCATTTAAAGCAAAGCGAAGCCCTAAAAGGTCTGCTGTACTTTGGCGTAAATTATCACGTGTTGTTAGCAAACTCGCTAAATTCATATAATGCGTTGCGGATACTGTTGAAGCATTGATATCGTCAGTACCATCAAAGTCTAAGTCGAAGCCTCGGCTACCATGAAGCGGATGATCAATTGCAACGGTTGCATAACCAAATGCTGATAGCACGCCAGTAATCGCTAACATATCTTCTTTTTTGGATGTAATGCCATGCTGAAGCATAACTACAGGCCAACCATTTTCTGGCATTGCGGTTAATGCCGGCAAACCAAAACCTGCACGTACTGCATCAGTTACTGGTGAAATAACAGGCGTGGTCATTTGCACATCAAGCTCGCCTGGGTTACCAATCCAAGGCATATCACTTGCTACCGAAGGTGCTGGCACAGGGCTGAACTTAGTTAAATTACGTTCGGTATCTAATGGAAATGCAGAGCTTAGATCCCTTAAACCCGGCCAAGGTAATCCGGCCGCTTGAGCAATAGCGATACACTGCCCATCAGAAACACTTAATGGCGTTTCTTCTGAAGGGATCGCTTCAGGGTTTGTTGCCGCTAAACCGGCTAACATCGCACCTGAGTCACATAAACTAGTCCACCACTCATTAACCGGTGCTTGTGGGTTAGCCATGCTAGGAATACCTAAATAATAAGGTAATGTAACCGTGCCTTCATGATAACTTGCTGTTGAATACAATGCATTTAGCTCTAGAGCCGCAGACGGAATACCAAGTTTTTCGGCAACAGATTCAGTAGAAGGGTCAATCATCATCACAGGAGGCATGCCACCTTGTAATAAAGGTGCAGCTAATAGCGATTTAACCGTATCTAATACGTCAGATGTTGACTGAGTAGTTATCGCCGCAGAATATATAATTGTTTCTTTATCAACACCTGCGCTAGCGACTGCCGTTTCAAAGCTATTAATTACGCCTTGCAAAGCAAGTTGTGACTCACTGCCTAATGGTGAGGTATTAATATCTTGTTGAACAAGTTCATAGGTCGTCGATGGAGCAATAGCGTTACCTGCATCATCTTGCAGGCTATCTGTCATTACCAGAATGTAGGTTGTTTTAGGCTCAAGTGGTTTAAGCGGTATTACTGCAACACTATCACCCGACTTCTGCGTAATAAAATCAGTAGTGTAGGCTAATTCAGAGACAATTTTACACGCCAATCCACGAGTCACACTTGCACATTGTTCATCACTTGTATCACCGCCCATAACTGCTTTAAATATACGCACAGATTCAGGGTTAAATACTGAGTTACCGTCAAGCTCTTTGCCTTCAGGGAAAATAATATCAAGAACAAATGGATTTACTGTCGACCAACCGTCAAGTGCACTAAGCGCGACAAAAGGATCTGAGCCATCAGTAGGATCATCAACTGGTGGGTTTAACGTGCCATCAGTTGTTTCTAAAAATAATAAATCGTTTGGAACGGATAAGTCGCCGTTACTAGGATCAAACTTCACTCTTGCTGCAATCGAAATGCCGGTATCATTTTCTATGGCATCGTTTTGCGCGTCTTCTAGTGATTCGCTATCACACGCACTTAGTCCTAGTGCACTAATCACAGCGAGGCTGAGTACTAGCTTTTTCATTTTATCTCCCCATCAATAAGTCTATTTTTTTATAAATTTTAAACAAGTTAATAGCTGTTAGTTGCTTTATTACTGCTCTAGCCCAACTTGTTAGACCAGTTAAACTTAACTCAAGATCCTTCGTTGTGCTAGCTTTTTTTGATTTCTTCGAGATTTTTATTACTAATTGTAGTCGTATTTAAAATTTTCACTCGTCAGCTTCACAGTCACAGAGTAGAATTGTTGTTATAAGAAACTAACAGACATTTTTCATGTTCGATTATCAAATAAAAGACAACTGCCTTAGTAATAAAAACATTTTAATCACCGGTGCTGGCGACGGTATTGGCCGACAAGCAGCGCTCACTTATGCCAAACTAGGTGCTACGGTGATTTTACTTGGCAAAACAGTAAAGAAATTGGAAGCCGTATACGATGAAATTATGGCATTAGGCGCACCAGAGCCGGCAATTATCCCTTTAGACTTAAAAGGCGCGACCAAACAAAATTATGTTGATATGGCAGCCACAATTGCCGAGCAAGTTGGACAACTTGATGGCGCGCTACTTAACGCATCGATGTTAGGCGAATTAAATCCATTTACACAAATTCACGAGCAAATTTGGCAAGATGTGATGCAAGTGAATGTCACCTCACAGTTCTTACTCGCTCAAGCACTTATTCCAACCATGTTAAATGCTAAAAATGCATCGTTAGTATTTACGTCATCGGGTGTTGGTAACAAAGGTCGTGCGTTTTGGGGAGCTTACAGTATTTCTAAATTTGCAACCGAAGGCATGATGCAAGTTATCGCTGATGAATACGACAGTTCAACGCTGCGCTGCAATGCAATTAACCCTGGCGCAACTGAAACCAAAATGCGCGCAAGTGCCTACCCTGCTGAAGACAAATCAAAACTAGCGTCTCCTGAAGATATTATGCCCTTATATGTATATTTAATGAGTGACGACAGCATAGGCGAAACAGGTAAAACGTTAAAAGCCCAATAGTTTGTAATTTTTTTCAAGTATCAAAGTTCAAGTAACAGAAATAAAAAAACGAGCTACCTAGGTAGCTCGTTTTTTATAAAATGATTGCCGAGTATCAAAATATTTTATCGACAACATTGGTACAAAAAGCTATCAAAGCGCTTATTATCTAAGCTCTCTGCGCAATATTTTACCAACATTCGTTTTAGGTAACTCTTCACGATATTCAATAAGTTTAGGCACTTTATAGTTAGTTAAGTTATCTTTGCAATGCGCGATTAGCTCTTTCTCTAGAACTTTTTCACCTTTACAAACAATAAATACTTTAACCACTTCACCCGACACTTCATGAGGCACACCAATCGCGGCAGCTTCTAAAATACCGTCATGCATCATCACTACTTCTTCAATTTCATTCGGGAAGACATTAAAGCCAGAAACAATAATCATGTCTTTTTTGCGATCCACTATCTTAAAAAAGCCTTTAAAATCCATTTCGGCAATATCACCTGTCGCGAGCCAGCCATCTTTTAATATTTCATCTGTCGCTTCTTGGCGGTTATAATAACCTTTCATCACTTGTGGACCTTTAACCCACATCTCGCCTGATTCGCCTATTTCTGCTTCACTGCCGTCTTCTTTGATGATACGAATATCAGTTGATGGTGCTGGCACACCAATACTACCGTCATAACTCGCTAAATCATATGGGCTAAGCGTTACCATAGGTGCACATTCGGTTAAGCCATAACCTTCTAATAAACGTGTACCGGTGACATTTTGCCAGCGCTCTGCAACTGGGCGCTGAACAGCCATACCGCCGCCGAGCGACATTTTTAACGTGCTAAAGTCTAAATCTTTAAAGCCTGGCGTATTAAGCAAACCATTAAATAAGGTATTAACCCCTGTGACGGCCGTAAATGGGTATTTCGATAATTCTTTAACAAAGCCCGGCATATCACGCGGGTTTGTGATTAATAAGTTGGTGCCACCTAAAGTAATAAAAGTCAGGCAGTTCGCCGTTAAGGCAAATATATGATAAAGCGGTAAGGCAGTAACAACGATCTCTTCGCCTTCTTTTAATAACGGTTTAATCGCCGCTTTCGCCTGTTCAAGGTTTGCCACCATATTTCTATGGGTTAACATCGCTCCTTTCGAAACCCCTGTAGTACCGCCAGTATATTGAAGAAACGCTAAGTCCTCTCCTTGAATATCGACTGGTGTAAAAGTTAGGTTCGCACCTTTTGCCAAGACATGATTAAAACGAATTGCATTGGGCAAATTAAAACTGGGCACCATTTTTTTAATATACTTAACAACACAGTTAACCAATGCGCCTTTAATCGTACCTAAACGATCACCAAGCGAGGTTAAAATTACGTGCTCAACTGGCGTTTTCGCTATAACTTCTTCCAATGTGTGCGCGAAATTTTCAATAATCAACATGGCTTTTGTGCCAGAGTCTTTTAATTGATGCTCTAATTCACGTGCAGTATAAAGTGGGTTAACGTTAACTACGGTTAAACCCGCCAGTAACGCACCAAACAAAGCAACCGGATATTGCAAACAGTTTGGTACCATAATGGCAAATTTGTCGCCTTTTTTAAGGCCTAAATCGTTTTGTAAATAAGCAGCGAAAGCTGTTGATTGCTCAAATAGTTCTTGATATGAAATTTCAGCGCCCATATTGATAAACGCGGTAACATGAGAATATTGCTTGGTGTATTTATTGAACATTTCAACTATTGATGAGTATTTATCAGCATCAATTTCAAACGGCACACCGGGCGGGTAACTTTTCTCAAGCCAAATTTTTCCCACAACATCTCTCCTCTATTTTTTGGTTATTCTACCAGCAATATTTTTAATTTTTTGGGCTGCTAGTTTGATCTACGAATCGCTGATTGAAACACAGAACAAAAAATCAAACAACCGTTTTAAATTGTCTAAATCAAATTATCCCTAATTAATGTTGATATTAGTCGAAAAACTGAAAATAAAGCGATTTTACTCTAATTTTTTGCTGTTAGATTTTCAATAAATGCTTGAACAAGTTGCACAGTAGCTTGTGGAACTTCCATATGAAAATGGTGGCCGCCCGGTAATTGATGCGCGGTAAAATCATTAAACAGAGGGCCAAATTTTTCTAAACCAACCGTTACCATTTCCATACCTTTTTCACCATAAATTAACTGTACAGGCACCTTAATATCTTTAACAAACTGCTTAGCTTGCGCATATGTAATACGATACGGAGATGTCATGCGCAAGCGACTGTCTGCCCGCCAAATATACCCATCAGCCTGTTTAACTAAGCCGCGTTTTACAATGATTTTTGCTTGTTCAAAGGCGAGATCTGAGACCGCAACACGGGCATTAATTGCTGACTGTTGACTCGGGTGACAATTTTTTTGTTTGCTACGCCCTTTTAGCCTACTAAGCATGCCTTGGCGCAGTTGGTCTGTGGTTTGTTCAGCTTTGGCGCTAATAAAACCTATAGAGTCTAACAGCGTAAGTGATTTAACTTTCTCTGGAAATGCTGCACTAAAGGCTGAGGCAATCATACCGCCCATCGAGTGCCCAACAATATTAATACGTTGCCACTGGTTTAATTCAAATAACTGCAATAAGTCATAAACCCAGTCAATAAAATGATAATGCGCATCACCACTTCGGTGACTTGAAAAGCCGTGGCCAGCCCAATCTATAGCAATAACACGTTTGTTTTCAAAAAATGGCATCAGTGGCAAAAAACTGGCTGCGTTATCTAGCCAACCATGCAGACACAAAACAATTTCATCGTCGTCACTACCACACGCTAAACCATGTAATGATAGCGAGCCCAAATCGTAGCATATTTCTTCGATATTCAGATTAGCCATAATCGCTCCACAAGCCTATACCCTAGTATACAAGCGTATTTTTTAACGTGATTTTTTGCTTAATAAAAATATCGCAAATACAGCAATTGCCATCCACAAGGCGACCCAAATAATTTCAGGAATAAAGGTCATATTCGCTAAGGCAGCGCCATCGCCAATCGCTCGTCCGTCAAACAAATGCAGCGGGCTATATAAACTATTTAGCAAGACCATCATGCCTGTCAATTGCAATAAGGGTTGTAGGTAATGCAGTTTTTTAAATTTATACGGCAAAATTAGCAGGGCCAATAACACGACAACAATTACCGCGGTAAGCAGGTCGCGCACCCAAAACAGCATACAGGTTATTAATAAAATAATAATGGCACTACTAAAAATAAGCGCTAAACGCTTATTTACCGAGGCAATCGAAAAAATAATCGCGCCCCATATACTTGCGCCGGCATAGCCCATAAAGCTAATTAAAAAACCAAAGCCGCCACGCGTGGTACAAAGCCCAGCACCATTAGGAAAAAGCTGAATACTAACAATTTTTCCGCCGGTAATAAGAGCAGCTAAGCCATGACTAATTTCATGAAAAAAACTTTCTAGCCATTTAAATGGAATAGAAACAAAAGGAATTTGGTGGACAATAATTGCGGCGAGTAAAAACAACCAAAATTGTGTTTTTTTACTCCACCTAGATTTGGACTCAGGCAAGTAAATCAACTCCAAATATTTGCTGAATGTTTTCCCGCTGACTTAAGTTACTGACACTTTGATAAACCGAGACCGCAGTTTGGTTTTGCATTGATGGTTGATCGTAATCGGTATGCTTAAAAGATTGCGACTGTGAAGATTGTTGCTGCTGATTTTGCTGAACTAATAGCAACGACTGCTCGTTAACATCAAAACGACTTTGTTGCTTGTCGCCTTGTTGCTTTTCCTGCTCAAGAGCGACTTCCGCTGGCTTTTTTAAAGCATGCGCTTGTTTTTTAGCATGTTCTACAGCTTGTAATGCTGAAGCAGTTTGAGATATTTTCATCAGTTTAATCTAACAAATAAAACCATAAAGGCAAAGGTAAAAGCCATACATATAGATCGTGCTGACCTTTGCGGTATAAATTTCGAACGAACAAAGTGTAATACACTTTAACTAACGTCAAATAATTGTGCATTTATTACTCAGTGATAATATCTCAGCAATAATGAGACCAATTTATTATCTACCAGGTAATTTTTTCCACGACACAGTATCTCGTACATATACCGGCTGAGCTTGCTCTGCTGAAACAGCTTCGCCTTGGGCAAATTTTTCCATTGCTATGGTTAACATATCAAGCGCGTCAGGATACAAGATATCAGGTGTTCCTTGATTCGATTTTTCAATTGATATGTTCGCTTGATAGGCATCCCAACCAGTACCAACGCCATAAAATTGTTGGTTAAACCCTTGATAGTGCTCGCTCGCTTTTTCTGGTGAAAGCACGGCATCGGCTTGATTGGCAACCATTAACTTGTTCTCGTTTAAGCTAAAACCGTTTGTGTAAATTTCAGACATGCGAGCATCAATTGCTGCGATTACTTCGATTGCCCCTGTTTTACGGTAAGCTTGTTGCGCCATCGCTTGTAAGGTTGAAACGCCAACAACGGGTAAATTAGCAGCAAATGCCAAACCTTGAGCAACACCAATACCAATGCGCACACCGGTGAAACTGCCCGGACCTTGGCCATAAATCAATCCGTCTAATTCAGCAAGCTGACAATTGGCTTCTTTTAAAACTTCATCAACCATAGGTAACAATACAATGCTGTGAGACTGCGGACACAGCTCAAAGCGATGAAAAACATTTCCTTGATAGGTTAATGCGACAGAACAGGCTTCTGTTGAGGCGTCAATGGCCAAATAATTCACAATAAAATTCTCTAACTATGTTAAAAACTAACAAACATCCCCTCAATAAAGAGGCTGTTATAATTCACTTAACGGCTTACTTTTCTGATATTTCAGTTAAAAATTTAGCCGCTTTATCTAAGTCTCGACTTCGCTGCATCGCAGGCAAACTCTTTAAAAATACTTGACCATAGGGACGATTAACCAATCTATCATCACAGATGACCATAACCCCTTGATCTTTTACATCGCGGATCAGCCGTCCAACACCTTGCTTTAAAGCAATAATGGCTTGTGGCAATTGAATATCAGCAAATGGATCGCCACCTTGGCGTTTATTATCTTCGCTTCGCGCCTGTAACAGTGGGTCATCGGGTGACGCGAACGGCAATTTATCAATGATAACACAGGTTAGCTTATCACCTCTAACATCAACCCCTTCCCAAAAACTCGCCGTTGCCAGTAATACCGCATCCGGCGTTTGTTCGAACTCTTCAAGTAGTTTTCTTTTGCCCATTTGCCCTTGAACTAATAACGGTGTTTCTACTTCTTGCGCCAATAGCTCTGCCACCATGTGCATCATTCGATAACTGGTAAATAGCATAAAACAAGCACCATTACTGGCGGTAATTAAAGGCTTGGCCAATTCAACCAACGCACTGGCGCGATTGGCGTGATGAGGCTGAGGTAAATACCTAGGCACAATAAGTTGAGATTGCTGTTGATAATTAAATGGGCTATCAAGTAATAACTCGGCAGAGTTTTCAATACCTAATTGACTGGCAAAATGCGTAAATTCTTCGTTTACCGCCAGCGTTGCCGAGGTAAAAACCCAGCCAGCGTTTGAATTTTTAATATGTTCACTAAACTTATCAGCAATGCTGAGTGGTGTTTGATGCAAGACCACATGTCGACGTGTGGTTTCATACCAAAAGCTGATGCCAAAACCTTCAACTTGAGCCATGGCATCACATTTAGTCAATAAGGCGACGGCTCGATCAAAACAGTTGTCAATGGCTTCATTTCTTGAAACACACAATTTGATCACTTGATACAAGAAGTCTAAATCTGTTTGAATATCTTTAAAGGCTTTGCTGATGCGCACTTGTGTTATTTTGTCACGCCAATTGCCACGCTGTGGGTCATGAGGAAAAAGCAGTCGAAACTCTTGGCAACTGCGCTGTAACTTTTCTGCCGCTTTCCCTAACTGTTTTACATCGGTTAGTTCAGTTAGGTATTGCTTGATCACATCTGAGCACAAGTCTAATAAGGTGCGGGTTGATAATGCTTGACCAAAGTATTCGCTAGCAATATCTGGAATTTGATGTGCTTCATCAAAAATTACCACATCAGTTTTTGGAATAAGTTCGCCAAAGCCGGTGTCTTTTAATGCCATGTCGGCAAAAAACAAATGGTGATTAACCACCACCACGTCGGCATCTATCGCTTTTTTTCTAGCATCAACCAAATAACAATCGTCAATGTTGGGGCAATCTTTAGCAAGGCAATTATCTAACGTGCTAGTAATATGCGGGAAAATAGGTGAGTCTTCGGCCACATTGGTTAATTCACCAATATCACCACTTGAAGTCATTGTTGCCCATTTTTGCACGCTGACAAAGTCACTTAATGCCTGTGCATCAAGCTGACCACGGGTATGTTTAAACTGGTCTAAATGATACAAACATAAATAATTTGCACGCCCTTTAAGTAAGGCAATTTGCGCTTTAGTCGCCAATGCATTTTTAATTAAAGGCACATCTTTATGAAAAAGCTGCTCTTGTAGGTTTTTAGTCCCTGTGGACACAATGACCTTTTTGCCATTTTCACCTTCATTTGCTAGCAAAGCGGGGATCAAATATGCAAAAGTTTTACCGGTACCTGTGCCAGCTTCAACAATTAAACTACTTTGATTTTCAATCGCCTGAGCAACTTCCAATGCCATGTCTATTTGGGCTTGGCGTGGTGAATAACCGCTAATAGTTTTAGCAAGTAAACCCGATTCTGAAAAAGCGTGCTCTACAGGTGTCATTAAATAAGGGCAATAAAAAATTTTCGCTATTATACCCAAGCAAGCAAAAAATACTTAACCTTTATCAAAACAAATAATGATAGCCGAATAGACAGGCCTTATAGGTAAGATGCAATAAAAGAAAAAACGACTTAGGGATAAACTAGACACTAGACAAAGATATCTAAATGAGGATTCTTATCATCGCCCTCTTTATCTTCTATCTCTGTCGTGATTTCCTTTTCGGTCTTTTTCCCTTGTTTAGTATATTGCTTAAACGACGGAGAACAGTTTTGCTCTTTGCCATGCTCTTCGTCAGTAGCAATGTAATAAGCGTCATGGTTTTCAAGATGTTCAGGATCGTCTGTTAATTTGCCCGTAGCCGCCTCTTTTAGCAACGCCTTCACTTTCAAAGATTGCGGGCGAATTGGCACAGGCACAACACGTGTTAATTGTGTAGTGAATATATCCATAAATACGCCCCCTTGTTTCAAACAATATGGTTAAGCAATTTGGTCAAGCACTTTATTAAGCACTTTTATCAAGTAAGAAACTTCAACATTAGCGCTGAATAAGTAATCAACTTCAAGTTAAAATGTAGTCAATTTATCGTTTAAGTAAAAGCAAAACTGTTACCTTAACCTTATTATCGACCTGATAAAAATAAGCTTTAATTAAGATTTATAAATTTCTTTCTAGCGCAGGTAAGACGCTAATTGTATATACAAATCAGTATAATATCTTAGACAATAAATTTATAAAACTTTCACATTTAATACTTGCTCAATACCCAAGAACACAGTAATGTAAAGCCCAAGAAACAAATTGAACATTTAGTTGTGTAATATAAGTTTTACACCAGATGAAATCTAACGAGCGAAATAATGAATTTAACCCGAGTTGCCTTCCATCATATTCACCATCATACGGATTAGCCACTCAGGTTTTTACGCTGAGCGGCTATGGGCCTTTCAGCGGTAAACGAAACACATTATGAAAAAGTTTCTAAACCCCCGAAAGAGTCCACTCTCTCGGGGGTTTTATTTTTGAGCAAAATTATTTAGAAACTTTACCAAAAAATTTTACAGGAAATGGACATGACAACAGAAACGCGTCTTCGCATTGCAATGCAAAAATCAGGTCGTTTAAGTGATGACACTCAAGCCCTTCTTAAGCGTTGTGGTTTAAAACTCAACGTATCAGACCGACGTTTACTTGCTCATGTAAGTAACATGCCTATTGATATTATGCGCGTACGTAGCAGCGACATTCCAGGTTTGGTCATGGACGGTGTCTGTGACTTAGGCATAGTTGGCGACAACACCTTAGAAGAAACCGCCTTAGAGCGCGAATTAATGGGTATTGCCTCAGGTTATGTACGCACCACCGGCTTAAATTTTGGTGGCTGTCGCTTTTCATTAGCCATGCCTGAAGAATTTGAATACACCGGTATTGAATGTTTAAACGGGTTACGTTTTGCCACCACTTACCCGCAACTATTAAAGCGCTGGGCAGAAGCGAACAACATTAACGTTGAGTTTTGTTTATTAAAAGGTTCTGTTGAAGTGGCGCCGCGTGTTGGTTTAGCTGATGGTATTTGTGATCTTGTTTCAACCGGTGCCACCTTAGAGGCAAACGGCTTAAAAGAAATTGAAGTGATTTACCGCTCGAAAGCATCACTTATTCAAACTGAAGCGCCATTAAGCGCAGAAAAACAAGAAATTTTAGATACACTTTTACCGCGTATTCAAGGTGTGATGAAAGCCAAAGAAAGCAAATACATCATGCTACACGCACCAAAAGATAAAATTGAGCAAGTCAGCGCATTAATGCCGGGCAAAGAAACACCGACCATTTTACCACTTGCTGGCCGCGACGATATTGTAGCAGTGCACGTAGTTGCCACAGAAACCTTTTTCTGGGAAACCATGGAAGAGTTAAAAGCGCTAGGCTGTAACTCTATTCTTGTAATGCCAATTGAAAAAATGATGGGTTAAGGGTAGTCGTCATGACCACAGAAAAAATTGTTTGGAATGAGTTAAACCAAGCTGAGCAAACAGCAGCACTCGCGCGCCCTGCCATTGCTGATAGCGCCAGCTTATCTTCGCAGGTTGCGGCAATTATTGCGCAAGTTAAAGAAAATGGCGACCAAGCCCTGCTTGATTTAACCGCAAAATTTGATGGCGTTAAGCTAGACAGTTTACAAGTTAGCGCTGAGCAAATTGCCGCAGCAAAAGCCTCATTATCAAGTAAACGTTTGCAAGCGATTGAAACCGCTTATGGGCAAATTAAACGTTTTCATGAGGCACAAGTTGCCAAAGACGTGCACGTTGAAACCTTACCTGGCGTTAATTGCACCTTAAAAACTGAAGCGATAGAAAGTGTTGGTTTATATATTCCTGCTGGCAGTGCGCCTTTGCCATCAACGGTATTAATGCTGGGCGTTCCGGCTAAAATCGCCGGTTGTGATCGCACTGTTTTGGTGTGTCCGCCAAATAAACAAGGTGAGTTAGCCGCTGAAATTTTAGCGGCTGCTGATTTATGTCAAATAGACGAAATTTACGCAGTCGGCGGCGCACAAGCCGTTGCAGCCTTAGCCTTGGGTACTGAAAGTATTAGAGCGGTTAATAAAGTATTTGGCCCAGGTAATAGCTATGTTACCGAAGCAAAAACGCAGTTATCACAACAAGTGCCTGGCTTTACTATTGATATGCCAGCGGGCCCTTCTGAAGTGTTAGTGATTGCTGACAGTGCTGCCCAGCCGAGCTTTATTGCCGCTGATTTATTATCACAAGCTGAACATGGCAGCGATAGCCAAGTAATTTTATTATCAGACAGCCAAGCGGTTATCGATGCAGTTGATGAGGAACTTGCAACACAATTAGCAGTGCTTTCTCGCAAAGAAATTGCCGCACAAGCCTTAGCAAAAAGTCGTTTGATTTTAGTAGAAGACATGCAACAAGCAGCGCTTGTATCAAACCTGTATGGCCCTGAGCACTTAATTATTCAAACAGAAAATAATCAGCAGCTGCTAGCAAACCTACGTAATGCTGGTTCTATTTTTGTGGGTAAATTCACCCCTGAGTCTGCCGGCGATTACGCCAGTGGCACCAATCACGTATTGCCAACATATGGCTATTCAAAGGTGATCAGTAGCTTATCGTTAGCTGATTTTTCACGCCGCTATACCGTGCAAGAATTAACCCGTGAAGGTTTGCAAAGCTTAAGTGAATGCATTATTGAATTAACCGACGCCGAAGGGCTAGATGCACACCAACGCGCCGTAACGATTCGTTTAGAACAAGGAAGCTAAGCCATGACAGATTCAACGAACAGCTTAGTGAATAAACTCGCCCGAACTGAACTTATCGACATGGTGCCGTATCAATCGGCGCGTCGTCTGCAAGCAGGCAATGGCGCATTTAATGAAAAGATTTGGTTAAACGCCAATGAAGCACCGGGCACGGGTGAATATAAAGTGAGTAGCGATTGCATTAATCGTTATCCTGATTTTCAGCCTGATAATTTGCTCGATGCTTATAGCGAATATTGCGCGTTGCCAAAACAGCAAGTACTGGCAACACGCGGCGCTGACGAAGGCATTGAGCTGTTGATCAGAACCTTTTGTACGCCGTATCAAGACAACATTGTTATTTGCCCGCCAACCTATGGTATGTACGCCATTAGCGCAGAAAATCACGGCGCAGGCATTACCAAAGTGCCGTTAATTAATAACGAGCTTGACCTTGACGGTTTAGCTGAGCAAGTGGGTAAAGCAAAAGTTGTTTTTCTTTGCTCACCGGGTAACCCTACAGGTAACTTATTGCCTCATGGTCAAATTAAACAAGCGCTTGAGCTATTTAAAGATGATGCAATCGTGGTAGTTGATGAAGCCTATATTGAATTTGATGCGCAAAAATCGGTTGCTTCATGGTTAAGCGATTATGACAATTTAGTGGTACTGCGCACCCTTTCTAAAGCCTTTGCCCTTGCTGGCCTTCGCTGCGGTTTTACCTTAGCGAGTGAAGCGATTATCACCATGATGAGCAAAGTCATCGCCCCATACCCTATTTCCGCACCTGTTGCCGAAATTGCTAGCCAAGCGTTAAATCAAACGGGTTTAGCCAAAATGAACGCACAAGTTAGCAATGTCATCAGCTTGCGTGAATCATTAATTGATTGGCTTAAAGCACAAGCATGGTGTGAAACCGTATTCCCAAGCGATGCCAACTTTGTTTTATTTAAAACAGCAAAAAAAGATGAAATTTTTAACTTGCTGATGAAACACAACATCTTAATTCGTGACCAATCAAAACAGCAGCAATTAGCCAACTGTTTACGCATAAGCATTGGCAGCGAGCAAGAATTAGAAAGCTTAAAAAAATCCATTAAACTTTATTTTAATGCGAACAATAGCTAATAAAAACAGTAACTGAGAACTAACATGGCACAAGAAAATATTTTATTTATCGACCGTGACGGCACCTTAATTGAAGAGCCAGTCACCGACAAGCAAGTTGATACTTTAGAGAAGTTAGTATTTGAACCGAAAGTTATTCCGGTTTTATTAGCGCTGCAAGCAAAGGGCTACAAGCTAGTAATGGTTTCAAACCAAGACGGCTTAGGTACCGACAGCTACCCTCAAGCTGACTTTGATTTACCACACGATAAAATGATGGATATTTTCTCATCACAAGGTGTGGTATTTGACGACGTTTTATTATGTCCTCATTTTGATGAAGACAACTGCAATTGCCGCAAACCAAAACTTGGTTTAGTCAGCGATTACTTGCAACAAGGCCGCGTTGACTTTGCTAATTCTTATGTGATTGGCGATCGTGAGACCGATATCGGCTTAGCAAAAAACATGGGCATTGTCGGAATTCAATACAACCGCGAAAGCAATAACTGGGACGACATTGAAACGCAGTTATTAAAGCAGCCGCGCGAAGCCACCGTTGTTCGTACCACCAAAGAAACCGACATAAAAGTGAGTGTGAATTTAGACGTTTCTGGCAAAAGTTCAATCAATACCGGCCTTGGCTTTTTTGATCACATGTTAGATCAAATCGCCACACACGGCGGCTTTAGCCTTGATTGCTCAGTGGTTGGCGATTATCACATTGATGATCACCACAGCGTTGAAGACACCGCTCTTGCACTTGGTCAAGCATTAAAAGAAGCACTTGGCGATAAACGCGGTATCGGCCGTTTTGGTTTTGTACTGCCGATGGATGAATGTCGCGCTGAATGTGCGATCGACTTATCAGGTCGTCCTTGGCTTGAATTTGACGCAGAATTTACCGACAGCACGGTTGGTACGATGTCAACACAAATGGTTTCGCACTTTTTCCGCTCATTAGCGGATAGCATGTTAATTACCTTGCACTTATCTACGAGCAAAGGCAATTGTCATCACCAAGTCGAAAGCCTATTTAAAGTCTTTGGTCGCGCCTTAGGCCAAGCTATTTTAGTTAAAGGTAACGACTTGCCTAGCTCGAAAGGAGCCTTGTAGTGGCTAGCACAGATCAAAAATTTGTTATTGTTGATACCGGCTGCGCCAACTTATCTTCGGTGCAATTTGCCGTGCAGCGTTTAGGTTTTACCGCCCAAATTACTGACGATATTGCGCTGATTAAAGCCGCCGACAAAGTGATTTTACCCGGTGTTGGCAATGCCAAACATGCCATGGCCAACATTGACAAAAAAGGCTTAACCGCCACTATTCAAGGCTTAACGCAACCGGTATTAGGCTTTTGTTTAGGCATGCAGTTAATGACGCAAAGCTCCCACGAAGGCAACTTTAGCGGCGAGTTAGAAATTGTCGATTGCTTAAACTTAATACCGACACAAGTAAAACCGTTACAAGCTGATGGCTTGCGTTTACCGCACATGGGTTGGAATACCTTAACCTCGGTTATTGACCACCCAGTATTTGCCGGAATTAAGGCGGGTGAATATTTTTATTTTGTTCACAGTTTTGCCGTTCCTGTCGGTGAGCACACAGCAGCAACTTGTGAATACGGCAGCGAATTTTCAGCCGCGATTGTTAAAAATAACTTTATCGGTTGTCAGTTCCACCCTGAGCGTTCGGGTGCTGCCGGCAGCAAAATTATTAAAAACTTTCTTGAAATGTAAATCCCCGTAAAGCTTCAAATGCCAGCTATTTGAAGCCTTACGTTGATAAAAGCGTAATGCGAAAGCACGGAATTGATGAACATAAAGAGTACTTTTAAATACGCTTGGTTACTCAGAAAGCGCGAAATAGCGACACTTAAACTAATAAAGACAGAGAGCATAAAATTATGATGATCCCAGCAATTGACCTTATTGATGGTCAAGTGGTCCGCTTATTTCAAGGCGATTATCAACAAAAAACCCAATATCAATATACGCCAAAAGAGCGTCAGCAAGTTTATGCTGATGCCGGTGCCACTGTAATGCACTTTGTCGATTTAGACGGCGCAAAAGATAATACCAAACGCCAATTAAGTGTATTACGCACTGTGGTTGACCACCCTAGCATGACCATTCAAGTCGGCGGCGGTATTCGCAGTGAACAAGACGTTAAAGAATTATTAGCCCTTGGCGCTGATCGCGTGGTTATTGGTAGCTTAGCGATTAAAGAGCCGCATCTGGTTCGCCAATGGATTGAAACTTACGGCGGCGATAAAATCGTATTAGCCTTAGATGTGCGCATTGATGAAAACGGCAACAAGCAATTACCGACTCACGGCTGGATAAAAGACAGCGGTGTGACCATTGAAGATTTAGTCGATGACTACATTAAAGTCGGCTTAAAGCACGTATTGTGTACCGACATTTCCAAAGACGGCACGTTAAGCGGCACCAACGTTGATTTATACATTGAGCTTTGTCAAAAATACCCAAGTATTGAGTGGCAAGCATCAGGCGGCATTGGCAGCTTAGATGATATTAAAGCCTTAATTGGCACGGGCGTTAGCGGCGTAATTTTAGGTCGTTCATTGCTTGAAGGGAAGTTCACTTTAGAAGAAGCAATAGCTTGTTGGCCAACGCGTTAATCTTTAGATCCTGTAACGCCATGAGTATATCTAAATACCATCAACATGGTATTTAGATATTTTAAATTATTTCAAAGCTATAATGCTAACCTCTGTACCTTCAAGACTGGTAAATTCACATTTTTATATATACATTCTCTGTAAGTAAAATCTATTAGTAAAACCATCTATTGCTAAAACTATCAATAAGTATGTTATGCACAGCGATAGTTAATAAACTGTCGCTGTGCAATAAGCATCGCCCTACCGAACAAAATCTGTCAGATATGGTGACTATCTTACTAAAACATATTCTTTTCGTACGTTAATTCAAATGCATTAAGCCAAACGCCTTTTGAAGTACCCTGTGGTGAAAAGACAATATTTATAGGGTCTTTGCCGTTTGAACTAAAGTTTAACGAACCTTGACCAGGCTTGCTCCACTGTAATGACTTTCCTTGGCTAACGTCAATCACGCGTTTACCCGATTTTTGCTTAAGCACTTGCGCATATATTTTCTGGCTGTACGGAATTTTATGAATACTTAGTGTTTTAAGCTTCTCTTTATTTGGGTCCATCGAGTCAGTATTTGTTCTTGGTGCGTGGTGAAAGGTTTTTAAGGTATATTTGCCTTTAGGTAAATCGATAAACGACAACTTCAAGCCTTTTTTATCTATAGCTAAAACACCTTCGCCGTAGGTATAACCATTAAAACCGATAACATTCATTTCACCTAACCAACGTAAAAGACCGTCATTAGAAATATTATTTAGTTTGGCAGAAAAGCCACCAAAGGCACTAAATGTTTGTTCAGAAGGTTCGTTATCATTGCCTTCCCATGCAGTCCAACCAAATTGAACTAGCTGCTCAGTTGAGCCAATATCAACTTTCAACGTTTTATAATCCTGAATAGCATAAGCATTCGCTTTTAGCATGTCTGACTCAAACTGAGTACTTTTTATTTTCACACTACTAGCGCGTAAACCTTTGGCTGTTGCTTTCACCGTTATGGTGCCTGGTGAGTAACCGGCACGAATAAGTACTGGCGCGGTGCCTAAACGTACTTTTGCCGGATTAGCATCAATATCAGCGTTATCGCCGATGATAGTTGCATCGCCACGGACACGAAACGACACGTCAACATTAGCATCTTTAATTAACATGCCATTTTTATCAATAATTTCTGCATAGCCAACAACAATATCATTACCATCAGCAATAAACTCACGGTCGGCGCTATCTAAACGTAGACGAATTGAATGAGGTTTACCCGGCGTATAAACCGTCTGTTTAGCCACTTCTTTTCCATCAATAAGACCAATAACCTCCATTTTACCCGGTTGATAAAATTGAACAGGCACTTCAAATGGCGGGTGATCTAAACCTTGGTAAAGTAGAGCCTTAGAAGGTTTAAACTTACCTAATGATTGTCCGTTTAAAACCAGCGCTATTTCTTGAACATTACTGTATACAACAAAATCATCAATACCTTCTTTCCATTCACTATCTACATGTAAATAGGTGCTGTCGCGTAGTTCACTAGGATACCAGTTAATCAGAGGATCTCTGACCGATCTAAATGATGATAAGTATCCTAAACGAGTTCTATCTTCTAAATTGCCAATATCATGAAAAGTATAATAGGCATGTGCTGTCCAAGTTAGTATGCCCGGTATTTTGGCATCGCGTTTATATTCTGCAACAACCGCAGGACCGCCAAAACCTTCCATAGCAAACATTGGTTCATTACGCTTCCAATCACCCGGACCATAAAGCATATTGGCGTAAATATCAGTTAAACCACTAGCTTGCCACCCCGTCCAACGAGAGCTTTGTGACGCAGTTAACCGTGTTGGGTCTTCTTGTTTAATTGCATATTGCATTTGCGGCACATAACCACGGTGATTTATCCCCGCCCCCCAAATAACAACTGACGGATTGTTTCGATTATTGCGCACCATAATCCGGGCTGACTGCTCAAGATTATTCCACCATGCTTTTTCTTTTGGCATAGCGGTCCATGTAGGCGCTTCGGTATAAACTAAAATACCTAACTTATCACATGCTTCAATGAGTGCGTCATCTTGTGGGTAATGGGCGGTACGAACCATATTGAAACCCATTTTTTTAAATTGTTGCATATCTTTAACATGTAAAGAGTCTGGCAATGCATCACCAATATAACCATAATGTTGGTGACGATTAAAACCTACAATTTCAATAGGTTTCCCATTCAATTTAAATCCTAATTCAGGATCAAGTTCAAAGGTACGTAGACCTAAATTATTATCGACCACATCAACCGGCTTACCATTAACCATTACGACAGTATTTACTTTGTACAAATATGGATCATCAACCGACCAAAGCCTAGCATTATTTTCAATACCACCAATTTGATTAAAACTATAATCGCTATTTGCTGCGATCGTTTTTTGCTCGGTTAATCGTTCAACTACAGCACCAGTATGATCAACAATACGATTAATTAAGGTAACGTCTTGCGCAATATTTAATTCATTCTTTACCACAGTTTTTATATTCACAGTGGCATTTAAATTAACTGGGTCAACTGAAGGTGTGGTAATAGTAATACCGGCATTAAGTGCTTCAATATTAAAGCTAACCCGTACTTTATTGGTTTCGACTAAATAGACATCTCGGTATAAACCACCAAACTTGATAAAATCGAATGGACCAGGATCAGGAGGCACGTCTAGTTGCGT
Source organism: Thalassotalea sp. PLHSN55 (assembly GCF_052030545.1). Lineage (NCBI taxonomy): Bacteria > Pseudomonadati > Pseudomonadota > Gammaproteobacteria > Alteromonadales > Colwelliaceae > Thalassotalea > Thalassotalea sp. PLHSN55. Next base: position 306,783 of record NZ_JBPDIH010000001.1, on the reverse strand, counting down.
AGTATTATCAACACGTAACGTTATTTGATTTGATTTTCCATAGTTAACGGCACGGCTAATATCGAAAATAAAAGGGCTATAGCCACTCACCCTATGTTGGCCAATATGTTGTCCGTTTACCCATAAATCAGTTACTTGGTGCGCCCCTTCAAATTCTAAAAATACTTTTTTATTGCTATTTGAACTGACATTAATTTTATTACGATACCAGCCAACATTGCGTTGAAATGTTTCTTGTACCTTACTATCTCGCACATCATTTAATGACAACGATGTTAAGCTTAAAGTGTGAGGCACCGTAACTTCTTGCCAGTCGCTGTCGTCTATTTTATTAATAAAGTCTTTACTTTCATTGCCTAAATGAAATTTCCACCCCTGTTTTAATATGACTTTTGTTCTATCCGTTACTGGATAACCTTCCTCTAAGGTAGCACTAGCGGCACTGCTTGTTACCAAAAAAAGGCAAATACTCAATAAATACTTAATCATTTTAGTTTTCCGTATTTTATCTTATATAAAAAGTAATATTTAAATATAAAGCAAAGATAGGGATTTATATATTTAAATATCACTAATAAATATCAAATATATAGCGTCAAACGTTTAGCATTTTCTGAATATAGGGAAAATATATAAGCTTTGGCTCTACTGTTCTTTCATTTTGCTCTCTGCTATAGACTAATTTTAAAGATAACAAGGTCAAAAATGAGAAGGCATAAGCAAAATAAAGTGATTTTTTATAGCTCAATATGTTGTTAATTATAAGATTAAAAACATACAAAAATGTGCTAATTAAATATATACTACGCGAATATTATCTCTAATCATTATGAACAAAAGCCCTTTACCTTTTGTGCCAAATTTAAAATAAATCACAAATAACAAAGTTAGAGAACCTTTAATAAATAGTTATATAAAAAGAGAAAATCATAGTGTTAGCCAAACGCATAATACCTTGCTTAGATGTTCGAGATGGAAAAGTCGTTAAGGGTGTAAAATTCCGCAACCATGAAATTATTGGTGATATTGTCCCGCTGGCGCAAAAGTACGCCGAAGCAGGTGCCGACGAATTAGTTTTTTACGATATTACTGCCAGCTCTGACGGTCGCGTAGTAGATAAAAGCTGGGTCAGCAGAATTGCTGAAGTTATTGATATTCCTTTTTGTGTCGCCGGCGGCATAAAAAGCGAAGCTGACGCGCAAGAAATTTTAATGATGGGCGCAGATAAAATCAGTATCAACTCCCCTGCTTTACAAGATCCAAGTTTGATTTCTCGCCTTGCTGATCACTTCGGCCAACAATGTGTTGTTGTTGGTATCGACAGTTTTTTTAATGAAGAAACTGGCGAATACCAAGTGTATCAATTTACTGGCGATGAAACCCGCACCCAGAAAACCAGTTGGACAACGTTTGAGTGGATCAAACATGTGCAGCAATTAGGCGCTGGTGAAATCGTATTAAACTGCATGAACCAAGACGGTGTTCGCCAAGGTTATGATATTGAACAGCTTAAACAAGCTCGTTCGGTATGTAATATCCCGTTAATTGCGTCAGGTGGCGCAGGCGCAATTGAGCACTTTAAAGACGTATACCAACAAGCAGATGTTGACGGCGCACTCGCTGCCAGCGTTTTCCATAAAGGCGTGATCCCGATGGATGAATTAAAAGCCTATTTACGCGATCAACAAGTTGAGATCAGAATATGTTAGTAACTTTAGAAAATAGCCAAGATCTTGCTTGGGCAAAAATGGACAACCTAATTCCTGCCATTATTCAAGATGCGGCAACGGGCGCGGTATTAATGCAAGGTTTTATGAACCAAGAAGCGTTAAGCAAAACCTTAGAAACGGGTAAAGCGACCTTTTTCAGCCGCTCAAAACAGCGTTTATGGATGAAAGGCGAAAGCTCAAATAATACCTTAGATGTGGTACAAGTATTAGCTGACTGCGACCAAGACTGCTTATTAATTGCTGCCAATCCTAATGGACCAACATGTCATTTAAATACCGACTCATGTTTTCCTGAAGAGCAGCTCAGCCAGCAAAACTTTTTAAGCCACTTAGAGCGTTTTGTTGATAAACGAGCTAACGACAGCATTGAAGAAAGCTATACCGCAAAACTACTTTCTCGTGGCACCAATAAAGTGGCACAAAAAGTCGGTGAAGAAGGTGTAGAGGTGGTTATCGCCGCCCTTGCTGAAAGCAAAGAAGAGTTTTTAGGCGAATGTGCTGACTTGTTTTATCACACCTTAGTTTTACTTAAAGATCAAAACATTGCCCTTTCGGAAGTGATGGAAGTGCTGCAGCAGCGTCATAAAAAATAGTCTGTGTTAACACTAACAGTAGATAACATAAGGCACCTTCGGGTGTCTTTTTTGCCTTTTTACTCCATACTAACTATAGCGGTGAACATTAAAAGCAGAGGTAATGATGAAGCTTAGCATTCTCATATTAACTCAGTTAACCATATTCATTTCTTGCCTTTTAGGGCAATTGCCTTTGTACGCTCAAGCAAGTGCCGTATACAGTAATAACCCCGTCCTTATTTATATCCGAGATGATGTTTACTATGACTACCAAGACTTTGTAGCCAAACAAGACGTGCTTGAGATCACAAGCTTTACCGGTAAAAACATTCGCCGCGATGTGGTTGATATGGTCATCGCACAACAAGCGCTTAAGCTAGGCGGTTTTGAATATTCGTTTAAATACATCCCCGGTAAAGTTAATTTTAGAAATACTAAAATGCTAGAAAATGGTCAACTACTGATAAGCTTTGACTCATACTGGCGCAGCGACGCTAAAAAACTTGAGCAGGCCTTGTATATTTCAGACGAAGTTATCCGTAACGGTGATTATATTGCAGGCTTGTATACTAGCCCGAAGAACCTAGCAGCTCTGTCTATAAAAGAAACAAGTGAACTAAGTAAATTTACCGCGGTTTCTACGCCCAAATGGCACACTGACTGGCAAACTCTCTCTCAACTCCCATTAAAAGATCTACATAGAGAAGACGAATGGTTAAGCATGGCGAGAATGGTCAATATGCAATGGGTTGATTTTTTATTAATGCCGTTTCATTCTAGTGACGATAGGTCTTTTATAATGGATAAAATTCATTTAGTCCCGGTTAAAGGTATCGGCGTAGTGCTAAAAGATAGTCGTCACTTTGTTATCAGTAAAAAGCATCCGCTAGGTCAACAGGCAAGTGTCGCAATTAACAAAGGGTTAAAGAAATTAAGAGAGACGGGCGCTATCAAAAAAGCCTATACTGAGGCCGGATTCTTTATCGACCAAACAAGCATTAAACTGCTAAACCCTTAAGATTAACTATTTACCCCATTATTGACTGAGCTTTCACAAAAATATGACCACAACATTAGATTGGCAAGTAAAAACCTTCAAACAACTTAGCACTAAAGAGTTACACGACGTTATTAAGTTGCGTTTAGAAGTATTCGTCGTTGAGCAAAATTGTGTTTATCAAGACTTAGACAATAATGATACCCATGAAAACACCGTTCATGTTTTTGCATATGACGAGGGCGAAGTGGCTGCCTACTTGCGGATTTTACCCAAAGGGTTAACCTACCAAGAATACGTGAGCATTGGCCGTGTGGTTACTTCGGAAAAAGCACGAGGCAAAGCCTTAGGTCACCAACTCATCGCTAAAGGCATAGAGGTTTATCAACAACAGTTTGACCAACAAGCATTAAAAATTTCTGCACAAGAGCATCTGCAAAAATTTTATCAACAACATGGTTTTGTTTCCGTTGGCGAAAGTTACTTAGAAGATGGCATTCCACATATTGGCATGGTTTATCAAAAAAATGCTAACAAGAGCCACGACAAATAGCGGTATATCGTGGCAACTTCAATGGGTTTAATAATAATATTGCACAAACAGCAGCATGATATTTCCCAGCGATAACAATAAAATGGTGCTAAAAGTTAGCATAACACCCGCTATGCGTTGGTAACTGGTACCAATTGATTTATTTAAACCAAAGGCATGGAGTGCGCGCCCCGCTAATAACATACAACCAAAAATATGTACCCAAATAGCATCAGCATGGTTTAGTTCAAATATTAACAGTAAAAATAACGTTATCGGTACATATTCGCCAAAATTACCATGCACTCGAATAGCTTTAGATAAGTCTTCATGACCACCATCACCAATGCCAACTTTATACTTAAATCGTAAGCGAATAACGGCAATAGACAACCAAATAAAGAGTAAACCTAATAAACTTGCATATATTCCAGTAAAAACAAGGTTGGGCATTCTTTTTCCTTAAAGTGAAGATTGAAGCAAATCACCTCTATCTTAGCGCTTTTTACTGACATTTAGCTATAAATTTAAAAGTCTCTCTTCTTGGTTATGCCGGGAACATATAACCTGTGCCTACACGGATGTAGGTACTTAGGTTATGCCGGGACCAAATAACCTGTGCCTACACGGATGTAGGTACTTAGGTTTTGTCTGGAACGTAAAACCTGACCGTTCTTCCTGAACATCGCTGCTCTTTGCCATCCATGGCATCGCAGCATACCGTTCTTCCTGAACATAAAAAGCCCGCAATTGCGGGCTTTAAAAACGTAGTTCAAACAATTAACTTTATCAGTTAAGCAAGCTTGTCACTTAAAATAGCACTTACTGCGTCAACCGCTTGTGTACCGTCAATCGTTAAGTATGTGCAGTTGCCGCTTTGTGCTTCTGCTTGGTAGTATTCAACCAATGGCTTAGTTTGCTCATGGTAAATACCTAAACGCTTACGTACTGTTGCTTCTTCATCGTCAGGACGAATCGTTAACTCTTCACCTGTTTCGTCATCTTGACCTTCTACTTTCGGCGGATTATAAACAATGTGATAAACACGACCTGAAGCAGGGTGAACACGACGGCCGCCCATACGTTCAACAATCACTTCATCTGGAACGTCGAATTCAATTACACTGTCAACATTCACGCCACTTGCTTTCATCGCGTCAGCTTGAGGAATAGTGCGAGGGAAACCATCAAGTAAAAAACCAGCTTTGCAATCGTCTTGTGCAATGCGCTCTTTAACTAAACCGATGATCAACTCATCTGAAACTAATTGACCAGCATCCATCACTTCTTTCGCTTTTTTACCAAGCTCAGTGCCTGCTTTAATTGCAGCACGTAGCATGTCGCCAGTAGAAATTTGTGGAATGCCAAATTTAGCCATTAAAAATTGTGCTTGAGTACCTTTACCAGCCCCTGGTGCACCTAACAAAATAATGCGCATATTGATGTCGCCCTATGATTATTTAAAAGAATTTCGATGACGAATTTTAGGACGTCACTATACAAGTTCATGTGTAAGCACACAAGTAGCTATACAAGACAATGATCAAAAAAGGGGCGTTTTAGCCCCTTTTTTATACTAAAGTCTAGGTTAAAAAACCGCCTCAGTGCTATTTTGTTAAACTAAGCATCAACTTGTTTAAACGTGCAACAAAACTTGCCGGATCTTTCAAGCTACCGCGTTCTGCTAACATCGCTTGTTCAAACAATACTTCAGTCCACTGTTTAAATTGCTCGTCATCTTGCTCATCAGCAACATGTTTGACTAAATCATGTTCAGCGTTAATTTCAAAAATTGGCAACGTCTCTGGCACTTCTTGACCAACCGATTGCATTAACTTCATCATTTGGCTGCTCATGTCGTGCTCGTCAGTAACAATACACGCAGGCGAGTCAGTTAAACGTTGTGATAATTTAACGTCTTTCACCTTGCCTTCAAGCGCAGTTTTAATACGCGCAACCACTGTGTCAAACTCTTGCTCAAGCTTTTCTTGCGCTTCTTTGCTGGCATCATCTTCCATGTCGCCTAAATCTAGGCCGCCACGAGTGACTGATTGCAATTGCTTACCGTCAAACTCAGTTAAGTGGCTCACTAGCCATTCATCGATACGGTCTGAAAGTAATAATACTTCAATGCCTTTTTTGCGGAATACTTCTAAATGCGGGCTGTTTTTCGCCGCTTCAAAGCTATCTGCTACCACATAATAAATTTTATCTTGGCCTTCTTTCATGCGCTCGATGTATTGCGGCAGTGATGCTGATTGCACGGCAGTATCAGCTTCAGTTGAAGCAAAGCGTAATAATTTCGCTACTTGCTCTTTATTAGCAGCATCTTCAGCTGGACCTTCTTTTAATACTTGGCCAAACTCATTCCAGAATGTTTGATATTTTTCAGCGTCTTTATTGCCTAATTTGTCTAACATTTTTAAAACGCGCTTAGTACAACCTTTGCGGATCGCTTGGGTGACTTTGCTGTCTTGTAAAATCTCACGCGATACGTTTAGTGGTAAATCGTTAGAGTCTAATAAGCCTTTAACAAAACGTAAGTACGTTGGCATGAACTGCTCAGCGTCATCCATAATAAAAACGCGTTGCACATATAATTTTAAGCCATGTTGTTTTTCACGGTTGTGTAAATCAAATGGCGCACGTGATGGAATGTATAACAGCGACGTATATTCTGTTTTACCTTCTACGCGGTTGTGTTCCCATAAAAGTGGGTCGCCAAAGTCATGTGAAACATGCTTATAAAATTCTTTGTATTCGTCTTCTGAAACGTCAGCTTTTTCACGAGTCCAAAGTGCTGTGGCTTTGTTTACTGCATTCCACTCGGCAGGTTTTTCCGGCTGTGCTTCAACCGCTGGTACTGTTACGTTGCCTTCTTCATCTTTTACTTCTTCAACCGCTTCAACTGCAGGTACCGCTTCAGTTAACATTTCAACCGAAACAGAAATGTGATCTGAGTATTTAGTAACAATCGACTTTAAGCGCCAATCATCAGCAAATTCGCTTTCATCTTCTTTTAAATGAAGAATAATATCGGTACCACGGTTTGACTTGTTAATTTTAGCGGTAGTGAATTCGCCTTCGCCTTCACTTACCCATTCAACACCGTCAGCTGCGTCAACACCAGCAGCGCGAGAGCGAACCGTTACTTTATCAGCAACAATAAATGCCGAGTAAAAACCAACACCGAACTGACCAATTAATTGTGAATCAGAGGCTTGGTCGCCTGATAATTGTGAGAAAAATTCAGCTGTGCCAGACTTTGCAATCGTTCCTAAATGCTCAACGATTTGGTCGTGCGTCATACCAATACCGTTATCTGAAATGGTCACGGTATTATTTTCTTTGTCAGCACTTACACGAACACGAAGCTCGCCATCACCTTCGTAAAGGTTGGCATCTTGTAGGGCTTTAAAACGTAATTTATCTGATGCATCAGCTGCGTTTGATACTAACTCACGTAAAAAGATCTCTTTATTTGAGTAAAGTGAGTGGATCATTAATTGAAGTAATTGTTTTACTTCCGTTTGAAAACCATGAACTTCTTTTTGACCTGTCTCAGACATCTGAAACTTCTCCTATCTGAATTTTACAATTAAGCTAATACTTTACCGCTTCCCTTGGTGGCAAGCGTTAAAGAAAAATTGGTGACTTGAAGGCTATATTCACTTCAAAGCTATTGAAAAGGTGGGGGTGGGGTTAAAAAATTCAAGGGAAAATTATCAGGAAAGTGAAATTAGCTGATAATTTTCATGGGTAAAATCGCTAAAGATTGTAGTTTTTACGGCCTGAAAGCGCGTGCGATAAGGTATTTCCGTCAACATATTCAAGTTCGCCACCAACAGGTACGCCGTGAGCGATGCGAGAAATTTCGACCTGATATTTCATCGCTAATTCAGCGATATAATGCGCAGTCGCTTCACCTTCAACCGTTGGGTTAGTGGCTAAAATCACTTCGCTAATATCATCATTGGCTAACTGGTTCGCAAGTACATCCAGCCCTAAATCGTCAGGACCAATACCGTCTATCGGTGACAAGTGCCCCATCAAAACAAAATATAAGCCGTGAAATTCGCCTGTTTGCTCTATCGCAATGACATCGGCAGGGGTTTCAACAATACAAAGCTGGCCTTTCATTTTCCGCTTTTCACTTTGGCAAATTTCACACAAAGTTTGCTCGGTAAAGTTGCGACAAGACTGACAATGACCAACATCAAGCATGGCTTTTTCAAGCGAATGCGCTAATTTAGCACCGCCTCGGCGATTACGTTCAAGTAAATGAAACGCCATCCGCTGGGCCGATTTTGCGCCAACGCCAGGTAAACATTTAAATGAATCGATAAGCTCTTGTACTAAAGGAGAAAACTTCATAATTAGCTCTAAAAGGTCACTAAAACGGCATTAATAATGCCGCTAGTGTATGAATAAAGGAAGGTGTGAACAAGTTATTATTAACAGAGAACTCGCTAGCGTATGTTACGGGTCTAAAAAAACTTACTGAACATTAACCGTGCGCTAATATTGTGGTTTTGATCAACCAACGGGCTGTCAGCAATAACATCATCATAGCGGGTATAATCGATGGCAAACATGGTAAAGCCGCTAAAAAATATTGGCGTAGCAACTGAAAATCCAATACGCGTATTTACCGCAGACTTACCTTGATATTGATAGGTTAATTCATTAGTTTCATTTGCTTTTACGCCGTAATAATAATCGACATGTTTGTCATCTAAATAGCTCAGTGAAATACTAGGTTCAACAAATACCGGACCATAACGAAATACTCGGCCTAAATCGGCAGTTAATTCGTAGCCACCAGAGCGATTTAATACATCAAACATGCTTTTAACACTCACTTTCCAGTCACGTTTTTCGTATTGAATACCAAGACCCGCGTCCATTGAAAATCTACGATCAGCCATATTTTCAAACACGGCACTGTCGCTTTCGTCAAAGCCTTGAAAGCGTGGCGCCGCTTGTACGGTAAACTCTACATCGTTGAACTGAGCAAGTTCGTAACTAACAAACGGCCCTAAAATACTGAGTTTTTCACTGCGATAACCAATAATAGGCAATGGAATGACGCGATAGTCATAGCCTTGATAAATTTCTTGATTTATCCCTAAACCAAAGCCATATAAAAAACCGTTCGGTTCAATGCGCTCTCGGGCATCACCGCGATTGTCAGTTTCAGCATTAACAGAGTTAGCCACAAATGTGGTTAAGGCAATAAGGCAAAGTAGAAGTTTTTTCATAGGTTCTCGAATAAGTTGTTATTACTTAAGTTATCAAATTAGGTTACTAATATTAGATGACCAATATTAGTAAACTAATTTGATGTGAAAAATGCTTAATAGATATCGCCAATAAACTCTAACTGGGTAAGATAAATACGCAAATCCAATTCCAATTGGTGATAGTCGGGCAGCATGTGCTGGCATAATTTGTAAAACGCCTTGTTATGGTCTTTTTCCTTTAAATGGGCAAGTTCGTGCACCACAATCATATTGAGGAAAGCTTCAGGTGATTTTCTAAACGTACTGCCAATTCGTATTTCATTTTTACTTTTTAATTTACCGCCCTGCACACGTGATACATAAGTATGCAAACCAAGTGCATTATTGATGATATGAATTTTGTCATCAAACTTTACTTGGCTAAGTGGCGCAGATTTTTTCAAATACTGATTTTTAATGGTATTGGTATAACTGCGCAACGCCTTGTCAGTGGTAACTTGATGACAGTTAGGATATTTCGCTAACAAATACTTAGCGACAGTTTTATTTGCCAACATTTGCTCAACTTGCTGCTGAATGGTTGGTGAATACGCACTAAGGTACTTTAACGCTGATGTCATAACTTTAATGACCTACAAAACATAAAAAGCGGAGCCGAGCTCCGCAAATAAGGCGCACATTATAGCGCCTAAGCCACTACAACGTAAAACTATTTTCGAGCAACAAGGTGCACCGTACTGGTTGCACGCTCTAAAAATGCCCCTTCGCAATAGGCAAAATAATACAGCCATAAACGTTTAAACTGTTCATCAAATCCGAAGGTTTTTATCTCATTCCAATTGGCTAAAAACGCTATGCGCCAATCATTTAAGGTTCTCGCATAATCTAAGCCGATATCATCAATTGATTCCATTTCCATAGCGGTATATTGGTCTAAATGTTCCGTTAACACAGAGACTGATGGTAAAAATCCGCCGGGGAAAATATAACGCTGAATAAAATCAACGTTATTTTTATAGTAGTCAAAACGTTTATCGGCGATGGTTATCGACTGAATAAGTAGTTTGCCACCGGGCTTTAATCGCTCGTTGCATTGCTTAAAAAAGCTCGGCAGGTATTCACACCCTACCGCTTCAATCATTTCAACCGACACCACTTTATCGAACTGACCCGTTAATTGGCGGTAGTCTTTTTTAAGCAGAGTGATCTGCTTATCTAAACCCAGTTCTTTAACACGTTGCTGAGCATACTCATACTGAGCGTCGGAAATTGTCGTGGTAGTAACTTTACAGCCATAGTGCTCGGCAGCATAGATTGCTAAGCCGCCCCAGCCGGTGCCAATTTCCAGTAAATGGTCGTTAGCGTTTAATTCTAGACGCTGACAAATTAGCTTGAGTTTGTGTTGCTGAGCTTGCGCCAAGCTAGCATCAGCTGATGGATAAATCGCTGAAGAATACATCATTTGTGGGTCCAAAAAACGCGTATAAAGCTCATTGCTTAAATCATAGTGAGCTAATATATTGCGTTTTGAACCTCGCTCGGTATTGCGATTTTTACGATGAAACAAAGCGTTTTTAATACGAATTAACCAAGCATTTTTGCTCTCAAGCGTATCTGTTTGTTGTTGTGCTCGGGCAAATATTTGAATCACTTTGGTGAGGTTTGGGCTAGTCCACTTACCGTCGATAAAGGCTTGAGCGGCGCCAATACTACCGCCTTTGATGAAATCGCGATAAACGCTAGGGTCGTGAATAATAATTTTGCCGTTTACGCCGCCATTTTCATGTGCGGGGAAAAAGTAATGCTGACTCGCTTCAACAATTTCCAGCCGACCATAGTCAAGTTTACCTAATACTGAGAATAATAGTGTTCTACAGCGCTTATCAAACCAAGAAACCGTTTGCGCCTTTGCAATATCAACCACTTGTTCCACGATTAACTCCTTAATATTCTTGCATTAAATTGGCCGCATTAACTTATGTTAATTTATTGCAGCTCACTTTATTTTGTACGTGCTGGGTGTCCAATAAAAGGGACACGCTTTATAAAAAGTGTTAAAGCTTGCCAGTAAATACCGGCCACAACTTTCAAGGTCATTGCTGGTAAGGTGCACCACACTCGCCATAAACTTTGTTGACTAAAACCTTGTTTTTTCATCGCTAAACTTGCTTCAAAAACTTTGTGATTATTTTTGTCTGCTTGTTCAGTGCCCGATGAAGATCGCCAGTTTTCAATATGAACTAATACTTGTTCACGCGACATTTCAGGAGGCTTAACACGCCAATGATACTGCATGTTCAAATCCATAAAAGGCGATACATGAAAGTCTTTATCGCTCGGTTTAGGCGCGTTAACGTCAACCAAATAATAGTGTCGTTCGTTCCAAGGGGTGTTGCTGACTTCAACCAACATGTCTGTGCAATTGTTATGCTCGTCGTAGCAAAAATAAAAATTTGCCGGACTAAAATACAAACCCAAACAACGTGCTTGTACAAGCATAACCACCTTAGCGATAGTGTGCTTTCCACCTAACTTGCTCACTTTATTGGTTATACGTGTTTTAAGTGGCCCCGGTTCACTTTTTACATAATCTTTTTCAACAAAGCGCACGGGGCGGTACCATTGTTCGCCAAAAATACCAAGGTTAGGTACTTTTTCCGTCATTTCATCAACATCGAGCGCGAGCATATAAAGCGAATAATTAAAGCTATGCTGATGTTCACCAAATCGTCGATGACGAATATTGCCAACATAAACGCTGCTACCAAGAGAATTAGCTGGCATGAGAGGTCTCAGCTTGTTTTACCTGATTATTCTGATTAGCATCAGGCACTGTTTCCTTAGTTTTATCAGGGCAAGCCTTAGCAAATTGTTTTAGGTAACAATTAAAACGCGCGGCAACATCAACCGCACTTCGCACGCCATCTTCATGGAAGCCACTATACCAATAGGCACCAGCAAAATGGGTCTGACGATGACCACAAATAGTTTTACGTTGCTGCTGAGCTTTCATCGAATTAACACTAAACATTGGGTGATGGTAGGTAAACCGCGCTAATATTTTATCTGTTTCAATATCATCAGCTTGGTTTAAGGTGACACAAAAAGTATCATCACTTTTCATCCCTTGTAGAATATTCATATTGTAGGTAACGCTAGCAGGTTTAGTCCTGTCTGCACTCAGCTGATAATTCCAACTTGCCCATGCCTTTTTGCGTTTTGGCAGTAAAGCGGTATCGGTATGCAAGACCACAGAATTGGCGCTATATGGCATCGCTGATAATACTCGTTTTTCATCATCGCTAGCATCTTTTAACAGCGCCAGCGCCTGGTCTGAATGACAAGCGATCACCACTTCATCAAATTCTTGCATGGCTGAGTTATCAAAATGCAGTTGTACTTTATCGTTTTCACGGGTAATAAATACGATGTTAGCATTGGTTTGAATATGCTCAGCAAAGCTTTGCGTTAATGGCGCTAAATAACTGCGCGAGCCATTGGGAATAACATACCACTGCGGTCTGTCTTTAATATTTAGTAAGCCATGATGATGAAAAAAACGTACAAAAAATTGGAATTGAAAGCCGGCCATTTCATCCAAAGAGCACGACCAAATTGCCGCTCCCATGGGTAAAATATAATGCTGAGCAAAAAATTGATTAAATTTATGTTTGGCCAAAAAATCTGCCAACGTAAAATTATCACTAAAATTATTGCGACTAAATGCCTGTTTACACAATTTATTAAACCGCAAAATATCGGCAATTAAGCGCCAGAACTGCCAACGAAAGATATTACGCTTTTGCGCAAATAAGCTTGATAGGCTGTGACCGTTATATTCCAAGCCTGTTTGACAATTGTGCACCGAAAAACTCATTTGTGTTTCTTGCTTACCAATGCCTAATTCAGCCAGCAACGCTAAATAATTAGGATAGGTTCGGTTGTTAAACACGATAAATCCGGTATCTATGGCGTAATCTTGCCCTTTTAATTGCACGTCAACCGTTGCCGTGTGTCCGCCAATACGATCGCTCTTTTCAAATACCGTAACATTGTGCTTTTTAGCCAATAAATACGCGGCTGTCAGGCCTGAAATACCTGTACCGATCACTGCGATATTTTTCATTATTGCGTGCTCCTTTGATGCAACGACTGCCAAACAAATGTTGGTAATATCGCCATCAACTTTAAGAAATAGGTGAACTTTTTTGGGAAGTGTAAATATTTTTTTCGTGCGTTAACGCCTGAAAAAATGGCCTGTGCCGCCTGTTCACTCGAGATAATGCACGGCATGTGGAAATCGTTTTTTTCCGTTAACGGCGTTTTAATAAAACCAGGGTGCACTAAAGTGACATCGATTAAATGAGGTTTTAAATCAACGCGCAAGCTATTCGCTAAATAATCAACGCCCGCTTTTGATGCGCCATAGGCCTGAGCGCGAGAAAATGGCAGTAAAGTCGCGCTTGAGCTGATAAATACCAGTTGGCCGTTAGTATTAACTTTGGGTAAAAAGTATTGCAACAACCAGCCTAAAGAAATTAAGTTGGTATGAATAATATCGCTAAAGACTTGGCCGTTAAACTGCCGTACATCGTCAATATAAGCACAATCGCCAGCGTTTAAAATTAATAGATCAAGCTCAGCAATTTTTGTGGCGGCATTAGCGACTTCATCATTGTTGTTAACATCAAAAGTCAACACAGTTAACTGCGAATGTTGCTGCGAAAATTGCTGGCTAAGTTGCGTTAACTTATCTGTGTTTCGTCCACACGCAATAACGTGGTAGCCCTCGTGCAAGTAGCGTTGGCACAGCGATTTACCAATGCCAGAAGTTGCACCAGTGATTAATACTTTTTTCACGCGAGTCATAACTCAAACACCTGACACATTATTTTGTGATTTTGCTTGTGATTTTTCAGCGCTTACTTTGTTAACAGACGCATGACTAGCAGCTGTTTGTTTGACGATCTTATTTTTCAACCAACGCGTCAGCGAACCAAAAATAGGCAGTTGCTCATACAACATTGCGCCAACATCCAAATAATCACGATGATATATCACCTTATTGCCAGCACCTTGAATGTGTGAATGACCTTCAACAACAATCACCTGCCCTTTATTAAGTTTTGGGTGTTGGTAGCGCATTTTCCAATAAATGGCGGCATGACTGTCTTGCTTGATCACTTGCTGAATATCGAATGAACAGCTAATTAAATTACTGTATAAACCAATAAAATAGTCGTATAAGTTAACAAAGCCTTCAATATTATGCAGCGGGTCACTAAAGATAACGTCTTGATGGTAAACCTGCGCAAGCGAGTCTAAATTGTCAGTAGAGAGATTTTGGTAAACACCAATAAAATGCGTTAACCATTGCGGGCTATCGAGATTTGCACTTTCTGAGGATATTGAGTAAATATCAGCCATATTTCAACCTATTAGGTATTTACATCAATTAACTATTTGTAGAAATCCAATGCTGCAAGTCGCGCGGTTTTATGCTCGACAATAGGCGAAAAATACATAGCCAACTGATGTTCTTTTATATATTTATGTGGAAAATGAATATTTTTATTAGGAATATTCACCAGCTCTGGTAAATACTTACGGATAAAGTCGCCGTTTGGATCAAATCTTTCGCTTTGGCGAATAGGATTAAATATTCGAAAATACGGTTGGGCGTCACAACCAGTGCTTGCCGCCCACTGCCAACCGCCATTATTCGCCGCCAAATCGCCATCAATTAAGTGCTGCATAAAGTATTTTTCACCCCAGCGCCAATCAATTAATAAATGTTTGGTTAAAAAACTGGCGACCACCATACGCAAACGATTGTGCATCCAGCCGGTTTGGTTCAGTTGTCGCATGGCGGCATCAACAAGCGGATAACCTGTTTTGCCTTCACACCAAGCAGCAAATAACGCAGCATCATTTGGCCACTGGCGATTTTGATACTTTTCATTAAAACACTGATGCTTGCACAAACGTGGTTGGTCAAACATTAAATGACGATAAAACTCTCGCCAGATCAGTTCATTTAACCAAGCAAACTCTCTACTGTCGGTCGCACTTAATAAATCAGGCTGTTGTGTTAATAACAACCTTAGAACATACCTTGGACTAAGAACACCAGCGGCTAAATAAGGCGAAATGCCTGAGGTAGCTTTTATTGATGGAATATCTCGACAGCTGGCGTAATCGGCAAGCTTTTCTGATAAAAAATTGGCTAACACCTCTTGCTCGTACTGACTTGCTAACGGCCAAGAACCGCTGCAGTTTTTGTTTGTTTCATCAACCGTGTCGCCAGTTATGCCGTCACTTATATCATCACTTGTGCCATCACTTATGTCATCAGTAATATCGACAAGGTCTTCATTGAGGTTATCAGCACAAGTTGTGGCTGGTTTTCCCAAATAGTCAAAACCATGAACCTGAACATAGCTAAGCCACGCGCGCTTAAAAGGCGTGAAAACTTTAAACATTTTCCCAGACTTATTAAGCACTTTGCCTTTTGGCACTATCACATCAGCTTCGAATAACTTCAGCGGAACACCTTTAGCTAAACAGGAATGGTCACGCTGAACTTCATTATATTCTAGTTCAGCGTTAGCTAACACTTGGCTGATTTTATGCTGACGACAATAATCACTTAGGTAGTCTATTTGCTGTTCAAAACTGTCAATTTTTATCAAGCTAAGTTCAATATTCAGTGCCTTTAGCTGCGTGATTAATGCATGAGCATGCCGCATGACAAAATCAATTTTAATGCTCGACCAATCATGGTTACGCCATTGCTTTTCGCTAATAAAAAAAATCGCTTTACTGGGATTCTTACTGGGATTGGTACCATGAGCTTGCTGACTTCTTTGCGCTAAAAAGTCAGCAAGTGCTGGATTGTCATGAGTTCTTAAATCGTTACGAAACCAAAGTAGCAAAACATGTCCTTATGTTATTAATAGCTGTATCTTAGCTTTAATTGCTGTGGATAAGGGTTCAAATACACTTGCTTAGCAAGGTAGCTTTTAGGGTGGATCATTAAATAATGATTAATTAAGGTTAACGGCACAACAAGTGGCATTAAACCGTTTCGGTAGCCTTCGACCTGTTGACATAATTCTTGGCGTTGCTCTGGTGTTAAGTGATCGGAAAAGTAACCAATCATATGATAAAGGGTATTGGCGTGTTTTTTACGCGTGGCTTTAATTTTCAATGCCGCCATTAAGCCAGAAATATATTGCGATGCCATTTCCTCAACAGCCAAATCAGCACGCGCTAATAAGCGACCTAAGTTTTTATAGGCGACTAAATCATGACTCATCACCATATATTTGTAATGGCTATGAAAGGTCATTAACTTATGTTTTGTGATCCCTTCTTCAACCAATATTTGCCAATGTCGATAAGCAAAAACACGGGCGACAAAATTTTCGCGAATAATAGGGTCATTTAAACGGCCATTTTCTTCACAAGGTAGTAGAGGGTTGGCTTTCATGATCTCTTGCGCAAACACCCCAACGCCTGTGGCGACCAAAGGATTTCCTTCAGGTGAATATACTTTTACTCGCTCCATGCCGCAGCTTGGACTTTTTGCACAAAAGACATAACCGCTTAAATTGCTCGATAACGCTGCTATTTTTTTGCCGTAGGCTTGCAACGCCTCGGTTACGTCGCCAGAGCCGTCTGGACGTGATACATGAATAACATCGTCTTTTTTAATTTGTCTAATGGTTGGTCTGGGTATTGGCATACCTATCGCCACTTCAGGGCAATAAGCTTTGTAAGTAACATGTTGGCCAAGCTCGTTGATGCAAAAATTTGACGGTTTATTGCTGGCATCAAATCGAACTTTTTCGCCGATTAAACATGCACTAATACCAATCACAATATTTTCTTTATTTATTAGCTTTTCCATAAGTTCACCTACCTTTTTAAACAAAAAACAAACGTTTTGTAGCGTGTTTGCAAAGCGATTTTCGCTATTGCATATTGAGCTTTAGTAAATAAAACTACCAATAGGGTTAAGCAGCTTATTGATCCCTTGCGTAAAATGCAGTGCATCGTTAGCAACGGTAAAACACAAACAGCCTTTTTCTGATACGGGGTGATGGGTATGGTTGCCATCAAGCATAATAAAATCACCAGCGACATACTCACCACTATCATCACTAAAGCTCCCTGCGAGTAACACGGTCAGCTCAAACCCTTTATGGGTATGCTCTGGCACTGAACCACCAGGAGAAATATGCAGTAAACTTGAATGAATTTCACCTTCATTAAGTTGACAGCGTGCACGGGTTAATTTGCCAATGTTAGCAGAGCCGGCTAATTCCACATGGGTAAGCGCTTTAGGTAAGGTGTATTGTTCGCCGCCTAAACTCACTTGTTTAAGAGGTTTAGCCACCACAGCATCTTGCTGATCAGACTCAGTAATTTCGGCAAGCATTTGCTCAAAATCTGGCTCTGCTACTTGTGCTATGTCGTCACCGTCTTCAACGGCAAAGGTATGTAAAAATGCTTGTTCAAAACTTGCTGATGCCATTTGTTCAGTAAGCTGAGCAATTTTTTCTTGGCAAACAGGACACATATCCGCATGAATTGCGATACCTGCCGATAATGAAGCGGGTAATTCGCCATCAACAAATGATTGAATTAAGGCTAACTTAGGGTGATGCTTAATCATGTTGATCTCCTAACTGCGATTTTAATTTAGCGAGCGCTAACCGTAAACGCGATTTAACGGTACCTAAAGGTAAGTTTAAATGCTTTGCCAATTGCTCTTGAGACATTTCTTGAAAGTAAAATCCTTTCACCACTTGTTGTTGGTTTTCAGGCAACTGCTCAATAATGCCTTTCATTTTACTTTGCTCAAGGTGGTCACTAAAAACTTCAGTGTCACTGGCTGCGCTTTCAGCTAACGGCCAAATATCATCACTAAGGTTATCTTCTCTGTTAGCTTGCACTTTACGCAGCATATCGAAGGTAACATTACGCATAACGGTATAAACCCAAGTTGTCGCAGCGCCTTTGTTTTCATCAAACAAGTGGGCTTTGCGCCAAACATTGCTCATGGTTTCTTGCACCACTTCGTTTGCTTGGCTAGCGTTGTTTAATTTTGCTGTAGCGATGCGCTGAATTTTTTCAGCAAAGAATTTAAACAAGTGAGTAAATGCTTGTTTGTCTCTTTCCTTTGCTACCGCATTAAGCCATTGGCAGAGTTGGGTATGGTCAACAGAATTTGTCATAGTGCTAGATTTAGCAGCTAGCGTACCGTTTGACAAGGCTGTTTGTGCACTTAACATAGTAAAAAACCTAAAATTGGCTTCAATTAATAGGTATTACGCAGTAGGGAAATAAAAGGATCACAATTAATGTAAATTTTTTTGAATTATTTTTGATTTACTGATTAACTCTCGACAGCTTTGCTTTTCAAATACCTTAGAAAGGTTTAATCGACGCATTGATTCACTTGCTGCTCACTTACAATGCTGGTTAAAAATTTAATCGCATTTTCATAGCTATTCGGCTGGAAAAATAACGCCTTACTTGCTAACTCAACCGGTAAAATTTCTAACCAACGGGCGACAACCCACGAGCTTTGGTCAATAAATTTATCTTGGTATAGCCTTGATAACTGATGATTTTTTTCAAAAACACTCAATAACTCTTGAGTTAACTCGTCTTGGTCTAAACAACTAATATCGCTGGTCCAATGGGGTTGCTCTGTCACCAAAGCATAAGCGAGTTTGTCGTTATCAACGGTTTTTTTACCAATGGTCACTAACGACTTGCATTTAACATCAACAATTAAAATGCCATCGTCACCTTGATCAAAGTTAATCACATCGACCCAACTGCCCCACGCTTGTGAATCAGTCACACTAGCGGTTAACTCAATAACAAAGCCGTGAGACTGGGTCGCTATGCTTATCATTTTCAAATACCTCGGTTCAAAAATACGGAGTCGTGTGATCCCGCCAGGTAGCAAAAATACGGGTAATGGGAAAATAGGTAACTGCATGATGCTCTTCTAGTACTTTATAAGTGTGATATTAACTAATACGTACTAAGCAACAAGAAAGTTCAATGCCAGTGCAATTAAAAAACGCCTTATCTGACATGATAAGGCGTTTACATTATGCTTGGTAACAAGCCAAATTAGTCAGTAATTACGGTGTCAATAACATGAATAATACCATTGGCAGTGTAGATATCTGTGGTGGTAATATTTGAGCCGTTAACTTGCAAGCTCACTTGTTCTTGCTCCACAACCCACCACATATCGTTAAGTCCTTGCCCTGTCATATCGCCAGCATTAGTGTCGCCAACGTAAAAGTACAACGGGCGGCCCAAATAAGTTGCCTGCATGGTATTGTCATCACGGGTGATCATGCCAAGCCCAGGAATATTGTCGACTTCGCCATCGCTAACAAGCACAGGTGGCCAGTTTATCGCACAGTCACTATTACAGGTACTTGTCGACGTACCTAAGTCGCCATCAAATACATATAAGGTATTGCCAGCATGGTCTGAATTCATTCCACCGACGAGCTGCTGGTACATGCTGTTATAGGCAACTTCATCATTATCACCGTTCATGGTTTGGATAAAATTCACTAAATTCAAGCTAATGCTGTCTTCACTAGCGGTTTCAATATCGGTATTAAGCGCCCCAAAGGCTGACAAACTATTCACTTGGGCGCCACTAACAACATGTGTTAACAATATATTGGTTAACGCAATCGTATCGGCTAATAAACTTTCAAGCACACTGCTATCAATTTTAGCAAATGCATCGTTAGTGGGTGCAAATACGGTAAATTGTGCGTTTTCATCATCAAGCGTACCCACTAAGTTGGCTGCTGTTAACGCCGACACTAAGGTAGTAAAGCGCTCATCTGCTGCTGCAACGTCAGCAATGGTCATACTCGAGTCGGCAGCCATTGCAGGTGGTAAAATCACTTGGTCAAGCACATGAATAACACCGTTATTAGCCATGATATTAGTTGATGATACCGCAGATTTATTCACATACAACTGGCTATCGCTTAATGAAACCGTCGCCATTTGTTCATTGGCCATTGTTGCCATTGGCATGTCAGATTTGGCTAAATTTAGCGCGCCATCTTGTAAAACACTTGCGCCAGAGATGACATGATAAAGTAGGATATTTGATAAGGTGTCAGTATCAGCTAGCAAAGCTGCGATAGTGTCTGCGCCTAATAAGGCAAATGCTTCATCGGTTGGCGCAAAAACCGTGAAATTACCATCAGCATTGGCCAAAACGCTATCTAATTCTGTCGCTTGCAGCGCTGCCACTAAAGTGTCAAACGTTCCCGCAGCAACAGCGATATCAACGATAGTAGACTCTGGTTCAGGCAAGGCTACTTGGTCAATAATCACGGTGTCGATAACATGAATAATGCCGTTACTGGTTTTGATATCTGTGCTGGTGATTGTTGCACCGGCAATATTAAGGGTGTCATTTTTAGGGTCAATAAAAAGCTCAAGCATCACCTCTGACAAGGTTTGTGCACTTTGACCATTTAAGCTAAATGCAGTGACCGCTGGCACCTCTCCCTCGACAACGTGTTGTAATAAAATACTGGATAAAGTGTCGGTATTTTCAAGCAATGATGAAATAGTTGCTGCGTTGATGGCGGCAAATGCTGCATCGGTAGGCGCAAAAACAGTAAAACTGCTTTCTGGATCAGCTAAGGCCGCGTCAAGTCCAGTTGCCTGTAACGTCGCGACTAAGGTGGTAAAATTCCCTGCTGCAATCGCTGTTTCAACGATATTCATGGTTGGCATTTCTTCAGCCATTGCTGGCGGTAATAAAACTGCATCGATGACATGAATAATGCCATTATCGGTTTCAATATCGGTCATGGTCACCGTTGCCGTATTGACCAGCAGCATCTCTCCTGACAATGATAATCCTACTGAATCGCCATTAGCGGTTTCAACGGTAGTTCCGGCACTCGCAATCGCCGCTGCCGCATTAACTTCTGAGCTAAGAACATGGTATAGCAAAATATTACTGAGCGTATCTGTGTCAGCCAGCAGCGCGTCTATTGTCTTTTGACCTAACAAGGCAAAGGCCGCATCGGTGGGAGCAAAAACTGTATATGATTTGCTAGTATCATCTAAGGTGGCATCTAAGCCCGTTGCTTGTAAGGCAGCAACTAACGTAGTGAAGCCACCATTAGCCACAGCCGCATCAACTATCGATGTCATTTCAACAGGTGGGGTTGGTGTTTCAACCACGTCATCATTGTCGTTATCGTTACAGGCTTGTAGTAAGAACAAGCTGACTGAGGTTATTACTATTTTCTTTATAATGTTCACTTGCTGTTCCTCAATTTAATTTTAGTATTGTGTCTTTCAAATCGAGTTACGGTGAAAAATCATACAAGGTTCACAAAAAGTCGTTAAAATAAAAATAAAGTTTTATTGGTGATCTTTGCCTTTAAGAGCTTCGTATCAATAGGGTTAAACTTAACAATAGCGAATGGTTATCAACTAGGATCTTTTGATCTTTAGAAGTTAAATTTTGTTTAGGCTCTCGCTTTAACGTTAGTAAAAGGACAGATAATGAAAATACTTATTACCGGAGCAACAGGTCTTATTGGTCAGGCACTTGTGCAGGCGCTTAACGCAAAATCAGGAGCGGAGATCACGGTATTTTCGCGCAGCGCAAAACGCGCCGAGACGATTTTTACCGACTCCGTCAAAATAGTCACTCAGTTAAATGTATCCTTAATTGATCAACAAGAGGTTATTATTAACCTTGCTGGTGAGCCAATTGCGGATAAGCGTTGGAGCAAAAAACAAAAAGATAAAATTTGCCAAAGCCGGTGGCAAATTACGCAAACATTAACCACGTTAATTGAGCAAGCGTCAACACCGCCCAAACTTTTTATTTCAGGTAGCGCAATTGGTTATTATGGACGACAAGGCGAGCAAAAAATTGATGAGTCTTTTACTGAAGTTTTTCCTGAATTTTCCCATCATATTTGCCAAAAATGGGAATCCATTGCCTTAAGTGCACATTCAGAAAATACCCGCGTCGCCTTGCTAAGAACAGGCATAGTATTGTCGCCTAATGGTGGCGCACTCAAGAAAATGCTATTGCCTTTTAAACTCGGCGGCGGCGGTTATATGGCAAGCGGCAAGCAAATGATGTCGTGGATCCACTTAGGCGATATGGTGAACGCTATTTTACATATTATTAAGGAAGACGGCCTTAGTGGCGCGATTAACCTAACAGCGCCCAATGCGGTGACCAATCGAGAATTTAGCCAACAACTAGCGACAAGCCTTAACCGACCTTGTTTATTATTGACACCAACTTGGTTATTGAAACTGTTGTTTGGTGAAATGGCTGATTTATTAATTTACGGACAAAATGTTCGCCCTAAAAAGTTACTCGATAGTGGCTTTGACTTTACTTACCCAGAATTAACACCAGCATTAACGCAGTTATTAAAGCACAAAAATTAGCTTTTAGCGGCAGCGCGTTTGCGGACTTTGCTTATCAAAAAACAAGGTAACTTCTGCCACCGTCAGCCCCAATTTTTTCATGGCGGTGCGATTAACGACTCGGTGCTCATCTAACTGATACATCCAATCGTCCATCATAAATTGATAGCTGCTATCCCCCACGGGCACAATAAGCTGATATTGCCAATGAAAAGCAAAACCTTGCTGCTGACCATAAGCACTGCCAACAACATCTTCTGCAGTGCCTTGATAATAGCCATTTTCAAGTTTAGTCAACTGCCAATTTCGGTAACTTATCTCGCCGTCATTAAAATAAAAGGTTTCTGCCAGCAGGCCTTGATTACCCTGCCATGAGCCATTAATTTCAACACAAAACCGCCGTGTTACTTTGTGCTGATAATCTTGCACCATGCCATAGGCGATAACATCACCCTGAAAATATGTTTTCACATCAAACTTTGGTTGAGCATCTTGGTAGTGATTAATATCAGTTGAGCAACTACTCACCAGCAAGGTTAAACTAAAAGCAGTGAGTAATTTTTTATCTTCAATAAAAATTTTCATCTTACAGCTCCTAACAATTGCTGACGTAATTTAGGTTGGCTGGTGTTGGGCGAAAGCCAAATATCGAGAAAAACACGACCAAAGCTACCATTAGGCCCTTGCCCTAGGAATTGGTCATTATAATAAAAGGTGCTGCTTTGGCTATCGAGTAATAGTGCCAAGGAATCTCCTGCTTGAATATTTGGCCACAGCTTTGCTAACGCTTTGGTATAATCGGCAACATCAGCCGATTCAATACCAAGGTGTTGCCATTGCTCTGCGGTGCGCTCGATAAGTTCATCTTTACTAATATCTTTTAAATAATTAATTTTTAGCATTACCGGCTGATTGTGGTCGAAATATGTATACTCCTGCCCTTTCGCAAACAAGGTGCTTTGATAAATATCCCAAAACAAAACGCTAAACTTAGCCTTACCGATTTCATTAAATTGATAATGTTCAACCACGTCAGCAACATTGTGCAAAGTTTCCAATGTTTCAGCGCCGCCAAGTGTATCAAGCCTCTGGTTCATTGATGAGGTCTTAATAGCTAAATTTGCAGAAGCCTCGCTAAAGTCGCCAGTATTGCCTGATTGCACAATTGCTTGCGCACTCAAGGTTTTAGCAAGCGCAATTAATACCAAGCATAAAATGAGTTTAAACATGAGTTTTTTCCTGTTGAAAAATAATGCCTAATAAAGCAAAAAACAGACACATTAATGGTGCCCAAACTAGGCTAAGTAACAGCACGGTCACTATGTTTGAATAGCCAAAATCAACCGCACCTAAGTGGTGCCCGGCAAGGTAACTTAGTGGCGCAAAAACGCCGCCAGCAATAAATTGCCAAGCTGTTTTATGGTGTAAGAACTTAAGACTGTGGGCAATAGTGGCTGAAAAGCACAGCCATAAGGCCATTAGCCAAATTGGCGTATCAATGCCAACCGACGTTAAAAAAGCGTTTAGTGTATTAAAGTGCTCGCCACGATTACTGTCTGAAAAATTAAAAACAGCAAGATCAGTCAATAGGTTATCTAAGCCAATACCAATGGCGCTGACGCTTAGTATCAACAGAGTTTCCGCTTTAGCCTGACCAGAAAAATACAGATGCGCAACTAGCCAAACCAAGGCAGGAATAACAAAGGTATTGCCCAATAACACCAGCGCAAACCAAATCAAATTAAATGCGATTAAATTTAACCACAATGCGTGGTTTATCGTCATAAAGCCCCACTAAACCAATCAACTGCTATGTTAGTAATACGGGAACATGGTCAATCTTGGATCAATTGCAGTTAAAAATTCAGCATAATTTACATGTTCACACCTCTTAATATTGGTGAAAATCAACAATTAAGTGGTTAGATTGACATATTTACTGACATTAATTTTTAGCTAGCGACTAGACCTTTACCCTAAAAACAAAGTAACACCACCAAAGGTATGATGTATAAAAAGGTAGTACCCCAGGGCAAAGGTTTTTAAAAAATAGTTACCCAGTAACAATAACTCAACAAAAAAAATTCAATGAAAAGACCAAGCAGAAGATGAGCATAATGGACAATTTATGGAAAAAAGATTTTCCAGTATTTTCTTTACCAGAACAAAGAAATCTACATTATTTTGATAGTGCGGCTACCTGCTTAGTACCTGAAATTGTGGCACAAAGTAGCTATCAATACTTAACAACCTGCCATGCGAACAGCCATCGTGGTTTATATCAACTGAGTCAACAAGCCACAAACAATATTGAAGAAGCGCGAGTTCAAGTTAAACACTTTATCGGCGCACAGTCAGCAGACGAAATTTGCTTCTGCTCAGGAACAAGCCAAGCGATCAACTTTATCGCACAAGGCTTTATCAAACAAAAATTAACAGCAAACAATACGATTATTATTAGCCAAGCCGAACATCATGCTAACTTTTTACCTTGGCAACAACTCTGTCAGCAAACAGGAGCTAGTTTACAAATAATTGGATTAAACAATGAACGTACCCTCGATATGCAGGCGTTTGAACAAGCCCTAACACCCAATATTAGCCTAATCGCCATCAACCATGTATCAAATGTTCTCGGCACCACGAATCCCGTAAAACAAATTTGCAAGCTTGCCCAACAGTATCATATTCCAGTTCTCGTTGATGGCGCGCAAGCAGCGGCGCACCAGCACATTGATGTGCAAGATATCGGATGTGATTTTTACGCATTTTCAGGTCATAAAATTTATGCGGGTACCGGTTGCGGGGTGTTATACGTCAATAAGCAACATATCGCAGAAATCTCGCCCGTTGTGCTCGGTGGTGGCATTGTAGAAAAAGTCACGGAGCAATCGTGCAATTATATCAATACATTGAAAAAATTAGAGGCAGGCAGCTTATCAAGTGCAAGCATTGCTGCATTGTCCAGTGCCATTAATTATTTAGAGGCGATAGGAAAAAGTGCGATTACGCAACATATCGAAGTACTTAGCGAATACTTACATCAACAACTCGTTAGCTTACCTTTTATCGAGTTGATCTCACCAGCAAGGCAAACCAGCATTGTCAGCTTTAGCGTTAAAGGTATTCATAGCCACGATGTAGCAACCCTGCTCGATGAGTACAATATTGCTGTTCGTGTCGGCCACCATTGTGCACAGCCACTACACCAATACCTAGGAATAAAAAGCTCAGTGCGGGTATCGCTCGGACTTTATAACGACAAAAATGATATCGACGCGCTAATCTCAGCACTTAAACAATGCCAACTGTTTTGGTCGTTAGGAAAATTATGACAACAACAGAAAGTAAAGCCTCAACCACAGCGCTATACCAACAAGCGATGTTAACGCATCATCAAACCCCAATAGGGTTTGAAAAGGTAATTAAAGTCGACCAACAACAATTGGGCGAAAACGCTTTTTGCGGCGACGAAATTAACCTGATGATCAGCTGCGATCACCAACATATTTCTGATATCGCCTTTTCAGGTGACAGCTGTGCCATATGTCGTGCGTCGGCGTCGATATTATGTCAAAGCATTTTAGGGCTATCATTTCACCAAGCATTTAATTTTATCAAGCAAACAAGCCAAGCACTTATTAATAAAGACACCTTAGTGAACAGCCTCGCGCCGTTAAATGGCGTTAAACAGTACCCCGTGCGTTTACAATGCGCCCTTTTACCTTGGCAAACGTTAACTACGCTAATTGAGTCAAAATTTTTTAATTCAGACAGCCCCAAAATAAAGGAATTAGGCTAATGCAAGAAAACTGGTTAGCACTTGCTAAGGCATTTAATTGCCAACAATCATTTATTTTGGCAACCATTATTAAAACGCAGGGTCCGACGTATCGTAAAGCAGGCACCATGATGTTAATTTCAGAGCAAGGTGAATGCACTGGCTTATTAAGCGGTGGCTGTTTAGAAGCCGATATTGCTCTGCATGCCAAAAACGTATTACAACAAAATAAAGTACAGTTACTGCATTACGATTTAAAAGCTGATGCAGAATTATTGTGGGGCCTAGGTTTAGGCTGCGACGGAATTATCACCTTACTATTACAGCCATTAACGGTTGAGAATAATCACCTTGAGTTTGGACAATTACTCGCCGCCATCAACAAAAGAGAAAGTGGGGTTTATCGACAAAGTATTCCAAACAACTTCCATCTTGAAGATACTGCTGCTGAGCTTAGCGTTGAATGTGGAATTGGCTTTGGACAATTTATTCCTCAAGAAGCACTGAGCATAAGTAACAATCAAAAAAGCAATAACCTAAAAAACTCAACCGTTAAAGATCTTAGCGCAGAAAAACATCACCCCGTATCAATCACTGATCAATACATCGATATTAAGGTCACCCCTCCTATTAGCGTAACAATATGCGGCGCGGGCCCTGACGCCCAGCCGTTAGTCGCAATAGCAGCTGAGTTAGGTTGGCGCATTCATTTAATTGATCACAGAAATCAATACTTAAACCAAGACTGTTTCAAGCAGTGTCAGCACAAGCAAAAACTCCGTGCAGAGCATTTGAGTAATGACGATTTAGCGCAAACCGACGCACTCGTTATCATGAGCCACAATCTCGTGTTTGATAGCCAATTTTTAGCAAACGGCTTACGCGCAAATATCTCCTATATTGGTTTACTTGGCCCAGCAAGTCGCCGCGACAAAATATTTAAAGAGCTAGGCATTTGTCATAGCGATGTACAAGGACAAGTGTACGGACCTATTGGTTTAGCAATTGGCGGGAGAAGCCCACAAGCAATAGCTTTATCGATTGTCGCGCAAATTCAGCAGCACTTTCATCTAGATCATCATCCCGACCTTCAATCTAAATAAGGCAAGATAAAGATGCTGCAAGAAAATAAAGATAAACGTATTGCGCTGGTATTACTGGCGGCGGGCGAGTCAAAACGCTTAGGGCAACCTAAGCAGCTCATTGATGTTGCTGGTGAAAGTTTGCTCACGGTGCAAGCAAATTCGTTAGTTAACACAGGTTTTGCTAGTCACTGCGTATTAGGCTTTCGTGCTAAAACCATGGCACAGGAGCTTAAGCAACTACCAATCACCTTGCACATCAATGCAGCTTTTAAACAAGGTTTAGCAAGTTCAATTGCTTATGCCACTCAGCAGCTTGAAAACGATTACCAAGCGCTATTGTTTATGCAAGTCGATCAATGGCGGTTAACAAGTCATGATTTAATCGCGTTGATCAATTGTTGGCAAAATGCCCCAGACAAAATTCACCTGTGCCAAGACAATGATGAGAATTTCGGACCGCCGGTTATTTTCCCAAAAACCTACTTTAGCCAATTAACTCAGCTCTCTGGTAAACAAGGGGCAAAATCAATTATCAAACAAGCCATAGACAATTGTCAGTTTCATTCATTGGCCAAAGCTTTTGACGACATAGATACACCACAACAATTACAAAAATTTAATCAACAATTAATTAAAACAAGCAACTAATACAAGCAACTAATACCTGCAACTAACAACAAGCGGAGACAGACATGATCACCTTAAACATTAATGGTATAACCCATCAAGTTGATGAAGATGGCGACATGCCACTACTTTGGGTTCTTAGAGATATTTTAAAATATACCGGTACCAAATATGGCTGTGGCAAAGGTTTGTGTGGTGCTTGCACCGTTCATATCGATGGCATGGCAACGCGGTCATGTTTATTACCCATTTCAAGCTTAGCTGACAGCAAAATTACTACCATTGAAGGTTTATCTGAGCATGGCGATCACCCAGTGCAGCAAGCATGGCAATCGTTAAATGTACCGCAATGTGGTTATTGTCAATCAGGACAAATGATGAGCGCTGCAGCTTTATTAGCCAGTAATGCCAGTCCTAACGACAGTGATATAACACAAGCGATGAGTGGCAATATATGCCGCTGCGGTACCTATCCGCGTATCAAACAAGCGATTCATTTAGCTACCGAAATTAGCGGAGAGAAATAATGAATAATAAAAAAATTAATAATGTGAGCCGCCGTAAATTTTTAAAGGGTCTAGGTATTTCCTCTTCTGCTTTGGTGTTGAGCATTAATTTACCGCAACTTTCTTTATTGCCAAAAGCAATTGCTCAAACCGTGCCCGCTGAAAAGTTTTCACCCAGTGTCTACTTGGAAATTAACCACGATAATAGCGTTGCTGTAATAGTGCACCGCTCGGAAATGGGGCAAGGTATTCGTACCAGTATTCCAATGGTTGTTGCCGATGAACTTGAAGCCAATTGGCAACAAATTAAGGTAATACAAGGTTTAGGTGATAAAAAATATGGCAGCCAAAATACCGATGGTTCACGTTCTATTCGCGACTTTTATCAACCATTAAGAGAAGCAGGCGCTACCGCGAAGCTTATGCTAGAGCAAGCTGCGGCGCAATTATGGCAAGTGCCGGTAAAAGAATGCCAAGCAAAAGCAGGAAATATTCATCATATACCGAGTGAGAAGATAGTCAGTTTTGGCGAACTCGTTGATATTGCTGCCAAGCTGCCCTTGCCTGACAAGTCGACGTTAACCTTAAAAAACAAAGAAGACTATAATTTTATTGGCAATAAAAACATTAAGTTAGTTGATAACTACGACATAGCCACAGGCAAAGCTGTTTACGGTTTTGACGTTGAACGAGAAAATATGCTTTATGCCGTTATTGCTCGCCCACCAGTATTGGCAAGTACAGTTAAAAGTTTTGACGCCACTAAAGCGTTGGCGGTTAAAGGGGTAAAACATGTTATTAAACTCGACGACATTAAAGAGCCCGTCGCCTTTAAAGCACTTGGCGGCATTGCGGTTATTGCCACCAATACTTGGGCGGCAACTAAAGGGCGAGAACTATTAGATATTCAATGGCAGGTAAATGAACGCCATAGCCAATATCAGTCGAGTGACTATAAAGCTGCGTTACAGTTAAGTTGCGAAAAGCCTAAAAAAACCTTACGCGAAAAAGGCGATGTGCACCTTAATTTAACCAACGCCAAAAAAGTATTAACCGCCGATTACTACGTACCTGCGCTAATACATTCACCAATGGAGCCACCCGCAGCAACGGCTGATTATCAAGACGGCAAAATAGAAATTTGGGCTTGTACCCAAACGCCCCAGTCAGCACAAAATGTGGTTGCTAAAACATTAGATATTGCGCCAGAAAATGTTAGCGTCAATGTCACACTGCTTGGTGGTGGTTTTGGGCGAAAGTCGAAACCTGACTTTGTTGTTGAAGCAGCAGTTTTATCGAAAAAACTTAATCTGCCGATAAAAGTATTGTGGACGCGTGAAGATGAAATAAAAAATGGCTATTACCACGCGATCAGTTATCAAAAGCTCACCGCAGGTATCGACGATAACAATAACGTTAACGCATGGCACCACACGAGTGCTACACAACCGATTGGCGCAACGTTTAATACCAAAGCAAAACTTATTGGCTCGGAAGCAAGTTTAGGCATGATAGACATGCCCTTCGATATTGGTGCAATTAAATGTGATGTCGCCGAGGCGCCAGCACATACGCGCATAGGCTGGCTTCGCTCAGTGACCAATATCAACCACGCATTTGCCATTAGCTCGTTTGTTGACGAAATAGCCTATCAGCGAAAGCTAGATCCGGTTGATAACCTGCTGCAATTATTGGGTAAAGACCGTAACGTTAATCCCAACAAAGATAACGCAAAGTATGGCAACTATGGTGAAAGCCTAGATGAATATCCCATTGATATCGCCCGCTTTAAAAATGTGATAAAAACCGTTAAACAACAAGCAAACTATCAAGACAACCCTGGTAAGGGCAAAGGTTTTGGCATCGCAGTGCATCGCAGCTTTACCTCATATGTGGCGAGCATTGTTGAAGTCAGCAGTAATGAGCTGGGAAAAATCTCAATTGATAATATTTTTATCGCGGCCGATTGTGGCACGATCGTCAATCCAGAAAGAGTTATTTCACAAATGGAAGGAGCGGCAATCTTTGCACTATCGCTAACCTTATATGGCGAGGTAACGGCGACTGATGGCGTTATTGACCAAGGAAACTTTGACGATTATCCGTTAGTACGAATCGGTGAAGTTCCCACGATTGATGTCGCAATAATTAACAGCGATGCGCCTCCTGGTGGTGTTGGCGAGCCGGGTGTTCCCCCTATCGCGCCGGCAATTTGCAATGCAATTTTTGCAGCAACGGGCAAGCGTTATAGAGAGCTACCCTTAGCTAAACAAGGCATTATTTAGCTTTACAATTCACAGTAACCTTAGTGCAAGCATCTAAAGTTACTGTGAATTAATTTTATACATGTATTGGTCAATATTTCTCGGAAAACTAGGCGCTGCAGAATTTTCCAACTCAAAAATAATGCGGTTGTTGAGGTCTGCTTCATTTATCATATCAAGGTAAAAGTCTTGCCAAAGCTGCATAAATGAACCATCTTGCCA
The DNA here is from genome assembly GCF_052030545.1 of Thalassotalea sp. PLHSN55. Taxonomy (NCBI): domain Bacteria; kingdom Pseudomonadati; phylum Pseudomonadota; class Gammaproteobacteria; order Alteromonadales; family Colwelliaceae; genus Thalassotalea; species Thalassotalea sp. PLHSN55. Next base: position 275,742 of record NZ_JBPDIH010000001.1, on the reverse strand, counting down.
CGCTATATTTAGCCCTTTCTCTATTCGGCGCAAACCATTTAAGTTCTTACTGCGCGTATAAAAAAAACGAGGAAAAGGATAATGCAATGCAAATTTTTGGTCTAACCTTAGTGTTGGAATATGAGTTTTGAATCGCAAAAATTCATCACGGTATTCACTAATTGCACGAGGGAATAAATTGGCGCGGTTGTGCGCAACAAACCAGAATAAGCTTGAGTAGTTAGACAAAGTGCTTACACTAAAACCATTCTCTCTTAAAATAGTGACGTCTGACCAACCTTCGCCTTGCACAAGAGATAAACGTTTTAGCTGGTCAAAGGTGTCTATCTGTTTAAGCGTATTTTCCCCGCTTTCAGAAGTAATAAAAACGCGATAGCCCATTATGCCCCTTTGCGCTGGAAATGGTATATAAGACAACCCATTAGGAAGTGACTGATTGTAAGAAGCCAACATAAAAAAATTGGGATATTGATCACTATCTAAACTATTTATTGCGCGAGTGAAATTCATCGCTGGACTCGGTTTTAAAATAAAAGGGCCAAATTCAGCAGTAGTTTTTTCAAGTGCCAACTTTAATAACTGATATTCGTATTGAAAGCGAACATCAAAGCCACTTTCTGAACTTTTATAGGTGAACACGTTTTCTGCTGCGCTAAAGAACGAGCAACATAATAAAACAATCGCAAAAAATTCACCTCGACATGCCTTCATTTATTGCCCTATGTTCATACCGAATACAATTCACTGTTAAAGATGGCTAACTTATTTACATCATATACAAAGATATCAATTAAGCACAGACACTTAACTTAAAAGTGCATTTGTAGCTGAGCGCCAAAATAGCGATCCGCATCACGGGCAACTTGATAACGAAAGTTGTCGCCGCTATAGCTTGAATAATAGTGTTCATCTGTTAAATTTTTTCCAATAATGGATACTCGGTACTTATCTTCATTAAACGACAGCGTTAGGCTGGCATTTACAATGGCGTAGTCAGGTAAAATAACCGCAGGGCTATACTCGCCGTTATCGTTTGGTAAGCTTGCCACTTGTTGGTCGGTATAAACATAATTAGCATTTAACAATAAAGTCGCCACCTCAAATTCCGTAATGTAATCAGCATTTATCGAATACTTCACATCTGGAGAATACGGTACAGGCAAGCCCGAACGCTCGGTACATTGCTTATCTTTGGGGCAATAAAATTTATCTATTTGCGCATCAACTAACGCCAAACCACCAGACAAACTAAGCGCATCATTTGCCTGCCACATAAAATCAAGCTCGATACCTTGGGTAGAGACGTCACCGGCATTGGTTAAGCGCGTAATTGTTGTGCCATCAGAGTCATCAAAATTATTGGCTTGAAAGCCAGAGATGCAGGTTTTAAAAGCGGCGATATTGAGCATTAACGCTTGGTCAAAATACTTAAGGCCTAATTCAAAAGCGTCCGAGCTTTCTTCTTTGATTGGCCGCCGATCTTTGTCATGCATATTATAAAACACGTTGAAACCAGGCCCTTTGTAGCCTTGAGAATAGGTTCCATAGAGCATACTAGCGTTAGTCAAATCGTACTGCCCGCCAAGTTTTACTGAAATATTATTATTGTCGGTACTTCCGACATAATCAGTATTTAATGCAGCTTCTCGAACGCCAACGCCTTTTCTGCCATAAACGTCGTGATTTGTTCTTTGATGGCTATAACTGACTTTATCAAAAGTATAACGCCCGCCAAACAATAGACGAAAATCTTCTGTTAGCTGATACTTGCCATCGCCAAATATTGCCCAATTATTAAATTTTGTTGTCATATTTGCCGTCGCACTCACAATATCATTGGCATTGCAGCTAATATTTTCTTGTTCAATAACGTCTGCAATATCTTGCGCAGACGGAGACTGATTAATGTTATTAGTGATTAAATAATGCCTAATCGACTGCGCTAATTGGCCATTGTTATTTTGGCAGCTAGCCGCTCGGGTAAAACTGCGTTTAGCATCCATTTGCCAAAAAAACAGCCCTGCTTGCCAATCAAAGCTTTCGCCGACTTGTGAGGCAAGTCTTAATTCTTGTGACAACTGCCGCCATGTTTGCGGACCAACATCGTGCAGTTGAAAAGGCACTGCAAAGACAGGTTCACTGGCTAAGCCGCCAATTGAGGTAAAATCACCCTCTCGGTATTCGGTATTTTTCCACTGACGAAAGGCGGTAATAGAGGTCAGTGAGTAGTCGCCTAGTTCAGTATCGAATAAAGCAGAAAACGCTTTGGTATTATCTAAAGTACGAGTGGTAAAATCGTGATCTACTTGTCGCTGTTGTAGGTCAAAATCGGCAACACCGTCAACTATGCCTTCACTGTCAGGTACAGCAGCAGAGTCAGGATTTCTTCCGCTAGGTAAACCTTCAATATCCGCACAACAGTCGTCATCAGCATCGTTTAGTTCAACGGTAAATAGCGCATTAGTATTGTCGCTAACAACATAATCAAACATGGCACGTAGGCCTTTGCTTTCGTATCCGTTAATTGCTTGTTGATTAAAAGTGTTATCTAAGTTTCCTTGATAACTTGATTTACCAACAAATAAACTTGCTGCTAAATCATCGTTAAGCTCACCCTGAAACTTTGCCCGTAAGCGGTACTCGCTACCTTGAAATACGCTTGCCTCAACCATGCCTTCATTACTGCTTGTCGGACGCTTAGTGGTAATATTAAGTACGCCTGCAGAGGCATTTTTTCCAAAGAGTGTGCCTTGTGGCCCGCGCAATACTTCAACCCGATCGAGGTCATATAAATATGAAAACGCCTGTCCTGAACGCCCAAGTACTACACCGTCAACCACGGTTGAAACACTAGGTTCTGCTGCGATACTAAATGAAATCGTACCTATGCCTCGAACCGTAAGCGCAGAGTTTCGATTGGTATTGCCTTTTCGGTAACTTAACGATGGAACAAGAGATTGTAAGTTTTCAATATTGTTAGCAAATGCGGCATCTATTTGCTCACTTGTTAATACTGACACAGCCACTGGAACTTCTGACAAGGGTTCTGAGCGCTTTTGCGCTGTTACCGTAATCACCTCAATAGCACTTTCACTATTTTTAGTTTGTTGAGCAAATACCGCTTGTGTGAATGAAGATAAAAGTACATATAAGACTAAACGTAATAAACGCGTATGTTGTTTATTCACTTTATCTCCCTTTTGTACTAGTTAGTTTTGTAAATGGTTAACTTGTGTACGCTTACGGCGGCAATTAAGGCACAATTTCCTTTACTCTTTTCATCACACGATTGACGAAAAAAAGAGTAAATCACAATGAAAGCAGCTGTATCTTGAAACGGCTAAATATTATTAATAAAAGCCTCCTTGTAACCATAGCAAAAAAAAAGCGCCTTAAGGCGCTTTTTTAAAAGAAGTCGTTGTTAAAACGGCATTTTCATGCCCGGAGGTAATTGCATACCGCCAGTTAACGCGCCCATCTTTTCTTTGTTTTGTTCTTCAACACGACGTACGGCATCGTTAAAAGCTGCAGCAACTAAGTCTTCGATCATTTCTTTTTCGTCTTCCATTAAACTTTCGTCAATGTCGACGCGACGAACACTGTGGCTGCCTGTCATAGTTACTTTAACCATACCAGCACCAGACTCACCAACAACTTCCATTTGCGCTAATTCTTCTTGCGCTTTTTGCATTTTTGCTTGCATTTGTTGGGCTTGTTTCATTAAGTTGCCCATGCCACCTTTCATCATAATAATTCCTATGCTAACTACAAAATATAAGGGTAAAACTTTCTATGTCGCCACCTTAGTGGCTTCTGCGAAAAAATTCAAGTAACAGTTATAGTGGCTGAATTGAATCTTCATCAATCTGAGCTTGAAATTGCTCAACTAATTGCACAACAACTGGGTCTGATTTAATCAGCTCTTTGGCATAATCTAAACGTTTGTCATTAATATGTGCTTGAATTTGATATGGATCTGCAACCGTTTTTTCAACGATCTCAAGCTCAACTAAAATAGAGCGTCCTAAATATTCACTTAAACTTGCTTCTAGTTGCTTGTGCGCGGCATCAGAATTTAAATGTTTAATTGACTGATCCAGTTTCAATCTTAAAATATCATCCGTTGAACTTTCATCGATTGTTGCATGCAATGCCAGTTGCCTAACGCGGGCAATTAACGACATGGCGTCAATCATATTCGCCCATTTGTCGACTTGGTTAGCAGAACGAATAACCGTTGGGTCGATAATTTCAGGGCTAAATGGCTGCTCAGGTATGGTGTTAATATCGGGCACCTGAGGTTTGTTGTCTTGTGTTGCCGTTTCATCTGCCAAAGGTGCGTCTTGTTGAGTTTGACGCCCTGAGACGCCACTAGACTTTTTTGAGTCTTTCTCCAACTGCTTTTTTCGACTTCTCAGCATATTTCTAGTCGCTAAAGCCGCTTCAATTGGTGATTTATAGCTCGCTGCCGAGTTAGCCTGTTGTTGCGCTATCGGCTGAACAGGATTTTCTTTTGCTTGAACTTGTTGAGCCTGATGCTCGGGTTGAGCTATCGCATTATTTTCAAACTCAGTTGGCTGATGATGATTATTCTCAAGCTCTGGCGCTAATTCAGCATTAGCTGCCGACATTGGCTCTTGCACAGGTGCGTTAGCAAACATGTCATCTTCTAGTCCTGCTGCATGTGGTTGCTCAATCGCTTGTTCAACTTGCGGCTCTGCCAAGGGGGTATTTTCAGCATTTGGCATAACATGACCATGTTGCTGCGCTAATTGCTCAACATCTCGCAATTGCGCATCAAGGTCATCTAATGTTTGATTTACAGTCGCGTCAGCATTTTCATTGCTCGGCTGAGCTGGCATTGGTTGTATTGATGTTTGTTCGACTGGCTTTATTTCATCGGCATGCACTGCCTCTGTTGGCGCAGCTTTTATAGATGAGGTATTAACATTGCTAGCTTTTAGTTCAACGTCATCAAAGCTAACTTGCGTTGTTTGCTGAGCGGTATCTGATGTATTTGCATCAACCTGTGCCATAGGTTTAAAGGCAAGTAAGCGTAGTAATACCATGTCAAAAGCGGCTTGTTCATCACACGCATAAGGTAAATCTTTACGGCCGTTTAATGCGATTTGATAATAAAGTTGCACATCTTCAGGCGACATTGCCTGACAAAGCTTTTGCAATAATATTTCATGCTCTGGCGATAAATCAAAATGATGCTGAACAACTTGCGCTAATGCAACTTGATGTAGCAATTGAATAAGTTCAGCTAACAGTCGGCTATAACTTGGCGCAAATGAGGCGATTTCTTGTGACAATTGCATCAACGCTTGCGCGTCTTGTTTAACCAAGTGAATGAGAATTTTAAAAGGCCAGTTTTGGTCAATCCCACCAAGCATTTGCTGAATATTAGCAATGTTTAATGCGCCTTGTCCTTGCGCGATAGCTTGGTCAGTTAAACTTAATGAATCGCGCATACTGCCGCGAGCAGCTTTTGCTAATAAAGTTAATGTGCCCGCTTCGTGAGTTACTTGCTCATCTTGCAATATTTGCTCAAGTTTCGACTCAATTTGCGTAACCGTTAAGGCTTTTAAATGAAACTGTAAACAGCGCGACAAGACCGTAACAGGTAACTTTTGCGGATCTGTTGTCGCCAAAATAAACTTAACGTGCTCTGGTGGCTCTTCCAGTGTTTTTAACAAGGCATTGAAGCTGCTACGAGACAGCATATGCACTTCATCAATCAAATACACTTTATAGCGACCACGGCTAGGCGCGTATTGCACGTTATCTAAAATCTCGCGCGTATCGTCAACCTTAGTACGAGATGCGGCATCAATTTCTAATAAATCAACAAAACGCCCTTGGTCAATATCTACACAAGTATCACACACACCACATGGCGTAGCGCTTATGCCTTGCTCGCAATTTAAACTTTTAGCAAAAATACGCGCAATTGTTGTTTTACCTACACCACGAGTACCAGTAAACAAATAGGCATGATGTAAACGTTGTTGGCTTAATGCATTAACCAATACAGTAACAACATGCTCTTGCCCTACCAATTGTTCAAAATTTTTCGGGCGCCATTTTCTGGCTAATACCTGATAACTCATGATGTTTTCCTACTCACCTTCGTATTGAATTAACGATGTTACCGCTAAGCCTAAATCTGCTAAACGTTTTTCGCCGCCCAAATCAGGTAATGAAATGATAAAACCCGCATCGGCTACTGTTGCGCCAAGTTTTCTAATTAATGCGGTAGTTGCTTCTATGGTGCCACCTGTGGCAAGTAAGTCATCGATGATCAATACTTTATCGTCGGCGGTTAGAGCGTCTTGATGAATTTCTAACGTATCATGACCGTATTCAAGTTGATAGCTTTGGGCAAACGTTGCTCGTGGAAGCTTACCCGGCTTACGGACCGGCACAAAACCAATATTTAGTGCTAGTGCTAAAGGCGCACCAAACAAAAAGCCTCTTGCTTCGGTGCCAACAACTTTAGTAAAACCACAATTTGCAAACTTTTCGCTCAGTAGGTCAATCGATAATTTAAACGCTTCGCCATCATCTAAAATTCCGGTAACGTCGCGAAACATGATGCCCTCTGACGGGTAATTTTCAATGGTGTGTACTGCGCTTTTAAGAAGGGTTGTTTGTTGATGATTCATTTTTAACAAATAGTAATTCTAGATTGTTAAAGAATAAAGCAATTCGAGATGTTTTTATAGTGACTGATGTTGAGTATTTTGATCTAACAAACGATAAACATGAGAAATAAATTCATTTTCATCTATTGGTTTAGTAATTAACGCATTAACCAAAGCAGCTTCCGCGGTATTTTTAATCACACCAATATCTTGTGTACTCATAAATAAAATCGGTGTTTGTGCCGTATTGGGATTTTGGCGAAGATTTTTTGCTAATTGAAAGCCATTCATAATTGGCATTAAATGGTCGATGATAATTAACTGATAATGGCTTTGTTGCGCTTTTTCAAGGCCGTCTAAACCATTTGATGCGGTAACACTTTCAAAGCCACGTTCAATCAAAAGTGACTGAATGTGTTCTAATACCGGATTATTATCATCAACAATTAATATTTGCATTTTTCTATTTCAGGTCTGATTAAGACAATACCGTAAACCAACCCATCAACATAGGTAATAATGGCATAGCAAACAAAGCGAGTATTGCACCAAACAAGTGACGCTTTGAACTAGAGTCTTTAAAGTTTTCGTGGTTTGACATTTTTGTGGACCTTACACTACAGAATGAAAGGCGCGCATTCTAGCTGAAAAATAGCCGATTGAACAGAAAAACTTGATCTAGATCAATGAAATCAACGTTGCTTCTTTAGAAAAGAAAAACGGGCTGAACGCCCGTTTAAGTTTAGTTAGGCGTAACTGTTATTTACCTTCACCACATTTACCTTCGCCACACTTACCTTTTTTCTTAGCTTTACCTTCGCCACATTTACCTTTTTTCATGGCTTTGCCTTCACCGCATTTGCCTTCGCCACATTTGCCTTTGGCTTTACCTTCACCACATTTGCCTTCGCCACACTTACCTTTGGCTTTAGCTTTACCTTCGCCGCACTTGCCTTCGCCACATTTACCTTTAGCTTTACCTTCACCGCATTTGCCTTCGCCACATTTACCTTTGGCTTTAGCTTTACCTTCGCCACACTTGCCTTCGCCGCATTTGCCTTTGGCTTTGGCTTTACCTTCGCCGCACTTGCCTTCACCACATTTATCTTTGTGATCATGGGCAACAAAGTTAACTTGATCAACAGAAGCAAAAGGATTAACTTCGGCTTTTGCTGGTAGTGAAGCAACGAGTGCTAATGACACAAGTGCCAATAATGCTGAAATTTTAGATTTTTTTATAAGATTCATGTTTTATCCTTCCAATGTTTATTTGATCATCACATTTAACATAACGTAACTTTTTACAAAGACCCAAGGTATAGCAATAAAATTTCAACTTTTCACAGTTTTTTCATTTACACTAGGGGCATAAGCTAATTCTAGCGCTTAAATTTAACACGACCAAGTAAAAAAATTCACCTTAAACTTATGAAAAACTTTGAAAACATGGTGCTACTTGCGCCCATGGAAGGCGTATTAGATGCCTTGATGCGAGATTTGCTCACTTCAATAAACTGTTACGATTTATGTATTACTGAATTTGTTCGCGTGGTTGACTCACTTGTACCTAGACATATTTTCAATAAAGTATGCCCTGAGCTTAGCGTTGGCGCGGTGACTTCTGCTAATACGCCATTGCGAATGCAGCTGCTTGGCCAAAATCCACCTTGGATGGCAGAAAATGCAGTACGTGCAACTGAAATGGGCTCGCATGGTATTGATCTTAATTTTGGCTGCCCAGCTAAAACCGTGAATAAAAGTAAAGGTGGTGCAGTACTGCTTAAAGATCCGGAAAGAATTTATCAAATTGTTTGTGCCGTTAGGGCTGCCGTTGATAGCCGCCAGCCTGTATCTGTTAAAATTCGCTTAGGTTACGACGATACAAGTTTATTAGAAGATGTTGTCTCTGCAATAGACTCTGCAAAAGCAGATATGTTAAGTGTGCATGCACGTACCAAGTTGCAGGGATATAAAGCGCCTGCCCATTGGCAGTACATTACAAAAATAACTGAACGATTGTCTATTCCGGTTGTGGCAAATGGTGAGATTTGGAGTTATCAAGACGCTGAAAATTGTAAAAAAATCACCGGCACTTCAAATATCATGTTGGGCCGAGGCGCTCTTGCTTTACCCAATTTAGCCAATGTGACCAAAAATAACGAAGCCCCCATGAATTGGCAAACGATGAAAACCCTAATACAAGAATACAGCGAGCGGGAACTAATGGGAGATAAAAGCTTTTATTTCTCCAGCCGTTTAAAGCAATGGTTGCGATATTTACGGTTGCAGTTCCCTGAAGCCGAACAGTTATTTCAAGACATCAAATTAATGAAAAATAAAGATGAAATTCTCGCGGTAGTGCACAGATAATACTGTAAATACAATCGCATTTATCATTGCCAATAATTCACCTAGCACTTGTAACAAAAACACTAAAAAACGACCTCTCCGTACACTTTGATACATCGTTTTACTTTGTTCAACTATAGCGTTTTTATATTTGGATTTACTATTGCGCCATGCTTTAACTAAAGCACTTTTATATAGCAAATTAAATGTTTAGCAATAACTCAGGTGAATACAAATGAATAACGTAACCACACAAACAGATTTATCAACAACCAACAACGACCATATTGAAACAACCAACGAGCAACAAAATTCAAGCTCTGCCAATTTAGCATGTGGATACGAATTAAATGACGACACCAGTACGTGTTTCGTTTTAGGTTACAATTAGTTTAAGCTAACGATATTCAGAGCACAGCATGCTGATATCTATCGTTATTTGCTAATCAATTTTCAAAAAAGCTTTCATAATTATCTATTCACCATGATATTTGAAAGCTTTTTTAATGCCTTCGTTATTTTCATTTAATTAGCTCAATCTTGCGATAAAAACGCTAAAGTTAGCGAGTAACTCGTACCCCCTTATAGTGCTGGTATTAACTAGTTTGAAATGTCGAAAAATGTAGAACGAGGCAGTTCAGTACATCAAATAAAAACGCCACGCTAAGTAGTTTTACTTAGCGCGGCGTATACGTCGAAATTAAAATGTTCAGCAACTACAATTTAAATTGCGCAACGATACTCGCAAGTTTATGTTCAAGTTCAGACAGCTCCGTTGAAGTTTCCGTTAGTTCAGCAACATTTTCAGACGATTCAGCGGCAATATCGGCAACCTGTTGAACATTTTGGCTAATTTCATTAGCGACCGAGGTTTGCTGTTCAGCAGCAGTCGCAATTTGAGTATTCATATCGTTGATAACACTTACCGACTCAGTAATCACTTCAAGCGAGCTTCTCGCATTCGATGCCATATCAACAGTAACACGTCCTTGTTCTTGGCTGCTTTCCATAACCACCACCGCTTGACCAGCCCCTTTTTGCAGTCGCTCAATCATTTCTTGAATTTCTTCAGTACTTTGTTGGGTTCGATTGGCAAGTGTTCTAACTTCGTCGGCAACAACAGAAAATCCTCTACCAAGTTCACCAGCACGGGCTGCTTCAATGGCAGCGTTTAGCGCTAATAAGTTGGTTTGATCGGCAATATCTTTAATCACGTTTAAGACGCTGCCTATTTGATCAGCATCGCTGCTTAGTTGATTAATCACTTCTGCAGCGCCAATAATTTCAGTCGATAAACTGGCAATTGAATCAATAGTATCTTCAACAATTTGTTGGCCTTTTGACGCTTCAGAATCAGCTTCTCTTGCTGCATCGGCAGCGCCAGACGCACTTGAAGCGACCTCTTGTGCAGAAGCAGCCATTTGATGAATAGCTGTTGCAGCTTGTGTTGTTTCTACATTTTGTTTATCGGTATTTAAGTTTGTATTAACAACAACTTTATCCATACGAGCGGTTGACTTAGTTAACTCTTCTACCCCAGATTTTAATTCAGAAATGGACGTATGTATTTTTTCGACAAATAAATTGAAACCTTTAGAGACACTGCCAATTTCATCATCGGCACGTACTCTCAATCGTTGGGTTAAATCACCATCCCCCTGACTAATATCGTCAAGAGCTTCAGCGGTATCGCTTAATGGTTTTGTGATCCGCCCTGAAATGTATGAACTGAGCAATACGATTAATATCACTAAAATGACACCAAGTACGGCGATAATAATTAACGATTGTTTAATATTTTCATTAACTTCTATTTTCGTTTTGGCAATTTCATCATCTATATCATCGATATAAAAACCGGTTCCCATCATCCATTGAAACTTATCAATCGCTCGCGCATAACTCAGTTTGGTTACTTCCGTTTTTTTAGACGGTTTGTTCCATTGGTACTCCAAAAAACCACCGCCTTCTTTTGCACGGTCAATTAATTCTTTAATCACCATGACACCATCAGGATCTTTTAGATCATAAAGGTTCTTACCTTCCAGTTGAGGTTTTGGTCCCATAATAACGTTGACGCCATCAAACTGATAACCAAAAATATAGCCATCTTTTAGCTCACCAAATCGAATAGTTCGCAGTTGATGTGCAACTAACTCTTTCATTTCAGCTATTGAAATGTCACTTTGATTAAGCAAAGGTTCAACCGAAGACAAGGCAATATCGACATAATTTTTCAATGACTCTCTTTTTTCTTTCAGCATTGACTCTTTAATTTTAACCACTTCTTTTTCACCTAAAGCAGTTAATTGCTGACTTACTACAACCATTAAAATAAATATTAAAATTGTTATTGGTGCGATAGCTAGCAAGAGAATGCGTTTTTTAACCGTCAATTTGATCATAGGCCCCCCAGTAACAAACATTCAGTTCACTTTCAGTATGGCAGGAAATTTAAATATTGGCGGAGATATGTTTGTATTTTTTTTAAACAGTCAATTTTAGGATTTGTTTTTACTTTTCATTAACAAACATAATGGCAGTTGAAGAAAAATAGTGAATTGAGAAGCATAATCATTACCGAAACTTTGAACCATTTCAGCTCAATATTTTACTATTAAAATATTTGGGCTCAACTTGATTATTGCGGCAATAAAGTTAGCTTTAATATCTTTTCATATACCTTAGCCGTTTGTGCTTCCATTTGCTTTATACGAGGCATATATATTGCTTTTTGATGCTTTTCATCACTTAGCAGGTTATTAATGGCTTTAATTACTTGGCGGCCAACATCATCATTAGAGCAGGCAATATAGGTTAGTAGCGTCTTACCTAATGCAGGCTTAAGTGCATAACTCGTCAACGGCTCTGTGCCAAGCAAATTACTTTCTGAATCTAATAACGCCGGTAAAACAATTAACGCATCGATACGTTGTTGTACAAGCATATTAGATAAACGATCATAATTTTTTTTATCTACCGTTATTATTCGATTTGACAGTTCTGAGCCAACCAATTCTCGTACGTTGTTTTCAAGACCAAAACTGTCTTTAACTGCAAGGCGCAAAGTTACATGATGACGCAACAATTGCATAATATTAAGTTTACCATCTGCCAAAAGTGCTGAAATTTGGTTTTCTAATAAACTGTCTTTGGCAATAAAAAGTCGCGGAGCTAAAAAAGCGTGAAAAGCATTTGAGTAAAGAATGTTGTTATTTAGTTGCTCAGGTTTTCGAACGTTAATGGCGCAGCTACCAGGTGTCTGGAGCAGCTGTTTTTTAGTCTCTTTATAATTATTAATTTTAAGATCAAACTTAAATTCGTTAACTTGGCTTGCAATATATTCACTTGTAAAAACCTCCCACGGCATTGCTTCAAGTTTTTTCGTGTTTTTATTGAACGTTTTAGAGATCACATGCCAATTAACCTGCTTACGTGTCGCTGCTGCGTCAATTAAGTTTGCATGATGGTAATCTTCAGGTGAGGCAAAAAAATGTTTTAACAAGTCATTTTCTAGTAATTTAGGCATTTGTTGTTCGAATATAGCTTTTAGTCTATGACCTTGTTCATTCGGGCTAAATGCAATATGTAAAGGCATCGCAGGAATTAATTCAACGGTTGCTAATGATGATTTGGGATCAGCTAAATGTAGGTTATAGCTATAAGTTAATGCACCATCGATGCGTTTATTGGCAATCAAGCGAGAAATATTGCGAATATCATCAACACCATAAAAACTTGTACTGCTAGGTAAGTGTTTTTCTAAGCCCCAACCTCTGCGACCAGCAACTAATTTGTTTGCCAGCTCATCAACATGACGCACGCGAATATTTTGATTGTCATGTAAAAAATAAACGGGGTATTCAGTATCTATATGTTGATTAGAAAATAATAAATGGCCACCGTTGTTAGCGTAGACCCCTACTAAGATGTCTGCTTTGCCTTTTTCCACCAAACTCATCGCGCGAGGCCATGGCATAGTTTTCAACTTTAACTGGTAAGAATCACTATATACCGCTTTAATGATATCCCAATAGGTCCCGGTGCCATCTGCATTTGTTACCCCTAGCCATTCTTCACTCACTACAGTAAGCACTGGCTTATTATTAGCTTGCGCGAAGCTAACAAAAATGAGGTAAAAACAAATAATAAAAATGCGGAGCATCGACCAACATCCAAAACTACGATACTTAAATAATACAGAGTTGAGCATATGAGAAAAGCATTTTTAACTAAATACAAACAAGGTTAAACGTTAAAAGTTATGTTTCTTATTGTTTTAAAAGGGAATTTAAACGAATGAATTATGAGCAGATAGACAAGATTTTTTATAGATAGCAATAGCAAAATACCAAGTTACTAAAAAATATGATGAATGTTTTGATAAAAGAAGATAGTTGGGTGGCAACCCAATCAGCCACACCTCGGCACATGAGTCGTCTGCTGCGGTTGCTTCCTTCCGGACCTGGCCGAGTTCACAGAGTATCATTGCGAAGGGACCGAAAGGGTCACCATAGAATGACTTATCAGGCTGTTCAGCACTAATAAGCGCCGCTGATTATCGCGAATCATTCTATAGGTTGCAAGCATTTGTTGAGAAAAACTAAACTGCTTGCGGATTTTTTGCACAAGTATTGGCAAAACACTGTTTTACCTTGTTCAACTCAGCATCAATGTCATCCGAAATTTGATGTTCAGGTAACAGGGTCACCTCTTTTTTTCCGAAATCGAGACTTACAGGTACCACAGGAATATTGGCTTGGTGGGCAATATGTAAAAAGCCACTTTTCCATTGCCTTGTTTTGCTACGAGTGCCTTCTGGTGCTATACCCAAAACAAAATGTTCACTTTGCTGACACCGATTAACCAATTGCTCAACAACACCATAGTTTTTATCGCGATAAACAGGAATGCCGCCAATATTATTGAGCAGGTATTTAAACGGACCAACAAAAATTGAATGTTTGCCAAGAAAGTTAATTTTAATATCTAAAGCAAACATAACTGAAACACCAACAACAAAGTCCCAGTTAGAGGTATGTGGCGCAACAGCTAAGATAAATTTTTTTTGCTCAGGAAATGTTCCAACGACTTTCCATCCGCGAGATGAAAGATAACTGCGCCCAAGCCAACGTAAAAAACGGCTATTTCGACGAGGAATGCAATCATTAACAACCGGTAAATCCACTAATTAACCGCTCTCGAGAGTTTTTCATTAATTTCTAATAAAATAGATTTGATCACCAGCAAATTCTCACGCCCTAAGCGCAATAATAACTTATCAGTTGCATCAAGGTTTTCTAGATCTTGGTCAGCAAACTGATACATAACACTTGGGCGCGTTAAAACTAACGTGTCTTTAGGGATGTCCATATCAAGCACACGAGTGATAGCAAACTGTAAGGTATCGGTAAACTCTTCATCAGGATAGCCAAGCTCTTGGTAGGCTTCGTCAATTAGCGGCTTCATTTCCACGTACCATTGCACTAACGTATCGGTATCGATTGAACGTAATAGGTCTACGTACAAACTAAATCGGCGGGTAGATTTTTCGTCCCATAGCCATTGTTGCTCGCTGTTGTTGTCTGCTTTTTCAGATTGCTGTGCCGAAAATGAGGTCGCAGGATTAATAAAAGGGCTATGTTCATAAGCAACTAACCCTTGAGAAAAATTATCGGTAAAGACAACAAAACGGCGGATCATGTCCTCATTAATCACTAGCTTTAACAATTCTTTTCGCCAGGTTAAATTAGGCAGTTTTTCTTGAACCCAAACGTCGCTTTCGTTTAGCGCAGGCAAAGGTTCTTTTACTTCAACCACTTCTGGTTCAACTAATTCAGGCTCAGGTTCTTCGATAACAATTGGCTCTTCAATTATCTCAGGTTCAATAACTTCAGGCTCGGGTAAGACTTCTTCAACAACTTCGACAATTTCAACGGGTTCAGGTTCGGGCTCTTTATCGAGTAATTGCCAGACAACGACAGCGACTACAATAGCGATAATCGTGACAATAACGGCCCATGGTGTTTGGTTCTGACTGTTTGTTGAATTTTCCATAACTGCCCTGCTTTCATAGTAACAATGAAGATAATCGAGAAAATACTATGTGTAAAAAGTGAATACTTATTGCAACGTTTTTTTTATGTAGTTGCAACAAGCATTTACTATTTTTTATGTAAAAATGTTTGTTTTGGTTAAAAAACAACCAAAACAGGGCGGTTCTCGCTATTTTGCAATAACGACTGCATCGGGTTGATTTTCAGGTAGCGCATGTTGAAATGCAGCAAGTTGATTACATCGTTCAACTATACCGGTAATTAGCGGGAAAGCGCTCATATCAATGTTAAAGCGATTGGCATTATATACTTGCGGTACTAAACAAATATCGGCTACTGAGACCTTATCATTAAAAGAAAATTCCCCGGCAGTTTTGTTTAGTTTGGCTTCTAAGGCACTGAAACCTAGCTGCATCCAATGTTGAGTCCAGTTAAGCTTTTCTTGCTCACTGTGACCAAGTTGATTACCCAAATATTGCTGCACCCGTAAATTATTTACCGGATGAATTTCACAAGCTATGTCAAAACTAAATGCCTGAACTAAGGCTTTTTCAACCATTGAGTTTGGGTATAACGCGTTTTGGGGATATTTTGCGTCCAAATAATCAATAATCGCCAATGATTGGTTAAGCACTACCTCGCCGTCAACCAGCGTTGGCACCAAGTGATTTGGATTAAGCTCGCCATAGGCATTAAGATGTTGTTGGCCACCATCTTTGATTAAGTGAACCGCTTTAGATTCAAAATCAAGTTGCTTTAAATACAGTGCGATGCGCACACGATATGCTGCTGATGAGCGCCAGTAACCATAAAGTTGCATAATATCCCTTATAAAATCTCTAACTTTTATCGCCTAAAGTACAATTAAAGGTGTTTCATACTAAAAAACAAAACACCTTTTAAACATACCCATAGGTATTAACTACTTCTTGTATTCAGTCACTTGCTGGTCGATAGCGCCAAAAATACTATCGCCATTGCTATCAAACATTTCAATGCGCACTTGATCACCAAACTGC
Organism: Thalassotalea sp. PLHSN55; assembly: GCF_052030545.1. NCBI lineage: Bacteria > Pseudomonadati > Pseudomonadota > Gammaproteobacteria > Alteromonadales > Colwelliaceae > Thalassotalea > Thalassotalea sp. PLHSN55. The sequence goes on along the minus strand of NZ_JBPDIH010000001.1, from coordinate 259,668 downwards.
ATAAACGGCGTGGTTGGCTTGCCATCAGCAACAATTTCAAGCATACGTTTTTCCGCTAAACAACTAGAACCTGCAGAGCGATCATAGTTTGAAATTGTACCTGAGCCTACGATACAACCGGCTGTTAATGGTCGAGTTTTTGCTGCATGTGCAACGATAGTTGGAAAATCAAAGGTCATGTCAACGCCACAGTTAGGTTGACCAAATAGCTCACCATTTAAATGCGTCGTTAACGGTAAATGCAATTTTTTTCCGTCCCAGTGCCCTTCTAGTTCGTCTGGGGTTACGGCAACAGGAGAAAACGCACTTGACGGTTTTGAACCAAAGAAACCAAAACCTTTAGCAAGCTCGGCTGGGATCAAATTACGTAATGACACGTCATTCACTAACATCAGCAGTTTAATATGATCTTGGCACTCTTGTGCTGTTGCCGCCATTGGAACATCATCCGTAATTACGGCAACTTCTGATTCAAAATCAATACCGTAGTCAGTTGAGGCAACATCAATATTATCGCGAGGACCAATAAACGCATCTGAGCCGCCTTGATACATTAACGGGTCTGTCCAAAACGTTTCTGGCATTTCTGCGCCACGTGCTTTACGTACTAATTCAACATGGTTTACATAAGCACTGCCATCTGCCCACTGAAAAGCTCTAGGTAGTGGCGACTCACAATCTTCTTGTTTAAAGTCGATGGTATCTTCAATCTCATTATTGTTAAGCTGAAAATAAACTTCTTTAAGCAAAGGGGCAATTTGTCCCCAGTTATCTAATGCTTGTTGCATTGTATTGGCGATATCACTAACAATTACCGCTTTGGTTAAATTCTTATTTACTACGACCAACTGGCCATCGCGCGTATTATTTTTTAAGCTTGCTAACTTCATCAAAAAACCTTAACGATAAGTGAAATTAAATTAAGTGTAATTGACCCAACTGTTTTTGCCAGACAGAAAATATTGTCGCTGTGCATGTTGGCGTCGTTTGAATTTATCTTACGGCAATAAAATCCGTTGCAGAAGAACACAGCTTAAAGAAGCAAAAAACTGAGTGTTTTATTATCTTTACATGCAAATTGTGAGTTAGTCGAAGCTAAGGAGTATGAGGCGTTAAATAATGAAGAGAAGTAACACCTAGGCCAGTAAAATTAGCCTAGATGCTTATTTTATAATACGTAACTAAATTTTTACGGTCTTTTTATTAATATCGTATTCACGCAATTTATTCGCAATTGCGGTATGGCTTAACCCCAGTTTTTTCGCTAATTGACGAGTGCTTGGATACGCAGGATATAGCTTTCTTAGTAAGTCAGCTTCAAAACCTTTAACGGCGGCATCAAGCGTGCCTTCAAACTCTTGTTCAAGGTAGCCATGTTCTCGTGTATAAGCTGGCAGTTGCAGATGTGAGGTAAGTACTTCGTTACCTTCCATCAATGAAATTGCGCGAATTAACACATTCTCTAGCTGACGAACATTGCCCGGCCAAGGGTAATGCTCAATAAAATCACGACAATCATCGGATAAACTAATATTGTACTTACCAATACGTTGGCCAAATTTTGCGATAAAGTATTCTGCTAATGGAATAATATCCGTTCGACGTTCACGTAAAGAAGGCACATTAAGCCCTAATACATTTAAGCGATAATATAAGTCTTCACGAAATTCACCTGTTGAAACCATGTTCAATAAATCGCGGTTTGTTGAACTTATAATGCGAATATTGACGTTAATTTCTTGCTCGTCATCTACCCGTCTAAAACTACCATCTTGTATGACACGTAGTAGTTTAGTTTGCAGTTTTGGCGACATTTCGCCAACTTCATCAAGAAATAAAGTGCCGCCGTCAGCCAGTTCGAACAAACCACGTTTGACTTGCTCGCCGCCTTTACCAAATAACTCCGACTCTGCCGCGTCATCAGGTAAGGACGCACAATTGAGCGTCATAAATGCATTTTCAGCACGGTCACTTGCTGAATGACAAGCACGCGCAATTAATTCTTTACCTGTGCCGGTTTCACCAATAATTAGCATCGAAGAGTCGAGTAGCGACATACGTTTTGCTTCACGAATAACTTTACGCATTGCACCACTGCTAGCATGAATGCCTGAAAAGTTATTATCGCTTGCTTGTTTGAAGGCGGTCATTTGCTCGCCTAAACGCAATTCCGATTTTAAAATAATCATCGCGCCAACTAATATTTGCGCACCTTCTTCTTCTGCGACATGAATAGGCATCATATCAGCAACATAATCTTCATCTTGGAATTTTAAGCGACGAGTTTGAGCAAGCACGTCTTTCCCTTCTAACCAACGAGAGAAGTTAAAGCCTTTGATCCACTGACCAATGTTTTCACCTATGATTGCTGTCGAGGTCATGCCCATAACAGCTGAGGCGATATTATTAATTAAACGAATATTGCCTTTAACATCGATTGACATAAAAGGGTCTGGGAAGGTTTTTACTAAGGTTGCCAGTTCGTTGCGTTCGCGTTCAAATGGCATAAAAGGCGCAGTTTTAACATCTGTAACGCCTTCTAATAAACGTAACTTCGGCATAAATTGCTGTAACTGCGCAAAATCAAGGTCAATGATATTAATGTAAATAACACCAGCTTGCTTTAGCTCGATGCCGCGCACATTAATATCATAATCAACAAAAATGCCTAATACTTTTTGGGCTATTCCGACACGATCTTGACAACATATTTCCAAGCGCATTCTGCAGGTCCTCTGATTATTATACTCAAAAGACTATTGTAAACTAATTTTTACAACATGCAAAAGCAAAGTGGAACATCTGTTTAAATTTATTGTTCGAAAACTTGTAACAAAACGCTACAGCAGCTTGTCTGTTTTTGCTGCACAGATAAAGTCATTGCGATGTAGCCCTTTAATAGAGTGACTCCACCATGTTACGACAACTTTACCCCACTCTAATAATATCGCTGGATGATGGAACTCTTCTTCTGCCAATGCTGAAACTTTATTGGCAAATTCCCAAGCAAGTTTATAGTTTTTAAATGTGTACACTCGCTCTAACATCATGATCCCATCTCTAACTTCTGGCACCCAATCTGGAATTTGAGCAAGCAATTCAGGTAATTCTTGATCGGAAACTTTTGGCGCATCTGCATGACATGCTTCACATTTAGCAATTGATAATTGTTCAGTCATTTAACTGTCCTTTAGTTATAAATAATCTATTAATCGTTTAATTAGTGGTTATCAGTGGCGTATTGCTTAGGAAACAAACCAAGCTTTTTGGCTTGCTCTATTAACGCCATAATGTCTTCTACAGACAACTTTCTGACCGTTTTTAAATCACTCACTTTATTTAACATGTAATACACAGGCTGCATTATGTCGATTCGATATGGCGTGCGTAGTACATCGAGCACTTGTAACGCTTTGCGGTCTACGTCCTTATCATTAACGGCATGCTCTGTTTCTAATGGTGAGGATAAAATACCACCGCCATATATTCTAAGTCCTTGAGGCGTATCTAATAAGCCAAATTCAACTGTAAACCAGTATAAGCGCGCAAGGTAAATTCGCTGCTCTTTAGTTGCAGCTAAGCCCATTTTGCCATAGGCCTGAGTATAATCGGCAAAATCACTATTGGTTAACAATGGACAATGGCCAAATATCTCATGAAAAATATCCGGTTCTTGCAGGTAATCGAATTCTTCTCGGGTGCGAATGAAGGTGGCTACTGGAAACTTTTTCTCGGACAACAAGGTAAAAAATTCTTCAAAACCAATCAATGCGTTAACAGGCACACATTGCCAGCCCGTCGCTTTTGTTAAGACTTCATTAACTTCGTATAATTGCGGAACCCGATCACTGGGTAAACCAAGCAGCTTCAGCCCATGAATAAACTCATCACACGCTTTATTTTTTATGCATGCCAGCTGCCTTTTGACCAAATCATGCCAGACTTGATTTTCTTGTTCAGTCCAATGGATATGACCTTGTTCATCCATTATTTTTGAAACGTATTTTGTACCCTTCCCCATGTCAAACAACCTTTAATTATTGCAGCAAATGCTGCCTTAGCTAAATTCATACTAGGGGAATTTTTGTTGAAAAAGTAGACCTTAAAGTGTTGAGTAAATTTTCAACTTAGGTGCTATCGTAAAGATTTTTGAACATGAAAAAGCGCGACTTATAACTATGCATAAATCGCGCGCGCACCTTGATATAACTTGTTTAAGCTTTATTTAAAGCAAGTTGTTTTATTTGTGAAATCATCTCTTTACGGATATGACCAAGCTTAGGCGCATCTTGCTCGAACGGGATAGGTCGAACCAACTGTAACGTTTTTAATCCAAGGCGTGCTGTTAATAAACCGGCACCTAAACCTTGCGCTAGTCGACCGGAAAGTTTTCCTAACATATCGGCGCCTAACATGTCTGCGCCAAAGTCTGCGACTAGCTCGCTTGCGCCAGCATAAACCACATTGATAATGACTTGTTTAATTAATTTTATTCGGCTCCAGTAGCCTAATTTTAAGCCATATAAACCGGCGATTTTGTTCACTAAACGTAAATTACGACTAAACATGATAAACATATCAATGATAGCGACTGGGCTTAATGCAATTAGCACGACAGATTCAGACGAAAACTTAGCAATTTCCGCAACCGCTTTTTGATCAACTTTAGTCAAGACGGTACGTGTATATAATTGCAGGATTTCTTGGTCATTGTAGTCATGCAAGTTGACGTCAGCCCATTGTTGTTCGAGCTCTGACTGCAAATCGCAGGGCAGTTTTGCCGACAACTCAGTACATAAATCTTTCGCTGACTGTTTTTCGTCACCTTTAAGTAAAGCGGTAGTTTTTTGTTTAATTTGTTGTTGTGCTTTTAACTGACGTAATCCTGAAACTTCACGAAAAATCGTCGCACCGACGGTTAACGACAAGCAAAATAGCAGCGCCGCATAAAGCGCTGCAACAATCGGAGTTTGCGAAAATCCTAAAGTAAAAAACTCAACCGCTTCAATCACCACAATCACGCTAAATAGCGCAAATATCATTCGCATTAACCAACGTGGCCGAGTTTCTTGCTCTGGTATGTCATCAACTGAGTTCAGCAATTCGTTATCGGGTTGCCAGTCTTGGTTTTCAAAAACAATTTGCGCACAATCTTCTATTGATTGGCTTTTTAATTGCTCGTCTTCAAATAAAATTTGCTGCTGGTACTTTTCATCAACATCATTCATTTCATTTTATCCCCTAATAAGAATTCAAGTACCTGATCCATTCGTAAATGCGGTAAACACTGATGCGGCGCTAATGGCTCTATTGGTTCAAACGATATAAAATTAAAGCCACCATTTTGCCAATAGTCTGCTTTGGGCAATCGCGCTGGTACAGCACCCGGAAATACGGTAATAAGTTTTTGCTCGTTTGCACTTTTACCTTGAATAACGGGAACCTCCTTACCTTGGTAAATACTTTTACCATTTAGCGTCGTTTTAACCGACGCAACAGCTAGGGTCTCCATTTCGATATTTTCAAAGTTAAGTTGGTGCTTAGTGGTGTGTACTAATTGATTGAGTAAACTCACTAAATTAACGTGTTGCTCTGACGTTACATGATCAGCTTTAGTTGCCGCAAACAACAATTTATCAATTTTTGGCGAAAATAGTCGCGATAAAACACCCGACTTACCATAATTGAAACTTTCTAAAATCTGCGCCGTAGCTTGCTCTAAATCACCAAAAATTTCAGCCCCTTTATTAAGTGGCGTAAGGCAGTCAGCTAAGACAATTTGACGGTCAAAATTAACAAAGTGCTCTTTATAAAATTTGCGTACCACTCTTTCTTTATAACTAATAAACCGTGCGCGCAACATGCCAACCAACGTATCGTCGCCAGCATTTTGATAATCATTACCATCGATTTGTTCAAAAGCGGTATACGGAAAAAACTGTAATATTGGCGCATCGGCAAGTTCACCTGGCAAAATAAAACGACCCGGTTGAATAAGTGATAACCCTAACGTATCACGGTAATAATGTAACAAGTCGGTATATTCTTTGGCGATATCAGCCAATAACTCTTCATTAGCGGGAGCTAAAGGTTCTAGCTGCTCAACTTTTGCTAAAAATGCTTGCGAGTGCTCGCTTCTAGGCGCTTGTTTTAACAAGCTAACCATCTGCATCGACCATTCTTCAAACGTTTGATTTAACATAGGCAAGTCTAACAACCACTCACCGGGATAATCGGTAATATCTAAATATAAGGTTGCAGTTTCAGTCGCATACTTTAACAGCGACTCTTTCGGCTGATACTTTATCGCAATGCGCAATTCGCTAATACCTTGCGTCGGCTCTGGCCATTTGGGCGGCGCTAATGAAAATGCATTCACCGCGCTGTCGTAATCAAAACGACCAATGTGAAAATGCTTTTGTGGAACCCGCTTAGCAGCAATGAATCGCCCTTGATGAACAGGATTAAAAAAACTGAGCTTTGCGCCACTGCCTTCATTGATAAGTTGATTGACTAACGAGGTGATAAATGCAGTTTTACCACTACGACTTAACCCGGTTACCGCTAAGGTAACGTGTTGGTCGAGCGTTCGATTAAGCAGCTCTTCTGCTTTGTGTTTTAACTTTTCTAACTGTTCTTTTTTAAGCAATGCCATAGTAACAATTTTGATTATTTAAAAATAACTAGCAGATACTACTAAGTTATTTATCGAGATAATAGCGATTTGATTTAAAATAGCGTTCAAGAATTTCACCTATTCAAAAAGTTAATGCGCTATTGTGATTAAGCGTTTGGAAAACCGCACGAAGGGTATAGAAAAAAATAAAGACCAATTAAGGTCTTTATTGATACATACTCGCTGACAAGGATTACAGTTTATTAATTTCTCTTGAAACCGTAAACTCTGCCGAGGTTACATATTGCTCCATTTTTCTCAGCTTTTTTTCAAGCGTTGAAAATTTACGTCTAATATCAAACAATGCCTGTTTTGGTGGTTCACCCGCTTGCCAAATTCGCGCTTTGACTTTAATTGACTCATCAGCAAAGTTGCCATTATTTGCATTAGGCGCTGACTGAGGTTGTTGTCCTTCACTTGCATTGGCATTTTTAAACGTACTAACATTTTTAGGTTTTTCGTCAAGAATAAACCAACAGGCAATATAAACCACAATGAACCAGCCCATGCCGAGCAATACCCCAGAAACAACCAAGATACGAACTAACCACGTTTCCCAGCCAAAATAGTCTGCTAAGCCTGCGCATACACCTGCGAGTTTTCCTCGGTCTTTATTTCGAAAAAGCTCACCGCGTTTTATGCTCATAACTTGCTTCTCCAATCTGGTGTTTCAGCATCTAAAATGGCTTCTAACGTCTGAATTCGGTCAGACATTTTATCGGCTAATTCTGAAAGTTCGGATAACTGAATATACTCTTCTTCACTTAACCCCTGGCTTACCTGCCCCTTACTGCGATAATGAAGCACCAACCAAATAGGAGCAACCACTACCATAAATATTATAACGGGTGCCATAATGATATCTTCCACAATACTTCTCCTATAGTCTTATATGCTTATTATTTGTCTTTTTTATCCGCGTTCATTTTTGCTTTTAACTGCGCTAATTCATCATCAACTTTCTCATTAGCTTCAAGTTCAGCAATTTCATCAGCCAACGATTTACTGCCAATATCATATGACTCTACTTGCGCTTCTATATCATCGATTTTTCGCTCATAGTTGTCAAAGCGGCTCATTGCGTCATTAATTTTGTCGCTATGTAGGTTTTGCTTAACTTTTAAGCGAGAATTAGCACTTTTCTCTCGAAGCAATATTGCTTTTTGACGCGCTTTTGCATCAACTAGCTTATCTTGCAATTGCGTTATTTCATCTTGTAACTTAGCAATATGCTCTTCAACATGTGCAAGCTCTTCAGCTAATGCTTGCGCACTGTCTTCACACTTTTTCTTTTCAAGCAAGGCTGCGCGGGCTAAATCTTCACGGTCTTTGCTTAACGCTAATTCCGCTTTTTCTTGCCATTGCTGTGCGTCATTTTCAAATCGTGCACTTTGACGAACAAGATCTTTTTTATCTGCGATCATTTTAGCTGATGATGAACGTACTTCAACTAAGGTATCTTCCATTTCTTGAATAATTAAACGCACCATTTTAGTTGGGTCTTCAGCTTTATCTAATAAGCTATTGATATTAGAGTTAATGATGTCTGAAAATCTCGAAAAAACACCCATAATTACTTCCTCATGCTATGATTAATTTACTGTCTGCTAGATAGTATTCACTTTTTATACCAAGTTTTTATACCGAGATAAACGATTGGTTTAATTAGTTTTATTATAATATCAAAAAAAACTTCAATCCATAGCGTTAATGAAATACACTATTTGTTAGCGAAATAAACCAATTATTAGGTATGAGCATGACCCGCTTCAACCAAAAAGATAATCTTATTGGCCAGTCAAACAGTTTTCTTGAAGTTCTTGAACACATTTCTCAAGTTGCTCCGCTAAGCAAACCAGTACTTATTATTGGTGAACGCGGCACAGGTAAAGAGCTCGTCGCCGCACGCCTGCACTACTTATCGAAACGTTGGGATCAAAACTATTTAAAGCTTAACTGTGCTGCCTTAAATGAAAACTTATTAGAAAGTGAATTGTTTGGTTATGAAAGCGGTGCTTTTACTGGCGCAAATAAACGTCATGAAGGCCGGTTTGAACGTGCTAATAACGGCAGCTTGTTTTTAGATGAAATCGCAAATACCTCAGGTTTAATTCAAGAAAAACTACTACGCGTGGTTGAATACGGTGAATTTGAACGCGTTGGCGGCTCTCGCACCATTAAAACCGACGCACGTTTAATCGCGGCAACCAATGAAGATTTACCAAGTTTAGCTGAATCAGGTGAGTTTCGTGCCGACCTACTCGACCGACTTGCCTTTGATGTGATCACCTTACCGCCATTAAGAGAACGCATAGAAGACATTCTTATTTTGGCGGAACATTTTGCTATTAATATGGCACGCGAATTAGACTTTGAATTATTCAGTGGTTTCTCTGAAAAAGCCAAGCGATCACTGCTTGATTATCATTGGCCAGGTAACGTACGTGAATTAAAAAATGTGGTTGAGCGTAGTGTTTATCGCAGCAACAACCCGCATGTGCCCGTGCATGAACTGGTTATTGATCCATTTGTTTCGGCGTATCGACCACAACAACGGGTGAAAACTCACGACCGCAGCGCTCAAGTTAAAGAAACAGTGAATACTATTGAACCAAACGTAACAGAAAACACTGCTGCCGTTACAACAGTCAGCGCAGAAAAACCTACGTTACAGTTTCCATTGTCACTGAAAAACCTGTCACAAGACTATGAGATTGAATTGCTCAAATCTGCCTTGGCCGCTCATCAATTCAATCAAAAGAAAACCGCCGAAGCCTTGGAGCTAACCTATCATCAATTACGAGGGTATTTGAAAAAATACAATTTACTTGATGGCAGCATGAATGATGAACAATAGATTATTAACACGTTTATTCACTTATAAGCGCATACTCACACTAAGTTTGGCACTGGCCCTAAGTGCGTGTGATTCAGCTAATGACGTGTCTTTAAAAGAGCAAAGTATTATTTATTGTGCGGAAGGCTCCCCTGAGAGTTTTAATCCACAAACGGTAACATCAGGTACCACAGTAGATACCACAGCTAAACACCTTTATGATCGATTGATTGCATTTAACAGTGACGACCATACCATAGTGCCGTCAATTGCCAAATCTTGGCATGTCACCCGCGATGGTAAACGCATTACCTTTTATTTACGCAAAGATATCAGTTTTCACACTACACAGTACTTCACGCCAACTCGGATGTTAAATGCTGATGACGTGATGTTTAGCTTCGAGCGAATTTTAAATGAACAGCATGAATACCATGAGGTATCTGGCGGCAGCTATCCTTTTTTTGAAAGTGTTAGGTTTGCCGAATTAGTGCAGTCTATAGAAAAAATAAACGACTATACCGTTCGTTTTAACTTAAATAATTCAAACAGTTCATTTCTCGCCAACTTAGCGACAGATTTTGCAGTAATTTTATCAAAAGAGTATGCCGAGCAATTAGCTCTAGAAAATCGCCATCAGCAAATTGATTTAAATCCAATAGGTACCGGTCCATATAAACTTATTGAATATCGCCCTGGTTCGTTAATTCGCTATTACCCACATGAAAACTATTGGCAGAATAAAACTGAGCTTTCACAATTGTTATTCGATATCACCCCAAGTAATACCAGTCGGCTAACAAAACTACTTACTGGTGAGTGTGATGTTGTCGCCTACCCAATAGCACATGAAAAAATCAACGAGCGCGACGATCTTATCTTAGAAGCGGTTACTTCATTTAATGTAGGTTATTTAGGTTTTAATACCCAAAAAGCCCCATTTGATAACCAAGAAGTACGATCAGCTATTGCTCACGCCATTAACAAGCAAGCCATCATTGAAGCGGTGTATTTTGGTCATGCCGAGCAAGCAACTTCACTATTACCGACTAACTCATGGGCTTACAATAGCAATATAAAAGACCGAACGTACTCTATCGAGTTTGCACGTTCTTTACTGGTCGCTGCCGGCTACCCCGATGGGTTTACTATGGATATTTGGGCAATGCCAGTGCAGCGAGCTTACAATCCAAATGCTTTAACTATGGCTAAATTAATTCAATCAGATTTAAAACAAATTGGCATCACCGTTAATATTGTTAGCTTTGAATGGGGCACATTTTTACGTAAGCTTGCGCAAGGCGAACATCAATCTGTATTGCTAGGTTGGTCTGCCGATCATCCCGACCCTGATAATTTTTTCACGCCATTGCTTAGCTGTAGTTCCGCTGAGTCAGGCAATAATCGCGTATTTTGGTGTAACGAAGAGTTTGATAAACTATTAAAAGAGTCGTTGGCAACCAATAACATTGGGTTGCGTAAAAAGTACTACGCCAGAGCGCTTGAGATTTTAGCAAAAGAAGTGCCCTTGATTCCTATTGCCCACTCAAAGCGATTTCAAGCAAGAAGCGAAAATGTTGAAGGACAACTACTTCACTCCATTGGCGGCATCGATTTTTCAGCAGTGAGTAAAAAGTAAGATGATAATTTTCACACTACGTCGACTAAATTTATTGCTGTTTACCTTTTTGCTGCTCACGCTACTGTCATTTAGTTTAAGCTACATGTTCCCCGGCGATGCCTTAGTTAATTTAACAGGCCAAATTAATGCCACGCCAGAACAACTTGCACTATTAAGTGACGAATATCGTCAAGATGAAAATATTGTTATCCAATATTGGGCTTACCTTTCGCATATGTTTAATGGCGATTTGGGTTTATCCATGGCTAGCCAATTACCTGTGCTCGATGAAATTAAAACTTTATTGCCTGCGACAATGGAGCTCTCTATTGCTGCGTTATTAGTGGCGATGTTTGTGGGTGTACCAATTGGTTTTATTGCTGCAATTAAGCATGAAAAGCTAACCGACAACCTTATTTTAACTGTGGCAATGTTTGGTTATTCTATTCCTGTTTTTTGGCTAGGCTTACTTGCAATAATGGCGTTTTCTATTCAACTCGCTTGGTTTCCGTCTGCTGGTCAATTAAGTTTGTTGTATGAAATTGAACACGTGACTGGCTTTTTGTTGATCGACATTTTGCTTAGTGACAGTACCTACAAGTGGCAAGCTTTTCAAAATGCTAGCATGCACATGATCTTACCAACCTGTGTGGTCGCATTAGCACCAGCAACTATTTTTATCCGTTTAGCAAGAACTGCGATGTTAGAAGTTCTCGATCAGAGCTATATTCGCGCCGCCAAAGCGAAAGGGTTAACGTTTAAACAGATCATCTACCGCCACGCTATTCGAAACGCGCTATTAAAAGTAATTCGCGATGTCGGCTTACAATTTGCGAACTTAGTCACCATTGCGATGGTAACAGAGGTTATTTTTAGCTGGCCCGGCATTGGCCGCTGGCTAATAGAAAGTATTTACCAGCGCGATTACACCGCTATTCAAAGTGGGCTATTAATGCTTTCAAGCTTTATTTTTGTCGTGCATATTTTTACCGACTTTATCTACGGCCTATTAAATCCATTGGCTAGGGAGTCTCGCCATGGCGCGTGATAAAATTTATCAAGAAGAAGAGTTTCCTTCACCACTGCTACAGTTATGGCATAACTTTAGACAATCTCCTGTGGTAATGATTGGCTTCTCAAGTTTTATATTTTTAACCTTATTAGCCATTTTTTCTCCGATATTAACGCCCCACTCATCAATAGAGAATCATTTAGACCAACTTTTATTGCCGCCAGCGTGGGATAAAGATGGCGATATCAGCTTTTTATTAGGCACCGATAATTTAGGTCGTGACATGCTATCTCGATTAATGCATGGCGCGTCACTGACCTTTGGTTTAAGTTTTATCGTGGTTATCATTTCATTAATCATTGGCGTACTTATTGGCTCGTTATCAGCATTGTCACGAGGCATAAAATCAAGCTTTCTTAACCATTTTTTAGATGTTATTTTATCAATTCCGTCGTTATTACTCGCCATTATCATTGTCGCTATTCTAGGGCCGGGGTTAAATAATACCTTGTGGGCCATTGTTATGGTGTTGATCCCACAATTTATTCATATCACCAGAAATGCAGTGGAAGAAGAGTTTACTAAAGACTATGTATTAGCATCGAGGCTTGATGGCGCAAGTTCACTACGGATTTTACGCTATTCGGTATTTCCCAATATTATTGAAAAAATTATCAGCTATGCAACTTTAGCGCAATCGGCGGCAATTTTAGATATTGCAGCACTCGGATTTTTAGGCTTAGGTGCACCAATTCCTTTACCGGAATGGGGCGCAATGTTATCTAACGGTATTGATTTATTTTATATCGCGCCATGGACAGTATATTTGCCAGGTTTAGCTATTTTATTCTCGGTTATCGCCACCAACTTAGTCGGTGAAGGTATGCGTCATGCTTTAAAAATTGGACGAGGTAACTAATGAATTTAGTTGATATTAGAAACCTTTCCATTGAATTAAAAACGGCAACAAGAAACATTCTTGCCGTTGACCGCGTTAGTTTATCAATGAAAGAAGGTGAAGTACGTGGCTTAGTAGGTGAGTCTGGTTCGGGTAAATCGCTACTCGCACAAGCGATTGTTGGTGTGCTCGATGAGCGCTGGACCGTGCATGCAGACCGTTTTCATTGGCGTGGCATAGATTTACTGCGCTACAGCCCAGACGAAAGAAAAGCGATTATTTCTAAAGATGTTGCCATGATTTTTCAAGAACCTATGGCCTGTTTAGATCCCACCACAACCATAGGCTCTCAGCTTGAAGAGGCGGTCGACACCGCACAATTAACCGGTAACTTTTGGCAACGACGCAAGCAACGAAAATTGGCGGTGGCAAATTTACTGCATAAAGTTGGCATTAAACATCATGAGGTGTGTGTAAAAAGCTATCCGCATCAGCTAACTGAAGCCTTATGTCAACGGGTGATGATTGCCATAGCGCTAGCTCGCCGCCCTATTTTATTGATCGCAGATGAACCAACAGCGGCAATGGAATCCACTAACCAAGCACAAATTTTTAGGCTACTGGCAAGTTTAAATCAACTGAAAAATATGTCGATTTTGTTGATCAGTCATGACTTAGAAAATGTAACTCACTGGACCAATACCATTACGGTGATGTACAGCGGGCAATTTGTCGAAGCTGGCACCACCGAGCAAATATTTACCAAGCCGTTTCACCCTTATACGCAAGCGTTATTAGACTCAAGCCCTAAAGCCAATATGCAGCTGCCGAAAAAGTCGCGACTAGCAACATTGCCCGGCAGTATTCCTATTTTGCAGCATTTGCCCATCGGTTGTCGTCTTGGCCCTAGATGTCCTCGCGCACAACAAGCCTGTGTCCAAGCTCCTAAAGTTAAAAATCACCATGGCCACTTGGTCAGTTGTCACTTTTCTTTAAAGGATGGAAATTAAATGTCAGCCTTATTAGAAGTCGCCAATTTAAGTAAAACCTATCGGCTCAGTAATTATTGGTTCAACAAAAAAGGCTTTTGCGCTTTAGAGCCAATATCGTTTAGTGTTCAAGCCTATAAAACCTTGGCAATTGTTGGTGAAGCTGGTTCAGGAAAGTCGACGCTTGCTAAGCTATTAGTGGGCGCAGAAAAACCAACCACCGGAAAGGTAAAGCTAAACGGGCAAGAGCTGACTTCAGGTAATTTTAAGCAAAGATGTCAGCATGTTCGTATGATCTTTCAAGACTCAGGTACAACATTAAACCCGAGCTTAACGATTCGACAATTATTAGATGAGCCACTAAAACTCAATACTGACTTAGATGAAACGCAGCGCAGCCAACTTATTCGCGATACGCTATTTAAAGTCGGCTTGTTAGCGGATCATATGAACTTCTATCCGCACATGTTCTCGGGCGGTCAAAAACAACGTATATCGTTAGCACGTGCAATTATTTTAAACCCGCAAGTGATCATTCTAGATGAAGCGCTCGCCTCTCTTGATCCATCATTACGTTCACAAATGATCAATCTATTGCTCGATTTACAACAGCAAATGGGCTTAGCGTTTATTCTGATCTCACACAATTTAGGCATTGTACGTCACTTTAGCGATTCGATGATGGTATTGCACAAAGGCAATGTGGTTGAAGAAGGACCAACGTCTCAAATACTGCGCGCTCCTAAAGACAAATATACACGCAAACTTATTATGGGACAGCATTACCACTTATTGCATAACTAATAGCTTAAATGATGCTTTTAACACGCTTACAAGCAGGTTAAAAGTTTGCTACATGCTTAGGATATTAAGCCCTTAAGCGGGCCCGTCATTTATTGCTTTTAATAAAGATAACCAAGTGCGCTTAACCTTAATTATCCCCCGCTTTTCTTTACCCACAAAAAAAGCTGCACTAGGCAGCTTTTTCAATTAACTAAAATATTTATCACTTAGTATTGGTTTTGAACCGTTAAGTTTGAAATATCTTTGGTGGTAATTTTAGCCTCAGCACGTAACGCATCAACAAAGCTCTTATATGCAGATTGAGCAAGCATTTGTACTTGTTGTTGCGCTAAGCTTGGGTCAACCTGAGCAGCGTCTACAGCACTAACTGCTTGAACTTCTAACAAGGCTAAATCGCCATTTGCTAAAGTTACCGTTGCCGCAGAAATATTACCTTCACTTGGGTGAGGCAAGACATAAGCTTCTTTACTGATTGATGAATCAATCGCGCTACCAAAACGAGTAATCGCTTTGTGCTCTTCAAAGGCAGCATTCACTTCAGCTAATTGCGCGCTAATATCTGCACCTGAGGTAAACTCAGCTAATAAATCAGCAGCCAATGTTTGTGCTTCTTCAGTGCTCTTTTGAGCAACTAGTGTCGTTTTAATACCTTCTTGAACTTCAGTTAATGGTTTAACAGTTGCTTCTTGGTATGACTTTAAGCGAACAACTACGGCTAACTTATCGTTGACTTCAACAATATCTGAGTTCAATTGCTCTAAAATCACTATATCTGAAAAAGCGGTCTCCATTAACTGTGCATTATTAAATGGCGCTGAATTGCCGCCACGAGCTAACCAAGGTGAAGTTTGCACAGATAAATCTGCAGCGCTCGCTGCATCTTCTAGGCTATCTGGAAATTCAAAGCTTAAACGAGCCACTTCTTGTTGAAGTTCAAAAAACTTGTCTTGTGCTTTGTCACTGCTAAGTTGTGCATGAAGTTCTTCTTGCACGTCAGCTAATGCTTTCACTTTTTCAGCTTCAATTGCCGTTAATTTAATTAAGTGGTAACCAAAAGACGTTTCAACAACATCACTCACTGAACCAACATCGGTTAATGCAAAAGCACTTTCTTCAAAAGCTTCTTCCATTACACCGGTTTCTAACCATTCAAGGTCGCCGCCATTTTCACCACTAAAGCTATCGTCTGATAATTCTTGGGCTAATGCTGCAAAGTCTTCACCTTGAGCAATACGAGCTGCGATTGCGTCAATTTTTTCTTTGCTTGCGTCTTGGTCATCACCAAATTCAACAAGAATATGAGAAACACGACGTCTTTCTTCTTGGGTATAGCTAGTGATATTTTCTTGATAGAAGGTTTCGACTTCTTCATCAGTGATCGCAATGCCTTTGGCAATTTCATCTACATCAAGGGCAATATATTCAAGCTGTACTTTCTCTTGGTTTTGGAACATCGCTTGATTAGCTTGATAATAGCTATTTAGCTCTTCGTCAGTCACTTCAACTGAAGCTTCAAATTGCTTGGCTGAGATAGTAGCAAAACGAATATCACGTTGTTGATTCTGTAAAGCACTTAGCATTTCTTCTTGGTAAGGTAAGTTAAACTCACTCGCCACTAGAGATTGTGTTAATTGCTGACGTGTCATTTCAACACGTAGATAATCACGAAAATCTGACGACTGATAAAAACCCGCTTGATTGATAACCGCTAAGTAACGATTATTGTCAAATACGCCGTCTGATTGAAATTCTGGCATTTGACGAATAGTTTGCTTTATACGTTGATCAGAAACACGAATACCTAAATCACGACTGCTTTGATCAATTAACTTTTCACTTATCGCATTTTCTAAAACACCTTGGCGAAAGTTAGCCATGTATTCTTTGTTTTCCGATAATGTATTGAACATTTCACCGAATTGCTGCGCCATTCTGTTGCGCTGTGCTGTGTAAGCTTTGTTAAAATCAGCCTGTGAAATCTTCTCACCGTTTACTTCAGCTACGGAAGTATCAACAGCAGTTGTGTAACTGCCAATACCTGCAACAGCAAAGGTTAAAATAATAAAACCTAGGATGATTTTAGCAGTCAATCCTTGAGAGCTTTCTCTTATATTTTCTAGCATTTTTGTCTCTATTACGTCAGCTATATTTCTTTGTGCGCGATTTTAGCAGATGCTAGGCATTGCTAGAAGTCACAAAATGAAAAATATTTTTTATAATTGTCAGTTATACCAATTACATTAATAAATTAGTCAACTTAGAACTCGATTATCGACCTTAGAACAAACAAAATTACTTAAACATAGTCTTTCTATATTTCTTTAATTTTGAGCGGTTATCAGTTCGCTAATCAGTTCCCAAAGGGCGATTTTAAAAGTCTTATATCCATCGTTATTGATTTTGACAAGGGAATAACCATTCTCTTCAATCAACGCCTTGCCTACATGGATGTAGGTACTTAGGTTATGCACGGAGCATATAACCTGTGCCTATAAGACTTTTAATTATCGCTAAGTGAACAATTTATTAATGCACTTGGTATTAGACCAATCCAGTAAACTGGCAGTAGATAAAAAAAGACCACCGAAAGGTGGTCTTTAAATATTCTTATTTATAACTGTGATTAGTTACAAGCATCTTTTAATGCTTTACCCGCTTTAAAAGATGGGATTTTAGCTGCTGCGATTTCGATTGTCGCACCAGTTTGTGGGTTACGACCAGTACGTGCTGCACGGTCACGTACAGAGAAAGTACCAAAACCAACTAGAGCAACTTGCTCACCACTTTTAAGTTCTTCTGTAACTGCTTCAATAAATGAATCTAATGCACGACCTGCAGCAGCTTTAGAAATATCTGCACCAGCAGCAATCTTTTCGATTAGTTGAGATTTATTCACAGTGTTTCCCCTTCAATTGTTATTATTCAGCGCCATCTTTTGTTTAACGTCCTGTGAAACATATTCTTACGTTTCTATCGAACATCAAGCGCCGAGTTAAAGAAATCAAAAATTAAAATTAAGCGATTATTTTTTGTTAGACCCCATATCTATTGGGGTCTAGCGATATCAGCGTTGTTAACTTACCATAGTTTCGTCGTTTGAAAAGCGAAATTTTGCGTTTTTTACACTTTTTTTCACCTTTTTTGACTTTTTTCCTGAAAAAACAACATTTTTTGCTGATTTTTTATTCAGCCTGCCATTTTTCAACTGGCTGTTCAAGCGCAATGGCTAGAACATCATCAATCCATTTTACTGGGTGAATTGCGAGGTCAGCCTTAATATTGTCAGGAATTTCTTGTAAATCACGCTCGTTGTCTTTTGGAATTACCACAGTTTTAATACCACCGCGATGTGCCGCCAGTAGTTTTTCTTTTAAACCACCAATGGCTAAAACTTCACCACGCAAGGTAATTTCACCTGTCATTGCAACATCCGCTTTGACCGGATTACCCGTTAAGCTTGATACTAATGCTGTGCACATGCCAATACCAGCACTTGGACCATCTTTAGGCGTAGCACCTTCAGGCACATGAACATGAATGTCACGTTTTTCGTAAAAGTCGTCATTTATGCGCAGTTTTTCAGTTCGACTTCTAACCACTGTCATTGCCGCTTGAATTGACTCTTGCATTACATCGCCTAATGAGCCGGTATAGGTTAGTTTTCCTTTACCCGGTACAGAGGCTGTTTCTATAGTTAATAGCTCACCACCAACTTCTGTCCATGCAAGACCAGTGACTTGGCCGACACGGTTACTATCTTCTGCTTTGCCATAATCAAAACGTTGTACACCTAAATAGTCTTTTAAGTTGTCTTGGTTAATAACGATTTTCTTCAAACTCTTGTCGAGCAAGATAGCTTTAACCGCTTTACGACATAGTTTGGAAATCTCACGCTCTAAACTACGTACGCCAGCTTCACGAGTGTAATAACGAATAATGCCAATAATTGCACTATCTTCTATCTCAATCTCTTTGGTTTTTAAGCCATTGCGCTCAATTTGTTTAGTGACTAAGTGATTACGCGCGATATTGAGTTTTTCGTCTTCGGTATAGCCTGATAAACGAATCACTTCCATACGGTCAAGTAACGGCCCTGGAATATTCATGCTGTTCGATGTAGCAACAAACATCACATCAGATAAGTCGTAGTCAACTTCAAGATAATGATCGTTAAAGCTACTGTTTTGCTCAGGATCTAATACTTCTAATAAAGCAGATGCTGGATCGCCGCGCATATCAGAGGCCATTTTGTCGATTTCATCTAACAAAAACAGTGGGTTTTTAACGCCCGCTTTTGAAATTTTTTGGATAAGCTTACCCGGCAATGAACCAATATAGGTACGGCGATGACCACGAATTTCTGCTTCATCACGTACGCCACCTAAAGCCATACGCACGTATTTACGACCCGTAGATTTCGCAATCGATTGCCCAAGCGAGGTTTTACCCACACCTGGAGGACCCACTAAGCACAAAATTGGCCCTTTTAATTGGCTAACGCGCTGTTGCACCGCTAAATACTCTAAAATGCGCTCTTTTACTTTATCTAAGCCGTAATGGTCTTTATCAAGTACTTCTTCAGCAAGCTTCAAATTGCGCTTTAATTTACTGCGCTTTTTCCAAGGCACATTGGTCATTACATCGATGTAGCTGCGAACAACGGTTGCTTCAGCAGACATTGGTGACATCATTTTTAATTTCTGCAATTCAGCTAAGGTTTTTTCCTTGGCTTCTTTTGGCATTTGCGCTTCTTCAATTTTTTTGGTGATTTGCTCAGCTTCATCTGGCACATCGTCCATATCACCTAATTCTTTTTGAATGGCTTTCATTTGCTCATTCAAATAGTACTCACGCTGGCTTTTTTCCATTTGCTTTTTAACGCGAGTACGAATTTTTTTCTCAACTTGTAGTAAGTCGATTTCACCTTCCATTAACGCCATCAAGTATTCTAGGCGTTTGGCAATATCAGTAATTTCTAAAACTTTTTGCTTTTCAACAAGCTTCAGTGGCATATGAGCCGCCATGGTATCGGCAAGCTGTTCCGCATCATCAATTCCTGACACAGAGGTAAGCACTTCTGGCGGAATTTTTTTGTTAAGTTTGACGTAACCTTCAAACTGAGAGATTGCTGAACGAATTAAAATTTCGATATTATCGATATCGCCACCTTCTGCGGCGAGGTAATTTATATTGGCGGTAAAATATTGCTCTGTTTCAACAAAATTATCTATTTGTGCACGTTGAGCACCTTCAACCAATACCTTTACGGTACCGTCGGGTAATTTCAGCATTTGTAAAATAGTCGCAACGGTGCCGGTTTCATAAACATCGTCAGCTGTTGGATCATCAACAGCGGCATCTTTTTGCGCCACGAGGAAAATTTTCTTGTCATTTTCCATCGCAATATCTAAACAACGAATTGATTTTTCTCTGCCAACAAATAAAGGAATAACCATTTGCGGGTAAACAACAACATCGCGCAAGGCTAGTACGGGGATTTCAGATACACCTGATAACTCATCGGTCATTTGTTACTCTCTCGGAAATCAGCACTGTAAACATACTGATGGAAAATAATTAGAAGTTAAAAACTATATGGGGATATTGAAGAAGCTTTCAACAGAGAAATAAAAAAAAGAGCCTAATTGGCTCTTTTATAATCAATTCTTCGTATTATCGAAGTTAATTTTCAGATGCAGCTTGCTCTTGTGGTGTTTCATAAATAATTATCGGCTTAGACTCACCTTTAATTACCGTTTCATCAACCACAACTTTGGTCGCATTTTCCATTGAAGGCAGCTCATACATAGTATCAAGCAATACGCCTTCAACAATCGAACGTAAACCACGAGCACCGGTTTTGCGTACCATGGCTTTATTAGCGATCGCCAGTAAGGCGTCTTTTCTAAACTCTAGCTCGACATCTTCCATATCAAAAAGTGCAGTAAACTGTTTAGTTAAGGCATTTTTTGGCTCTTGAAGGATTTGAATTAATGCATCTTCATCGAGTTCACTTAAAGTAGCAACAACTGGTAAACGACCAATGAATTCAGGAATTAATCCGTATTTCACTAAATCTTGTGGTTCAACTTCTTGGAAACGCTCGGTTAATGATTTTTCTTCATCTTTACCACGTACCTCAGCGCCAAAACCAATACCTGTACCTGTATGACAACGCTGTTCGATTACTTTATCAAGGCCGGCAAATGCACCGCCACAAATAAACAAAATCTTAGACGTATCTACTTGTAAAAACTCTTGCTGTGGATGTTTACGACCACCTTGTGGTGGTACAGAAGCGATAGTACCTTCAACAAGTTTTAACAGTGCTTGTTGAACACCCTCACCTGAAACATCACGCGTGATTGATGGGTTATCCGATTTACGTGAAATTTTATCAATTTCATCGATGTAAACGATACCACGTTGTGCTTTCTCTACATCATAATCACACTTTTGCAGCAGTTTTTGAATGATATTTTCAACGTCTTCACCAACATAACCTGCTTCGGTTAACGTGGTTGCATCGGCCATAGTAAATGGCACATCTAACAAGCGTGCTAAGGTTTCAGCAAGTAAGGTTTTACCGCTACCTGTAGGGCCAATAAGTAAAATATTACTTTTGCCTAACTCAACACCATTGTGAGAGTCACCATTGCGCAAACGCTTGTAGTGATTGTATACCGCTACCGCTAATACTTTTTTCGCATGGTCTTGACCAATAACGTAATCGTCTAAACTTTCACGAATTTCAATTGGCGAAGGCAAACTTTCTTTATCTTGCTTTGGAGAAATTTCTTTTATTTCTTCACGAATAATGTCATTACACAGCTCCACACATTCGTCGCAAATGAAAACAGAAGGGCCTGCAATCAGTTTGCGCACTTCATGTTGGCTTTTGCCACAGAACGAGCAATATAATAACTTTCCGTTTTCACCGTCACCTTTTTGAATATCGGTCATACGGTACCTCTAAAATCTAATAAATTTGTCATTCGATACTATTAAGTATTTCATAAAATCGGCAGATAACAACGCCAATTCGCCAGAAGTTACTTATTTATCGGTTCTCTGTTCTAATATGGCGTCAACTAATCCATATTCAACCGCACTTTCTGCACTTAAGAAATTATCTCGGTCGGTATCTTGTGATACTTTCTCTAAAGATTGGCCAGTATGCTCAGCCATTAAGCGATTTAACTTCTCTTTGATGTATAAAATTTCTTTTGCATGAATTTCAAAATCAGACGCTTGACCTTGGAAACCACCTAACGGTTGGTGGATCATCACACGTGCATTAGGCAGACAGTAACGTTTGCCCTTTTCACCACCAGAAAGTAAAAATGCACCCATGCTAGCCGCTTGACCAATACAAACCGTACTGATGTTTGGCTTAATAAACTTCATGGTATCGTAAATTGCCATGCCTGCCGTTACCGAACCACCTGGCGAATTAATATAAAGATAAATATCTTTATCAGGGCTTTCTGACTCTAAGAATAATAATTGCGCAACAATTAAGTTAGCCATATGGTCTTCCACTTGACCACATAAAAATATGACGCGTTCTTTTAGTAAACGAGAATAAATATCGTAAGAGCGCTCACCTTTAGATGTTTGCTCAACTACCATAGGCACTAATGCACTTTCGGTAATGCTGGTTAAATCATGAGAATTATTTTGAGAAGTAAACAAGGCTTAATCCTTAATATAAAAAAATGGCTCGTATGTCTCCATACAAGCCATTTAAGCTATTGCTTGACAAGATGTCAATCTAAAGCTGCACTATTATTTACTAGAAAGCTAAATTGAGTAATATATCGACAAAATTTCGCTTATTTTAGTGTTAACGCAGCAAAGAGATTACTTACCTTCTGGGTTCATAATTTCTTGGAAAGACGCTTTTTTGTCAGTTACTTTTGCAGAAGCTAATACTAATTCAACTGCTTGCTCTTCTAATGCAACGTTTTGCATTTGTTGAGAAAGCTCTTTGTTTGTTTTGTAGTATTCGATAACTTCTTGTGGATCTTCGTATGCTGAAGCTGCTGATTCAATAAGCTCAGTGACTTTCGCTTCGTCAACTTTTAATTCGTTAACTTTGATCACTTCACCAAGTAGTAAACCTACAACAACGCGACGCTTAGCTTGCTCTTCAAACATTTCTGCAGGAAGTTCAGGCATGTTCTTAGGATCCATTTGACCACCAAAACGTTGCATTGCTTGCTGACGTAATACGTCAACTTCTTGTGCAATTAACGCTTTAGGAACATCTAATTCATGCGCTTCAACTAAACCGTTGATCACTTGCTCTTTTACTTTGGTTTTAACCGCTTGGTTAAGTTCACGCGACATGTTCTTACGTACTTCAGCACGTAATGCTTCAACGCCACCTTCTTGAATACCAAATAATGTTGCAAACTCGTCATCAATTTTCGGCACTACTGGGCCTTCAGTTTTATGAACAACGATGTCGAACTCAGCTTCTTTACCTTTTAGGTTTTCAGCGTGGTAATCTTCTGGGAAAGTAACAGTGATAGTTTTCTCTTCACCAACTTTCATACCGATGATGTCTTTTTCAAAACCTGGGATCATACGACCAGCACCAAGTTCTAATTCAAAACCTTCAGACTTGCCGCCTTCAAACTCTTCACCGTCAACACGGCCTGTAAAGTCGATAGTTAACTTATCGCCTTTTTTAGTTTTACGCTTGTTTTCTTTCCAAGTTTTATGTTGGTTTTGAAGCGTAACAAACATTTCGTCTAAATCTTCATCAGAAATTTCAACGTCTGGACGCTCAACAGCGATATCTTCTAAGCCTTTTAATTCTACTTCTGGGTATACTTCAAAAGTAGCATCAAATTCTAACGCTTTGCCATCTTCGTTGCTTTTAGCAACAAACTCTGGACGGCCAGCAGGTGTTAACTTTTCAGCAACAATGGCTTCATAAAAGTTACGTTGCATTAATTCACCAGCAACTTCTTGACGTACAGATTGACCGTAACGCTTTTGAATTACTGACGGTGGCACTTTACCTGGGCGGAAGCCATTAATACGTTGTGTTTTCGCGATATGGCGAAGACGATTTTTAACTTCAACATCTACGGTTTCGGCAGGAACAGAAATGGTTATACGGCGTTCCAAACCTTGTGTAGTCTCAACTGAAACTTGCATTTACTTACCTCAAAACTTAGCGCTATACGCTATTTACAATGCACCTATATATAGAAGAAAAAATACAGTTATTTTAACTTCTAGCCCATACAACGTCAGGTGTTTAGGCCCGGAAATTCCGGATAAAAGATGTCTAGATTAAAAATAATGACGACGAATTATAGCGGTGCTTAAGCGTAGAGTCGAGTAGTTAAGCAAAATTTATTTACTCGTCTATTTATCGACCAAAAAACAGCGCACATTTTAACGTTATTTTCTTCTCGAATTCATAGTTTACCGGGCGCTAATGGTAAATGTGCCAACAAGTTGTTGCAGTTTATTCGCGGTTGAGTCAACCATGTTAGAGCTATGTGTTAACTCTTCAATTGAATGTGTCATATTTTTAGTGACTTCAGTTACTGTTCGCGCAGTCTCACCATTTCGGGCACTGTTTTGCTCGATAACGCTAATGGTTTCAAACATTTCATCAACTATTTGATGTAACTCTTGATTCTCATTTGAAGCGGCTTCGGTAAGTTTAAGGTTTTGATCAACATTTTTAACACCCGACTCCATAAAGCTTACCGCTTGTTGCGTTTGTGACTGCAAGCTTTGGATCATCGTTTGAATATCTTGTGCTGCCGTAGCGGTTCTTGCAGCTAATCCCCTAACTTCATCAGAAACGACGGAAAAGCCTCGACCATGCTCACCGGCGCGGGCTGCTTCAATGGCTGCATTCAGAGCGAGTAAATTGGTTTGGTTGGTGATGTCTGTGATCACACTAATAATATTGCCAATTTCCTCCATTCGAGCATCAATAGATTGAACAGAGCTAGCGGTTGTATCGACAACATCTCTTATTTCTTGCGTTGCTGCCCGTGCATCTAAGTAATCTTTTTTCGCTTTTTCAACGACTGTAGCCATGGTCGATTTCATGTTCTCAGCGGTACTGGCGGCTTGCAATATAACCTGACTTTGATTTTCGATTAATTGCTGCATGTGTTCCATTGATTGATGCACTTGATGGGAGCTTGAATGGGCTTCTTCATTGCGTGACAACATTGTCTCATTCGTCGCCTTTACATTGCCCGACGCTTGAATAACCTGTCCGACAATACCGTCTAAATTATCAATAAAACTATTAATCCAGCGACTCATATCTCCCGTTTCGTCATGTTTAATTTTATCGGCATTTAATCGTTGCGTAAGGTTACCTTCGCCTTCAGCAATAGTACGTATCACTTCCGTCATCTTATTAAGGCGTTTAGAAATGCGGTTGGTACCTAGTTTTGAAAATACAAAACAACTGAGCAAGGCAAAAAAGACTGTAATAGTGCCAACAACAACATCAGATAAGCCAGTGAAAGTCGTTAAACCGGCATGAATACCTAAAATGCTACTAACCATAACAAAATAAATTTGCATTAAACCAAGGTTAATTGAACGCCTGCGATATACTTCTTCAAGATCCGCCTCGCACATCATTCCCCAAGTATCTAACGATCCTGGCACTTTAAAGGTCACCCCCTTACCAATAACAGGAATGTGACGATAGTCTGAATATCCTGGGTAAGTCACAAACAAGTTCTCTCCATGTGAAATGGTTTCACGAACCCCTGGATGCAAATCATTGGTGGCAGGATCCGTAAAACGAATTTCAAATTCAGTATGTCGATTTATTTTTACTGTCCCGTATTCTGTGTTCACACCCGATTTTAAGTTCTCTCCATGACTAAAGGTATTGTCTTCAAACCGAGAGCGAGATAATGCTGTTCCTTTCATTATTTGACGGTCAAAATTCGACTCCACCATAAATAAATAGTTATCGCCAGATTCAGGATATATATGACCGGCTTCACGCTGAATTAAGTCCCCTAGCACATCATTTGGTACGCGGCCGCATAAAAAGCCAATGGTTTTCCCTGCCATTTTAATCGGTTGATAAAACATTAACGTCACTTCATCATGAAATTGAGAGGAGGAAGCGCCGATAGTTAAGGTAACGTTATCGATATAAGGACCGTGTAAAAAAGCATTTTCTGTTGCTTGCTGCATCGCTTGAGTTTCTTGGTGCTTTTGCCCTATTCTTTTTGAGAATGTACTTGTTAGTATTTTGCCTTCAACATCGATAATAAAAATTTCGGAAAAGTCGGCAGTACTTTGTAATTTATCCGTTAATAGGCATTGATTGCTTTCTAATTGCACAAGATCGATTAAGTTCAGTAACGATTTAAGATGATCCCACTGATTATTTGCCCAATTTTGTAATAGCTTTACTCGGGTAGCAGCTATGCCCTCAAATGCTTGCTCAACAGCGCTGTAGGTGCTGTTATTGACTAAGCAAGACCAACCAAGCTTAAGCTTACCAGTGCTGCCAAACCAAGGTAACCAGCGTTTTTCTTTAGGTGTTAAATTCATTAAGGCACTTTTCAAGCTCATAAACTTTCTCTACTCAAATGATATAAATTATTGTTAGTATTTTTAGAGGAGGTAGTCGCAGCATGTCTTACACAAAAAACATTATTTTGGACACAACAACGCAGCCGTTCACAGCCACCAGCAAAAAAAGTGCCTGATATAATAAATTTATAACCACCCTTCACCCAAGCCTTTCCAAGCCAAATTAAAACAATAAAAATCAGACGCTTACGAAAAATTACAAGCCAGCGACTTTGTTAATAAATTGTACCGAAAAACAATAAACAAACGAACATCCATACGTAGAAATACTCATGAACCACCTTGGTGCAGATGCACACCTTAAGTGCAATTGCACCATAAAGGTGTTCGCAGACATTAATTGCAATAAAGGTTCTGTATTGGTTCAGGCCTAGTTTAAGGCGCAGCAGAGTTTTAGAGTTGTAGAGTTTTAGAGTTTTAGAGTTTTAGAGTTGTAAAATATT
>NZ_JBPDIH010000001.1:0-232682 GCF_052030545.1 Thalassotalea sp. PLHSN55 | reverse complement strand
TTTGAAGTTTTGAAGTTTTGAAGTTTTGAAGTTTTGAAGTTTTGAAGTTTTGAAGTTTTGAAGTTTTGAAGTTTTGAAGTTTTGAAGCAGAATATGAAAAAGTGGTCGGTGATGCAAGATTCGAACTTGCGACCCCTTGGACCCAAACCAAGTGCGCTACCAAGCTGCGCTAATCACCGATACTATTTTTTGAACGTTCTTCTTTATTCTGGTAAATAAAAAAGATGGGGTGGCTAAAGGGACTTGAACCCTCGACAACCGGAATCACAATCCGGGGCTCTACCAACTGAGCTATAGCCACCATAGTTTGCATATAAATGCATGGCACGCCCTGTAGGATTCGAACCTACGACCCACGCCTTAGAAGGGCGTTGCTCTATCCAGCTGAGCTAAGGGCGCACATCACCTACAGAACACTTTATATTTTCAAGTCTAAACATACAAGTTAAACCCGTATAAGTAAACTCTCAAATTAAAAGTGGTCGGTGATGCAAGATTCGAACTTGCGACCCCTTGGACCCAAACCAAGTGCGCTACCAAGCTGCGCTAATCACCGACATTTTTGCTAAAAGCTTACTTGCTTTCAACGGGGGCGGATATTACCGACTTGCCTGATGCGCGTCAAACACTTTTTTAAAAAAAATATTCGTTCGCTCACTTTTACAGCAAACTGCTCAATTATCACCAGATATCTCCAAAAAATACCTATTATTCGTTATCAAATCGAGAAATAGATATTTATTCAAATATTACTTATAAAGATTTAATGTTAAACATATTCACATACATCTACACCTTATAGTGAATCTATGTCAAAATGTGTGCGTTTTTTATCTTCAATTTAAAGTGGTTATGACAGCAACATTAATAGATGGCAAACAAATTGCCGAACAACTTCGCCTTTCTGTAAAAGAAAAAGTATCGCAACGCTTAGCACAAGGGTTAAGAGCTCCTGGATTGGCAGTCATTTTAGTCGGTTCAGATCCAGCATCTGAAGTATACGTAGGCAGTAAACGCCGAGCTTGTGAAGAAGTCGGTTTTGTTTCTCGCTCATACGATTTACCAGCATCAACCTCTGAAGCTGAATTATTAGCGCTTGTTCATGAGTTAAATCATGATGATTCAATTGACGGTATTTTAGTGCAACTGCCTTTACCGGAAGGTTTAGATGCCAATCTAGTGATTGAGCATATCAACCCGAATAAAGATGTTGACGGTTTCCACCCATCAAATGTTGGTAAACTGGCGCTTCGTCAGCCGGGTTTACGTCCTTGTACACCTAAAGGCATTATGACCTTAATTGAATCAACTGGCGTAAAAACGCACGGATTAGACGCATTAGTCGTTGGCGCTTCAAATATTGTTGGTCGTCCAATGACGTTAGAGCTTTTATTAGCCGGTTGTACGATAACCACTACCCATCGCTTTACTAAAGACTTAGAAGGTAAAGTACGTGCAGCAGATTTAATAGTCGTTGCCGTTGGCAAGCCTGCATTTATTCCGGGTGACTGGATTAAGCCTGGCGCAATTGTCATCGATGTTGGCATTAACCGTTTAGATACGGGTAAATTAGTGGGAGATGTGGAGTTTGATGTTGCAAAAGATAAAGCGAGCTTTATTACTCCGGTACCTGGTGGCGTTGGCCCAATGACGGTTGCAAGCTTAATTGAAAATACCTTAATTGCCTGCGAGCAATTTGGCGCAAAATAACTGAGCTTTCAAATTCTCAGATAATATTGTAATAGATACGAAAAAGGGGCTAAGTGAAAACTTAGCCCCTTTTGTTTTTCTTAGTTTTTTATTGCTTATATCACTTGTTTATTTAACTTGCTGTTTAATTAAAACAAGCTAATAAAAAGCCGAGTGTGATTAACCTTTACGCCACGTGGTTTTGCCGGCGCTGTCTTCAAGAATAATATTCATTGCTTTAAGTTTATCACGCGCGTCATCTGCCATTGCCCAGTCTTTATTAGCGCGAGCATCGTTACGCTGCTTAATTAACGCTTCAATTTCGGCGACTTCGTCGTCACTGCCTTCACCTTGTAAAAAGGCTGCAGGATCTAACTGCAATAATCCTAGTAATGCACCTAAACCTTTTAAGGTTGACGCAAGTTCAATGATGTTGTCACGGTTTTCTTGTTTAGCAACATTAAGCTCTTTAGCAATTTCGAAAAATACCGATAACGCCAATGGCGTATTAAAGTCATCATCCATCGCTTTACAAAACTCAACCACGTACGGGTTTTGTTTATCAAGCTCGATAACCTCAGGTAAGTCTATATCACGTAAAGCAGTGTAAATACGCTCTAACGATGCCCTCGCCTGCTCTAAGTTATCAACCGAGTAGTTAAGCTGGCTACGATATTGACCTGAGGTTAAGAAAAAGCGCGTCGTTTCAGCGTCATACTTTGCCAACACTTCACGAATCGTGAAAAAATTATTCAGCGACTTTGACATTTTTTCTTGGTCAATTTGCACCATACCGGTATGCATCCAGTAATTAACATACGGCGTATCAAGGGCACAGCAACTTTGCGCGACTTCATTTTCATGATGAGGAAACTGCAAGTCTGAGCCACCGCCATGAATATCAAAATGATGACCAAGCTCTTTGGCGTTCATCGCTGAACATTCAATATGCCAGCCCGGACGACCTTCGCCCCAAGGAGAAGACCAACTTGGCTCTTCTGGCTTAGCTGATTTCCATAAAACAAAATCTAACGGATTCTTTTTACTTTCGTCAATATCAACGCGCGAGCCAGATTGCAATTGCTCTAGGTTTTGACCACTTAATTTGCCATATTGCTCGTAACTTGAAACATCAAATAAAACGTCACCGCTTGATGCGACATAAGCATGCTCTTTAGCCACTAAGGTTTCGATCATCGCAATAATTTCAGCCATATGCGTAGTTACACGTGGTTCAATATCTGGGCGCTTCATGTTTAAAGCATCAAAGTCTTGATGCATATCAGCAATAGTGCGCTCAGTTAATTGCTCAGGTAATTCATTGTTTTCAATGGCGCGCTTAATAATTTTATCGTCAACATCAGTAATGTTACGCACATAATTAACCTCATAACCTGAAAAGCGCAGGTAACGGTTAATGTTATCAAAACTAATATACGTACGTGCATGACCAATATGGCATAAGTCGTAAACAGTACAGCCACAAACATACAAACCTACTTTGCCCGCAGAAATTGGTTTAAAGACTTCTTTTTTCCGAGTTAAGGTATTGTAAATTTGTAACATAAGAGTGTTCATTTCCTGATAGTTAAGACGAAAAATCCCCTTGTGGGGATAATTTTTTGCAATTGTACCTGAACAATGCGCATGGGTCATTACGACGAATAGAAAAAATCACTTATCGTTTCATCTATTTTGTACCACAAGCGCAGGAGTTAAGTTACAATTTAGCGATTACAGACAAAATGACGAGAAAATATCATGATCCTTTTTAAAACAACCCTTGGCGATGTGAAAATTGAGTTAGATTTTGACAACGCACCTGTTACTGCAAAAAACTTTCAACAATACGTGGAAGACGGCTTTTACAACGGCACTGTTTTTCACCGTGTAATTAAAGGTTTTATGGTACAAGGCGGTGGTTTTGCACCAGGCTTAGATGAAAAAGAAACCCGTGCTAGCATTAAAAATGAAGCAAACAATGGTTTAAGCAACAAACGTGGTACGTTAGCCATGGCGCGTACTCAAGACCCTCATTCAGCGTCAGCACAGTTTTTCATTAACTTAGTTGATAATAACTTTTTAGACTTTCAAAACGAGTCGACTCAAGGTTGGGGTTACTGCGTATTTGGTGAAGTGGTTGAAGGTTTAGACATAGTTGACAAAATGGCGCTTGTTGATACTGGTCGTATGGGCTTCCATGACGATGTACCAAAAGATGAAATTTTAGTTGAGTCGGCTACTGTCGTTTAAATTTTTATGACTAATATCGCTTCTAAGTCAGTGACCTATTTTATCGCTGACTTACATTTAGCACCAAACAGGCCGGATATCACGGCCTGTTTTATATCTTTTCTTGAAAACCAAGCCCCTGATGCCGACAAGCTTTATATTTTAGGCGACTTGTTTGAAAGCTGGATTGGTGATGATGACGACAGCACATTTGTGATTGATATTGCAAATGCAATCAAAACCCTAAGCACAACTGGCACGCCTGTTTATTTCGTGCATGGTAATCGAGACTTTCTGCTCGGTAAGCGTTATGCGAAAAAATCTGGCATGGAATTACTACCTGAAATTTCAGAAATAGATTTATACGGGCAAAAAGCGGTAATTATGCATGGCGACACACTTTGTACTCGCGACGTGGCTTACCAAGCATTTCGCAAAAAATCGCGCAGCTGGTGGTGGCAAGCCATGATCAAAAGTTTGCCATTGTTTGTACGACGCAAAATTGCCGCTGATTATCGAAAACGCAGCGCATCAGCTACCGCGATGAAATCGCAAGATATTATGGATGTTACTGACGACGAAGTGATTTTATGCCTAGAACAATTTCAATCGCAGCTGCTAATTCATGGCCATACACACCGTCCGAACCGCCATGCCATTGAAGCCAATAATGCCGCAGCAGAGCGCATTGTATTGGGTGACTGGTACGAGCAAGGTGCTTGGCTAAAAGTAAGCCCCAATAGCATTGAGTTGTTAACTCAACCTTTTCAACAAAACTAAGTAACATCAGCTAAGTAACATTGACTAACTAACATCAACTAAGTTCCATGAATTTTCAATGGTAAAATTGGGAGCCTGTGCTCCCTTACATTTTGCCGTTCATCCCTATAACGTTATCAGATGAAATCAAACAAGCTTCTAAAAATAATTGTCGAATTTCAAGAAACTTACTAAGGTGTTTTAAATACAAACGCGTTAATTAAAGTCTCTCGTTACACTTGAATCAAAAAGAGCTTAAAAAAACCAATTTTAACATAATATTTACATTGTTTATCATCGCGCTTTGCTGTTAAAATAGGCGCATACAGCCATTTTAAATAAAAATAATAGCTAAGTATTCAAAGTTTTGGAACAAGGTAAATAATCGGTTTATCTATCTTTATCTTAGAATGCGTTTGGAGAACCTGATGGTTACTGATGATAACTTTCAACAAGCTACTCAATTATCTTTTAAAGCTCAGTCATTTTTAGAAAAAAGAGCTATTGCCCCAACTCCGATAAATTTCTCTGTACTTTATTTGTACTATTCACAACAAAATTCAGAGCTAAGCAGTGCTTTAGATAAAGCCATTAAAGACAGTACGCAAATTGATGCGTTTTTTCTTGAATCACTTTTTAGCGAATATATTTCAAACAGCAGTAGTCTAGAAAAAAATGTCTTAGCGCCTTTTGAAAGCACGTTAAAAATGACCCTTGCCAGCATTAATACACAAGTTGAAAACGAGCAAGAAGCATTATTTGACTTAGAAAAAGTTGATAAAGCACTCGCTAAAATGAGCCAGCATAAATCATTACATAGCGTAGTGAATTTTTTGGTGAAATCAGTTAACGACTCACAACAGCAACGCAAAGTATTAACGGATCAATTAAATAAAACTTCTGATGAAGTGAACAGCTTGCGTAACCAGCTTGAGCAATCAAAACAAGAAGCAAATATTGATACACTTACTGGGCTGTTTAATCGTCGAGGTTGCGAGCAGAAACTTAAAGAGCTTAAACTTACTGATGTTCATTCTTCTTTAATTATTGATATTGACCACTTTAAAAAGGTTAACGACAACTTCGGGCACTTTATCGGAGATAAAGTTATTCAACATGTCGCCAAGATTATTGAAAATAATATAGACAGCGAAGATATCGCTGTTCGCTACGGTGGTGAAGAGTTTTTAGTGGTGATGGCACATAAATCAATTGATAAAGCCCATTATTTTGCCGAAAAAATCCGCAATGCTGTTGGCAAACTAAAACTAGTTCAAAAACAAACAAGTACGTCTTTACCACCAATTTCAGTGTCTATTGGTGTTGCTGAATTAGAAGATGACAACGACTGGCTATCGCTGTTTAAGCGTTCTGATAAAGCACTTTATCGCGCAAAAAATTCAGGCCGAAATTGCTGCGTTCTTGCCGATAAAATAATGGCTTAATTTATACTTGGTAAGTTTTGAGATAATTCTTACCAAGTTAACTATTTTCAGCGCTTATACTAGTGCTGGCACTCCACTATGAAACTTAAAGTCGCTGTCGCTGGTCAATATTAATTCTGCTTCCCGTTCACCGAAAAACATAACCCTTTCAGAAATATCCTTGCCAGCGATTTGTTCAGCTAACGTTAAATAATCTTGATAATGACGCGCTTCAGAACGCAGCAAGGATACATAAAAGTCACCGAGCTTCTTATCGACATGAGGTGCAAGTTTGGCAAAACGTTCGCACGAACGAGCTTCGATATATGCACCTATAATTAACTTATCAATCATTGCATCAGGTTCAAAGGTTTTAACATGTCTCAGTAAGCCTTTGGCGTAACGACAAGGGGTAATACTTCTGTACTCAATGTCATAGTCATGCATCATTTCAAGTACTTGATAAAAGTGATGTAGCTCTTCCTTAATAAGTAAAACCATTTTATCGATAAGATCTTGGCCATAAGGCGAGTTAGATTTAGGAATAACTGACTTAGTTAACTTATTTTTATCAGGCAAGGTGCGCCAGTCCCCTTCTCGCTTATATATCAGCGTTTCAAAAGGCTTAAGCCATGCTAACAGCGCATCGCCGCTTTCTTTATCAACTGCATATTTACGTATTAAGAACATCGCCGATTGGGCGGCTTTTAATTCACAAATTAAATGATCGATTAATACGATATCTAAATTATCAGTTTTAGATGCTTCATCAAGCCAAGCTTGGGGTGTTTCGCACTTAAGAAATGACAGTATGGGTGATAATAATTGGTGAGTGGACATTAATACGCTATCTTCTTGGTAAACTTAGCTTTTCATAAATTTTAACATAGCAATATTATGAGTACGTTGATTATTTGCAACAAAACCTTATTAAGGTTGTGGCGACTTTAGCATTAGCCGTTTAGTTTTAGTAAAAGCACTGCTAATGTTATTTTTTTTCATTTTAAAAAACTGTTTAAAAACAATAAAGCCTGAGATACTAATTAGCTCAACTATTGATAAAAGAATTTTTATGAAAAAAAATGCTCCCGTTGATAAATTGCTCGACAAACATAAACAGCTCACCCACACCGAAGATATTAAAGTCACCTCACATGTACAACGTGAAGATAATGAATGGGTAATTAATACCATCATGCTTGAAGGTATTGATGTTGCGTTTAAATATAAACGAAAAAAGCAATATAAGTCGCTTACGGGGCAACGAGTCAATATTACCTATTATCCTACAGTTGAAACTGTGGCAGGGTTTGATATGGAAGTGATGAATATTATTAGAATTAAGGTTTGCTAGTATTTTGTATTAAAAAGCAAAATACACAACAAAATAAAAATAAAAATCAAATAGTTAACAAAATAAACAGTCGAAATAATTACAATTACTTAAATTTATTTGAATATTTTTTACACTATTTTGTCACTCAATGCTTGACGCAAGCTTCAACTTCTCTCATAAATAAACTATCGGCATATAAAAATAGTGCCGTAAATCAACAATAATAACTTAAATAACAAGCGCGATTTTATGTTTGGGATCAAGAGAGGACGATTATTATGATACTAAATCATATTTGGGGACTATATGCACACCCTAAAGAAGAGTGGCAAACCATCGAAAAACGTCACGAAAGTTTGGTTTACAGTTTAACGCATATATTAATAGTGGCTTTGATACCTGCTGTTTGTAGTTACTTTTCAGCAGCACATATCGGTTGGCAAATTGGCGCTGGAGAATTAATTAAACTCACGAATTCAAGCGCAATGATAATGGCAACTGCCATGTATATCGGCATTGTCGGCGGTGTTTTTGCATTAGCTGTTCTCATTCAGTGGATGGCAAAAACGTTTGACTCACAACCGGATTTCACACAATCACTTGAATTGGCCACATATACTGCAACACCTTTATTAATGGTTGGTATAACGGCATTATTTCCTGTTCTTTGGTTTGTCGCAATGGCCGGCTTAGCTGCACTAGTTTACTCTGTATACTTACTGTATTCAGGCGTACCTATTATGATGAACATTCCAGAAGAAAAAGGCTTTATTTACTCAAGCTCGGTGGTCACTTGTGGTCTCGTCATGTTAGTGTCACTCATGGCGGTAAGTGCAATTTTACTTGGTATGGGATTTGGTGCTGAGTATATTTCTTAATACGTAATCTAAAAAAACTAAAGGCGCCAAATGGCGCCTTTATTATTTGAATGTCGTTACATAAGCTACTGCTTATTCAGAACCTTCATTGTGCATATCAATAATCGAGTCAGCATTTTTATCGCCGCTCTCTTTAGTTTCGTTATTGCGAGCAGCATCTAACTTTTCTAAATAACTATTATCAATATCGTTGGTAATATATTGACCATTAAATACTGACGTTTCAAACGTTTTAATATCTGGGTTGCCTGTACGAACAGCCGCAATTAAATCATCAATGGTTTGGAATATTAATTTATCAGCGCCAATTAAGTCAGCAATATCGTCAAGCTCACGACCATGCGCAATTAGCTCATTTGCACTTGGCATATCAATTCCATATACATTCGGGAAACGAATTTCTGGGGCTGCAGAAGCAAAGTAAACTTTCTTAGCACCAGACGCTCTAGCCATGTCAATAATTTGCTCTGAGGTAGTACCGCGCACAATCGAGTCATCAACTAATAACACATTTTTGCCAGCAAACTCAGCGCTAATGGCATTAAGCTTTTGACGAACAGATTTCTTACGTTGCTCTTGGCCTGGCATAATAAACGTGCGACCAATATAACGATTTTTGACAAAGCCTTGGCGGTAAGGGATGTCTAAATGATTAGCAATTTGCAGCGCAATGTCGCATGAAGTTTCAGGAATTGGAATAACAACATCAATATCGATATCATCCCAATCAGCAGCGATTTTAGCCGCTAATTTATTTCCCATTTCTACACGAGAGGCGTATACCGACATGTTATCAATCGTTGAATCTGGGCGGGCAAAATAAACAAATTCAAAAATACATGGGCTGTATTTAGGATTTTCTGCACATTGATAACTATGCAATTGACCATCTTCAGTGAAGAAAATTGCTTCACCTGGGGCCACATCACGAACAAATTCAAAATCACAAGCATCAAGTGCTACAGATTCTGATGCCACCATGTACTCAACACCTTTTGCCGTTTCACGCTTACCAAAAACTAACGGGCGAATCCCATTTGGATCGCGAAACGCAACCATGCCATGACCAATAATTAACGCCACAGTCGCATAAGCGCCACGAACACGTTTGTGTAGGTTTTTTATCGCTTTAAATATGTCGTCTGGCGTTAGGTCTAAGCTATCTGTTGTTTGCAATTCATGCGCTAAAATATTCATCAATATTTCAGAGTCAGACGTTGTGTTTACATGACGTCTCGCTTCTTTATACAACCAATCTTTTAACTCTTCAGCATTGGTTAAGTTACCATTGTGAGCAAAAGAAATACCAAAAGGAGAGTTTGCATAAAAAGGTTGAGCTTCTGAAGAGCTTGAACTACCTGCTGTTGGGTAGCGAATATGGCCAATACCAATGTTACCCTGTAAACGCAGCATGTGACGCGTGTGAAAAACATCTTTCACAAGCCCATTTGCTTTACGCATTCTAAAAGTATTATCACTAATCGTAACAATACCTGCAGCGTCCTGCCCTCTATGTTGAAGCACAGTCAAACCATCATATAAATACTGGCTAACAGGCGAGTTACCAACAATGCCAACAATACCACACATGCAATTATTCTCCGGAGAATATTAAATTAAGTAAGAAAACTCGATGACTCTTTGAGGTATTCAAAAAACCACTCTACCACTACTGTAAATTCAGGTATTAACTGCGATGCTTGCCACCAAGAGCTTTGAGCCGCGGGAGTAAAAGCATCCATAAAAAACAGCAACGCGCTGATCACCAATACACCTCTTAATGCACCAAAGGCTAAGCCTAGCACACGATCAGTTCCAGACAGGCCTGTTTTACTAACCAATTGGCCAATAATATAGTTAACAAGCGCACCCAAAATTAATGTGGTTACAAAAAGAATAGTAATTGCCGCAGCATTACGCAGCAGTTGATCTGAAATATTAGTAAGAAAGCTGGCTAGGTTTACATAAAATGTACTGGCAACAAAAAATGCGCTGATCCATATAATTAACGATACTGCTTCTTTTACAAAGCCACGGATCAAACTAATTAATGTTGATATGCCAATGACTGCCAAAATGGCATAATCTATCCAAACCATAAATTGAATTTTCTCATTGATTAGAGGCGCGCATTCTATCAGATGCGGTTTTCGCTAGCAACTTAGCAACGCTTTCTATTATTTGTTTGTTACTTTGTTGGGTAAAATCGTGCCACTTTACCGTCAACATTAGTTAACGCTTTCAGTTTGGGTATCTTCTTCTCTAATGAGGATTTGATTAACTCAGGACCTACAAATACCTTAGTTAAGGTGCCATTTTTGGTTTTAATGGGCTTGGTAAACGCTGTATAACCGTTGCTTTTTAATTTGTTGACTAAAGTTTCAACATTCTTTTTATGTTTAAAACTTCCAAGTTGAATAACCCAAGCTTGGCTAGATACCGCTTTTTCAGGCAAGGTTTTTTTAGCGGTACTATTTGATGACGCGCTTTCTTGTTTACTTTTAGTTTTACTATCGTCAAACACTTCAGGTTTAGATACAGCGCTCACTTTCACTTTATCTGAGTTGTTATTTACCCTAGATTGAGTGTCATCTTCAGTATTGTTATTAGAGGAAGTGTTATCTACGTCAAGCGCGACTTCATCAACCACACTCTCTTGTTTGGCTAGAGAGTTGAGTTTTTCTTGAGGAAACGTTTTATTGTTAGTGCCCGTTTCAACAGCCGGCGCTTGCGGAATACTTTCAAATTCTGATTGATATGTTTTTTTCTCACCATCGAGAATATCTGGCAAAAATATAATAGCAACAGCGGCAACAATTACCGTACCAACAAGACGATTGTAAAAAGGGGTAGACAAAAGAAACTCCAAAAATAGTCAATTATAAGCCATTAATAAATATTGGCTTTAGCTTGGCTATGGTAACAATAAACGTCTGATTTCCGCAACGGTGAAAAACGAGCCAAAAACTAATACCAGTTCTTGTTCTTGAGTTTGTTCACAGGCCTGCTCAAAAGCTGCGCTAACACTGTCAAAACAAGCTAGCTTAGTCTCGTCAACGGCGAGTTTATTAGCTAAGGTGCAAGCTTGCGCCCCGCGAGGAACAGATAAGCTTGCTAAGTACCAATGATCAACTACATCGGTTAATGGTGCCAGCGTATTAGCAATATCTTTGTCAGATAACATGCCAACAACTGCTGATATTTTTTGATAACCTCTTTGCTTAAGATTAACCGCTAAATATCGGGCAGCATGTGGATTATGACCAACATCAAGCAAGATATGACAAGGCTGAGTAAATAATTCGGTGCGCCCAGCGACAGAAGTTGCCTGTATAAGTTGATTGACCTTTGGTTCATCTAAAGCAATTTTAAGTTCAAACAACACCGTAAGCGCGGTGGCAACATTAGCTTGTGGTATATTAGTCGGCAATAACTCTTTAAAATGACAATCTTGATAACGCCACTGCCACCTTGATTTTTCACTGATAAGGAAAAAGTCTTGCTCTCTAACTTTTACATCCGCGCCAATTTCTTTTCCATGAGCTAATACTGAATTAGGTATATCGTCATCACCAACAATGGCCAATTTTCCACCACGCATAATACCGGCTTTTTCATAGCCGATAGCGTCTCGGGTATCACCTAAGAAAGCTTGATGATCAAGATCGATACTTGTCAGTACCGCAATATCTGCATCTATCATATTAGTCGCATCTAAGCGCCCGCCTAAGCCTACTTCTAAAATAATGTAATCTGGCTTTTGTGCCATCAAAACAAGAAAAGCAGCTAGCGTGGTAAATTCATAATAGGTTAACGAAATATCAGCACGTGCAGCTTCTATTTGCTCAAACGCGTTGATAAAACTTTGGTCATCAACATCAATTTTATTCACTCTTAAGCGCTCGTTAAAGTGCTCAATATGAGGTGATGAATAGACCGCAACGTTTGCATTTTCTTTAAGTAATGCGTTTTCTAAAAACGCACAGGTAGTGCCCTTGCCATTAGTGCCGGCAACGGTAATAACTTTTGCAAATGAAAAATCGATATTAAGTTTTTGCGCAACTAACTTTATGCGCTCAAGGCCTAAATCGATTTCGATGCTATGAATAGATTCTAAATAAGAAAGCCACTCTGGCAGGCTTTTTCCCTGAGAGTGGCTTGAAAATGTTGAAGTCATGGAAGAGCTTAACTTAACTTAACTTAACTGATTAATCTTCAGAAGCGGTAACACTAGGCTGCGCTGTAAATTTAGCTAACATTCTTGCTAAGGTGTCACGCATTTCACGGCGATCAATAATCATATCGATTGCGCCTTTTTCTTTTAAGAATTCACTACGTTGGAAACCTTCAGGAAGTTTTTCACGTACTGTTTGCTCAATAACACGAGGGCCAGCAAAACCGATAAGTGCTTTTGGCTCAGCTACGTTAATATCACCAAGCATGGCTAAACTTGCCGAAACACCGCCCATCGTTGGGTCGGTTAATACTGACACATAAGGCAGGCCTTTTTCGCTCATTTTAGCTAATGCAGCACTGGTTTTTGCCATTTGCATCAATGAAAATAATGCTTCTTGCATACGTGCGCCGCCACTTGCTGAAAAACAAACAAATGGAAGGTTGTGCTCTAAACAGTATTCAACACCTTTCACAAAACGTGCACCAACAACAGAGGCCATTGAACCACCTAAGAATGAAAATTCAAACGCTGCTGCAACAATAGGCATACCGTAAAGTTCGCCTTTCATTACCACTAGCGCGTCTTTTTCACCGGTATTTTTTTGTGCCGCTGAAATTCTATCTTTATAGCGTTTAGAGTCTTTAAACTTTAATACATCTTGTGCTTCAAATTCTTCACCAAGTTCTTGACGGTTATTTACATCAAGAAAGCCTTCAATACGCTTACGTGCGGTAATGCGCATGTGGTGATCACATTTAGGACAAACCGACATTTGACGGTCAAGTTCAACTTTATAAAGTACTGCATTACACGCAGTACATTTGCTCCAGACACCTTCAGGAATATTGCGTTTCTGGGTTGACTTAGCTTTTGGGAGAATTTTTTCTATCCAGCTCATAAGAGTACTTTTGCCTTTGTAACGAATAATGGGTGACTATTTGATGAAAAAACGTTCACCAAGGTCAAATAGATTTATATAACCGCGAATTAAACCACAGTTTCACCTATATTTCACAGTAAAAACTGGTCTGTTTTGTAATAAACAATTTATTTATAGAAATAAAGGACCTAGATTCCTTTTAGGAATGTCGAAATGTTCAGGGTAGTCAACGTCAACAAAATACAAACCACCGCCTGCTGCCGTCATGCCGGCCATACATCGATTTTTGGCTTCTAGCACTTCTTTTATCCAATCAATGCTTTCTATTTCTTGCCCTACTCTCATCAAGCTGCCAGCAATATTTCTGACCATATGATGTAAAAACGCATTGGCTTTAATATCGATTACCAGATAATCGCCATAGCGAGTTACATTACAATGATGAATGGTTCGCACTGGGGAATGAGATTGACAGTGTACGGTTCGAAAAGACGTAAAATCATGCTTACCAACCAAGTGCTGAGCCGCTTGGTGCATTAACTTTTCATCTAACGGATAATGACAAAAGCTTAAACCTTTGTTTAAAATCGCGGTACGCAATGGATTGTTATAGATAATATAACGGTAATTACGAGCAGTTGCGCTAAAGCGTGCGTGAAAGTCTTCGTCCACTTGTTTTACCCAAGTTACGGCGACGTCGCTAGGTAAGTTGGTATTTACCCCAAGTGTCCAGGCAACATCTTTTCGCACTTTATCAGTATCGAAATGCACCACTTGATTAGTGGCGTTAACGCCTGTATCCGTTCTACCGGCACAAAATACCGCAATAGGTTCATCCGCTATTTTTGATAACGCTTTTTCCAATACTTCTTGAACGCTAATTACATTATTTTGACGTTGCCAGCCAAAATACTTTTCACCATCATATTCAATACCTAACGCATAACGCATGCACACCTCCACATTTCAGGCGGCGCATTATCAACTATTTTAAGTCTCGATGCTATTATTGAGCACATAACTTGAAAATTTTTAACAAAAAATGCCACTAAAATTGCAAACGTGTTTTTAAGCGTGTTGATGCTAGTTTATTTAAAAATGTCGTCTAACAGTTTTTGTGCTTGTACCTTTTGATCGTCATCGCCATTTTCAAGCACTTCTTTTAATATAATTTCTGCGTTTTCACCGTCGCCAATTTCTAAATAAACTTTTGCCAAATCTAACTTTTCGGCTAGCGCTTGTTCGTCTTCATCAGCATCTACCGCATCACCTGCAAATTCAGGGAACTCATCTAATCCGACATCGATGCTGCTTTTGTTATAAGGTTCAGTTTGTTCGGTTTCATCTAAGCTATCAGAGATTAAATCATCAACGGATACAAATTCATCTGGGTTTGACGGTAACGCTTCGTCGTCAGTATGCTCGTCAAATGAAGAAATTTCATCGCCAATGTCTAAATCATCACCAATATCGAGATCTTCAATAAACTCATTTGCCTCGTTAAGATCTTCAGTCTCATCGTTTTGGTTATTGTCTTCAATATTTGCCAGCAGTTCGTCAAAGTCGACATTATCTAATTCTTCAATATCATCTATTTCTGCACTGGCTTGTTCGTCAATGGGGTCAACTAACGTTTGCTCATCATCGTCAGCTAATAAGTCAGCTAATACGCTACTATCAGTAAAGTCAGGCGATAATTCTAACTCTTCAGGATCGATATCTTTTTCATCATTGAGCAATTGATTTAAAGTATCTTCGTCGAATTCATCATCTAAGGCTTCTAATAACTCATCTTGACTTAATTCATTGCTAGGTGACTCTTCTATGTCATCACCGATATCCAATGAGTCTAAAAGCTGCTCGTCACTTTGATGGTTCACTTCATCAATAAGAGCATCAATGTCTAAGTCATCACTCAGCTCATCCGTAAGTTCATCGTCAGCAATTGAGTCAGTTAAATTCTCTTCAACAATATCTTGCTCATCGCCACTTTCCATTGTATTGGCTTTTATGTCACTAAAGTCCATTGCCAAAAATGGCGCTACATATTCTTCACTTAAATCATCAATCAGCGCTTTATTTGGCGACTCGCTTTCTTTGGTTTTTGATTCTGGTACTGCATCAGCAGGTGGTTCAGCTTGTTTATCATCAACTAACGCTTCTGCTGCCGCAGTTGATATGACAGGGCTAGTCCCCATGCTATCGAGTAAGGCATCAATATCGTCAGGATCAGATAACTCAGTTTGGTTATCATCGCTAATATTAGTATCGTCTGCACTTGTTTCTGTCTGAACATCCATGCTATCGAGTAAGGCGTCGATATCATCAGGGTCGGTTAATTCAGCCGGTTCTTCAGGCGCTGGTGCAGCAGGTGCTGCCGCCATCGAATCCATTAATGCATCAATATCATCAGGGTCGGTTAATTCAGCCGATTCTTCAGGCGCTGGCGTTGCAGGTGCTGCCGCCATCGAATCCATCAAAGCATCAATATCGTCTGGGTCAGAAAGCTCTGTTTGGCTATCGTCACTGCTTGATTGTGCAGGAGCATCCATCGAATCTAATAACGCATCAATATCATCAGGATCGGTTAACTCTGCAGATTCTTCTGCCTCTGGCGTTGCAGGTGCTGCCGCCATTGAATCCATCAAAGCATCAATATCATCTGGGTCAGAAAGCTCTGTTTGGCTATCGTCACTGCTTGATTGCGCAGGAGCATCCATCGAATCTAATAATGCATCAATATCATCAGGGTCGGTTAATTCAGCCGGTTCTTCTGCCTCTGGTGTTGTTGGCGCTGCCGCCATTGAGTCCATCAAAGCGTCAATGTCGTCTGGATCTGAAAGCTCTGTTTGGCTATCGTCACTGCTTGATTGCGCAGGAGCATCCACCGAATCTAATAATGCATCAATATCATCAGGATCAGTTAATTCTGCAGACTCTTCGGGCTCAGGTGCAGCAGGTGCTGCCGCCATTGAGTCCATTAAGGCATCAATATCGTCTGGGTCGGTAACTTCTGATGACTCGTCGGCAATAATGCTTTCTATCTCATTGTCAAATTCAGGTGTATCATCATCGTCAGCTGATTCCTCGAGCAAGTCATCAAGTAAGTTTTGCTCTAGAACACCGCCGGCTAGCACATCATCATCTAGCTCTGGTTCATCATCGTTATCATCAACCAAGTCTGAAAGTAGTGAGTCCAAATCACCTTGGTCTAATTCGCCACCTTCTAAGAGCTCAACCGCTTCTTCTTCATCGATTGAAATATCATCGAGATCGTCTAAATCATCAAGTTCGTCAACATCATCGTCTAGATG
This sequence comes from Thalassotalea sp. PLHSN55, assembly GCF_052030545.1. Taxonomy (NCBI): domain Bacteria; kingdom Pseudomonadati; phylum Pseudomonadota; class Gammaproteobacteria; order Alteromonadales; family Colwelliaceae; genus Thalassotalea; species Thalassotalea sp. PLHSN55. Next base: position 215,993 of record NZ_JBPDIH010000001.1, on the reverse strand, counting down.
AATAACATCTTCACTTGAGTCATCAAAGACGGCATCTTCATCTAAACCTTCAAGATCATCTAAATCATCAGAAAATAAATCATCGTCTTTGTTTTCTTCTGGCTCGTCTAACGCTAATTCATCATCAAGTGAAAGTTCATCGTCTAATGACAATTCATCATCAAGCGATAACTCTTCGTCTAAATTAAGCTCTTCATCTAACGATAACTCTTCATCTAATGATTTTTCTTTGCTCTCTTCTTTTTTAGCGGCTTGTTTTTTAGGTTCAAAATCCAATTCATCATCATCGTCTTTTGAATTACGACGTTTTAATAGCAAAGCGACAATGACTACAAGTAAGATACCAGGAATGGTAAAGAGCAGTACCAAAAACCAAGGTTGCGACATGATGTCTTGCTTGTCTAATTCAGCTTGCTGTTTTTCCAATAATAATTGCTGCTCACGAGCTTCTGCTTTCGCTAATAGCTCTTGTTGAAGCGCGATCATATCGTCCATTTGCAATTTAATTTCTTTGCCCTTAGCGACTTCTTGCTGCATTGAGCCAAGTTTGTCGTTAAAGTTTGATAGGCGTTGTCTAAGCTGCTCGTTCTCTTTTAATATCGCTTGTAAACCATCGATCGAGTCTAACACGTCATTTTGAATGGTTTTTAGACGCTCTTGTTGCGTTGTATCAAACGTTTGTAATTGGTCGTTAATTTCGGTTTTAGCAGCGTCTAAGTCTTTCTTTTTAACCACTTGCTCTTGCGGCTTTGGTGGTTCAACCTTGGCGACTTCTTTTTTAACTTTTTTCTGCCACGAGGAGTCATCTTGACGAGATTTTTGTCGAGACGCTTGCGGGCTAATTTTTCGAAACTGTTCAATTTCTGGAATCTTTAAATATTGACCTTCAACCAAATGGTTAAAATTTTGCTCTTTAAATGCTTGCGGATTGGCTTCATACAGCGCCTGCATAACTTGGTACACAGTTAAACTTGGTTCAGGGCGAACCGTTAGCGCAATTTTCCACAATGTATCGCTTGATGTGATCGGGCCATATTGTTGGTACGGAAAGACATCGCTCGACTTAGGTCCTCGAATACGAATCCCCTCTTCTTCTGCACTTAATACTGGCAAATGAAAAGAAGCAATGCTGATGAAAATAACCTGCCACAGGCACAGGCGTATGTATCTTTGCATTTAAGCTATCCTAATTATTATTCTCTATACGTCAATTGCTTGACATTTCCGCGACCAAAAAATCTAAAGCAAACTCTATACCAGTTAAGTTTAAGCTTTGATTAATTGTTAACATAGCATTATTCAATGCTGCTGTGGATACGATTTTAGTGTTTCTAGATAAAAATCAGAAACTAGTCATTCATATTAACGACTAATTCCTGATTTTCTTTAGGAAATCCTACCTGAAAATTTGGTTAGGATCGATTAAGAAAGGTGTTCTTTAACTAATAATTCGGCAATTTGGATGCTGTTTGTTGCCGCGCCCTTACGAATATTGTCCGCAACGATCCACAAATTAATGCCATTTGGGTGGCTGATGTCTTCACGAATACGACCAACATACGTTGCGTCTTGTCCGCTAGCTTCGCCAATTTGTGTAGGGAATTCTTCGTCGTTTTCACACAGTACAACACCTTCAGCATCGTTCATCAATGCTTTAACTTCATCCACTGAAATTTGGCTACGTGTTTCAATATGAAGTGCTTCCGCATGGCCAAAGAAAACAGGTACACGCACAGCAGTAGGGTTAACCAGTACATTTTCGTCACCAAAAATTTTCTTAGTTTCCCATACCATTTTCATTTCTTCTTTGGTGTAACCATTGTCAAGAAATACGTCGATTTGTGGAATAACATTAAAGGCGATTTGACGAGAAAAGTTTTTACTTTCAACCGGCTTGCCGCTTAATAAATCAGCTGTTTGTTTAGCTAATTCATCCATAGATTCTTTACCGCCACCAGACACTGACTGATAAGTACAAACGTTAATACGATCAATACCTACCGCATCTTGAATTGGTTTTAATGCTACTAACATTTGAATTGTTGAACAGTTAGGGTTAGCAATAATGTTGCGGTTACGGTATTCCGCTAATGCTTGTGGGTTTACTTCTGGCACAACTAACGGTACATCGGCTTCGTAACGAAACTCTGACGTATTATCAATTACTATACAACCAGCTTCACCAGCAATAGGCGCAAATTTAGCTGAAATAGAACCACCCGCTGAGAAAAAGCCAATTTGTGCTTGGCTAAAGTCAAAGTGATCTGCATCTAAAACTTCAATGCTTTCACCGTTAAATTCAACAAACTCACCAGCAGAGCGGGCACTCGCTAATGGGTAAAGTTTATTTACGGGGAAATCACGTTGTTCTAAGATTTCCATAATTGTTTTGCCAACTAACCCGGTTGCACCAAGTACGCAAACATCAAATTTCTGTGCCATGCCCCTCTCTCTCTTTCTTATTTAGATGGATTGCTAAAGCCAAGTCGATGTGGCACATCGTTTTTGGCCTGATTAGTCAAGGTAACATTAACCGCGGAAAACTCCCTGCGAGTTGGATAGGTTTTACGAATGGTATCGAAACCCTGACTTGATAACTGTTGACGAAATATGGCGTCGTCTCGCCTTACATCGTAAACCATTTTCACTAACTGGTTTAGTAGTATTTGATCAAATTCTTGCTTTATTTCAACTTTATCGATAGTTGCACTTGGCAATAGTGCTGAAAGCGATAATTTAGCCGGAATTCCTAACTGTTGACATAATGCCTGATAGAGCATTTCTGTGCCACGAGCTTTTCCTTCTAAGCTATAACCAGCAATGTGTGCAGTGGCAATATCAACATGCTCAATCAGTGGTGTTAATACCTTAGGCTCGCCTTCCCAAACATCCAGTACCAACTTTAACTGATGGCCTTGTTCTTTAAGTGCTAACAAGGCTTGATTATCAATGACTTCACCGCGACAGGCAGTGATCAAAATTTGTTCATCGGTTAAGCTTGCTAAATTGTTAGCATTTAATAAATGGTAAGTGGCGTTTTCTTGCGTACGTGTTAATGGTACATGCAGCGAAATAACATCACATTTTAATACCTGCTCTAAACTGACAAAGTCGCGACTATCTTCGCCACTTTGTTCAAGCACCGGATCGCATAGCTTATATTGAATACCTAAGGCGGTAAGTTTTTCACTTAAACGCGTGCCAGTATTACCTGCGCCCACAATACCAACCGTTAATGACGACAAATCCAGTAAATACCGTTCAGCTAATACCACGAGCGCACTAATAACATATTCAGCAACAGAAATTGCATTACAACCTGGCGCTGAAAAAAATGGCACGTTACGGCTTGCCAAATACGTTTGGTCAATATGGTCAACGCCAATTGTTGCGGTACCGACAAACTTGAGCTGCTTGTTTTCAGATAAAAGCGCTTGGTTAACCTTGGTAATTGAACGTACCAATAGCACATCTGCATCGGCAACTTGCTCAGCTGTTAAATCGCGACCAGAAAATGATTGTAATTGCCCCAGTTCGCCAAAAAATTCTGCAGCAAACGGCATATTTTCGTCGTAATAAATTTTCATAAAAGCATTAAATCAGGAGAATTGACGCTATTGTAGCGAATTTTTGCCAAGTTTCGTGTAATTATTTTACTTTTGGCCATAAAAAAACCACTTATGAAAGTGGTTTTTTTTAACAAGCTGACATGTTCAGCTTATTTATATTTTTTCATCACTAACGTTGCGTTAGTACCGCCAAAACCAAAGCTGTTTGACATTACTAAATCTATCTCAGCATCACGTTTTTCAGTGACAATATCTAAACCTTGTGCTTGTTCATCTAAGTTTTCAATATTGATAGATGGCGCAACAAAGTTGTTTTCCATCATCAGTAATGAATAGATAGCTTCATGTACACCAGCTGCACCTAATGCATGACCTGTCATCGCTTTAGTTGCGCTAATTGCTGGTGAATCATTGCCGAATACTTCTTGAATAGCGCCAAGCTCTTTAACATCACCAACTGGCGTTGATGTACCGTGTGTATTTAAGTAATCAACTTTACCTTCAACACCTTCCATTGCTTGTTGCATACAACGAACTGCGCCTTCACCACTTGGTGCTACCATGTCGTAACCATCAGAGGTTGCGCCGTAACCAACAATTTCAGCATAGATATGAGCGCCACGTGCTAATGCATGTTCTAACTCTTCAACTACTAGCATACCGCCACCGCCAGAGATCACAAAACCGTCACGGTCTGCATCATAAGTACGTGAAGCTTGTTCAGGTGTTTCATTGTATTTAGAAGATAATGCGCCCATGCCGTCAAACATCATCGCTAATGACCAATCTAGTTCTTCACCGCCACCGGCAAATACGATGTCTTGCTTGCCTAATTGAATAAGCTCTGCCGCATGACCAATACAGTGAGCACTGGTTGCACACGCTGAACTCATTGAGTAGTTAACACCTTTAATTTTAAATGGTGTTGCAAGACACGCCGAACACGTGCTCGACATAGTTTTTGGCACTGCATAAGGACCTACACGTTTAACGCCTTTTTCACGTAACGTATCAGCAGAAGTAACAACATTATAAGAAGATGCGCCACCAGAGCCGGCAACAATACCGGTACGGAAGTTTGATACTTGTTCTTCAGTTAATTTAGCATCGTCAATTGCTTGTTGCATGGCGATATAAGAATAACCTGCAGCATCGCCCATAAAACGAAGTGCTTTACGATCGATATGATCTTTGATGTTGATATCGGGCATGCCCCAAACTTGGCTACGTAAGCCTTTTTCTTCGAAGCTTTCTGCTTTTGAAATACCTGAACGGCCTTCCTGTAATGAAGCTAAAACTTCTTCAGCATTGTTACCAATACTCGATACAATTCCTAATCCGGTGATCACTACACGTTTCATTTATATAACCATAATAAAATTAAAAAATCGGGCGTATAATAACGACTTTTGCCCCCTAAACTGGTCTATCCAGTGTACACTTGTACGCTGATTTCCGCAAACCTATGACATTTAGGATAAAAAAGCGTAAAATTCTTTCGCCCACGACATGGGCGACAAGTTTAAACTATATAAGTGAAAGAATACATTGTGGCTGATCAAACTCCCATTATTTTTCAAGCAGATGGCTCGCCCTTCTCGCAGCAATTTAACGATATCTACTTTGATAGCCACAGTGGTTACGCACAAAGCGAGTCAGTTTTCATCAAAGGCAATAAATTAAAGCAACGCCTTGAAAAGCTTAGCCCAAACGATAATCTCACCATCGCAGAAACCGGCTTTGGCAGTGGATTAAACTTCCTATTAACGCTAAAAGTTTACCTTGAGGTATTTACTGAAAAACCTACGCAGCAATGGCCAAGCTTATGCTTTATCAGCACTGAAAAATTTCCGATGAGCAAAGTAGATTTAGCTAAGTCTTTGGAAGTATTACCAGAATTAGCAAGACTTGCCCGTCTACTCATCAGCGAATACCCAAAAAGTTGTGATGAAAACAACTCATTACACTTTTTTGAGCAAAAAGTGACGTTACGGCTGCTTTTTGATGATTCAACTCAAGCACTTTCCCAGCTAAAAGTTGGTAAACAAGGTTTAGTTGATGTTTGGTTTCTTGATGGTTTTTCGCCAGCACGCAACCCAGAGATGTGGAGTTTGCCCTTATTTGAACAAATTGCCCGCTTAAGTAAGCCACAAGCCAGTTTAAGCACGTTTACTGTCGCCGGTTTTGTTAAACGACAATTGCAGCAAGTCGGCTTTCGGGTGGAAAGAAAAGGCGCAGACGGTAAGAAAAAAGAAATGACCTGCGGCCTTTATCAAGCACCAAAGCAATCAGGTAAAGGCTATCAGCAAAGGCCATTAATTACAAAACCCCAGCATGTTAGCATTATTGGTGGCGGCATTGCTTCAGCTTGCGCCGCATATGTTTTGACGCAAAAAGGCATCAAGGTCACGTTATATTGCAAAGACTTTTCAGTCGCGCAAGGCGCGTCGAGCAATGCTATTGGCGCGCTGTATCCGTTATTACATCAAAAGGCCGATGATATTAGCCTTTTTTATGAACAAGCCTTTTGGCGGGCAAAACAGCTTTATCAATCACTTGACGAACAAGGCTTTAACTATGCGCACCAGTGGTGTGGTTTGTTAGACATCGCCTATAAAGAGGCCATAGGTAAACGTCATCAACAATTTAGCGAGCTAAATACTTGGCCGCATAATTTAATTCATCAAATATCTGCCGAGCAAGCCTCAAAGGTTGCCAATATATCACTAAACCATGGCGGTTTATTTATGCCGCATGCGGGATGGATCGCACCACAAGAGTTGGTAAAAGCACTTTTTAGTGGCGCAGAAAAAACAGGGCGATTACGCATTGAAACCGGCATCAAGATTAAAAGCGTCACTCAAGTGAGTAAAAAAGCTAACGTCAGAGACGCTTGGCAATTACATACTGATAAAGGTGACTTTCTTGCCAGTGTGCTAATTTTAGCCGGTGGCGCAGAATCAATTCCTTTTGATTATATTAATGAATTGCCGCTAACATCTGTGCGCGGACAAGTCACGTCAATGAAAACCAACGACGATATCGGCAAGCTCAATACCGTCATTTGCCATAAAGGTTATTTAACCCCGCAGTATCAAAACCAACACTGCATTGGCGCAACATTTGAGAAAAATAGTTTTGATACAAATGCCACAAAAGCAGATGATGAATTTAATTTGACTATGTTAAATAAGTGCTTGCCTGACTTAGTGAGTTGGGATGAAAACGATATAAGCCGCGCCAAAGCCCGTTTACGCTGCATGACGCCAGATCACTTACCTATGGTGGGGGCAATGCCAGATATTGAAGCACATAAAGCAATGTACCCACATTTAGCTAAAGATAAAAATTGGCGGTATCACGAACAAGCACCGGTAATTAATAATCTCTATGTGATGACAGGTTTTGGCGCCCGAGGCTTTTGCTCGGCGCCATTAGCGGCAGATATTCTCGCTGCTGATTTATGCGGCACGCCTTATCCTGTAGATAACAATATGCTGTTTAACCTAGCGCCTAATCGCTTTATCGTACGTGATATTATCAGACGAAAGTTTGAATAAAACCAAGACTCAGCGACAAGTTTCAAGTTTCAAGTTTCAAGTTTCAAGTTTCAAGTTTCAAGTTTCAAGTTTCAAGCATTAAAAGCTTTGTTTAAGCTTCAACCAAAACTGTTGCACTATTTCTCTGTCTTGCGGTGATAGCTCTGTTTTGGCTTGCGCTAACTGTTTGTCGACGCTTTCGCTCAGCTTAGCGCTTAGCGGCTGTGATTCATCACCAAACTCGCTAGCAACTAAGGCAACAAAGCCTCGAATGTAACTGCTAGCAAATAAATCGTCAGCATCACTGTCTTGTTCTACTATGTTGTCGAAATGTTGGTATAGGTCGGTAAGGTTTTTAAATTTCATTTTATTTATCTATTTCAGTATTTTTAAGTAGTAAGTTATGTGTTAACACCAATGTGGTGGTTCTCAATTTATTGCGGGCTAGCTACCGGATAGAGTACCTGATCTTTATAGCCGGTTGTCACTGGCAAATAACCACATAACTTTTGGTCTAAATCACTGTCGCCCGTATCTGCAATTAGCGGCTTTTGCGCCAATTCGGTTAATTTAGTTTTAGTGGCAATTATAATAATATTTTCAATACCAATGGCGTTAATCACTCTCGGGCTAAGTTGTTGATTACCTCTGCCAAATATGTGCCCTTGGCCGCCAATTAGGGTGATCACTAGCTTAACCCCTGAGGCTTGATCTTGAATTGCTTGCCAAAGCTCAGGCTCAGTTACATCGTTGGCAGCTAGCTCTTGGTTTTGAACAAGATCTACGCCCAATAATGTATTTTCAATGCCAAGCTCTTCCATCACAAAAGCCGTAGTTGAACCCGAGCCCATCACGAAGAGTTCATCATCCATTTGCTCGATAATATCGGCGGCAATATCTTGCAATACCAGCTCATCGACTTCCTTGCCGCCAGATTTCACCGCTTGTACATAACGCAATTCTTTTGGGATTTGCATTTCACCAAAGCGCTTCGCTTTAACTACGCCTTGCCTAAACAAGCTTTCATCGATATCCATAACATCTGCTTCGGTTAATGTAACCAGCTGACGTGTTACCATCATTTCAACCACACGTCCTGCAGCTTTAGGGGTAACCGCATAAACACCAGAGTGAATTTTACAGCCTGCGGGAATGCCGAGTACCGGAAAGTTATCGCCAACAATAGCGCACACATTACGGGCAGTGCCATCGCCGCCAGCGAACAACAAAATATCTACGCCTTCATCAATTAACGCTTTGGCTGCAAGCTCTGTATCGTTTGCTGTGGTTTGGCTAGACTTGCTCTGATAAACCACTTGTGTATCAAAGCCTAACGCTTGCGCGCAATCTTCGCCCATTTCGTTGTTTGCGGTATAAATAACAATATCGCTTTGATACGGCATTAATGGTGATAACGCTAAACTTGCTCGGCTATTAGCTTTGGCAATAGCGCCAAGGCTAATAGCTTTTTCTGCCACACCTTCGCCGTCACTACCTTTTAACGCAACACTACCGCCAATACCCGCAATAGGATTAATGATAAAACCTAACTTAAATTTACTCATAATAATTTTCCAAAGCAGCCGGCTCTAATTCAAATTGTTCAGCGCATAATACAGGTGTTGTTTGATAAAAGTTTGCAAGGGTATTGATAAATAACTGCGCTCTTTTAGGAAAGCCTTGTTGTAAATAAGCTAACGCTTGTTGATGGACATTTTTTTTAAAGGTTATGGTATCAGCACCAGCACCATTTAGGTTATCTGCCGAGACATTAAATTTTTTATTACACGCGATATTAAACGCCCATTCGATCGCTTGCGGCGCAATTTCAACCTGCTCAAACTTATGCTGTTGTTTTGCATTTCGACCATCTGGAATATACCAATAACCAAAGTCTTCCAACAATCGACGCTCTTTACCGGCAATACACCAATGCGCTATTTCGTGTAAAGCACTTGAAAAATAGCCGTGCGCAAAAATAATTTGGTGATAGCTACAGTGCTCATTGGCAGGTAAATAAAGTGGCTCATCACCACCTTTAATAAGTTGAGTATTGTACTGTTGAAAAAAGGTCTGTTTGAAGAGTTCAATAAGATCTTGGTAACGGTGAGTTAAAAGCTCAGAAGACATAACAACTTATTCAAGTAAAATGCGGCAAAAATTCATGCCGCATTTTACCGAGAAAGTTGTTGCAGTTACAAGTAAATCAATCCATCCGCTTAACGGCATTTTTAATCACTAAGTAGCCTGCTAAGCCTGAAATTAACGAGCCAATAACAATACCAAGTCGGTCTTGAAACATCGGTGAACTGCTTGTTTGTTCAAACGCCAACGAACCAATAAATAAACTCATGGTAAAACCAACGCCACATAATAATGCTACGCCATATAGCAACTGCCAGTTAACTTGATCAGGTAATTTCGCTAAGCCTAGTTTAATGGCGGCAAAACAAAAAACAAATACCCCTAATTGTTTACCAACAACCAAACCAAGAATAATACCTAGCGGCACTGGCGACATCACCTGCTCAAGGCCAACGCCTGATAAACTAATACCGGCATTTGCGAAAGCAAAAATAGGCAACACAAAAAACGCAACACTAAAGTGTAAGTTATGCTCTAACGACTTTAACGGAGAAGGCTCGCCTTCTTCCCCTTTCATTGGGATAAAAAAAGCTAAGAATACGCCCGCTAAAGTTGCATGCACACCCGATTTTAATACGGCAACCCACAAAATAACACCAAGGAAGATATAAGGAGATGTGCTCGTAACATTACGCTTGTTTAATATAAATAATGCGGTTAATACTAATGCTGATACGACTAACGACAAAGTAGACAGTTGGTCGGTATAAAATAACGCAATAATAATAATTGCACCTAAATCGTCAAAAATTGCGAGCGACGTTAAAAACACTTTCAGCTGCAATGGCACTTTACTGCCAATAACCGCCAATATACCTAAAGCAAAAGCGATATCGGTGGCCGTAGGAATTGCCCAACCATTAAGCGCTGACGGATCGTCGTAATTTAATATAGCGTAACAAAATGCGGGCACTACCATACCGCCAACAGCACCAAAAGCAGGTAAGGTAATTTGCCCAGGCTCTGATAAGTTACCCTCTAAAAATTCTCTTTTAAGCTCTAAGCCCACTAAAAAGAAAAATAGTGCCATTAAGCCGTCGTTAATCCATAGCAATAAAGGTTTGGCAATTTCAAAGCTGCCAACAGCTACAACAACGGGCACATCCAGTAATAAATCATACCAGCCTGATAAAGGAGAGTTTGCTAGTATCATGGCTAACGCCGCGGTAAACATTAAAATAATACCGCTAGCCGCCTCTTTTTGAAAAAATGATTGAATAGTCGAAATGGGCATACTTGTCCTTGAAGTAAATGTTTTAACTCAAACGACATAATATGTCGTAATAATAGTAAAACTCAAGTATAAACTTGTTAGTGATATTTACAACCAAGTCTGCATTGAGTTTTATTCGGTATTTGTAAAATTTATCGTAAATTATTCTAAGAATAACTTCCTTTTAAGAAAAAAACAGTATTTAATATGGCAACAATAAAAAATATTATTTGCTGCTATGCACAGGTTTTCAAATGAAAAAACTCGATGATATAGATTTACGAATTTTAACTATCCTATATAAAAATGCTGACATAACCAATAAAGAGCTTGCTGCTCAAATAGGTATTGCGCCATCAACCTGTCTAGAGCGTGTTAAGCGTATGAAGCAAAGTGGTGTGATTAAAAACGCCTTTATTGATATTAACTTTAATTCTATTGGGGGGAATATCGAAGCAATTGCTGCGATTAAATTGCAACCTTATTCAGAGCTTATTGTGAATCAATTAAGAGATGATTTGCTAAAGCTACCTGAGATAGTGAGCTTGTATCATATGGGAGGCAACTTCGACTACTTCATTCATATGTCGGTAAAAGACAGCGAGCATTTACGTCAGTTTGTCTTTAATGCTATTACCTCTCGTGAAGAGGTGACTACTGTTGAAACTTCATTAATTTTTGAACATAGCCGAAGTGGTGTGTTGCCAAATTTTGACAAATAAACTGTCCTTTCTATACCGTGTTAGCTCTGGCTGTTAATACTAAATAACAACCTTTTGCTAACACAGTATAAATAAGCACTACATCATAAAAACACTAATTGTGTTTTTTCATCTGACCACCCTGACCGCCTTGACCACCACGATGTACTTTATGAGCACTTGGTTGTGGTTTTGAGACAGATTTAGTACTTACTGGCTTGTTCTGAGCCTGTCTATTTTGCACAGGTTTAGCTTTCATACTCTGGGTATTATTTTTATAGGTTTTTGCATTATTGCTCGCCGCTTTGGATGCTTGATTGCTCGGTGAGGCAACTCTATTATTACTCTTGTTATTAACACTATGAGTAGGCGGTTTAGCGGTTTTAATACTGTTAGTAGCCTGCTTAGATTTCGCTAGCGACTCAGATACTCGTTGATGCGTTGTTGTCGCTTTTTTTGAATGCACAGCAGCTTTGCTATTAATCGTGCCTTTATTTTTAGTTACTTTGGTAACTGACTTATAAGTCGTTGGTCGATTACTACCGTAATGCTTCTTCACTGACGTAGAACGATAAGCCACACCTTTTCGATGAACTGGGTTATGTGCCCAACGCTTTGAATGACCACTTTTTATAATTACAGTACTGCTGCGATACCTGTGAGTATTTCTATGGTTTACCACAACCACATGCCTGTTATGCCAATGCGGCGCGCCAAAGTGATAGTTAAATGAAATGTGTACACCAACATGCCAAGAAAACGTCATGTGTGGTCTATGGTGATGATGAGGGTAGTGTATCCAATACACGGGTGGATGATACCAGTGCCAATGCCCGTAAACATAGCGCGTATCATAATAAGGTACGTAAACAATTTCCTTTTCTACTGGCTGAATAATAATATTATCGTCTTCTTTGGTAACCTCAACATTTTCCATTTTGTCTAAATTACCCGCCTCATCCGCTTTTGCACGAAGTTGTTGAATAGTATCAAGCACCTTAGCTTCATCTTGTAAAAAAGCATCGCCTAAGTCTTGCGTCCAACTAAGCTCATCATTAAGTCGTGTTAACACAGTATCAAAAGGGACGACCGCTTTTACACTAGGCTCCCAGTCTTGCTGTTCCATTTTCTTAATTTTTTCATCTTTAGAGAGATCTTTATTTTTTTGCGCCCAACGCTCAGCTTCAACAATCTCTAACGGATAAGTTGACGCTATTAATATATGCGTTAGTAAACTGTCAGGATAAAGTGCGATTGGCGCTAACATTTGAGCTAACTCATCATCACTAAAACCTTCGTCACCAGTATCATTTGGCTGATTGCCTTTAGCTGAGTTTGCGCTAACGTTTTCTGAACGTATTTCGCCGCCAGCTTCTTGTGCAACAACGGTAAAAGTCATACTACTGATTAGCAAAACAAATACGGTAAAAATAATCGAACGTATAGTCATTTGGCCATCCTTTAAAAACGATTTTTTGATGATACTAAGATAACAAAGCCTATCTGAACATTAGCTGAACATTGTCTTAGAAAACAACTTAATTTTGACGAAAGGTAATAACAAACTTGGCGCCATGATAACGCTCTGAACGAGAAACAATTAACTGTCCATGGTAGCTAGCAACTAAGTCTCGCACAATCGCTAAGCCTATACCATGACCTTTATCATAAGTATCTGCACGTACGCCACGTTGTAAAATAACTTCTTTTTCATCATCGTCGATACCCATGCCGTCATCTTCAACAGAAACCCTAAGTAGTTTGCCAATGATTTTGACTTCAATTGCAATTTGCTGCTTAGCGGCTTTACAGGCGTTATCAAGCAAATTTCCTAATATTTCCATTAAATCAGCTTCATCGCCTTTAAAAATTGCCGCATCATCAATATCCAATTGGAAAGAGAGTTTGCGTTGGCAGTAAATTTTTTCCAAGGCACTCATCAGCTTATTAACCGTTTCGTTAATATTTACCCCTAAGTGCCAGGCAGAATCACCGGCACTTTGCGCACGTTTTAATTGATGTTCGATCATGTTATCAACAACAGTTAACTGCTCTTTTGTGACTTCATCTAACGCAGGTTGACTTTGAATAACGGATAATGGTGTTTTTAATCGATGGGCAAGATCTGATAAAGCATTTCGGTAGCGTTGTCTTTGTTGCTGCTCAGTTTTTAATAACGTATTAACTTGCTTGATCACCGGCTCTATTTCATCAGGGTAACGCCCTTTCAACACCTGACTCTTGCCAAGTTCAATACTTTCAAGCTCTGCTGTTAAACGAGACAAGGGTTTTAGCGTAAAGTATAACCATACCAATTGAATAATCAAAAATACGGATATCAAGATCCCTAACCAACTCCAAACTTTTTGCTTAAATTCCTGCTCCAACAATAAATAGTCAGATTGCTCTTTAATGATATGCAAGGTGATAGGAAACTCTTTGTCACCCGAACTAAAGCTGACACTAAAGCTAAAAACAATGTGCGGCGTATCTTCAATGCTAATTGCTTTCATTATTGATTGTCCGACTTTTGGCTTGGAAAATCTTGCAGGTAGGGGCATCGACAGCCACGAGGGTGAATGCCAAAGTAGCTGATAATTTTCAGCGTGTAATTGATTTTTGTCATTAACGCTTAAAGATTGCGTAATAAGCGCATATAAGCCTGATTGAATAACGTTGAATTGATTCTCTAACAATTGCTCTGGCATAAACAGCGTATCATCTTCTGTTTCAGCAACGGCCAAAATAGCGTAACTATAAGCATTGAGCTCGTTTTCTATCGATATTTTTAGTTGTCGTTCAAACGCACTATTTAAGGTAATGGCAACAACTGGAATGAGTAAAATACCGAGCAGTGAGGTACTAACAATCAACCTAGCTTTAAGCGAACGGGTTTGCCAAAATGTCCTATCCAATAGCTTTCTGAGCAAATTATTCCGCCTCTGTGTCAAGGGGGCGAATCATATAACCTTGCCCTCGAAGCGTTTGAATAAAGTTGTATTTATTTTCTGGATCTATCTTTTTTCGCAAACGACGAATAAAGACTTCAATGACGTTGGAGTCTAAATCAAAGTCTTGGTCATAAATATGTTCGGTGAGTATGGTTTTCGATTTAACTTCACCAATATGCATGATTAAATAGGCCAACAACTTATATTCATAACTGCTTAAGCTAATTGTCTCTCCGTTCATGGTGACCAGCATGCTGCTAGTATTAACGGCTAACGGACCATTTTCGATGATAGGACTCGCTTGGCCTGCACTTCGCCTTATTAAGGCATTTAAACGTGCACTTAGCTCTTGTGAATGAAATGGTTTTGTTAAATAGTCGTCTGCGCCAGCGTCTAGCCCCGCCACTTTATCTTGCCAACTATCTCTTGCCGTGAGCACGATAATGGGAAATAAAATATTTTTAGTACGCAAGGCTTTAATCAGCTCAATACCATTTAACTTTGGCAAACCAATATCGATGATTGCAGCGTCATAAGGATATTCAGTTCCTTGGAACAACCCTTGTTCACCATCAGATGCAATATCGACCGAGTAGTTTTCAGCCAATAAATGTGTTTTTAAATTCTTTTGTAGTAATGGGTCATCTTCAACAAGCAATAAACGCATCATTACCTTCCTTTGATCCGGCCAGAGGAAGCATCTACTGACATAGAAACAATATGGCCATTTTCTTTTAATACTTTAACTTGATAGCTATTTTTGCCTGAAGGGCGAACTTTAAGTATTTTGCCGCCTGTGCGTCTTTTTACCAGTTGTGCTGCTTGTTGAGGGCTTTTAATTTTTAATTTATTTTTAGCCGCTATAGGCGGTTTCTTATTACGAGTATCAGCCCAAGCACTTTCACTTAAGCTGCCAGTAATAAAAACGGAAATAATTATGACTAGCCATATAGGTTTCATTGTTAGGCCTTTCGTACTCTCTTCATCATTGACATACAACCTAGGGTTAAATTATAGACTTAGTAAACAATAGAACTTTCTCTCATAGAGCATTATAAACTAACACAAATGAACCCTAGCTGAACACAAAAAGCAATAGTCTAGCGTGATAACTTCGTTCAGTTTAGGTTCATATTCCTTAAGTTTTAATACGGTTAACTTAACCATTTAAGGAAGACAGTTATGAGATTAGCTCCCCAAGATATACCTAAAAAAATTTATAAATCTGGCAAACAAAGCGGGTCAGCACAAACGCAGGTTTACATCCAATTACTGTTGATAATTATACTTGCGATGCTTTCTAAGCAAAGTTTAGCGGATCCACTGGCGCTCCAATCACAAAGCACTTACTCACAAAGTACTCAATCCCAGAGCAACTATCATCAAGGCGTATCTCAGTATCAAAGTGTCGAACCGAGTCAATATATCACGGCGAATAATGGCATCTATCTAGAGTTTAGCTTCTTTGACGCGCAAACCTATTTGATAGACGATTTTGACGGCGACCAATACTACCGCACATTTTCAATTGTATTTGACGCTGATCTTTATAGTTACAGTGGTGAATTAACCGCTGAAGTTTATGCCGATATCTACATTAGTGCCAATAACGAAACCTGGGAATATTTGCACAGTACAGATAACTTTTTCATCACAGGCGATAGTGCTGACGACAGTTACGAAGTGATCACCACGCTCAGCTCAGGCTACCCAAGTGGGCATTACGATATTTTAATTGAGCTATTTCACGTAGGTACTAATGGGCCAGTAGCAAGCTTTAGTGCTTATGACACCAACAGCCTTTACGCTTTACCACTTGAAAGTGCTGAATTTGATCAGGTATATGAAGAAGTCTATATCGAGCACGGCGGTAGTTTGCCACTTGCGGCAATTATATTGATGCTAACTATTGTGATCGTTAAGTCTAGGTCCCTACTAATAAAGCGAAAATGAAGCGATATAATAGGCAAAAAAAACCTCACATTAGTGAGGTTTTTTAAATAACTTAACACGTTAGTCTCATCATTAAAAATTAAAGAGACTTACCTTTACGTTCAGCAGTATCTTTAATAAAGCCAACCCAGCCACTAGCTGCACGCTTAGTTTTCGGATCTTTTTGAGCTTTCTTAATATTGCTATAAGCTAGTTTATAGTTTTCTAGATAGAAATAAGATTCAGCTAAGCTCATGTGAACTCGACCAGCATCTTTTTTATCAATTTCTAACGCTTTGTTTAATGCAACAATCGCTTTCTTAAACTGTTCATCTTGCTTAAGCAACATGCCCTGTTTGCGATAATATTTGGCATCATTAGTCATTTTCGCTAATTCACCATAATATTTAGCCGCTTTATCTATCTCTAAAGCGGCATGCCATGCATTAGCTAAAGAGGCAACGTTAGAGTCATCTCTTGTTACTAAACCAGAATCGATATGCTTTTCTAATAACATGGCCGCTTTATGCGGAACTTCATTAGAAGAATATAAACTCGCTAAGGTTTTAATTTGAGATTCTTTATCTAAAAAGCCTTGCTTATACGCAAGTGATAATACTTCTAAACCACTTTTGTAGTCTTCGACAAGTAAATGAAACATACCAAGCTGGGTCCACCAAGTTTTATTCTCAGGGAATACTTGAAGTACTGTTTCTAAAACATCAATGGCCTCTTTATATTTCTTGCGTTCATAGTAAGACTGAATTTTAAGAACATAAGGGTTTTGATTTTGCTTGTCGCCAAACGCCGCAATTGCTTTATCAGCAGGGGCAATAACTTTGTCTAATTGCTTAAGCTCTGAATAAGCTTGACCAATTTTAACCCAAGTATTGCCGTCTGACTTACCAGTAAAGTCCATCCAAGCTTGGTAGTTTTTAAGCGCTTCTTTATAGTCTTTGCCTTGCATTTGCAAGTCAGCTAATAATTTCAACGCTTCACCATGATCGCCTTCATTAAGGATATCAGGAGCTACGGCTTGTTTAAGGTAATCAATCGCTTTCTTTTCGTCACCTTTGGTGGCGTACATTACCGCGATAAAACGTGCAACATAAGCTTTGTCGTAATCTTTCTTGGCTTCAATATCAAGTAAGACAACTAGCGCACCATCAATATCGTCAGCAGAGTATAGTTCAAAAGCTTTAGCTACTTTTTTACCTACACTTTGGCCAACTAACTGTGTTGGGCGCTTTTTCTTTTCTTCTTTTTTAGTTTCTGCTGCCATAGCTGTTGAAGCCATTGGCAATTGCGCTGCTAATAATGAAGAAACGACAACAGCTGAAGTCAATATTTTTTTAAACGTCATTATTAACTTCCTCCATCCATTTTAAAGTCTAACTGTACGGTTAAACCTGGTTGTCTTTGTGGCTTACCATCAACAACTTTAGGTTTATATTTCCACTTTCTAAGCGCGCGTTTTGCTTCTTTATCAAAAATACGCTTAGGCTGAGCTTCGATAACTTTAACGTCTTCAACACCACCAATCTCGTTAATAGTAAATGAAAGTTTAACCCAACCTTCTTTACCATCACGTGCTGCTTGAATTGGGTATTTAGGCTCAATTCGTACAATTGGTGTTGCTTCGCCGTCACGACCAAAACCAGAACCTGGTGCAGAAATACCGGTATTTGCACCTGCTAGTTGCACGCCTGGCATATTAAACGTAAGTCCACTAGTGTCGTTATTAACTTCAGGCTCTGGAGCTTGAGGTTTAGGCGGCGTTTTAGGCGGCGGAGGCGGCGGCGGCGGTACACGACGGCGCTGCTCTGCTGCAGATTTAGGCGGCGTAGTATTAACTTCCACGATGATATTTTCAACTGGTTCTTCGTTACCGCGGTTAGCACCGGTAACAAGGAAAGCCATTAGTGAAAACAATCCAAAAGTTACTGCTGCGCCTAATAGTATTGATACTAAAAAGCGAACCATAAACTACCCCTTTGCTGCTGCAATAGAAATACGATCTATGCCTGCTTCCTTAATTGCATCCATTACTTTAACAACAACGCCATGTTTTGCATCTTTGTCAGCTTGGATGATAACAACATCAGTTGGTTGCTCAGCTAATAATTTTTCAATGTTAGCCGCAACACGTTCGACATCAACGCGACGCTTGTCTAACCAAATTTCACCAGTATCTTTTACAGCAACAAAAATGTTGGCTGATTTTTGGGTGCTTTGATTAGCAGCTTTTGGTTTATTTACTTCAATACCTGCTTCTTTTACGAATGAGGTAGTTACGATGAAGAAGATCAACATGATGAATACGATGTCAAGCATCGGTGTCATATCAACTGCTGCTTCTTCGTCTTCACGAATACGTTTACGTGCCATTGTAATTTCTCTCTAGTGATGAGGTAAACTGTCAACCAGTTTAGCCTTTGCTAGTTTAACTTTTGCATCTAATCTTGAACTAAAAAATACGCCTGATAATGCTGCAACCATACCCGCCATAGTCGGGATTGTTGCCATAGATATACCAGATGCCATTAGACGTGGGTTACCTGTGCCCTGCTGAGCCATAGTTTCGAATACTGAAATCATACCCGTTACTGTACCTAGCAAACCAATCATTGGACACATAGCCACCAAGGTCTTAATGGTGATCATATTTTTCTCAAGTAATTCTGTCGCTTCGGAGATCCATGTATCTCTGATTCGATGCGCATACCATGATGTTGTATCGGTTCTAGCATCCCAACGTGAGATAATATCATCACGCATCTTAGGATAAACTGACGCTAAAAACCAAAAACGTTCAATCATCAAAATCCACATCAATAAGAGAGCAACAGCGACGAAGTAAAGTACATCACCGCCAGTTGCAACAAAACTCCTGACAGATTCAATAAGCTCTATCAGGAATAACATTATTTAGACTCCTTCTCTGCCAAAGCAGCAATCAAACCAGCACTTTGCTCGTCTAATTTGTGAAGAACAGCTTTACTCTTACCAGCAACAATACTGTGTACTAGAATTAGTGGTAACGCAGCGATTAGACCTAATGCAGTTGTTACAAGCGCTAATGAGATGTTACCCGCCATAAGTTTCGGGTCACCCGTACCGAACAATGTAATTGTTTGGAACGTTAAAATCATACCGATTACTGTACCTAATAGACCCATTAGTGGGGCAATAGCAGCAAACATCTTGATTAGGTTAACACCACGTTCAATACGCGGAGTTTCACGTAAAATAGCTTCATCAAGTTTAAGCTCTAACGTTTCAGCGTCAGCACCTTTGTTTTCTTGATATACGTTTAATAGACGACCTAGAGGGTTGTTTTCATTTGGTTGCTCAAGGTTCTTCTGTTGAGCATTCATTTTCGCGCTTACTGCACTTAGTACAATTAGACGCTCTAATGCAATTAAGAAACCGATGATTAACAATACTGTAATTGCGTAACCAACTGTGCCACCTTGATGGTAGAACTCTTCAAGCGTTTTCTTACGAGTTTCTAACGTTAAGATAGCGCCACGTGAAGGGTCAATATATACTGCTTTGTAACCTGAAGTCGTACCAGAAAAACCAGACGCAGTTTCAGAAATGTATCCTGCAGGCTGCTTAGCTAGAGGCTGAACTTGGCCAACTTCATCGTTATAAGTTAAGTAACCGTTATCAGAGATTAAGTTAAATGTACCGATACGAGTAACTGTTTCAGTAGATTTAGAACCGTCAAGATTAGTTACTTCACTAGTAAATTGAGATACTTCACCTGATTGAGTCATTTCAGTTTGAAGAGCAAACCATAATTCTTCAAGTTGTTCTAACTCAGGAATAGCTTTAGCGTTTGCGATTGCATCTAATGCATCGCCACGACCTGGGTACTCAGCACTTACAAGTGATGTCGCGATTTGACCGTATGCATCGGCAGCAGCTGCACGAGAAACACCGAACATTTCACCTAAAGTACCTTTAGCGTTATCAAGTTCAACTTCTTTTTGCGCTAATGTGATTTCATTAGCAGCATATTCTTTAGTTAAACGCTCGTTACGAGCACGTTGATTTGCTAATTCTTTTTTCGCTTTGTTTAATAAAGCTTGTTTGTCAGCGCGTTCTGATAAAAATTCAGCTTCGCGTTTTTTATCGATTTTAGCTTCAGAAATACGGTCAGCTTTTACTTGCTTTAATAAGTCATCTAACTGATTTGCATTAGCAGTTGTTGAAAAACCTACTGAAATAGATGCAGTAAGTAATACAAAATTAATAAGCTTCTTCATTATTTTGCTCCTGCTGCAAATACTGGTAATTTAACTAAGTCTGGCGAAAGTTGCTTGCGCGCCATACGAATAGCGTCGGTAGTAGGCTTTAAGTATTCATCGCCTAATGCATCCCATGAACGTGAATCGTTATTCCACACCCATGCTTGTTTCATATCAAGTGATTGAGCTAAGAAAGCCACACGACCCATGTGTACAAAATCAACAGTGATAGTGCGATCGCCTAGGTCTAATTCACCAACATAAGCGTCGAAAACTGTACCGTAGTTCGCTTCAATTTCGTATGCTTCAAGTACTAAACGGAATTGTTCAGAAACAGAAACGTTAGAATCGTTCATTACATTACGTAAACCTTGAATACGCTCTTGGCGGCCTTCTAAGTTTAATGGAACGTCTAAAGCAATGAATTGCTCAAGTGTTTCGATCATCTTATACATAAGAGGAACAACACCTTGCTTGGTTTTATCGATACCAGCAATTTGACCTTCTAAAGAAGCGATATTAGCTTTTTGATCGTCAACCATACGCTGAACGTGATCGTTGTAGCCTTCTAAAACTTCAGCTTCGTCAACAACATTGCGATATTCAGCAAGCAATTCTTGAGTTTGCTCATAAATATTATTGATTTTGTTTTGAGATTTTACAGAGGCTTTAAAAATTGTTGCTTCTGCTTTCTTTAAATCGTTTAACGCGTCTGCAGCAGCGAAGTTGCTTGCTGTAAGAGCGATTGCGCCCGCTATCGTCGTAGCGATAAGGCTTTTCTTGCTTAATTTGGACATAGTTCCCAACCAGTTGCTATTGAATTTTGATAACAAATATTTTGTTAACGCAAATTTAATAATCTGCCATTTTAAGTTTTAATTTCTCTAGAATAAAACCCCTCAATACTCCCAGACAACAAGATAGCTGTCAACCTGTGAGCGACAAATAAGGTTTCCAAAGCCAACCCTAAACACCTTTTGTATGAATTCCCAACGATTGGCGCGCAAAATTTAACTACCTGCATAATCAAATCAGTTAGCGACGTTATCATTTGGAATACAAAAAGGGGGTTGTCTTTATAGAATTAAATATTTGTTATATATGTTTTACTAATTCGTTCGTAGTAAGTCAAACAAAATTATGCCAAAGCGATTTTTTATTCACTTTTTTGTATTTTATTACCGTAAACGTGCTGGATTTTTATCCTTATAGTCATTTGTTTTAATTGATAATAATTATTTTTAATTGGAAATAGCGCCAAATTGACCAATTGCCCAATAAAATTTTTACCAATTCTGTATAATGTCGCTAAATTTAATCTCATTAATCAGACAATATTTAACGAGCACCAAATGTCTACTGAATTATTCTTTCTCTATGACAGTCATTGTCCATGGAGCTACAAAGCAACACAACTGGTCAAACATATTCATCAGGCGTACCCTAAAATTACCGTGAACTTGTTTCATTGTGGTCATTTTGATGGTGACCAAGTATTAACCCGCGAAAATATTAACGCTGTAGAAGAGCACTGCGCATGTGAATTTAACGAGAGTTATCTCGCCACACTTGCACAAGCTAAAGATTCAACGTTAGCACTGAATTTGCTCTCTTGGGCACAAAACCGCGCCCCAAAAAAAGCATTTGAATTATTACAAGCGCTGCAAAACCTACATTTTGAACAAGGTAATGCACTTTCGTCTTATGAAGAACTTAGCGACACGATTGAACAATTAAAGTTATCCCCGCCAAGTAAAGTATTTACCTTAGCTAAATATACAAAAGATGCAGAGATGGCATTGCAAAGCGTTGTAGAAATTCAAGAGATTATTGGTACAGAAGCGATACCGGCATTATTACTGGCAATCGATGACAGATTAATTTTACTGAACCACAACTTATATCTAACTGACCCAGAAAAAATTATTGAAGCGGTTAAGCTTGAACTGGCCAATAGCTAGTTATTTTTAGTTAGCTTATCTCGGTATTAGTTATCAATAAAAGATCATATACAGTGCTTTCTAAGAATAAGAAAAGCCTGTAAAATATCGTGTTACTCGTGTATAAAATACGCGTTAAAAAATTTATAGAACCTACAGCTCAAGTTAGGTTTATACTGCTATGAGGCATGAATGAGCATTGTAATAAAAACGCAAGAAGACATTGAAAAAATGAGAGTTGCTGGTCAACTAGCCGCAGATGTATTGGAAATGATCGCTCCACATGTGGTTGCCGGTATTACCACCGACGAACTTAATACATTATGCGCAGAATATACCGACAAAGTTCAAAATGCTATTTCAGCGCCGTTAAATTACCATGGCTTTCCAAAATCTATTTGTACTTCGGTTAACGAAGTTGTTTGTCATGGCATTCCAAATGACGTGCCATTAAAAGACGGTGACATTGTTAATATTGATATCACCGTGATCAAAGACGGTTTTCATGGCGATACCAGTAAAATGTTTTTAATCGGCAATGTTAGCCCTGAAGATACGCGTTTATGTCGTATCACTCAAGAAGCCTTATATATCGGTCTTAAAAAAGTAAAACCTGGCGTTGCTTTTGGTGAAATTGGCTCTGCGATCCAAAAGTTCATCAAAAAATCGGGGCGTTACTCTATTGTCAAAGAGTATTGTGGGCATGGTATTGGGACTGAATTTCATGAAGAACCACAAATCGTTCACTATAAAAACCATGACAAAACAAAAATGCAAGAAGGCATGTGTTTTACCGTTGAGCCAATGATCAACCTAGGCCGTGCAAATACCGTGTTAGATAAAGAAGATAATTGGACAGTCACCACTGCTGACGGTAAAAAATCGGCGCAATGGGAACACACCATCGTAGTGACTAAAACAGGTTGTGAAATTTTAACACTTCGTAAAGACGATACTATTGGTCGCATTTTACATAACTAATAACTACCAAAAGAATAAGAAGAATAATTGTGAATAGTCAGTCTGTGATACCTGAGAAAATTATTGAAGTACTTGCCATTAATTCAGATGCTTTAACAAGCGCTGAAATATGCTCATTGAGCAATGAATTTAATGAATGGTTAAAAGAACAATTTTCTCAAGTTGATGTTACTGAACTACTGTCTGCCCGCGCCGAATTTGTTGATCAGATCCTGACTAAGCTATGGTGTCAACATCGTTTAGATGAAGATCAAATTAGTTTAATTGCAGTTGGTGGTTACGGCCGGGGTGAACTGCACCCTTTTTCAGATGTTGATATACTTTTATTAACCCAAGAAGAAGTGGAAACTTCTGTAGAAGAAAAAATTGGCGCATTTATTACCCAATTGTGGGATGTGAAACTCGACATTGGCCACAGTGTCCGCAGTACCAAAGAGTGTTTAAAGCAAGCGGTAGACGATGTAACGGTTGCGACTAACTTGATGGAAATGCGCTTAGTTTGTGGTAATGAAATATTAACAAATCACCTTCAGCCGTTATTAAAAGAAGATGTTTTTTGGACTTCGCAAAAGTTTTTTATTGCCAAGCGTGAAGAACAAGAAAATCGTCACCAGCAATATCATGGCGCTGCATATACGCTAGAGCCAAATTTAAAAGCAAATCCGGGCGGACTGCGCGATATTCAAACCATAGGTTGGGTCGCTAAGCGTCACTTTAATGCAGACTGTATTGAAGAGCTTGTTGAACATAATTACCTTACCCGCAATGAATTTTTCGAATTACTTGAGTGTCAAGATTACTTATGGCGAATGCGCTTTGCCTTGCACATAGTTGCTGGTCGTAGTGAAAATCGCCTGTTATTTGATTACCAAGGTGACGTAGCCAAGTTACTTGGTTTTGGTGATGAAGGCAAAGCAGCCGTAGAGCGCATGATGAAACGCTTCTTCCGTATTATAGGTCGCATCGCCGAGTTGAATAAAATGTTATTACAACATTTTGAGTGCGCCATTTTAAAAAGTCATCATCAAGAACAAATCATTCCCATTAACAAAGACTTTGAACTCGTCGACGGGTTAATAAAAGTGGCTAATCAACGTGTCTTTATGCGTTCGGTAAAAATTATGGAAATGTTTTTATTGATCGCCCAACACCCTGAAATAAAGGGGCTGCACTCTGATACGCTTAGACTCATGCGAAATGCACGACGCCGCTTGGTGTCAGGTCTTATCGATTATGCACAATGTCGTAAATACTTTATGGATTTGATGAAGCACCCACGAGGGTTAGGACTTTCTTTTACCCTAATGCATCAAAACAGTATTTTAGGGGCTTACCTGCCAGAATGGCGCAATATTGTCGGTCAAATGCAGTTTGATTTATTCCACGCCTATTCGGTCGACGAACATAGCTATCGTTTGATTAAAAATTTATATCGCTTTAGCCAATCAGAACATAACCATGAATTTCCACTATGCAGTAAAATTGTGCAACGTGTGCGAAAACCAGAATTACTTTATATTGCCGGAATATTTCACGATATCGCTAAAGGACGAGGCGGTAGCCACGCTGATTTAGGCGCTATCGATGCACTTGCCTTTGGTAAAACACATAACATGAGTGATCATGACAGTCGCATGATTTCATGGTTAGTGAAACACCACTTATTAATGTCTGTCACCGCACAGCGCCGTGATATAAGTGATCCAACCGTTATTAAAACCTTTGCAGAAATTGTTAGAGATGAAGCACATTTGGATTATTTATACTGTTTAACCGTGGCAGATATGCGCGCCACCAATGAAAGTTTGTGGAACAGCTGGAAATCAAACCTACTCGAAGAGCTTTATTTTTCTACAAAACGCGCATTCCGACGCGGCCTAGAAAAACCGGTAGACTTACGGGCAAAAATTAGAGAAAACCAAGGCCAAGCATTGGAGATTATTTCTCAATCAGAATTTGATATTGACGCGTTAAAAGCGTTAAGAAAAGAGTTTAAAGCAGATTACTTTTTACGTTATTCGCCCGAACAAATTGCTTGGCACTGTAAAAATATTTTAAAGCATGATCGAAGTAAACCTTTAGTACTAATTAGCCCTAAGCCGTATCGCGGCGGTAGTGAAGTATTTATTTTCACTAAAGAATTTAACAATATATTTGCGTCAACCGTATCCTTACTTGCCAGTAAAAAATTATCGATTCACGATGCTAAAATTATTACCAGCAAATCGGGTTACACCTTAAACACCTTTGTGGTACTTGATCAACGCAATAAGCCAATTGAAGATAGCTACCGCGCACTAGAAATTGCCCAGTCGTTAACAACGACATTAAGCAAAGAACAAACGAAAGAATACTCGTTAAAGCCAGTGGCGAAACGTTTACAGCAATTTAATGTCAAACTTAAACTAAGTTTTATCGACAACAACAGCAACAAAACAACGCTGATAGAAATTATTGCCCTTGACCAACCGGGTATTCTAGCGTGGTTTGCGCAAGTCTTTAATGATTTAAATATTCATATACATTCCGCCAAAATCACCACCTTTGGCGAAAAAGTAGAAGATGTATTCACGGTCTCAAACGCCAATAACGAGGCGCTTTCAGAAAGTGAACAGCAACATTTAGTTTCAATGTTAACGGAAGATATCAGTTAGTATTTTCCGATAACCACCTTATTTAACTTAAATAAAAATTTTAAAATTTAATTGCATAGGAAAAATGATGAGCGAATTACAAAACATTATTGAAGAAGCTTTTGAACGCAGAGCTGACATTACGCCAGGTACTGTGACTTCTGAAGTAAAACAAGCGGTTCTAGACGCGCTTGCTTCACTAAACAACGGCAGCGCACGTGTTGCAGAGAAAATTGCAGGTGAGTGGGTCGTTCATCAATGGTTAAAAAAAGCAGTGCTTTTATCATTTAGAATTTGGGACAACGAAGTCATCGACGGCGCTGAAAGCACCTTTTTTGATAAAGTACCAATGAAGTACGACGGTTACGATAAAGCCATGTTCGAAAAAGACGGTACACGTGTAGTTCCTGGCTGTGCGGTTAGAACCGGTAGCTTCATCGGTAAAGACGTAGTTGTTATGCCAAGCTTCGTTAATATTGGCGCATTTGTAGACGATGGCTGTATGGTAGATACATGGGCGACTGTAGGTTCATGTGCACAAATTGGTAAGAATGTTCACTTATCTGGTGGTGTCGGCATTGGTGGTGTTTTAGAGCCATTACAAGCGGGTCCAACAATTATTGAAGACAACTGTTTCATTGGCGCACGTTCTGAAATTGTAGAAGGTGTTGTGGTTGAGGAAGGTTCAGTTATTTCAATGGGTGTTTACATTGGCCAAAGTACTCGTATTTTTGACCGTGAAACAGGTGAAGTTCACTACGGCCGTGTACCAGCAGGTTCTGTAGTTGTATCAGGTAACTTACCTTCTAAGTGTGGCACTTATAGTTTATACGCTGCAATTATCGTTAAAAAAGTAGATGCTAAAACACGTGCTAAAGTAGGTATTAATGCCTTACTTCGCTCGGTAAGCGAAGAATAAGCGAGTATTAGTTAAACAGCGCTTAGTCGCTATGTTTAACCTCTAAAATATCACTCCGCTAAATAATGCTTTTAAGCACTATTTAGCGGAGTTTTTTATTTTCTCTACCTTGTAAATTTCAAGCATACTCCCTCACGTTAAAATTTTGACGCCATCGCAAAACAAAGTTTTCAAAGCGACTTACCTTTAGCGTTAAGCAATGTTTTTTTTCAAAAAAATTAAATTTATAATTAGATCTGAATTATAAATTTTTCTTAACTTTCAAATAACTGCATTTTTACCTATCAGCTAATACTTAATGCTCCATCAGCGTCAATTTTTTTTGGCATAACACTTGCCATCTAGAGTTATTATCCATCAATTTTAGTAGCGTGCCATGACATTATTTAAACAGTTGGTTTGCCTTATTAGTGTATTAATACTCAGTGCATGTAGTTCAACAAGCAATAATGATTACAACGTGATCGAGCGTGACTACTTAAAAAAGCCATTGGTTTCTGATCACCAATTAAAACTGTCTTTATTAAACCGCCCTATTCCGCAAGATCAATTAATGATGCTAGCATTTGCACAAGCCAGACAAGAGCAGCAAAAAACTAATGAGCTAGCATTTGTTAACTATGTACAAATTAAAGGTGAAAGAGGTGAAGATGAAAACGATGTACCGTCAAGTCGACGTGTCTCATTTCATATTAGCCAAGACAATAACGCAGTCAGTATTTTAGGGCCAAGCCAACTTTAATTAGCCAAGCTTCTTATGTATTTTCTAATAATAAACTGAATATATTAATATTGAACAAGCTCGTCTTCTTGCCACGATAATAGCTTAAACGCATGTAACCACTTTTCATTAAATTTGGCTTGAATAACCATTGGCTGTTTCGTCACCGGATGAACAAAGCTTATTTTCTGCGCAAACAACATTAACTGTTTGAACTTAAAATGCTCAATAAAAAAGGGGTTTTGTTTGTTGTCACCATAATTAATGTCGCCAATTATCGGATGACGTAAATGTGCTAAATGACGCCTGATCTGATGCCGACGACCTGTTTTCGGTAAACACTTGACCAAGGAGTAACGAACACTTGGGTATTTGCCAACTGCAATTGGCAATGTCGCTTGAGCAAGGCTTTGGTAGTGCGTTTGTGCTGACTGCGCTGGTTTATCAACATTGGCATATTTGTCGCCAATTTTGTCTAACTTTTCTTTAAGGGCGTAATCAACCAATCCTTGTCCACTTAAATGACCTCTCACCAAAGCATAATACGTTTTCTCTAGTTGGTGCTGACTAAATAATTCCCCCATTTGTTGTGCCACCTCTTTGCTCAAGGCAAATAGCAATACACCTGATGTTGGTTTGTCTAAACGGTGCAAAGGATAAACGTATTTTCCTATTTGATCGCGAACAAGCTGCAAAGCAAAATACTTCTCATCTTTATCCATAAAGCTACGATGGACAAACAAACCAGCAGGTTTATCGACAGCAACAAGGTGCTCATCTTGATATAAAATATCTAATACCGGCTTATCTTCATCGTAAACATCTGAGCTTAATTCGGTTTGAGCCGTTAACTTATTATTCATCTTGATCTTAATTTATCCATTTTTCTCTGACAATAATTGCTCAAGCTCGCTTAACGTATCTAATAAGGGTTTAGCATCAGCACCAAGCTTTTTAAATGCATCTTCTGCGATAGGCGTTATTAACATGTTGTTAGGTAAAGGCTGGTTATCTTCAATCAATAAATGAATGCGCGCAATAAATACAAACTGCAGCCATTGTTGAAAAGTTAGCGTATCAAAACAAAATGGCATTTTACTTTGCAATGCCTTTGCAGGCGGCGTTTCACTTTGCCATAAAGATAACGACTTTAAATGGGCTTCTAATGTCGCGAGTAAGGTTAAGGTATTTTCAGTTAACGAGCGATTCATATACTTTTTTACATTGGCGTTAAAAGGCTATTATCTCTATAATGGCGCCATAATTCGATTGCTATTTTTATTATGACAACAATTTCTACTATTTCCGAGCTACTTAGCCTTTCCGACTCTCAATACCGAATTTATGATATTGGCCGACGCATCGACAAAATCTCAAAGGCAGATTTTAATAAAATAGAAGCAAATCAATTACCTTACCCATTTCCATCTCAAGGGCACGCATTTGTTGCCATTGCATTTTGGCAAAAAAAGTCTCCACAACCTTATTTATGGTTTGTAAAACTTCCTTTAGATGAACGTGGCTTATTAAATCTCGCCAGTAGAAATCACTTTATTGAAGTTATTATTACCGCATTGGGTACTGACTTAAGTGTCGACCCTACTGAGAAACAAGAAGAACTACTAAAAAGTAACCCATACCACTTTACGCCGTCGCAATATAAGCTCGCTTTCATTAATAGTTTATTAAAAGCTGAACTAAAACAACCTAATAGCGTTTATTATCAAGGTGTTCAAAACTACTTAACTGAGCAGAAGTGGGATAATTGGCAAACAATCGGTGTACAAGGTATTACCGATCTTTGTGCGCGTTTAGCCTTGGAAAACAATAGAGAATTAGTAAGTACGGCTTTTGAGCACTTGCCAGAGCAAGTCTTGTTACCCGTTTGTTCAGCACTTGAAAATATCAGTTTAGATGTAAATTTAATCGATAAAATCATCGCTAAATACGCCGTTGTGGAACAAAATAACCTTTTGCTAAAAACCCATCTACTGCGCGCATTAGCATCAAGCTGTGAGCATCCTCATGTAATGCAGTTTTTTGACAAACTCTTACAGCAAAGTAATTTGCCAGAAGATATTATCATTGCCATTGCAGCAAGATGTTGGCAAGTTTTGCATCAACCTGCGTACATGATGAATTATTTGGAAAATATCGCCCAAGGTGATGCCAGTGAGATATTTTCGGCATTATTTAAAGATTTAGTTGCGATCCC
This sequence comes from Thalassotalea sp. PLHSN55, assembly GCF_052030545.1. Taxonomy (NCBI): domain Bacteria; kingdom Pseudomonadati; phylum Pseudomonadota; class Gammaproteobacteria; order Alteromonadales; family Colwelliaceae; genus Thalassotalea; species Thalassotalea sp. PLHSN55. Next base: position 186,278 of record NZ_JBPDIH010000001.1, on the reverse strand, counting down.
ATTACTGCGCCCCATTCTTTTTCAATGTATGAGAGAGCCTAACCGCAGCGATACTCTTGCTAAAGCCATAGGCTTACTATTTAACCAAGTTGGCTCAAAAGGTTAGTAATGGAAAACATTTATTTTTTACTTATTGTTTGTCTTATCTTTTGGTATTTTGTTTATTTGCGCAAAGTATCTGAAGTTGCTCGTATGCATGCCAAAAGATATTGCGATAAGGAACAACTTCAGTTCATCGCCATCGCGAGACGCTCGAGCAGATTAAGTTTCTCTAAAAAAGATGGTATTTATTGGTACAGTTTGTTTGATTTGGAATTTAGTGGTGATGGTGAATCACAACATCAAGGCGTGCTGAGCTTAAAAGGTTATAAGCTTGATGACATATCATTGCCGGTATATCGCATTCACTAATTGATTCAATCAAGATTAAGTCGCGTAATTGCGGTAGTTGTAAATTAAGAAGGTGTACTAGCAATAAATGCTAGTGCCTATTTCATCGGAGGTTTTGTGCAGTTTTTAAAGTCATTAATTTGTTGGCAAGGTTTTGATAACCGAAATCGTTTTTTTGCCATTCAAAGTGCAAGTTACATTAGCTTTATCGTACTTACCCACCTCTTTGCACAAGCGACTGTTTTCTCAATTTTTGTCTTGCTTACATGCACTGCCTTGACGTTAATCAGCACTCGACGTCGATTAAATGATAGTGAATTAACAAAGAATTGGTTATATCTACCACCTGCCCTGTTTTTGCTATTGGGCCTTGTTATTGTATTGCTCAATCAACCTATCGCCTGTTGGTTGTTAGTTTTGCCAATGCTAATAACCAGTGTGTTATTAACCTATTCTGAAAAAAATAACAAAAACTATATTTTAGGTTATTGGGGTCCTGTAGATTTAAGTGAATTTGCAAAACCTGCGGTTAAACAACGCAGCACTAGAATTGAACCTACACTTGCCCACGCAAATGGCGGTTCTGCTGTGCAGCAAACGCCTGCTTATGAAGCTGATACTTTTCAAGATGAACATATTAACCAAGGTGTAAGCGCAGGTAAAAATGACCTAGGTGAAACCATACGGCTAACGTTATTAAAGAAAAAGCCAATCGTTATTGCATCAGTTGCTGCTGTTGTCGTTATTTTGATCTTGATTATCGCGAATGCTTTAGTATCAACCGAAACCGTTGAAGAACAGCAGGTGCAGGAAGTTATTGAACAAGTACCGGTAGAGCGACTTGCCAAAATCACCTTGCCTGATGACTTTTCATTGATGTTATCAAGTTATGATGGATTAACCATTGAATGGCAAGCCGATCAAAGCGAGCAAAACTTGCTGTGGTCTCAACAAACGGCAAGTGGTGACAAAAGCTGCTCGGTGATAAGGTTTAACAATGGTGATGAAATAAGAACCTTAACCGTAGATGTTGAATCAGGTAGTCAGTATTTTGCCAACTTTTCGCCGCTTGATAGTAAAAAAATAGTCAAGTCTCTGGCGTTGCGTGGCAGTTTCACCTTATGTGGTTACAGCTTTTCACTGAAAGGAAGTCAGGCGGTATTAGGTAAGCATGCAAAATATGCTGATTTTTTAAGTAACTAATGAGGGCTTTCAGAATTCTGCCAGTTCGATAAATTCAACTAGCGGGTAAGTAAAAGGCGGCTATCTTTTACTTGAACATCTAAGGCTAAACCTTAGAAAAAGAATTAGAAAAAAGACATAAAAAAATGCGGCTCTAAGAGCCGCATCTCAATAACTAGCTTATATATTGCATCCTGCAAATTTAGCATCCCTGATCTTCCATGAAAACTATCCGTAGTCTATCCTAGTAAATCCTTTCACTTCCATTGGCTATCCTAAGCCGCAAATTATTCTAAATATGCTAGCGTCTTCCTTAAGCTATTATTTGTCTTCCTGACGGCTTATGTCCATTAGCCAATCCTTTTACATCCATGTTGTAACTTATCCTAGTTACTTAACTTCAATCCTAGAAGTTTCCATCATCATCCATTAAGGCAAGTTTTCCAAAACTCGTGTCGTCCTGACATGGTTAATATTACGTTATTGAACTTTTTTTCGAATGACTAACTCGAAAATATTCCTCACCCCAGCAGTAATAAAATTTCTAAAGAACATACATTAAACATTAAAAACAACAACTTAACAAAAGCTAACAGGCGATTAACAACATGAGACACATTTATATCTCACAACGATGTGAGACATGTCTTACATCAAGAGGGTACAAATAGGAACTAGATGACTTCACGCTAAAAATATACTGAGGAATAATCAAACAAAAGGCGTGCACAGTATGAGCACGCCTTTGTCATGGAACAATATTTTAATTGAAATTATGTTGTTAATTCACAGTTGTTACTGTTGCCGATAATGGATCATCAAAGCGCCAGACACTTTACCAACATTAACCTCATTAACAATTTCATAATTAACATCGCTAAAAAATGTCCGGTATTTATCTGTAGTCGCAAATACAGCAACCCCTTCACTTTCAGGGTGATCATCAAGCACAGTATTTACCGCTGCCAATAAGTAATGCCCAAAACCATGCTGCTGATGTAAAGGGTGAATGGCGATAAACGAAAGCATATGGAATTTTTTTAACGGTATTGCAGATAAAATGATGTTCTCTTTTTCAATCATTTGTTTAGTACTAAAGTACCCAGCACTTAATAACATTTTAAGACGCCAGTGCCAAAAACGTTCAGAGCCAACACCGTCACCAGGCGCATTTAAGCAGGCAACGCCAACCATAGCTTCACCAAGGTACAAACCTATCATTGGTTGCTTTGCTTGCCAAAAGACACTAAGTTCTTCACGAATGGAAGCTCTTAGTCTTTGCTCATAGTCTTCTTTTTCGCTATTAAAAATTTCTAAAAAAACAGGATCGTCATGATAGGCTTGATATAACAAAGAGGCCGCTAATTTTAAATCTTCCGCCGTTAAATATATCGCTTTGATATCAGCCTTGGGTTTTTCGGTTAATACACTAGTCATTAAATTTCCCCCTTATCTTTATAGATGTTGTTGTTATTTTAACCACAATAGCAGGAATTTTTATATGAGGTCAAACACAAAAGAAAGATGGGAAATAGAACAGGAAGGAGGAAGAAAAACAAATTCCTTCCTCAAATTAAACCAAATTAAAGCTGTTGAAACGCCGTGTCGCCCCAGCTAACCAAGACATTATTTTTGAAAATTAGCGGCGTACATTCATCTTTCGACGTTACTCCATCTTTATGCGCACGCTGTGTTCGATAAAAAAGCACTTGAACGTTTTCACCATCTTTTTGGTAAACTTCATTAAAGTCGGCAATACCAAACTCTTTTTGCACCGCATGAATACTTGTTTCCGGCACTAGCTTAGAGATTTTTTTTCGATTGGAATACTCACGATCTTCAAAGTCAGCAGAAAAGCCATGACCATTACCTGCGTCATCACCAATTTTAACAACACAGCCTGATAAAGATAACGCCAATGGCGCTGCGACAAGTAAAGCTAATACAGATTTTTTCATTTGATACTCTCTCTAAATTAATTGGTAATAAGTCACTAGGTTAGCGACATGTTAACTAACCGCTAACCAGTATCAGCAACAACCAAACCAACTTTTTAATCTATTGATATAAAAGAGTTTTTTAAATCCACGTAAAATTCAAACAAGACAAACTTAGTAAAATTGGCTAAAATATCGCAAATTTAGTTAATTCCACTTAGCAAGTGAGCAAAATGACAATATCTGATGAAATTTTAATCATAGCCAATCGCCTTGCCAATCAAGGTAAAAAGCCAAGTGTTGCTTTGGTCAAAACCAAGTTAACGCAGCAAGTACCATTGCCAACTATTATTCAGACGCTAAAAACATGGCAACATGATCCTGAGTTTATCGCGACAGCGAACCAAGCAACGACAGAAACTAAAGCGAGCACGAATCTAGCAACAGCGAAGGAGCAAGAAATACAACAAGCCATTGCTTTAGCAATAGCGCCCCTTCAACAAGAAGTTGCGCAGTTAAAAGAACAAGTCGCATTGTTGTTAACTAAGATGAAATAACTTAAGCAGTACTTTTTATTGATAAGCATGCTTAAGCGATGCTAGTTAAATAGCATGTAGGAACGACGGGGTTAGTCACTAAACTTTGAAAAATCAGGTGATAAGGTTGATAAAAACTCAGCTAAAGACTCTGCCAATTTTTTATGAGGTTCTTTCCCCACTCGTTCAACCCAAACTTCTCCGGTGTCATTATTTACTGAAATAATATGCTCATCATCATCGGTTGCCGCAATAAACACGGTCAACGCTTGTTTTAGCTTTTTCTTCATGATGATATGACCAATAATGTTACCTTGCAGACGTTCAAAGTCATCTTTATTCCAAGCAAATAACAAATCTAACCCGCCATCAGCGCAACTCATCGACAATGCGTCACTATAGATAGAAGTAAAATACGTTTTTATATCGTCGTGTAACGTCATTTCAAGCGCTTGCTCAACATTGTCAAAATCTAGTGCTTCAATGTCGTTAACTGGCTGCCAGGTGATGTGTTTATCATCGAAGGTTTCTTGCTCGCAAGGTGACAACCATTGTTCATCTTTTTCGATTAAAGGTAAGTGAGAGAACTTTTCACGGTAAGCTTGCAGGTATTTCTGCGCTGTTTGCCATATTATTTCAGATAAAGCGGGATTAGTTATTTTCATCGAGCCAAGAGTTCCTTTAAAATAGGGGAATATAAAGCAGCAGCAATTGTAAACTATGACTACTTATCAAAACGCCACAGAGCTTAACAAATTAACTTTAGGTAAAACAACTCAGTATTGTAGCAATTATGATGCAAACCTACTGCAAGCAGTACCAAGAAGCTTAAATCGTAATGACTTAGCGCTAAATGCAGCAGAACTTCCCTTCCACGGCGAAGATGTTTGGTATGGCTATGAATTATCTTGGCTCAACAGTAAAGGCAAACCTGTCGTTGCCGTTGCCGAATTTCGTTTTCCTTGCTCTAGTGTCAATATTGTTGAGTCAAAATCATTTAAGCTTTATTTAAATAGCTTTAACCAAAGTAAATTCGCCTCAAAAGAACTCGTTAAGCAAACGCTAACTAACGATCTTTCCAATACTTGCCAAGGCGTTGCCCAAGTGCGCCTTTTTGCGGTTGACCAATGCCCTGCATTAGCAATTGCACCAAGTTCAGCAAAATGTATCGATGATCTTGATATTAGTATCGATAATTATGAGTTTGACGCGAGTATTTTAGAAGGGGCGCAAACAAATGAAAACGACGACATAAAGAACGTTCATTTGGTCAGTCATTTATTAAAGTCAAACTGCTTAATTACCAACCAACCCGACTGGGCAAGCCTATATATAAGCTATCAAGGGAAAGAGATTTCCGAAGAAGCACTACTTAGGTACATCATTTCATTTCGACAACATAATGAGTTTCACGAGCAATGCGTTGAGCGAATTTTTTGCGATTTACAAAAATATTGTCAATTAACACAGTTAACTGTATTTGCACGCTATACTAGACGCGGTGGTTTAGATATAAATCCTTATCGCTCTACCGACGATAATATAGCACCAGACTTAAGAACCTTGCGCCAATAACAGACTAATTCGTATTAAACGTTAACCTTAATATTGATTGGGTCAAAAAAATGTTAAATATTAAACGAGTTTACTGACATTTTTGATGGTTGTGTTTACAATGAAGGTAATGATAAAGCACTGAAAATTTGAATTGTTCACAGCTTTGCATACATCAATCGCTATTGCAGCATAACGTAAATGGCAATTGTTTATAATGGATCGTCACAAAGGTACATTGCGTATATGAACGACAAGTTAAAGCCTCTTGATCAAGTCGAGCGCTTAAAAAGGAAGTTAGAGTCTGCTGTAAGCTCGCGCGCCATTTTAGAGTCAGACTTTAAAACGCAAACTTCTTTACTTATTCAATTTATCGGTAAACTTAGCCAAGTCTGTAAAGGTATCGACCTTGAACTAGACAACAAACTCGCTAATTTACGTTCAATGCTTAATAAGTCTGCACCCTTATCTGAAATTGAACATCAAATTGGTGTCATTAGCCAGTTATTGCAACAACACTCGAAAGTGAATGAAGTTAATCTTCATCAACTTCACCAAGAACTGACTCATGCTGGTACCGCTTTACAAAAAACTAACGGCCTACCACCAACTCTTCGCAGGGAGCTCCGTGCTTTCTTATCTGAATGTGAAGAAAGCAAAGATGCAATTGTGCAATACGTTCCCTTATTACGCACGTTAATTGAGTTTTACGATACAGCCTTAAAAGCGAAAACAGATATTCCAAAAGGTGGATTGTTAGCAAGCATTAATAACAAACAAACTGCTACCACTGAAGTAGAAGACAATACTGCTGAATTAAAGCCCATCATAGACAAGTTGATCGCGCTTATTAGTCAACTTGAACTTTCTAACGGCTACGACAAACAGCTTTCTGAAATTAAGTTAAAGCTCGATAGTGATATGCCAGTGGATTTTTTACTGGAAAATTTCACCCACGTATTTAACTTGATCATTGCAGAATTTAGACAAGAACGTAAAACCGCGCGTACTTTTTTATCAACGCTTAGCGATACATTAAGCACGGTACAAAATGCGGTTAGCAATACAATTTCGGTCTCTAATAAATCGAAAGCGACCCATGCTAAATTAAACAGTCAGCTTGATAAGCAAATTAAAGAAATGACGGAAGTTGTTGATAAAGCAACATCTTTAGCTAAAATTAAAGTAGACATTAATGGCAAGTTACATGCAATTGTCAATACCATTGAGCTTAAGTCTGCATTTGAAAAGCAGCAGCAAAAAGAGATTGAAACTCAACTTGCTAGCATGAAAGACAAAGTTAATGAGTTAGAGCAGCAAGGCGAAACATTCAAAAAGCGTATCGAAGACCAAAAGCTAAAAAGCTTACAAGACGCGCTGACTAAACTCAATAATCGCGCAGCTTTTGACGACTATTTTGCTCAGCAAATTGTGCGTTTTCATCATACGCCATTTGAACTTGCCATTGTTGTGGTCGATTTAGATAACTTTAAACGCATTAATGATACCTATGGCCATACCGCAGGTGATAAAACGTTACAAGTTATCGCCAATACTTTAACCAAGCAAATTGGCGATGAAGGGTTTATTGCCCGTTATGGTGGTGAAGAGTTTGTATTAGTGTTTTCTGGCTTAAATAAAAAGCAATTAATGACAAAGCTCAATAAACTAAAAACACACATATCACGATTACCGTTTAAATTTAAAAATAATAAAGTGAGCATAACAACCTCTGTTGGCGCTACACATATTAAAGAAAGTGACAATGTTCATATTTCTTTTGAACGTGCCGACCAAGCTTTGTATCAAGCGAAAGCCGACGGGAAAAACCAAGTTATTTATATCGAGTAATTACATCTAGCATTTATATCAAGGGGCTTACTTTCATTTATATTCCCATGTCTTTTTTACCACGAGTAAGCCTTAATTTTCTATGTTGTCAAAGGAGTCGATTATGCATACCCAAATAAATCCTGTTGGTAATATGAATTTGTTGTCTCAACTCGAAGTTGATCAACTCCAGCAATCTGTCACTAGCGACTTATATCAACTCTACCGAAACTGCTCTTTAGCGGTGTTAAACGCGGGTAGTCACACTGATGATGCCGAGCAAATCTATCAACAATATTTAGACTTTAATATTCAAGTATTAAGACGTGAACGTGGTGTTAAGCTCGACTTAACCAACCCACCGGAGCATGCTTTTGTTGATGGTAAGATCATTCGTGGTATTCAAGAGCATTTATCTGCTGTTTTACGCGATATTTTATTTATCAATCATAGATATCACAGTAATAATTTTTCATCTGAACAAATCACGCATATCACCTTTGATATTCTTCGTAATGCCCAAGTGATTAAACCCGAAACAGACCCTAATTTAATTACCTGCTGGGGTGGCCACTCAATTAATCAAAATGAATATAAATACACAAAAGCTGTCGGCTATCACTTAGGGTTACGTGGTTTTAATATTTGTACCGGTTGTGGTCCTGGCGCAATGAAAGGCCCGATGAAAGGGGCGACCATAGGGCATGCAAAACAGCGAATTAAAGAAGGTCGTTATTTAGGACTTACTGAGCCTAGTATTATTGCGGCTGAGCCCCCTAACCCAATTGTCAATGAACTGGTGATCATGCCAGATATCGAAAAACGTTTGGAAAGTTTTGTTCGTGTCTCGCACGGCATTATTATTTTCCCAGGTGGCGCTGGCACTGCAGAAGAGTTACTGTATATTTTAGGCATTATGCTTAACAGTAAAAACCAAGCGCAAAAATTGCCGATTATATTAACGGGTCCAAAAGAAAGCGCTGCTTACTTTGAAGAAATCGATAGCTTTATAGGTGCAACACTTGGTGAAACAGCGCAGCAGCTTTACCAAATAATTATTGATGACCCACAAGCCGTTGCCACCGCTTTAAAAACGGGGCTAGAAGAAGTGCTTACCTACAGAAAATTTGCAGGTGACTCCTACCATTTTAACTGGTCGCTTGTTATCGAACCCGACTTTCAAAAACCATTCGAGCCAACCCATGAAAATATGGCGGCACTTGAAATAAGCACCGAGCTTGATACTGCAACACTTGCTGCGAATTTACGTCGCGTATTTTCAGGGATCGTTGCTGGCAATGTAAAATCATCAGGTATTAAAGCTATTCGAAAACATGGCCCGTTTCATATTTCCGGGCAAAAAGATATTATGGAGCGCATGGATAAACTATTAGCTTCTTTTGTTAAACAGCAAAGAATGAAACTGCCTGGCAGCGAATACATTCCTTGTTATCAAGTCGTTCGAGGCGATTAAATGTCGGCACACTTAGTATTAATCGATGCACTAAATTTAATTCGCCGCATATACGCAGTGCAAGAGCGCCCTTTTTTGTTAAACAATGAATTGGCTGAAAACACGGTAAAACAAGTTATTTTTAATACCATGCGTGCTAGCTCTCAGGCGATGGAAAAAATAATTGAAACCTTGCAGCCAACTCATATGCTAGCGGTATTTGATAGTAAGCAACCTTGTTGGCGCTATCAGCTCTACCCTGACTACAAAAAAGGTCGCAAAAAAATGCCTGCTCATTTAGAGGCAAGTTTGACCGATATTCAAGACGAATTTATGAATATTGGCATCGACTCCTTAGTGTCAGAACAAGATGAAGCAGATGACTTAATTGCCACCTTAGCGGTTAAAGTGGCACTAAAAGGACAAAAAGCGACAATTGTCTCTACCGATAAAAGCTTTTTATCTTTGCTCAATCACAACATTGAAGTGTACGATTATTTTCATCGTCGCTATTTAGATAACCAACATGTAGAGCAAAAGTTTGGTGTAAAGTCTAACCAACTTTTGGATTTATGGACGTTAACCGGTGACAATACCAATAAAATTCCAGGTGTTGCGGGTATAGGCCAAGTTACGGCGTCATCATTGCTCAATCAATATGGCTCGTTAGAAGCAATATTATCAGCACAAGATCTGAAAAAATCAGTCGCAGAAAAATTGCAAGACTCCAGTGAACAAATCAATCTAAGCCGTCAACTACTGTCATTAAAGCAAGACATCCCACTTGGCTTTAACCTCAAAGATATTCGCTTAGAATATAATCAAACCGACAACGCTGATAAACAAGTTGCAGGTAATCACGATTAAGTTACATATTTTTACGACAGGTAGACTGGGCTTTAATTATTTTTCACTTATAGTTAAGCTTGTTAATAAAGTGTCAAAACACTTAGGTAAACTAAACGCAGGATCACAATGAATAAGAAAGTCATCACCCGTATTTTATTAGCGTTAGCCGCCTACGGTGTTTTTGTTTTATTAGTCATGACATTTTATGATGACAGCCCTTCAAACATGAAATGGGAAGATCGTGAAACCTATAATCGTCAGTTTATTGGCAAGTTAAAAGTCGACCAATTCACCTTTGAGCAAGCCATAGAGCAATTAGGTAGCCCCGACATTACCGAAGCTAAAAAACGCAACGACACCTATTATCAAGTTATGTTTTACCGTACTCAGCATATGAAGTCTGACGGTATTACCACTCAAGATGAATGTACACCTCTGGTTTTTGAAAATGGCGAATTAACTGGCATAGGAAGCAGTGCCTATCAACAGTTTTTGTCTCATTAGCTTGTGCTACATCAACGACCTTATAAATAGCCCACCATCCTCGATTTAATACCTGTACTATCAAGCACTAATAATGCCTTGCAATACGTCATTGGCGCGCATGGTAATGCACGCCAACATTCGACAATGGTCTTAGATACAAAGACCGTTAAGGCGTATTAAAGTAGCTAGATTCTTTTTTCATTTAATAAGGTACATTCTCATGTCTAAACAAACCATAACTGTCATTCCTGGCGATGGCATCGGCCCGAGCATTATAGACGCTACAATACAGGTACTTAATAAAGCAGGCTGTGATTTTGACTATGAATACGCAGATGCCGGCTTAACTGCATTAGAAAACCATGGCGATCTTGTACCTGAAAGCACGCTCGAGCTAATTAAGAAAAATAAAATCACTTTAAAAGGGCCATTAACAACCCCCGTTGGCGAAGGCTTCACCTCAATTAATGTCACCTTGCGCAAACAATTTCAACTGTATGCCAATGTACGCCCAGTGCTTTCTTTTAAAGGCACCAAAGCTCGTTATGAAGATATCGATATTATTACTATTCGCGAAAATACCGAAGGCATGTACTCGGGCTTAGGCCAAACAACTTCAGCAGATGGTGCTCAAGCAGAAGCGATGAGCTTGATCACACGAGAAGGCGCTGAGCGAATTGTAACCTTTGCTTATGAAACTGCGCGTAAAGAAGGTCGTAAAAAAGTAACCGCTGTGCACAAGGCCAATATTTTAAAATCAACCTCTGGACTATTTTTAAAAGTCGCCCGTGAGGTAGCCGCGAAATACCCTGACATTGAATCAACTGAGATGATTGTTGATAACTGCTGTATGCAACTTGTTATGAATCCAGCGCAGTTTGATGTGATCGTAACAACCAACCTATTTGGCGATATTTTGTCTGATTTATGTGCTGGCTTGGTCGGCGGTCTAGGGATGGCGCCAGGTGCAAATATAGGCGCAGATTGTGCGATATTTGAAGCGGTTCATGGCAGCGCGCCTGATATTGCCGGTAAAAACTTGGCTAACCCAACATCAGTGATACTCGCAGCGATTCAAATGCTTGAATATTTAGGCATGAACGAAAAAGCTGAATTAATTAGAAAAGCCATTATTGATGTTATTGAGTCTGGCGACAGAACTACCGGAGATTTGGGTGGTACTCATGGCACCACCGATTTTACGCAAGCAGTGCTTGAGCGTTTATAAGCACAGTTAAAGGTATCAACAAAGACTAAAAAGCTCGCAATAAGCGAAATATCGTTCAGTTGAGGTATTATTTTAAAAAATTATACCGTTTGAATATGTGAAAAATCCGATGAACATGGTTTATCGGATTTTTTATGTGAATTAAAAAATAATGAGTCATAGCTTTAATTCGTACAACACTTGTCAGCAAAGCTACCAATGCTCAAACATTGAACTTGTTACAAAAAGCTTAACAACAAGTAAGTCGCTAACACTACCACCACCCACATCGCCATACTGCCAGTTGGGTAATTGCGTGAAAGTAAAATACTTAAGCGATCATTTTTACCGACAAAATAACCTAAGCACAGTGTCAGTTTATGCTTAACCGCACCGCGCACTGCGGTGTCGATTTGCCAAAGCACACTAAAGAGTGATTGCACAACCTTTGGCATGGCTCGGCGGTATACCCAGTCAACATCTAAATGGGTAGAGCGCAGCTCTGGTGGATACATGCCTTTTAGATTTAGCCAAACAAAGGCTAATGCCGAAAAGAATAGCAACTGGGTTTGCGCTAACACATGAGTCGCATCATATGGATTATAGCCAGTATCGTAAGGCAATAATGAATACAAGGCTTGCGGATAGATACCAATAGCGATACAAAGCGCAGCAGCAATAGCCATAGCTATCACCATGTTATTCGGAGGATCGCTCGCTCGAATGCCAGAGTCATGCGCAAAGAAAGCAAAATATGGAATTTTGATGCCGGCATGATGAAATACCCCCGCCGACGCAAATAATAACATCAGCCAGATCCAGTCAAAGCCTTCTTCTAATGCTGCCGTCATCACCATAGATTTACTAACAAAACCACTAAACAGTGGGAATGCCGAAATCGAGGCCGCGCCGACAATACAAAGTATCGTGGTTTTAGGCATGGTTTTGTATAAACCGCCTAAATCAGAGCCATTCATTCGCCCAGTCATGTGCAGCACAGCGCCCATCGACATAAACAACAGCCCTTTAAAAATAACATCGTTAAAAGCGTGAGATACCGCGCCGTTAATCGCGAGCGCAGTACCAATGCCAATACCGACCACCATAAAACCAACTTGGTTAATTAAGCTATAGGCAAGCACTCGGCGTAAATCGTTTTCGATAACGGCAAAAAAGATCGGGAAACAGGTCATGGCTGCGCCAATATAGACTAAGATCTCAGCGCCCGGATAACCACGTGCGAGCACATAAACAGCAACCTTGGTGGTAAAGGCACTCAAAAATACCGTACCTGTGACCGTCGCTTCAGGATATGCATCAGTTAACCAATTATGGAAAAAAGGAAACGCACATTTAATGCCAAAGGCAATAAAGATAAGCCAGCCAGCAATGCCGTCTAAACCGATATAACCAAAGGCTAAGGTTTTATGCTGCGCCGCATAAAACAAGGTACCGGCGAGTAAAATAACGCCCGACAATACCTGAATAAGTAAATAGCGCATACCGGCATGATATGAACGCTCAGTTCTGCGCGCCCAAATAAGAAATACCGAGGTAAAGGCCAACAACTCCCAAAAAACAAACAAGGTTAATAAGTCACCGGCAAATACGGCACCTAAAGCACTACCAGCATACAGCATAGCCGCTACTTGTTGCATGGTATCGCGTAAGTGCAGCGAATAAACGATGCCAATAAAGGCGGCGATATGAAAAACATAACCAAACATGACGCTTAACTTATCAACCCGGTATGGGATCAGTTGATAATCAAGAAAGGCAAATTGAAGATGTACGCCTTCTGGCATCATCCATAAATGCAAACCACTTAAAATTGGGATCGCCAGCATAACCGCACTGCGCAGCATGCCGCGCGTGGCTAATAAAATTAATGCCCCGATAAAAAACGGTATAAAAGGCGGCAACTCAGTCATCCACATGTGGCGCTCCTTGAGTATCTATTTCCTTGTTTGCATCGCTTTTTTCAGGGTTGTCGTAATAATCTTCTCGGCGCATTAAAAATGTTCTCATCCAACTGGCCACAATCACTAATACCACACAGCCAACAAAGCCATAAATAGGGTAAAACGCCCAAAGCTTGTCCCACTCATGCATGGTATGGCGGTGAATAACAAAGTCTAAAATCACTAACACCACGCAACAAACATAAAATATCTGCATTAAACGTTTGATGTTTTTCGGATCATCAAATAAGTATTTTTTTTCATCTGCCATGAATTATTCCCTGCCAGTCAAAACTGCGGTGGCCAACTCAAATAAAGGTTGGGGATAAATAAACAACATTAAGCAACCTAAGGTGGTAACAACAATTGCAATTAATGAAGGTAAAGGCGCTTCTTTTATCGCGATACTTTGCCCGTTTTGTTCTGCTACTTTATCAGCATTGCTTTTTTCCTCGATAGGGCTAAAAGGCGTCAATTTTGGAAAAAAAGCATGGAACGGGATCGGCAATAAATAGGCAATATTCAGTAACGAGCTCAACATTAAAATCACCATCAGCACAAACTGCTCAGTTTCTATGGTGCCCATCATTAAATACCATTTGCTCCATGTGCCGCCAGCAGGTGGCACGCCAATAATGCTTAAACTGGCAATAAAAAAGGCAACCATAGTTAATGGCATTTGTTTGCCAATACCGCGCATATCGCTAATTTGAGACTTATGCAAGCTAACTAAAATGGCGCCTGCGCAAAAGAACAAGGTGATTTTACCAAAGGCATGCATGGCAATGTGCATGCTGCTGCCAATAACGCCTGCCGAGGTAGCCAGTAACGCGCCAATGGTGACATAACCAAGCTGACTCACCGTTGAATAGGCCAATCTCGCTTTTAGATTGTCTTGGCGCATGGCAATAATAGACGCTAACAAGACCGAAGCACCGGCTAAATACAGTAAAAATTGTGTGGTCGGTAATACCGCAAGTAAGTCTAAGCCAAAAATAAAGACACAGACTTTAAGCACCGTAAATACCCCAGCTTTTACCACAGCTACGGCATGTAATAGCGAACTGACCGGGGTTGGTGCCACCATCGCCGCAGGCAACCAACGATGAAAAGGCATAATCGCAGCTTTACCAATGCCAAAAATAAACAGCACTAAAATCACGCCTGCGACTGTTTTATCAACATCATCAGCAAATATTCCGCCCTGGGTAAAGTCTAAAGTACCAGCCACAAACCAAGTGCTTACAATGGCAAAAAGGAAAAATACAATTGATGTGGTTAATAAAATTCCCAGATAAGTACGCCCGCCCTTTTTGGCTTTTTCTGTGCCCGCGTGCGTCACTAATGGATAAGTCGACAGCGTTAATACTTCATAAAAAATAAACAAGGTGAATAAGTTTGCCGAAAAAGCCAGCCCCATTACCGCGCCAATAGCGATAGCAAAACACAGGTAAAAACGGGTTTGATTTTTTTCATGATGGCTACGCATGTAACCTATGGCGTAACAGGTCGTAACTAACCACAAAAAGCTGGCAATTAACGCAAACAACATGCCTAAAGGTTCAATATCAAAACTAATGGTTAAACCGGGTAAAAGCTCCCACCAAAAGGCGCTAATGGCGTGTCCGGCCAATAAACCTTGATATAAACTAACCACTAAATAGATCAAACATAAACTACTGGCAATGGTGACCCCTTCACGAATATTAGGGTACTTGCCTGTAGCAACAATCGCAAAAGTAGCAAGCAAGGGCACAATAATGGCAAGTTGCAGCATCATTTCTAACGAAAGGTTCATAAGGCACCTCCGAACAAGCTTTGCGCTGCAGCTTCAGCGACCTGCACACTTAGGCGAGTATCAACACCAAAATAGATATTGGCGATAACCAAAGCCCATATTGGCAGAAGAAAACTCATTGGCGCTTCTTTCACCTTCACCTGATTATCTGTTGGTGCTTGGAAATAAGCCACTTCGACAATACGCCATACATAAACAACCGCCAACATTGACCCGATTAGAACTAACGCAGCAACCGGCCAATAACCTTGTTCAATTAACGCCATTAATAAATACCACTTACTGACGAATCCTACCGTTAACGGCACACCAATTAAACTGATGCCGCCAATAACAATAGCCGCCATGGTTAACGGCATTTGTCGCCCTAAACCACGTAGGTTAGCAAGCTCAACATTGCCAACACGATAAACTACCGCACCAAGTGCTAAAAATATCGCACCTTTCATCAAGGCATGGTTAAACAAGTGTAATAAGGTTGCGGTTAAGCCAGTAACGGTAGTTAAGCTAAAACCAACCAGCATGTAACCTATTTGCGCGATACTTGAAAAGGCAAAGAGGCGCTTAACATTGCTTTGAAAAATAGCCGATGTCGAAGCGACAAAAATACCCACAAGGCCTAGAGCCATAAACAAGGTTTGCAGCGGAATGGTAGTAAATGAAAAAGAAACGCCAAAAACCGAAAAGGTAAAGCGAATTAATAAATACACGGCAACCTTGGTCGCGGTTGCGGCAAAAAAGGCGGTAACAATAGAGGGCGCGTACGCATAAGCATTAGGTAACCACAAATGCAGCGGAAACATCGCCAGCTTTAAGCAAACACCCACCACGACAAAAGCAAAGGCAGCAAAGACAGTGCGTGTTTGGGCAACTTCAGGTAAACGCTGTGATAAGTCTTGCATGTTGAGGGTGCCGGTCATTTGATACATCAAGCCGATACCAATCAAAATGAAGGTTGCGCCAATAGTGCCCATGATCAAATATTGATACGATGCCCAAAGCGCTTGTCGTTTTTGCCCCATGGCAATTAACGCATAAGCCGACAGTGAAGAGACTTCTAAAAAGACAAAAACATTAAAAGCATCGCCTGTTGCGACAATGCCCAACATACCGGTTAATGAAAGCAGGTATAACACATAAAAATGGGTGTGCTTATTTTTAGGGATTTCTTTTTCGATACTGCTTTGCGCGGCTATTAATACGATAGTGCTTATGCCTGAAATAATCAGTAATAAAAACGCATTTAACTTATCAATTCGATATTCAATGCCCCATGGCGCTTCCCAGCCACCTAGCGCATAACTTATCACGCCTGTGGTCATAACTTGCTGTAATATCAAGATACTAATAGCAAATGCCAAACCGCTGGCAATGAGAGTAAATAGCCAAACCAAATGTGCGCGCTTAAGCAATAAACACAGCGGCGCCGCCATCAGCGGGAGTATTACCTGTAATATAGGTAGATGTGCAATCACGCTTCTTCCTCCAGCTTAGCCTTGGTATGCGCGTTCTTATTTTGTGATAAGGAGCTTAGTGGTAAAGAGCTTTGTGGTTGATCATCTTGCAGTTGAGTGTCTTGTGATTGAACGTCTTGCTGATCAATTTCTGCTTCTTCAATTGAGCCATAGGCCTCTTTTATGCGCACCACTAACGAAAGCCCTAAAGCCGTGGTAGCAATACCAACGACAATCGCGGTCAGAATAAGTACATGCGGCAACGGATTGGAATACTGACTAATACCCTCAGCTAAAATGGGCGCGGTTCCCCCTGCTATTTTCGCCATGCTGATGTAAAAAATAAACACTGAGGTTTGAAATACCGCAAGACCAATAATTTTCTTAATTAAATTACCATGGGCAATGACGATATATAATCCACTCATCATCAAGGTGATTACTACCCAGTGATTAAAAAGCTCCATTATCATTACGACAGCTCCTTAGTTTTGCCTGATGTATTCTGCAAATGTAATGCTCGGCGCCCGGCAAAATTGAAAAAGATAAGGATCATAATAGCGGCAACCGTTAAACCAACTCCAGCTTCAATGATTAAAATCCCCAGGTGTTGACCGGCAACTGGATCACTGGCTAAAACATTGTAATCAAAAAAGTTACCGCCATTTAATAAAGAGACGATGCCAACACAGCCATATAGCAATACCCCAAGTGCGGCAATCAACTGAACAAGGCTTTGATTGATCACTTTCCGCGCGGTATTTAAACCAAATAACATGGTATATAACACAATTGCGGCAGCAAAAATCACCCCCGCTTGGAAACCACCACCGGGGCCAAAGTCGCCATGAAATTGCACATAAAGGGCAAACAAAAAGATAAATGGAATTAATATTTTGGCAACAATGCGAATCACCAAATGTTGTTCATGCATAGAATCGTTAATTAACGCCTGCTCTTGCTCATCTTCTTTGCGGCGAGCCACACCAAGCAAAGTGAATATGCCCATACCAGCAGTGAAAATAACCACTACTTCACCAAAGGTATCAAACGCTCGATAACTCGCCAGTACCGAAGTGACTATGTTAGGCACGCCAACCTCATTCATAGAGTCATTAATATAACGCGGCGCTACATGGTTATGAATGGGCGCATCGGCATCACCAAAGTGTGGCATGTCAAAAGTGCCATACATCAATAAGCCACCGGTTATAATCACCACCAACAATGCTGGTAAAGGTTTATGACGGGTGGCTTTTTCTTTGCGGCCAGTAATGGTGATCACCACTAACATCAACAAGGTCGATATGCCCGCGCCAACTGCGGCTTCAGTAAACGCAACATCGACCGCGTCCATAGCGACAAAAAAACAGGCTGACAATAACCCGTAAATACCTAATAGCATCACGACTGCAAAAAGGTCTTTCATGCGAATAATCGCAAACGCAACAACCACCAATAAGCTCAGTAGCATCATATTAATTAAGGTGTCGATGAGGAGTTCTCCTTATCATTATCTTGCTCAGTTGATGCCAAATTTTTTGGCATCAAACCGTTATGGTATGCCGCCTTAGCTAATACATGGCTAGTGGTAGGCCCAACCAATAAGGTTAATAGCAATACCATCACCAATTTTGCTAGCACTAAAATGTCTGTGCTGAGCAGCATCAAACCAACTAACACCATTCCGGCGCCCAAAGTATCGGTGACGCCTACGGCATGCATTCGAGTGTAAAAATCAGGAAAACGTATCAGTCCGACACCGCCGGAAAGACACAAAAAACTGCCTACGAGTAAAAAGAAACCGCTGGCAATTGTGATCAGCAATTCCATTTATAGCTCCTTATCATGTTCATTTGCCTCATGTTTAAACTGATTGGTATCAGAATAGCGTAATACGCCAATGACACTGATAAAGTTGATCAGCGCATAAACAATGGCGATATCTAAAAATTCAGGTCTGCCCATAAGGAAGCCTGAAATAGCAATAAGCAGTACCGTTTTGGTACCAAACATATTCACCGCTAAGATGCGGTCATAAAGAGTTGGCCCTACAATGCCTCTAAATATTGCGAGCATCATGGTGACAAAAATAGCGAGAGTTGCGGCAATTAACATTAGCGTTCCAATAATGTGACGCGGCGATCCATGTCGCCGGCTTCTAATGATTCAATGTCTTTAGCTAACAAAGCATGAACAATAATTTCATCTTCCGATAAATCGATAGCAACGGTACCTGGCGTTAAAGTAATCGAGTTTGCATAGATAACTTTGCCCATATCGGTTTGCTGAGAAATACGAATTTTTTTAAGCGCTGGTGAAATACTCTCATTGCCTAACCAAATATGTTTAACCACAGTGAAATTAGCGAGCACAATTTCTTTAATTAACCAAGCGTAATAAACAAAGATATTGGGAGACAGGTACAAAGGCTGTGACTCTTTGTCGATAACATCCATTTTATGGGCAATGAAAACAATAAAAACGATAGAGGCAAAACCAAGAGATAACATTAGCAGCGAATAATGGCCTGAATTTAGCAGCCAAAATGCTAATAAAGTCATAAATAAACTGAGTGTATGTTTCATAAATTCCCTTTTTAAACTGAAAGCTTTCGTGACAAGGCACGAGTTGCTTTTTGAATAACACGGTCAATAACAAACGCAAGATCAGCTTGCGTTTCTTCTATGGCGATATTGGGCATTTGATACAACGAAAGCAATAATAAACAGTGCTTTTCAACCTGCCCTTGTTGATCAACCACCTCGTTTATTGTGAAAGTAATGGTTGAAATATTTGCCGCCATTTTTGATAGCGCAAGCCTAAGCTTACGTTGAATATGCTCTTCCATTGAAGAGTCATACTCTGTTAAACCATTTTCAATCGCTATTTTCATGGTTCGCCGCTTACTATTTCGATGAACAAGCGTTGCTTAATGCATTAATTAAAAAGCCATTAAGCTGTTTCATTGTGTGAAATTCTCGGGTTGTACCATCGGCAAGGCCGTTTAGGATCACCTCTTTTAACTCGTCAACCGTCATGCAAGAAAGATGCATTGGCTTGCGATTAGACAATTTACCGACTCGGTTAGCGTAGGCTCTTTCTACCAAGGTTGTTGGCTTTTTTCGTTGTTGTTCTATTTTTGCTGCATTGCTATGGCCTACATTCAATAAACCATTAAAAAAGCCTTTAATATAGGTTACACACGGCCATGTTTTATTGTTATCGCCACTAACTTTAAAGGCATTGCATGAATTGAGCACATAAGTATCAGTATTGACGCCATTAACCTCGGTTGCCGATATTGAAAACGACAAAAGAGATGTTAGCAGTAGCAAAAGGCAACGGCGAGATTTCAACTTATTCGATGAAAAAACTGGCTGACGAAAAATCAAAAATGGCGAACAATTTTTAAACGTTTTCATAATATCCCAATCAAATAAGTTCCGTATATTAATTTGTTATAGCTCACTTGTTGTTGCTGGTAAATTCGAATATTATTTCACTTATCATCGAAAAAAACTGACGATAATTTTATGAGTCCACTAAATTACAACCATCTTTATTATTTTTATATCGTTGCAACCGAAGGCTCTATCTCGAAAGCAAGTGCCAGATTGAATCTCACTTCACAAACAATAAGTGGTCAAATTACCAGCTTTGAAAAGCAAATTGGGGTGGAATTATTTAAGCGAAAAGGCAAAAAATTATCACTTTCTGAAATGGGAGGGGTGATTTACAGCTATGCCGAAGAAATTTTCCAGCTAGGCGATGAAGTTAAAACCATCTTAAAAAGAAAGCAACCTAGCCTGTGGCATACCTTCACCGTTGGCATTACCGATGTTATCCCCAAAATACTGGCGCATGAACTGCTTTCACCGGTATTAAAAATGAGTGAGTCGGTGCGTTTGATCTGTGTTGAAGGCGACCAAGACCATTTATTAGCCGATTTATCGGTTAACAAAATTGACTGTATATTAACCGACCAACCACTGCAGTTAGGTAGTCATGTCAAAGCCTACAATCACTTATTAACGGAGTGTGGTTTTACTTTTTTTGCCGCAGACAATCTTTTACAGGGTTGCGATGAACCTTTCCCGAAAATGTTAGCTCAATTTCCTTGGCTTATTCAGAGTAAAAAATCAGCGGTAAGACCGCGGTTGTCGTCTTGGTTAGAACAACAAAATATTGCCCCAAATATTGTCGCTGAATTTGATGACAGCGCATTAATGAAAGCTTTTGGACAAACCGGCTTTGGCGTATTTAGCGGCCCGACGCTTATGGAAGATTATATTGCTAATAAATACAGCGTAAACATTATCGGACGTACCAATGAGATCAAGGAGTCTTATTACATCATCTCACCAGAGCGAAGACTAAAGCACCCTGCCATTCTTGAGATTGTGAATTCCGCTGACAAGCAGCACAAAATATAACGGCTAGTGTGCATACGTAAAATTAGAATTAGCTAAGCAATTTCAGCCAATAAAAAAGGTCGCTAATAAACGACCTTTTCTTGTGCTAATAAACGGCTTTAAAATAGCCTATTAAAATTGCGGTACTGGCGAAAGTAACCGCGCGTGTACAGTCACTTCTTCGCGATCATAGTATAAATGTTTAGCATACATTTCATATTTTACATTCGCTTGCGCAAACGCTTCTTTTAAAGTGTCCAAGTTCTTGGTGACTTCTTGATAACGACCTTTCATTGGTAATTTCAAATTAAAAATAGCTTCTTTACAATAGCCTTTTAATAGCCACTGGCTCATTAACCACGCAACACGCTGCGGCTTTTCAATCATGTCACACACTAACCAATAGACATTTTGTTTAGCCGGCACAAACTTAAAACCATCGACCATATAATGTTTAACTTGTCCAGTTTCCATTAGCGATTCAGCCATTGGACCATTATCAATGGCTTGTACCATCATGCCGCGGCGAACAAGTTGATAAGTCCAACCACCCGGTGCAGCGCCCAAGTCTACTGCTTTCAACCCTGACGTTAAGCGGGTTTCCCACTCATCTTTGGGAATAAAATACAAAAACGCTTCATCAAGCTTTAAGGTTGAACGGCTCGGTGACTGATTTGGAAAACGTAAATGTGGAATACCCATCACGTAAGCTGAGCTATTATGTGATAATGAATACCCTAAAATGACTTCTGAACCAGATAAAAATAGCGCATGTAAAATAGCGCCTTCATTGTCGCCTTTCTCAGTAAGTACTTTGTTTTTTCTGAGCGCTTGTCTTAACGGTACCGATAATTTACGACAAAATTTTGATAATGCTTTGCCGTCATTCGTATCGGTCATTTCCATGCGCAGATCTGAATATTGCCATTCTTGGCCTAAAGCCTCGGTGATGGCTTCGACACGGTTGTAATCAGGTAAATCAATTTTGTCCGTTAAGGTTAAAAACCAATCGCGAGCAAAAATCAAACGCTTCAATGGCACTTTTTCAATGAGCTTTTGGCCGTCTTCTTCATTGTGGAGATTAAAATATACTAAGCCTTCATTTTTGGTTAAGGTCAGATATCCGTATATTTCATTCCATGCAGCTTTCTCTTGAATTTCTGCGCCGCACTCTTTTTCAAAGCCGGGACGACAATATAAAATAATCGAGGTCATAGTTGATTTTTGCCTGCTAATGCTAATAGTAACCACGCCACTGCCAGTGAAATACCACCAAACGGCGCCAAGTTTGCTAAAGCTGAAATGTCGAAAAAAGATTTAATGTACAAACTACCGCTAAAACAAATAATGCCAATAAAAAACATAATTGCGGCTGGTAATACATATTTGTTCGCTTGTTTTATGTGCCAAACTAGGCAACATAATAACGCAAGTGTATGAATAAATTGATATTCAAGTGCTGTAGCAAGTCGTGACTGTGACGACACAGGTAACATTTCTCCCCCATGTGCTAGCCACGCGCCGCATAATACTGAAAAACATCCGCTGACGCCAACAAATATCATTAAAGCTTTGATCAATTTGTTACTGCTCATCTATAAACCTATTCATAGCTTCAACCGCTTCAATAATATTAGCGTCAAGCGTTGTTCCAGACTTTACTCTCGGCTTAAAACTATGGTCGCCATCAGTTAGGTATTTTACATCACATAACGTTGTTAACGAGTATTGGCTGATCTCGTCTTTACTGCCTAACGTATCTCGTTCACCCTGAATAATAAGTAGTGGCACTTTGGCTTCTTGTAGCGGCTCTAAGCGCAGTTTTTCCGGTTTTTTAGGAGGATGAAAAGGATAACCTAAACATATAACACCTTTTATAAGTTCAAGATTGTCATTGGCAACCATAGTCGCAACACGCGAACCCATTGATTTACCGCCGATAAATATTGGCAAATCTAAACATAGACTTGAAAGCACACTTTGATAGCATTCAAGTAACGTTGGCATTCTATCTGGCGGGCGCCTTTTACCGTCTTGTTCGCGTTTGTCCATGTATGGAAAATTAAAACGTAAGGTACTAATCGCTTTATCATGCAATGCTTTACTGACCTGCTCCATAAATTCATGATGCATGTTAGCACCGGCGCCATGCGCAAAAATAAAAACAGCTTTGGCATTAGCTGCTTGCTGATAAACAAACTGTCCTTTAAAGCTGCTTTGCTCGATAAAACATTGACCACTAACTTGATTGACCACTTAGTTTTCCTCTGTCATATTTTCTTGCTCGGTTTTCACTGTCGCGAGTACCCATTCACGAAAAGCGAGTATCTTACCTATTTCAGCTTGCTCTTCACGACAGACAATATAAAAGGCATTTTTACTGACCAACACTTCTTTGAGCGGACAAACTAAACGACCTGCGTCAATATCAGGTTTTGCCAATACACTATGCGCTAGCGCCACGCCTTGACCATGAATAGCCGCTTGCACCACCATCGCAGAATGACTAAATATAGGACCATGATTTACATTAACCGCCTTGGTACCAGTTTCTTTAAACCAGCGCTTCCAGTCACGCCTTGAGGTATCATGTAACAGGGTGAAATTAGCTAAATCGTTTGGCGATACTAAGCTTTTTTCGCCCTGTAGTAACATAGGTGAGCAAACTGGGATCAGGTATTCAGTATGTAATTGCTCGGCAACGACATTCGGCCAACGGCCACGACCATAATAAATAGCAACATCTACATCTTCGGTCAGTGAATTATCAGGTTGATCGACAGCTTTTATACGAACATCAATCTCGGGATGCAACTGACTAAAGGCATTTAAACGAGGAACCAACCATTGAATCGCAAAGCTTGGTTGTAAACTTACAGTAATAGCGCCCTTGGCACCACGCGCTAATAGTTTTTCGGTCGCATCATGTAAGGCATTAAAAATGTCTTTAATGTCGAGATAATACGACTGCCCTTCTTCAGTTAATAACAAAGAACGGTTTTTTCGCATAAATAGTTTAATGCCTAAATGTTCTTCCAACGACTTAATTTGATGGCTTATCGCTGCCTGTGTAACAAACAATTCTTCCGCTGCCCGAGTAAAGCTCAACTGCCTTGCAGACGCCTCAAATGCTCGCAATGCGTTTAATGGTGGTAGTCTATTTGCCACTGTATTTTTACCGATTTTAAAGTGTAAAGTGAAAGTCTGTTGAAAAGTTTTTCATAACAATTACAGAATTATACATTAGTTTTTCTAATGCATAGCATTATAAATTGTCATTTTATTTTTAGCCAGTGCTTGCGTAAAATTCAACCTGTAGATAACGGACTACGTCTTAAACGAAAGTTAACGCTTAACGACAATTTCTCTAGGATTGTTTAAATAAGCCACTATTTAAATGTGCTTCCCAACCACATTTAGCCCAAGAAAGATAACGGTCCTAAATATCTATAAGGATATTAACATTTATTATTATAGGAACCATTATGAAATTATCTAAAATCACTGCAGTGCTTGCACTTAGCATATTTGCTGTTGCCAATGCGCAAGCAGCAACTGTAAAATTAGTCGCTACAGAAAAAGTAGAACTTACAGAAGTTGTTGCCATGGCTAAACAAAATATTGAAATTTCGTTTGCTAATTTGTCTATCGAAAATAGCAAAACTGAACAGGCAGCGCAAAGTTTATTAGTTAAGCAAACAGTTAAAAAAGCTGATGCGAGCAAATCAATCAAGCTAGCTCAACTTTCTGAGTAATACTACCCGCAAAGGTAACCATTTATGAAAGTATCTAGTTTGCTATATACATAAAAAAAGGTGTTTATTAAACACCTTTTTTATTGCCTGTTTTTTACTAAAAACGTATCAAATACGCTTATTCCGTTAATAAAGGCTCAAAACCTTTGACAAGGTCATCAATCGCCTTCATTTGCTTGAGATAAGGTTCTAGTTTATCTAATGGCAATGCACATGGACCGTCACATTTTGCTTGCTCAGGGTCAGGGTGCGCTTCAATAAATAAGCCGGCAATGCCAATGGCCATGCCACTACGTGCTAATTGCGCTGCTTGGGCACGTCGTCCATCAGCAGAATCACTTCGACCACCTGGGCGCTGCAGAGCATGGGTTGCATCAAAAATCACTGGCGCATAACCTTTCATTTCATCCATGGCCAACATATCAACCACAAGGTTGTTGTAACCGTAACAACTGCCACGCTCACACAGTAATACCTTTTCATTACCGGCTTCAGCAAACTTATTAATAATGTGACGCATTTCATGAGCCGCTAAAAACTGCGGTTTTTTAACATTAATAATGGCGTTAGTTTTTGCCATAGCAACCACTAAGTCGGTTTGGCGTGCTAGAAACGCGGGTAATTGAATAACATCAACCACATCAGCAACTGGTTGTGCTTGATGGGGTTCATGCACGTCAGTAATAATTGGTACATTAAAGGTTGATTTAATTTCTTCAAATATTTTTAACCCTTCATCTAAACCCGGGCCACGATAAGAAGTTACCGATGAACGGTTGGCTTTATCAAACGAGGCTTTAAAAACGTAATCAATACCCAATTTTTGAGTCACTTCCACATAATGCTCGGCAATTTTCATCGCCAAATCACGTGACTCAAGTACATTCATACCGCCAAATAAGACAAACGGTTTGTCATTTGCTACGTCAATGCCGGCAACTGAAACAGATTCAATAGTCATATCACTTTCCTAAATTCGATGATAAGCGCCAAATCATTTGACGCTAAGCTTATAGTGCGAGGTAGCTTTAACTACCAATAATTCTTAATAACTGCCCACACAGCCACGCTGCATAGGTACCTAATGCGTAACCAAATACCGCCAGCAATACGCCAACCGGCGCTAATGACGGATGAAAAGCTGAGGCAATAACCGGCGCTGAAGCTGCGCCGCCAATGTTCGCTTTACTGCCAACGGCTAAATAAAAGATTGGCGCTTTGATCGCCTTACCAACAATAAACAGTAAGATAACATGAATCGCCATCCAGATAAGGCCTATCACGACATATTTTGGCGCTTCAACCACTTGCGTGATATCCATATGCAAACCTATGGTAGCGACCAGAATATACAAGAAACTACTGCCCACTTTCGACGCGCCAACCGATTCTAGGTTTCTCACTTTGGTAAATGACAAGGTTAAACCTATGGTGGTAACGGCTACGATGATCCAAAATAACTTGCTGTGCAAGCTGAACTTTTTCAGCTCTGGAAAGTTAGTTTGAAAATAAGGGGCTAAAAAGTCTGCCGCTAAATGCGCCGCGCCGGCAGCGCCTAAACCAACAGCAAGAATAAGCATAATATCTTTGAGTTCAGGCTTTCTTGAGTTTTTCTTTTCGTACTCTTGAACTTTGGTAATAAGCTTATCAATACCTGAGGTATCGGCGCCATTTTTTGCGTCGATACGCTTATGATTAGCCGCTAGATATAATAAGCCTGCCATCCAAAGGTTGGCGACGACAATATCAACCGTCACCATGATGGTGAAAATTTTGCCGTCTGCGCCATAAATTTCCTTCATCGCCAGCATATTAGCGCCGCCGCCGATCCAACTGCCGGCTAAGGCTGCCATGCCTTTCCATACCGCATCGGGGCCAGTTACGCCAATTAGCTCAGGCCATACAACCGATACGGCTAGTAATGCGATTGGTCCACCGATAACCACACCCACGGTACCCGTTAAAAACATAATCAAGGCTTTATTACCTAAACCGGCAATGGCTTTAAGGTCAATGCTCAACGTTAGCAGGGCTAAACACGCAGGCAATAAAAAGTATTTGGCAACATCGTCAACTTTACTTAAGTCAGCACTGACAATGCCAAATGTATTAAGCAATGATGGCAATAAATAACACATCAATAATGCCGGCACATATTGATAAAATTTACGCCAAACTGGGTGTTCACTATTAGAGGTATAAAAAACAAAGCCTAGAATAAGCGCTAATAAGCCTAAAACAGTGGCGTCGTTAGTGATCAAAGGCAATTGTGTTGCTGGAGATTGTTGCATTAGGGTACCTTGGCAGCGAAGGCATATCGGTATTAATGCAATACCGACTCGACCACACTGATATTTTCTAGTTGTAATTTAAGTAATTGAGCTGCGGGATCTTTTGGGCATTGCTCAACAAAGTAACGGTAATCATCGTAGGCTACTTTAAAGCAATCAAGTTGATGAAGCAAAAATCCGCGGTCTCTTCGCTCGATAGGATCGTCAGGTCTCATTGCCAGTATAATATCAACACACTTTAACGCTTGGTCAAATGCAGTTTCACGAATAAGTGTGCTTTTTAATGCCGTTAAAAAGCGTATCATTAATTCTTGTTGACTGATGGCATTTAGCGTTTGCAAATGAGGATCGGCATTAACTTCTTCAAGCTTTAAATCAAGCTCATAGCCATTTAACGACTCACCATTGACGGGATCAAAAATAATCGCATAAATATCGTCGCAAATAATACGTACCATGAGTTTTTCTGGTACAAAAACAATATCGCTATCAAAGCCACACGCGCGAATGATATGACACAAGATTGCGGCTTTAAGGCTAGGCTCTATAAAACGATTAGCAATTGCTGATTCAGTTTTAAATGCAGCTGATGGCCAAAAATCAGAGTCGTTTTCAATAAAAATATGGTCAATAAACAGCGCATTGATTAATACTTCAGCGCGTTCTAACGCATGTTCTATCGGCTCTATTGCCATTTGGCATTGGCTAATAATGGTATTAATCGCATCTTCGTTTTCAGGGCTTGTTGAAAAGATGAACTCTTCAAGCAAAGAGAACATAGACAAACAATCTTTTTTATCTGATTGAAGCTCAGACAACAGCAATTCATTCATTTTTTAGTAATATCGAACTTTTAACGTAACTCAATTAAGTGGGGACGTTGAGTTATTTTTTAAAGGAAAGAACAAAAAAAGCTGCCATTATTTGCCAGCTTTTTACTCGTTTTAGTGTTTATTGAGTACGATTTAGAAAAATACCGTTTGTTTTGTCATTGCAATTCGTACAATTAATAAAATCCAACCGATTGCGCCTAAATAGCCAAATACTTGCATCATGCGATTTCTGGCTAACTTCAACGTGTAATAACCGGTAAATATGTATGCAACTACTGCAATTAATTTCTCTAATAACCATAAATATTCTAATGGGTTAATCGCTAACTTAACCGCCATAGCAACACCTAAAAGTAGTAAAAAGGTATCAACCACATGAGGCGCAACTTTGACCCACTTTTTATTTAATTTCTCAGAATTCGCCAATAGCCAAATAAATCTTAGTGTGAACAATGCAACACTGATAAAGGCTAATGTCATGTGTAAATGTTTAAACATAAATAATTTCTCTTATTGTTATTGTTCTAACTTAATCGGAATAAAGATTTAGGGTAACAACTGCGTTAATTGTTGTCATTAGTAAATTTTGCACTAGTAATGCGATCATTACCGGATAAGTCTTGATGAGTCTTGACTTGCTGATAGCCAAGTTCAGTTAAAATTTGACGAACAGCTAAGCCTTGTTCAAAGCCATGCTCTAAAAACAAATGACCAGCAGAGTTAAATTGACTACGCGCGCTGGCGGCAATTTCAACAATATCAGCCAAACCATTTTGCTGTGCAACCAACGCAGATTTAGGTTCAAACTGCACATCACCTTGGTTTAAGTGATGATCGTCTTCATCAATATACGGCGGATTTGAGACAATAATGTCAAATCGCTTATCGCTTGGCACTTGTTTGAACCAGTCGCTTTGATAAACACTGACCTGCGAAAGTACTAAGCGTTTTGCATTTCTTTTAGCTAATGCAACTGCATCGTCGCTATAGTCAACAGCGTCTACTTGCCAATTAGGTAACTCGCTAGCAAGCGCTAAAGCAATAGCGCCAGTGCCGGTACCTAAATCGAGTAAACGACCGTTAGCTAATTTTTCTTGTTCAACAAGTGCAAGTACTAATTCAATTAACGTTTCAGTATCAGGCCTTGGGATCAAGGTTGCGGGAGAGACTTCAAACATCAACGACCAAAATTCTTTTTGGCCGGTTAAATACGCCACTGGTTCACTGGCTTTGCGCCGAACTAATAATTGCTGAAACTGTTGATACTGCTCTGCGTTTAATTTTTTCTCGGGCCAAGTTAATAAGTAACTCGGCTGTTTTTCAAGCACGAAGCAAAGCAATACTTGAGCATCAAGTTTTGCACTGTCTGAGCTTTGTTGGAGAAAATTTTCGCCCAGCTCAACGAGCTGGGCAAGATTAAGACCGCTAAGGTTGTTTACTGAGGTAGCCACAATTAGTTTTGTTCAGCAAGTGCCGCTAATTGATCTGCCTGATTTTCAAGTAATATAGGTTCGAGCACTAAATGCAAGTTACCTTCTATTACTTCATTTAAACGATATAAGGTTAAATTAATGCGGTGATCTGTCATACGCCCTTGTGGGTAGTTGTATGTGCGGATACGCTCTGAGCGATCGCCACTAGCTACTAAGCTACGACGTGAAGACTCTTCTTCACTGCGACGTTTTTCGTCTTCGGCTTGTTGCAAACGCGCTTGTAGTACCGACATCGCTTGAGCACGGTTTTTATGCTGTGAGCGTTGATCTTGACACTCAACCACAACCCCCGTTGGAATATGAGTAATACGAATAGCAGAGTCCGTTTTGTTAACGTGCTGACCACCAGCGCCCGAGGCACGGAAAGTATCAACTTTTAAATCGGCTTTGTTAATTTCAATCGCTTCAGATTCAGGGATTTCAGGCATCACCACAACGGTACACGCTGAGGTATGAACACGCCCTTGCGATTCAGTTTCAGGTACACGTTGAACGCGGTGTCCGCCCGATTCAAATTTCATTTGACCGTAAACACCTTCACCATTGATCTTCATGATGATTTCTTTATAACCGCCCTGTTCTGACTCGTTGGCATTCATCAATTCAATTTTCCAGCCTTGCTTTTCAGCATAACGACTGTACATACGGAAGATGTCACCGGCAAAAATAGCCGCTTCGTCACCACCAGCACCGGCACGAATTTCAACAAAACAGTTATTGTCGTCGTTTGGATCTTTTGGAATTAATAAAATTTGCAGTTGGTCAGATAAATCTTCTACCGCTTGTTTTGCCGCTTTATATTCGTCTTGCGCCATTTCACGCATGTCAGGGTCGTCATCTTTAAGCATTTCTTCTGCGGTAGCAAAATCATCTTCAGCTTCTTGGTAAGCATTAAAGGCTTGAGTGACTTCTTCTAACTGAGAGAACTCTCGCGATAAAGCTCTAAATTTGTCTTGATCGGCGATAGTTTCAGGATCTGAAAGCATGGCTTGAACTTCTTCAAAGCGTTCAACCAACACTTCCAGCTTATGGTAAACAGATTTTTTCATGGAGTCGTTTTTATCTCGATGTATCGATATATTTAGTCTTTTTGACCAGGTTCGAGATTAAATATATCGCGTAAATAGATTAATTTGTCTAATTCTCCCCCTTGCGCGGCTGACTGTAAAGCGCTGGTTGGGGCATGCATAAATTTATTGGTTAGCTTAGTCGCTAATTCGGCAACTACGGCTTCGGGTGACTTATTGGCTTTTAGTTGCGCTAACGCTCTTTCTAATAACTGGTCACGGTTATTAAGAGACTGTTGACGATAAGCAATAACCGTATCTTGGGTATTTAAGCCACGTAACCACGACATAAAACTGCCTGACTGCGCATTTACAATTGTTTCAGCTTGCACAGCCGCTTTACGTCGATTTTCTAGATTCTTGGCAATGATACCTTGTAAATCATCGACTGTGTAGAGAAAAACGTCTTCTAATTCGCCAACCTGCTCTTCAATATCGCGCGGTACAGCTAAATCAACCATAAAAATAGGTCGATGTTTACGTTGCTCAAGCGCAGTTTCAACCATACCTTTACCTATAATTGGTAAAGGGCTACCGGTAGAGCTGATGACGATATCAGCGTCTGAGATGTAATCTGGAATCTGCGGTAAGGTTATAACATTAGCACCAATTTGGTCAGCCATTTCTTTTGCGCGAGAAATGGTACGATTCGCAACTGTTATTTTACCGACGTTATTTTCATATAAATGTTTAGCCACTAGCTCAATCGTTTCACCCGCACCAACAAGTAATACTTTAGCTTTATCTAAGCTAGCAAAAATATGTTTGGCTAAATTAACTGAGGCAAAAGCAACCGATACCGCGCTGGCGCCAATATCCGTTTCAGTACGAACTTGTTTTGCAACGCCAAAAGTACGCTGGAACAAACGATCCATAATCAACGCCATCGACCCAGCAGCTTTGGCTTGGTTATAGGCTTGTTTCATTTGCCCTAAAATTTGTGGTTCACCTAAAACTAATGAGTCAAGTCCACAGGCGACTCGCATCATGTGATTAACCGCATTTTGATCTTGGTGCCAATAAAGACTAGGTGTGATGATTGACGCTGGTACGTTGTGATGTGCTTCTAACCAACGCACTAACTTATCTTGTGTTACTTCTAAATTGCCGTCTTGCACTAAATATAATTCAGTGCGGTTACAAGTAGACAATATTGCTGCTTCTCGACACTGCACCGATGTTAGCATTTCTTGCAATGCAGTCGTAAGCAGATCTGGGCTGAAAGATATTTTTTCTCTAACAGCGACAGGTGCAGTTTTATGATTAATACCAACAGCAACAATGGACATAAGTTATCTAATTCAATCTAATAAAGTGAAAGCAATTTTGCTTAAATCATCATTAATTAGCTAGCAACCAGTACAATTGATTACAGTAATTAATTTTTTCTTAACAGCATTATCAAACAAACTCAAAGAAAAAATCATGATCTGTGACAAAACTCACGTCAATTTTACGAAATATACGCAATGATTGAAAGTACCTTACCTGCTGTGTTCCAATATAAAGTAAATTGATTTGCTTAAACCTTAGATAATGAGCAAAATCTAGGCATATTTAACACTAACCTTTAACCTTATGGCGATACATGTTCAAAACGCAATTTTATAAAAGCGGTGTAATCATCGCATTCTTATGGTTACTAGGTGCCTGTAGCTCGATTTCTACCACCAATAACGAGCAGCCGGTATATTCACAAGCCGTAAATGAACGTAATGCTCAAATGCTAGCGTTAACCGATTGGCAGTTAAAAGGTAAAATTGCATTTTTACAAGGTAAACAAAAAGAAAGTGCCAATATAAACTGGCGATATAGCGGTTCTAATAATAACCAACGATTAGATTTAACCACCTATTTAGGCATTAATGTTCTGCATTTAAACTCAGCTAATGAACAAAATACCATAAAAGTAGACGGTAAAAGCTATCAAAGTAAAAATTTAGACCAGCTGATATTTTCATTAACTGGCTATGTATTGCCAACTAAAGCGCTAACTTTTTGGTTAAAAGGCCTGCCTTATTCAAACCAAGATATCGTTAGCTATGAACCTCAAAGTCAACTGCCATCAACATTGATTAGTCAATACGATAACCAACAATGGCAAGTTATATATAACAAATATAAGAATATCGACGGCTACCAATTACCGACCAGTATTACTATTAAACAAAATAATTTAACCATCAAAGTCGCCATACACCAATGGCTAACTAATCGCTAACAGCCCCAAAGAGTCTAATTGTGAATTCAGCATTTTTTAGTTTTCCTTCACCAGCAAAACTCAATTTATTTTTGCATATTAATAATCAACGTCCAGATGGTTACCACGAACTGCAAACTATTTTTCAATTTTTAGATTATGGCGACACCATCGACATTGCCGTTAATCAATCAGGCAATATTAATTTACTCACGCCAATTGACGGTGTTGATGACAACGACAATTTAATTGTGAAAGCGGCGAAGCTGATTCAACAAGAAACCGGCACAAACTTAGGCGCAGATATAAAAATAACAAAAATCCTACCTATGGGCGGAGGGTTAGGTGGTGGCTCATCAAATGCCGCAACCGTACTTTTAGCCCTTAACGTACTATTTGCTACAAAGTTATCTATCGACGAACTTGCCGGCTTAGGGTTAACACTCGGTGCCGATGTACCAGTATTTGTTAGGGGGTATGCTGCCTTTGCAGAAGGTGTTGGCGAAAAATTGACTCCGGTAACTCCTCAAGAATATTGGTATTTAGTGACTAAACCTAATTGTAGTATTTCTACCGCCAAGGTTTTTACTTCAACAGATTTACCAAGAAACACTGCAAAAATTAACATAAATGATCTGAACTTAACCGAGCTAATGGAAAGATATCATAACGATTGTCAAACTATGGTAATAAAACATTATCCTGAGGTTGCCAAGCTACTTGCTTGGTTGATAGAATATGCGCCGTCTCAAATGACTGGAACTGGAGCGTGTATTTTTTCACGTTTTAATTCAGAACACGAGGCGCGCCAAGTGCAATCTCTGCTACCTGAAAACGTTAACGCGTTTGTGGCCAAGGGGCTGAATGAATCGCCAGTGATACGCGCATTGAACACGGCAATAACTGAATTAGCATAAATTAACGTCACGTTAATTATTATTAATGCTGGTAATTTTTTTATAATGTGCTGATATATAGTTATCACCGAATAGCAAATAACAGCGTTGGAATATTAATGTCAAAAGTTTCTGAGGAACTGACAGTGCCTGACATGAAGATCTTTGCGGGTAACGCCACCCCTGAACTGGCTAAACAAATTGCTAACCGCCTATACATTACTTTAGGTGAAGCAAAAGTTGGCAGTTTTAGCGACGGCGAAATTAGTGTAGAAATCACTGAAAACGTACGTGGTGCCGATGTATTTATCGTGCAATCAACTTGTGCACCAACTAACGACAACTTAATGGAATTGATCGTAATGATCGATGCCTTACGTCGTGCTTCTGCCGGACGTATTACTGCAGTAATGCCTTACTTTGGCTACGCTCGTCAAGACCGTCGTGTACGCAGTGCTCGTGTGCCAATTACAGCAAAAGTGGTTGCTGATTTCTTATCAAGCGTTGGTGTTGACCGTGTATTAACGGTTGATTTACACGCTGAACAGATTCAAGGTTTCTTCGATGTACCAGTAGACAATGTTTTTGGTACGCCTATTCTTTTAGAAGACATGGTTAAGAAAAACATCGAAAACCCAGTGGTTGTTTCTCCTGACATTGGCGGTGTTGTACGTGCTCGTGCAGTAGCCAAATTACTTGATGATGCAGACCTTGCTATTATCGACAAACGTCGTCCAAAAGCAAACGTAGCCCAAGTAATGCATATTATTGGTGACGTTGAAGGTCGCGACTGTTTCATTGTTGATGACATGATTGATACCGGTGGAACATTAGCCAAAGCAGCAGAAGCATTAAAAGATCACGGTGCTAAACGCGTATTTGCTTATGCGACTCACCCTGTACTTTCTGGCAATGCCGCAGAAAACCTTAAAAATTCTGTACTAGATGAGGTTGTCGTCACTGACTCAATTCCTCTTTCTAAAGAATTAAAAGCGTTAGGCAAAGTACGCCAATTAACATTAGCGGGCATGCTTTCTGAAGCTATTCGCCGCGTATGTAACGAAGAATCTATTTCTGCAATGTTCGATAGCTAATCGAAAAACAGCAATTGATTATTCGAAAGGCACCATTTGGTGCCTTTTTTGTTGGATCTGTAAGCACTGAGGTGTTATCATGCCGCGCCTTAAAATGATACTGTTGTTAAAACGGTGCAATTTTAAGCTTTATAGGTTGTTTTTGGTCGCAAAAAACAACCACTTTTAATTAATTAACTTATAGAGTAATTATCCATGACTGATTTATTTACTTTGGATGCTGAAGTACGTACTGACACAGGGAAAGGTGCGAGCCGCCGCCTACGTCACGCGAACAAAGTTCCTGCCATTCTTTACGGTGAAGGCCAAGAGCCTGTTTCTTTAACATTAGCGCACAACAAAGTATTCCGTGCTCAACAAGAAGAAGCATTCTATTCTCACGTTTTAACATTAAACGTAGACGGCAAGCCTGTTGAATGTCTAATTAAAGACATGCAACGTCACCCGTTCAAAGATTTAATCATGCACTTAGATTTTTTACGTGTTGATGCTACTCACGCTGTTCACGTTAACGTTCCTGTTCACTTCACCAACGAAGATGTAGCAGAGAAAAAAGGTGGTAAGATCTCTCACCACGTTAACGAAATTGTAGTTAGCTGTTTACCTGCTGATATTCCAGAATTCATCGAAGTTGATGTCGCTGGTTTAGAAGTTGGTCAAACCTTACATTTATCAGACGTTGCTTTACCAAAAGGCGTAACTTCTGATGAATTAGCTAAAGGTGAAAGCCACGACCAAGCTGTTGCTACATTGAATGCACCGAAAGGTTCAAGCGATGACAGCGAAGAAGCTGAAGCTGAAGCAGAAACTACTGAATAATCGTTAAGTTTTTACTTAAATGACTATTCAACTAGTTGTGGGCCTGGGTAATCCAGGCCCCGAATATACAAAGACTCGCCACAACGCCGGCGTTTGGTTCGTAGAAGAACTGGCAGCGCGTTACAATATCTCCCTTCGACCTGAAAAAAAATATTTCGGACTTTATGGTAAAGGCGAAATCGGCGGTGAACTTGTTCACTTACTGATCCCAACTACCTTTATGAACCGAAGTGGTCAAGCGGTAGCCCCACTTGCAAACTTTTTTCGAATTCCTGTAGAAAATATTCTTGCCGCTCATGATGAGCTCGACATGGATCCGGGTGTTTGTAAAATTAAGAAAGGTGGTGGTCATGGCGGTCACAATGGTCTGCGCGATATTATTGCGCGTATGGCAAATAACAAAGAATTTTATCGTTTACGCATCGGTATCGGCCACCCCGGCCATCGAGATCGCGTAACCGGACACGTACTTGGTAAAGCGCCAAAAGCTGACCAAGACAAAATAGATCAAGCTATCGATGAAGCAAGTCGCTGTTTCGATATTTGGCAAAAAGACGATTTGAAAAAAGCTCAAAATCGTTTGCATTCATTTAAAGCATCTTAATATTTTTAGTAAATATTAAAGAAATATAGGTAAATATCATGGGATTCAAATGCGGTATTGTTGGCTTGCCCAACGTTGGTAAATCAACCCTTTTCAATGCGTTAACTAAAGCAGGTATTGAAGCGGCAAATTTTCCATTTTGTACTATCGAACCAAATACTGGCGTAGTACCTGTACCGGATCCACGCTTAGACAAACTAGCAAGCATTGTTAATCCAGAACGTGTTATCGCAACAACAATGGAATTTGTTGATATTGCAGGCCTTGTTGCTGGTGCATCTAAAGGTGAAGGTTTAGGTAATAAATTTTTAGCTAACATTCGTGAAACTGATGCCATTGGCCATGTGGTACGTTGTTTTGAAAACGACAACATTATTCACGTTGCTAATAAAATTGACCCTGCTGAAGACATTGATGTTATCAATACCGAGCTTGCTTTAGCTGATATGGATACCGCTGAGCGTGCTATCCAACGCCAAGCCAAACGCGCTAAAGGTGGTGATAAAGATGCAAAATTTGAAGTCCCTGTTTTAGAGAAAATACTTAAGCATGTTGAAGAAGGCGAAATGGTGCGTTCTTTAGACTTATCTAAAGAAGAAAAAGCCGCCGTTGCTTATCTGAACTTTTTAACCATCAAACCTACTATGTATATTGCTAATGTTAATGACGATGGCTTTGAAAACAACCCTTACCTTGATGTTGTTCACGGCATTGCTGAAAAAGAAGGCGCAGTAGTTGTTGCTGTTTGTGCTGAAATTGAAGGTGAATTATCTGAAATGGATGATGAAGACCGCGAAGAATTTATGGCAGAAATGGGCTTAGAAGAACCCGGCTTAAATCGTGTGATCAACTCAGGTTATGGTTTATTGCATTTGCAAACCTATTTTACCGCTGGTGTTAAAGAAGTTCGCGCTTGGACAGTTAAACAAAATGCGACTGCGCCGCAAGCCGCAGGTGTTATTCACACCGATTTTGAAAAAGGCTTTATTCGCGCTGAAGTTATTGGCTTTGACGATTTCATTGAGTTTAATGGTGAGTCTGGTGCAAAAGAAGCCGGTAAATGGCGTTTAGAAGGCAAAGACTATCGCGTAAAAGATGGTGACGTGGTTCACTTTAGATTTAATGTCTAACCTTTATAGTGCTCATTTGGTTGAAATAAAAGCATCATTGGTTAACACCACACTAAAATAGGCTTCTTTATAAGAAGCAAACAGAAAGCAGAAAATTCTCAGCGATTACAGCTACAGAATCTTCTGCTTTTTTATTGCCCTACTATTTAAGCTTAAACGATTAATTTCCATTAATAACTCTCCCGATAATAGAAACACGCCAATGATTTAAATCACGTTAAAAGTGCTTATTTGATAATTTTCAATATAAAAATAGCTTAACGAATGGAAACACGTATAGTGAAAAGCAACATTTAATAAGGATATTTTTAAAGTGAAAATAATGACCAAATATTTATTAGCAACACTTTTCCCTTTGCTTTTCTCCTGCTCTTTTTTAACTATCGCAAATACCCAGCTACCGATAGCTGAGCAGCCAAAAGCTGAAGGTAAACTCATCTGGGCGGATTTATATTCAAGCGATGTTAATGCATCAATTGAGTTTTATACCAACACTTTCGGCTGGACTGTTAAGCACTTTGATAAACAACATGAGCGCTATCACTTACTGTTTGATAATGAACAAGCAATAGCCGGAGTACTCACGCGTTCAACCCAACGAAATAAAACGGAAAGTGCACTTTGGGTTGGCAGTGTTAAAACCGACAATGTAGCAACTCGAGCCAGTAAAGCAGCAGAGAATAACGCCACAATTATTCTAAAGCCGCATGACTTTTCACTGTATGGCAAAAGAGCGGTAATAGCAGACCCACAAGGCGGCGTTATCGCGTTACTCGATCTTCCCAGTTCAGGCGCTTCTACACAAAAAATAAGTAATAAATGGAGTTGGGCACAATTATTTAGTGTCGATACAAAAAAATCAGCGGCTTTTTATCAAGCATCACTGAATTACACCGCAGAAAAAGTAGATCAAACCCAAGATAGCTATTACTTATCACAACAAGATGAAGTCATGGCGAGTATCGTCAAACTCCCATTGTCTTTCGAGCAACGTAATCGTTGGGTTAACTTTCTTGAAATTAATAATTTAACCAACACATTAGCGCTAGCAGTAAAAAATGGTGCCGAAATAGTATATCAACCACAAGGTAGAGGTTTAGCTATTATCGCAGATCCAAGTGGGGCCTTATTAGGCTTAACGCAGCAGGAGAGTGAATAATGAAATATCTAAAGCTACTTTTAATCTCATCTACTGTCTTATTTTCTGGATTAAGCTTAACAGGGTGTGAAAATACATCAGTTAGTGGTTCTGTCAGTTATGGTATGGGTGTCGGGTATGGTTACCCAATGTATTACGGTCCTCGTGGACGTAACCATACTGACATTATCATTGTTAACCCACCTAAAATAGAAAGACCAAGACCTAATAGGCCAAAAACTAAGCCTTCTCGTCAAAAAAGACGTTAACTCTTTTTAGGCGTTTTACAAATAGCGGTCATCGAAGGCCGCTTTTTATTTTCTAAGCGAATAGATCTTAACTTTACATCAGGCGCTTTTTTGATTGATACCTTCTCTGCGCCAAATATTAAAGAAAAGATAACCTCATTTTTACATCAACTTTAAAAACTTGCGCCGATAAAAATAAAAAGACGAACCTAAAACCTGTATCATTCATTTTCAGTACACTGAATTAGACGACTAATACGCATTATCGCCAATATTTCCCTATTGCTCGCTTAGATTACAACCAATTTGGCGACTCTTTAATCAAACAAATAAAAAGTCATCTTTTTTCTAAAAAAACGGTTGACGTGAGCCAATCAGATTTGCATAATACGCGCCACTTGCTGAGAGGCAAGATGGAAAGGCTACATAGCTCAGCTGGTTAGAGCACATCACTCATAATGATGGGGTCCCAGGTTCAAATCCCGGTGTAGCCACCATTTCTATCTCTTAGAAAGTATTGAAATGCGGGAGTGGCGGAATTGGTAGACGCGCTGGATTTAGGTTCCAGTATCGCAAGATGTGAGAGTTCAAGTCTCTCCTCCCGTACCATTTCAAGCAACATCAGTTGCGAAGAAAGTTACATTGTTGGGGTATAGCCAAGCGGTAAGGCAGCGGGTTTTGATCCCGTCATTCCAAGGTTCAAATCCTTGTACCCCAGCCACTTTCTTTCTCATTAGTAATATTCTAATAATATTCAGAGCAATGAAAGTCAATGTAACCTAAGTAAGAGACTCCTGTTGGGGTATAGCCAAGCGGTAAGGCAGCGGGTTTTGATCCCGTCATTCCAAGGTTCAAATCCTTGTACCCCAGCCACTCTCTTCACTTAAACCTAATCAATTACCTCGTTTAGGTCAGAATTATTCAGATAGTAATCTGAACTAAAATAGTCAATGCTACGCTTTAGCTATGATATTTTAGGCACACAAAATGCGGGAGTGGCGGAATTGGTAGACGCGCTGGATTTAGGTTCCAGTATCGCAAGATGTGAGAGTTCAAGTCTCTCCTCCCGTACCATTTGTTTTTCCCATTGTTTACCTTAATTACTTCCTACTTATTTTTAATAATTTCCTATTTTTAAACTCAATTGTGCCAAACCACATCTAGTTATGTGAATTAGTAGACGCGCTACAGTGTTAGACAACTAGGTCCCAGTATCGCAAGATGTGAGAGTTCAAGTCTCTCCTCCCGTACCATTTGTTTTTCCCTTTGTTTACCTTATTTACTTCCTATTTATTTTTAATAATTTCCTATTTTTAAACTCAATTGTGCCAAACCACATCTAGTTATGTGAATTACTAGACGCGCTACTGTGTTAGACAACTAGGTTCCAGTATCGCAAGATGTGAGCGTTCAAGTCTCTCATCCCGTAGCATTTGTTTTTCTTTAGTAAAATTTTTTATAACCAAGCATGTAAAATCATCACAAAATGGATGGCTAGATACGCGAAGGTGCTCGACAGCTAAGGAATAAAATATTGTAGGTTTAAATGCTGTAAAAAGAACGTAAGAGTTAACATTGTGATTTATTAACTCTTAGTTAAGTAGAAAAATTATAATCCGCAGGCATACGCTAAGGCTTTGTTTTTAAGATAAGGTGCTCGATTAGCGATAGCTAAACCGGCATTTCTCGCAAACTTAACCAAAGGTGATGGGTGAGAAAAGCCCACGTATAAGGCATCCATGGTTGAGCTCATTAATAAATTATCAGCGCGTCTGGCCTGCTGATACTTTACTAAGGTACTTTGATCATGCCAGCAATCTCCTTCACCAATTGCTGTTGCAAAAACAGTTTGCAACGCTTTTACATCTTTAAAGCCTAAATTTACACCTTGTCCAGCCATCGGATTAATAGTATGTGCTGCATCCCCGACTAATACGACCCGTCCTGAAAAATAGTGGTTTGCATGGCGGCGAGTTAAGGCAAATGCGGCTTTATCAATCACCTTAATTTTCCCTAAGCGCTCAGGAAAACTTTCATGCACTTCTCGTTCAAGCTGCTCATGAGTTAAAGCACTTAACCGCTTAATTTCATCTTTTTGATGATACCAAACAAGCGAGGCGTTATTTCCAGGCAGCGGTAACATAGCGACAGGGCCGGTTGGGAAAAATTGCTGCCAGGTAATATCTTGTTGTGATAATTCAGTCTCGACATTGATTAACATAGCCGATTGGGCATAATCCCAGCCGGTAATGCCAATTCCTGCACGTTGTCGTACTTTTGAATTAGCGCCATCTGCGGCAATTAATAAGCGAGCTTCAATCACCTCAGACTCGAGCTCAATTGTCACTTGGTTTTCACTTTCTTCAAAGTTCACTAGGGTGTCAGGACAAAACAAAGTGATATTTTTGTGCTCTGCAATTTTTTGCCACAAAGCAAGTTGCAACACGCGGTTTTCGATAATATGGCCTAAATATGGCTGTTCAATGTCTTGGGCATTAAATTCAGTATAAGCGCTAGCGTTTTCCCAAACACCTAACCGTTTATAAGGACACAATCGCGACTCCTCGACTCCTCGCCAAGCATCTAATTGCGTTAACAAATGTTGTGAAGCAAGAGAAATAGCCGATACACGCAAATCAAACACTTGCTCAGCAGCAAATGCTTTCGGCGCAAACTTTTCAACCATCGCAATTTTCAAGCCGAGTTGAGCCAAAGACAGCGCACTTGCCGCGCCAACCATACCCCCACCAATGACTACACAATCAAATTTTTTCATAAGTTATTTTTATTACTACCTTTAGCTATCAATTCTATCTAAGTTATCGACAATATTCGAACTTTTCCACCTGAATAAAAACACACCGTTTTTTCACATTTTGATTTCTTTCGCCTATAGTTAGTTTTGGCTATCAAGCCATCCATTTTAAATTGATACGATTAAGGAATAATTATGTCAGCCATAAGAAATGAAGAAAACCGCATTGCCAAAGATATTAACCTTGTTTACGACTTTACCAACAAACCCAATCGCACTAACTTAGTTGCTCAACCCGATCGTGCGGTTGTTGCAAAGTTAAGAGCCGATTTGGTGTTACCTGAAAATAACATTTTGACGGTAGATATAGATTTTAATACCACAAGTGGATACCATGATAATACCATGATGGTTATGGACGACTTTGGTGTAGAAATTGTTGCCACAGCCTTCGAAGTAAAATACGGCAAGGAACATGCTGAAAAAATTCGCCAAGCGTGGGCAAATAAACAACACGAAGACGACCCTAGAAAGCCAACCTATCTATTGGTTCAAAAGCCTTCTAGTGAAAATGAATTACCTAAAGTATATGCGGCGTGTGGCACTAGACGACACCAAGACGCGCCGCACTTCGATAGCATTTTATAGTCAGCCGTTAAGCAAGTGGTATTTGCCGTTGCCACTTAGCTCTCTTATTTTCACCTCATTAATTTTCTTTGCGAGTACCAGTTTTGCCAATCAAGTTGCGAGTATATCTCAACTAAAAAACGTTACTGATATTGCCCAAGACGATCAAGGGTTTATTTGGCTTAGTAGCCAAAAAGGGTTAACTCGCTACGACGGCAATTCAATCATTAATTTTGCCAGTAACAATCCTCAATGGAAAATGCCATTTAACTGGACACATAGCATTAGCAAAGCTGACAATAAACTATTAGTTGGTACAGAAAGCCAAGGCTTATGGGAAGTAGCCCCTAGAACGGGTGAAAAGGCGCAAATTAATTTAACCATTAGCAATAATACCATTTATAACGCGATAAAATACCAACAGCAATATTACGCCTATACCGTATCTCCTAAAGCGATCTATCGATATCAACCTAAGAGCGAAAGTACTCAACTACTTGGCGAGTCTATTGCGCTTGACGAGTTTTTTATTTTTAAAAAACGTTTGTTTTTCTTCAATAACCTTGGTATTTATGAAATTACTGGCGATAACATACGCCCCTTTTTTACCAGTAATATAAAACAAGTGAGTGTTATTAAAAATAAAATAATAGTCGCTACTGACAACGAGCTAATTGCACTTGATGAACACCAGCAAACAATAAAAATCCCCCTTGAAAATCCAATTCAGGCGATGACTGCCGCCAATGATTTAAGTGGGGTGTATAGTTTAGATATTAACGGAAAAATCACCCTGTTAAACCACACATTAACCGAGATTCCGCATCACTATAGCCCTGACAAGAAAATAAAAGCACAACGGTTATTTCACGATACTTCCGGCGTTTTATGGCTGTTAAATAGTCAAGAAATCCTCCAGTTATCACAAGCGTATAATATTCGACATGAAAAAACCTTTGATACAGGTGCCGAAAACGCGATTGAAATTACCCCCTTAAATAGTCACCTAGTATTAGGAAGTTATGGTGCAGGAATTTATGACTTCAATGCCAATAACAATTTTTTGCCCGACAACATTAACGACTTTTTTACCGACAAAGCACTTAAAGTCATGGACTTACAAACTGTAGGTAACGACATTTATATCGCCACTTTTGATGGACTATGGAAATACCATGGTCAAAAGAGAGCACTAACAAAAGTTGATATAGAAAATAATCAGCAAATTCTATTAAAGCTTGCACATCGGCATCAACATTTATACATAGGTACAGATGAAAATGGTTTCATTATTTACGATATAAAGGCGCAAAAAGTCATCAGCGCCGTTAATGATACGACTAAGCTCAGCTCAACTGAAATTATTGATCTGTTGCCAATATCCGATGAAACCTTGTGGCTAGCAACAGCAAATGGCATTGATGTATTCAATACGCAAACACGACAAATGAGTAATATCACCTTACCCATCACCAGCAAGGTCATTTCTCTTACGCAAAGTCAAAATAAAATTTTTGCATCAACCCATGGCGATGGCATTTTTGTTTTTAACCGCAATCAAGAAATATTAGCGCATATCGCCAAAGACATGAACTTTACCTATATTCGAGCACTTAAGGACTATGTTTGGGTGCCAACAAAGCAAGGTTTGTATCAACTTAATCCGCAAGATTACCAAATGACATTAGTTCCCAACACCGAAGACTTAAGCTTTTCAAGTGAACCTGTGTTGTTTGATAATCATATTTTTGCCGCTCATTACGGCGGAATTTTAGAAGTGCCACTGACCAGAACTGACTATTACCACGCACAAATTCACATTGGAAAAACTACAATATCAGGCAAGTATTTCATTGAAAACAAATCAATTAACGTTAAATCCACCAATGAAGTTATTGCCTTTGAGTTAACAAGTTCTGATTATCGAAAAGGTCAGCCCAAACAATTTAGGTACCATATAAACAATGGCAGGTGGCATGCAATTAATGGCAACCAACTGACCTTAACAGGCTTAGCATCGGGCAATTACAAAATTACTGTCGAAGGTACCAATAGCTTAGGGCAATGGAGTAATCACCAAGCATTTGCCGAAATCAATGTCGCCTACCCGCCCTATTGGACGCCAAAAATGAAAATAATTTATGCCGTGACTTTAACTGGTGTACTTATTTTATGTTTTTGGTTGTTATATTTACGCGCTCGTTCAATAAGGCAAATTCATGAACTGTTGGCAAAAGATGTCAGTCAACGCAGTAAAACCTCTTTGAACATAAATAAAAGCTTAACCAGTGCTATTGAATTGTTAAATACAATACAAGATGAAGAGGCGCTAAAACAAGTACATCAAGCACGATCTATGATACATCAAGCGCTTGCTGAGCTAGACGGGCAAATTCAAAGCGATGAACCTGACAATTTAGAAGGTAAATCCCTCAACATTGCCTTGCCTTATTTAGGCGATTATCTACACAAAAAATTTAATATTGAAATATCGACGAAAGTTGAGATCAACGAAAAAAATC
The DNA here is from genome assembly GCF_052030545.1 of Thalassotalea sp. PLHSN55. Classification (NCBI taxonomy): domain Bacteria; kingdom Pseudomonadati; phylum Pseudomonadota; class Gammaproteobacteria; order Alteromonadales; family Colwelliaceae; genus Thalassotalea; species Thalassotalea sp. PLHSN55. The sequence continues at coordinate 141,754 of NZ_JBPDIH010000001.1, read as the reverse complement.
TAAGTTACGAGCTGCAATCAGATATCTATAAAATAGTGTACGAAGCATTAACATCGGCAATAATTAACGGTAATGGAAGCAGTTATCACGTTATTATTCAAGAATTTAAGAATAAAATCTGGCTAACGATTAGCGATAATGAAAACAGCTTTATTAGCTTCAAAAGCAAAGTTAAGTTCGACATGGCAATGTACTACATCCGGCAAATTGCCAATAAATATAGCGCATCGGTCAATACCTTCGACGAACATGAAAAAGGTAGCCAGTTAGTGATTTCGATCCCATTAATGTCAATAAGTTAGCTTACCCCTACTAAAACAAAGGTCTTAAGCGATATAACCAATGCGTTAGAATTTGTTCACTATGCTCGATTTAGTGCACAAGTTGGTATAAAATACGCCTCCTTTTATTGACTCAATTGAATTTAGGCACGTTATTAATGAGTAAAAAGCTATATATCAAAACCTGGGGCTGTCAGATGAACGAGTATGACTCTCAGAAAATGGCAGAACTTTTAGACTCAACTCATGGTTATGAGTTGGCTGAGGAAGCAGAAGATGCTGATGTTATTTTACTCAATACGTGTTCAATTAGAGAAAAAGCACAAGAGAAAGTATTTCATCAGCTAGGTCGTTGGAAAAACCTTAAGAAAGACAATCCTGATCTTCTTATTGGTGTTGGCGGCTGTGTTGCGTCACAAGAAGGTGATGCTATTCGCGCACGAGCTCCATTTGTTGACATGGTATTTGGTCCACAAACCTTGCACCGTTTACCTGAAATGATCCAGCAAGTTACTGGCGAAAAAAGTCCAGTGGTTGATGTGAGCTTTCCTGAAATTGAAAAATTTGACCGTTTACCTGAACCAACAGCTGATGGCCCAAGTGCCTTTGTTTCTATCATGGAAGGTTGTAGTAAATACTGTACCTTCTGTGTTGTACCTTATACGCGTGGTGAAGAAGTTTCACGTCCGTTAGACGATGTCTTATATGAAATTGCCCAACTTGCCGAGCAAGGCGTGCGTGAAGTTAACTTATTAGGTCAAAACGTAAATGCTTATCGCGGTGATACCCACGATAATGGTATTTGTCGCTTTTCAGAATTACTACGTTTAATCGCCACCATCGATGGCATTGACCGTATTCGTTATACTACCTCACATCCGGTAGAATTTACCGACGACATCATTGAAGTTTATAAAGATGTGCCAGAGCTTGTTAGTCACTTGCACTTACCTGTGCAAAGTGGTTCAGATCGTATTTTAACGCAGATGAAACGTAATCACACCGCGCTAGAATATAAATCACAAATTCGAAAACTGAAAAAAGCGCGTCCAGATTTATGTATGTCTTCTGACTTTATTGTCGGTTTCCCTGGTGAAACAGATCAAGACTTTGAAGATACCATGAACTTAATTCAAGCTATTGATTTTGATTTAAGCTTTAGCTTTATTTACAGCGCACGTCCAGGCACGCCAGCAGCAGACTTACCTGATGATGTTAGCGATCAAACCAAAAAAGATCGCCTGCAACTATTGCAAGACAGAATTAATCAGCAAGCACTACGTATTGCTCGTCAAATGTTAGGTACAGAACAGCGCATTTTAGTGGAAGGACCTTCAAAGAAAGATCCGATGGAACTGCGTGGGCGCACTGAAAATAATCGTATTGTGAACTTTGTAGCTCCGCATACCGTTATTGGTCAATTTGTTGATGTTAAAATCACAGATGTTTACAGCAACTCGCTTCGCGGTGACTTAGTACGCACAGAAAGCGAAATGGGCTTACGTGTTGCTCATTCGCCTGCAGACATTATGGCTAATAGCCATCACCAAGCAAATAGTGCCGCGATGCCAGGTACTGATGACTTAGGCGTTGCAACTTATACTCCTTAATTTTTGTAGGTAACTCTTTTTGAGCACACAAACCAGTCAAACATTTATCTTAGAGCCTGCCGATAACCATCGCCAGGCTAATCTTTGTGGTCCTATGGACGACAACTTAAAAACAATTGAACGTCGTTTAGGCGTTGAGGTTAGCTACCGCGGCAATGAATTTAAGGTCGTTGGTAGCCCAAACAATTGCGATGCGGTTATTAAGTTACTCAAAGACTTATACATAGAAACCGATACAGTAAAAGGCCAAACCAAAGCCGTATCTGGGCAAATGTTGCACTTAGCAATTTTAGAAGCCAATGTACTTGAGCAAGTGCCGACAAAGGTAGATGCTGATTTTGAGAAAATGATCACTATTAAAACCAAACGCGGTGTGATCAAACCACGTAATCAAAATCAACAAAGCTATATTCAAAACGTACTGAGCAATGACATAAGCTTTGGTGTTGGTGTTGCTGGAACTGGTAAAACTTATTTAGCAGTAGCTTGTGCTGTAGAAGCGTTAGAACGGCAAGAAATACGCCGTATTTTACTGACACGTCCGGCAGTTGAAGCCGGTGAAAAGCTCGGCTTTTTACCCGGTGATTTGTCACAAAAAGTCGACCCTTATTTACGCCCACTTTATGATGCATTATTTGAAATGCTAGGCTTTGAGAAGGTTGAAAAACTGATTGAGCGTAATGTTATTGAAATAGCGCCACTGGCCTATATGCGCGGTAGAACCTTAAACGACGCCTTTATTATTTTGGATGAAAGCCAAAATACCACGGTTGAGCAAATGAAAATGTTTCTCACCCGTATCGGATTTAATTCACGTGCCGTAATTACCGGTGATATTACGCAAGTTGATTTACCTAAACATCAAAAATCTGGCCTACGTCATGCCATCGAAGTGTTACAAGACATCCCCGGTGTTAGCTTTAACTTCTTTCAATCTAAAGATGTTGTCCGCCACCCTGTCGTTGCTCGTATTGTTGAAGCTTACGATGCGTTTGATCAAAAAATGAATAAAATCAAACAGCAAAAAGAGCAAGACAAAAAACAACAAGCCGCTAGCAACAATCATGATTGATTTAGACTTACAAATTGCCTGTGATAATGAAAATATCCCAGATAAATGTCAATTTGAACTGTGGGTGCAAGCGGTATTAGCACAATATAATAAGCCTTTTGAGCTGACTATTCGCTTAGTTAATAGTCGTGAGAGTCAACAGCTTAATAGCCAATATCGTGACAAAAACAAACCAACCAATGTACTTTCTTTTCCGTTTGAAGTACCCGAAGGTATTGACCTCGCGTTACTTGGCGACTTAGTGATTTGTGTTGATGTCGTAGCGCAAGAAGCCAAAGAACAAGACAAAGAACTTATTGCACATTGGGCCCATATGGTTATTCATGGTTGCCTACATTTATTAGGCTTTGATCACATTGAAGATGATGAAGCGCAAGAAATGGAATCACTAGAGATAGACATATTAGCAAAACTCGGCTTTAATAACCCATATAAAGAAATCTAGTTAATTTTTAATCGATAGGAAGATAAAAAGCTCTATGAGCGACGACAACCCCCACCCTAGTAACGGCTCCTCAAATAAATCCTTATGGGATAGAACATTACAACTGTTCACTGGCGAGCCGAAAAATAAAGAAGAATTGGTTAATGTCTTAAATGACGCAGAAGATCGAGACTTAATCAAACCAGAAACCAAGCTCATGATAGAAGGTGTTCTGGAAGTATCTGATATGCGTGTTCGCGACATTATGATCCCGCGCTCTCAAATGGTCACTCTTGATATTAATTCACCACTTGAAGAAATTATCCCTATCGTACTCGAGTCTGGCCACTCTCGTTTCCCTGTCGTAAATGATGACATTGACCATATTGAAGGCATTTTACTTGCTAAAGATATGCTCGCATATGGATTCAACCGCAGTGAAGAAACACTGACCTTAGCTGAAGTGATCCGCCAAGCGATTATTATTCCTGAAAGCAAAAAGGTTGAACCACTGCTGAAAGAGTTTCGATCCAAACGTTATCACATGGCGATTGTGGTTGACGAATACGGCGGCGTATCTGGCTTAGTGACTATCGAAGATATACTTGAGCTTATTGTTGGTGAAATCGAAGATGAAACTGATGATGAAATTGAAGAAGATATTAAGCATTTAGCCAGCAATGTATACCAAGTTAAAGCGTTGACTGAACTTGCTGACTTTAATGAATTTTTCAATTGCAAATTTGACGAAGAAGACGCCGATACCATTGGTGGCATTGTTTTACACCAGTTTGGTCACATGCCTAAAAAAGGTGAACACCTTTCAATTAATCACTTTGAATTTAAAGTGACCGTTGCTGACAGTCGACGCATTCAAACCTTGCAAGTTAGCGTACCTAAAAACCACACCATCAATGGAAAAATAGCTGACTAAGCATATGCTTAAATCGCTCTCGCAATCTCTTTTAAAGATATCACGCAGTAAACATCACTGGCTTAGCTTTCTATCAGGGCTAAGTTTAGTGCTTGCGTATGCACCGTATTCACAATGGTGGCTGCCATTTTTGGTTCTGCCTGTATGGTTTAATCTCTTAATAAAACAAACGCCTAAACACGCTTTTCAGCATGGTTTATTGTTTGCTTTTGGTTGGTTTGCTGCAGGAATTAGCTGGGTACATGTTGCCATCGATCAGTTTGGCGGCTTACCACTAATTATTTCACTGATTTTAATGCTACTGCTGTGCTTATACTTAGCCTTGTATCCTGCACTTGCTTGTTATTTATCTGCCAAATTCTCAACTCAAAAAACCGTCAACTTATGGTTATTACCCATCCTGTGGTTAATTACTGAATTTTTACGCGCTAACATTTTAACCGGCTTCCCTTGGCTGTCTTTAGGTTATAGCCAAATCGATGGTCCTTTCGCCAGCTTAGCCCCCATTATTGGAGAGATTGGTATCACTTTTGTGGTGCTATTGGTGTCGTTATGTTTAGTGCATATTTATCAAAATAAACAAAGGATTATCAGTGCTGTTGTTATACTTAGCACGATTGTCAGTAGCTATTACAGCAGTACATTATCTTGGCTTGAAGTCACCAACGAGCAAATAAAAGTTGCATTAATTCAAGGTAATATCGAACAATCTTTAAAATGGCAGCCCGAGCAGGAATGGCCAACCATGTTAAAGTATTTAGAATTGAGTAAAGCAAACTACGATGCTGATATTATTGTTTGGCCTGAGTCAGCTATTCCGGTGTTGGAGCCGGCCGCTCAAGATTATTTAGATTTAATAAATAGCTCAGCAGCGCTTAATAACAGCGCCATTATTACCGGTGTGCAAAACTATTATCGCGACTCTCGCGAATACTTTAATGGTTTAATTGTTGCGGGAATAAAAGATAATACCAGTGATGAAGGCAGTTATTATTACAACAACCCAAACCGATATTACAAAAACCATTTATTGCCCATTGGTGAGTTTGTACCTTTTCAAGACTTATTAAGACCTATTGCACCACTTTTTAACTTACCTATGTCTTCCTTTTCTCGTGGTAACTACGTGCAACCGAACCTAGTTGCTAAAGGTAAAAATATTCTGCCGCTGATATGCTTTGAAATCGCGTTTCCGGAGCAACTCGCCGCCAACTTAACCGATAATACTGATATATTATTAACAGTGAGCAATGACGCTTGGTTTGGTGATTCACATGGCCCACATCAACATTTAGAAATAGCGCGAATGCGTGCCCTCGAATTTGGGCGTCCCTTGTTACGTGCTACCAATAATGGCGTGACGGCAGTGATAGACCATAACGGCAAAATAACAAAGGTTGTTCCTCAATTTGAAGAAGCGGTACTGAGAGCAGAAGTCACCATCGTTACTGGGCAAACGCCGTATAGTCGTTTAAAGCGTTTAATTAATTAGCCTCTATTTTTATCAGCAATTAAAAAAGCGCTTTATTTGCATAAAGCGCTTCACTTTCACTTACTATTTTCAACTAATTGTTATCTAGAAAATCGTCACTTTATTTCGACCCGACTCTTTAGACTGATATAAGGCTTTATCAGCACTTTCTATCCACGCCTCATAGGTTTTCATGTCAGTTGTGATTTGCGCAATACCTAAACTAATGGTGTAGCTTAGCTCAATGTCATTGTATTTAATTAGCGCCGTTTCGATTTCTTGACGTAGCCGCTCGGCAAATATTTGTGCATTTTCAGCTGTGGTGTCAGAAAGTAAAATACTAAACTCCTCACCACCATAACGACCAGAAACATCGGTTTCTCGGACATGGCATTTGATCACTTCAGATAAATGACGCAGTACTTCATCACCCACCATATGGCCGTAACTATCATTAACGCGCTTAAAGTTATCAATATCAATCATCACTAAACAGCTTGGATTTAAGCTACGGCTCCAACGTTTGTATTCGCCTTGTAAGCAGTGCTCCCAGTGCCTGCGATTAAACAATCCAGTTAGGCCATCGGTTTTACTTAAAATGGCTAACTCTTCATTTGCCTGCTCTAATTCAAGCTTATGGACCGCATTATCAGTTACATCATAAATTAATAGACATAAATGTGTGACTTCGCCGCTAGCAGAGATCAGCGGAATAAAAGTGCTGTTTTGGTACATAAAATCAGCCGAGCCAGTGATCGGGCGATAATTATTAAATTTAAATAAATACTGCCTTTGCTCCCATATAGTAAAGGCTTTATTTTTCAATAAAAATACTGATTCAGCTTTGCGCGTAAACCACTCTTTTGGAATTTCATCAAATAACGAAAATAGTTTTTTACCTTTAACTTCACGTGGTAATAACCCGCTATGGTTTTCCATAAAACCATTCCAAATTTGAATATTATAGTCGCGATCAAGTACCACTAAGCCAACATCAATGGTATGAAGCATTTCCATTAGCCAATGTAATTCGTTAATTTGCTCGGTTTCAAGTGACATATTTTTTTCCGCTAACACAAAGGTTGTGTTAATTAATCTAATAAGTAGCCAATTTTATTATTTAAGGTTTTCATTGACTCTTCAGTGAACAAAAACAATAAATCGCATTTTATTGGATAGTTTTCAATATTATAGCTAATTTCAATCGCTAAGGTGCGTTTCCACTTTTTAGCGTTGTTGACAATTAATTCTGAAATAGGACGATGCTGACCTAAAACCACGGGGTGCCCTTGACTAAATGACATATCAATTTGTTCAGACAAGCCTTTCAAACACGCACCGATAAGCACATTGCCTAAGTCCATAAGTAATTCAAGCTCGGTTCCATCATCCACTTCAGATTGATAATTCATCAGTGAGGCAACATCTTTAAAGCTTGAGTCGTTTAAAATCAGCAAGGCTTCACCTGAAATGCCAGCGCCAATAAAGCCCTGACACACACCTGAGGTGCTTTCATGACTTTCAACAGCTGATAACGCCATACTTAATTCGCTCACCTCAATTAAGTTCACGTTGGGAATAGGAAGCACCACAAACACGTTAAGTAACCGGGCGAGTAAATCTCCTGCACGCCCCATAGCAACGTTAGCAATTTCTTGATAACAATCACGTAACTCATCATCAAGGTTCATTTCACTTTGAAGCGTATCGCTAACACGAACCGTTTCAATTGGCGCGGTATTTAACGGAGGTAATGATAATTCTTCAAGGGTATTTACCGGCTTTGCAACTGCTTCGCTACTTTGCTCTACTTTGGTAAACACACCATAATCGGTCAGTATTTGGGTTAATTTATCTTTATTGACGGGTTTTTGAATAAAATCGAGTGCACCTAAGCCGGTAACCCGTTTATGTGCTTCTGGTTGAATGTCGCCAGATATAACAATAACCAAGGTAGGTAAGTCTTGTGCCATAATCGCCTCAAGCACTTGATAACCATCCATTTCAGGCATATTCAAGTCAAGCAATAGCACATCACCTTTACCTTGTTTTATTGCTTCAATGGCCTCTACACCATTAGTTGCAAAGCTAATATCTACGTCCCAGCCATCGGGTAATGAACGCGCGACTTGCTTGCGCGCCATATTTGAATCATCACAAATTAATAAGGGGGTTGTCATGACAAAAAAGGTTCCTGCGGTAAACTAAAATTTAAGCAATTCAGCAGCTGAATAAATACTGGTAAATATTAGATAATGCTTATTATTAATATCGCACTGCTCTACTTTCAAGCATAGCTTAATTGTTGTTAATTTTATGACAGTTAATGTTTTTTTACAAAGGAGTTACAGTTAAAAGCGTGATTTTAGACGTAAACGATTAAATAACAAGCAAGCGTGGCGTGAGTTCAGGGCAAAATGATACTCAGTCACTATAGCTATTTATTTTGTTCAACGTTAAGCTTATGTCCATTCAAATTTTAACAGTAAGCAATACGATGAATTTTACTCGCTTCTTATCTTATTTACCGCTACTTAGTTTGCTTTCTTTGCCATTATCGGCAAGTGCAATCGATGAAACACACTTACCAGAAACAAAAGACCTTGTTAAAGCTGGCGACAAATACGTAACCTTATTAGGTACACAAGTCGATGTTGGTCAACAAGCACCTGATTTTAAAGTAGTAAACGATACGTTTAGTCCAATATCACTATCAAGCATTACCGATAAAACCATTCTAATTTCAGCTGTGCCGAGCTTAGATACAGGTGTTTGCTCATTGCAAACCAAAAGATTTAATGAAGAAGTCGCTAATTTAGCCGACGATGTGGTTGTACTCACCATTAGTAACGACTTACCTTTTGCACAAAAGCGTTTTTGCAAGGTGGAAGAGGTTGATAAAATTAAAGTACTTTCCGATTCAGTATGGCGTGAATTTGGTCAAAAGTATGGTTTGCTGATTAAAGACATGGGGTTACTAACGCGCGCCATTTTCATTATTAATAAAGATGGAAAAATTGCCTACAAGGAATTAGTCAGCAATATCGCTAAACACCCAGATTATGACATGGCACTAGCAACGTTAGCAGCGCTTAGTCCTGTCAAAGAGTCGTCAGAAGATGCCAGCAAAAATACTGATGATATTAAAAACACAGCACAGCCAGATGAAAAACAAGGCGAAGCCAATTAATTTTTTAAGCTAAATATCAGTCACTTAAAAAATAATTTTAATTTTTTATTATTATTTCCTTGAAAATTAATTCATCAATCCCATCTTTAATAATGTAGTCGCCGAAAGGGGCTACATTAACCGCCAGTTCAATAGTGAATGGCACTTAAATTTTTCATTGTTTAATTTTTTAGTCAGCTTAAGAGTCGCAACATGCGTTGGGCTTACTCACTAAAAAAGACAATGAAAACTAACATATTGCTAAATATAATAGGATATGAATTATGCGTACAGCTACAGATTTCAGCCCACTTTACCGCTCATTTATCGGTTTTGATCACCTTGCAGGTTTAATTGATAAAGCATCACGAGCAGACAAACAGTCGTCTTACCCTCCATACAACATTGAATTATTAGCCGAAGATCAATACCGGATCACTATGGCTATCGCAGGGTTTAGCGAACAAGAATTAGAAATTGAATCGAAACAAAACACCTTAGTGATCACCGGTTCAAAAACACCTTCCGCAGAAAAAGTGGAACGTAAATTTCTTCATCAAGGCATTGCCGATAGAAATTTTGAACGAAAATTCCAGCTGGGTGACCACGTAAAAGTTGTTGGTGCCTTCATGGAAAATGGTTTATTACATGTTGATTTAGAAAGAGAAATACCAGAGGCATTAAAGCCAAGAAAAATAGCAATTAATGGTAAAAGTTTATTAAATACCAAAGCGATTGAATAAACCTCTCTGACATGTTTTCCCCCTTTGTTTTTTTGCCCTGTCTTTGACAGGGCTTTTTTATGGTCGTTATAACGAACTAAGGAACTCACCTATATAAGTTTGCACATCTTGAGCGTGTGAAATTGGCGCCATATGACCTGCTTTAAAACTTTTCTCTTTTGCATTAGGTAAATCGTTTGCGATCATTTTTGCTAAATCTCGACTTAACGCTGGACTATACTCGCCAGTCATAATTACACTTGGGCAATTAATAGCTGCTAAATCATTAAGTAGGTATTGTTCACTAATCAAACCGATAAAGTCTAAATTAACTTTTGGCATATCTGCCGCCATTAATTGCTGCATTTTTTCCGGTAGCGCATTAAAAAAACCCGCTTGATTCCAAAAGTCAGTAAAAGCAATGGCAGCAGCAACATTATCTTTATTAGCGACGTTATCAGCAAAGCTGTCGGCCAATTGCCTGTTTTCACTGCCTTGTTCAAACAAATGAAATGCCACAGGCTCAAATAATGACAACGACAACAGCTTTTCAGGCGCTTGAACGGCTAGCTTTAAGGCAATAGCGCCACCACACGAATGCCCCACTAAATGAAAACTTTGCTCACCAATTAGCTGCTTTATCGCTAAATTAATTCGGTCAATTTCAACGTCAAAATTATAATTAGTTGGGTCTGCTACCTTCGGCGCTTTGCCATAGCCCAAAATATCAATATTTATCAGTGTAAACGTGTTTTTTAGCATACCAACTAAAGGTAGCCATTGCTTGGCACTGCTTAATGAACTATGCAATAACACAATGGCAGGGCCACTACCGTTAACATAGACACCCGGCATTGTTTGTTGTTTAGCTGTCATCTTGACTCACTCATCAGACCAGAATAAAAGATAAGTTATTATCAAGATCCCCTCAGCAAAGTCAAACACATGTTTTAATTTTAACGAATCTAGATGCTAGGGGCAGTTGCTCTTTCGAGGTTTATCAATAATCGAGATGAAATAAGAGCTCATGTAAGTCAGGTTGCCATTGGAAGACTTTTAATGAAACTTTATTGCCTATGACAACGACTTGCTCGTCTTGCAGCAATTGTGTTTGTCGTATAAAACCTTCGCTCCCCGCAGGCAACGATATTTTTCCTTGTGAATTGATAACACGATACCAAGGCACAGCTTTGCCTTGCCAGCCTTGTTTCGGCACACTCGCTAAACATCGCCCCACTAACCTCGCTCGACCGGGCAAACCAGCAAGATCGGCAATCTGGCCGTAGCAAGCGACGCGACCAAACGGGATCGCTTGCACGGTTTGCCAAATGCGTTTTTCATTTTCGGTAGTCAAATACAATCCCTACCAAGGTAATAAGCTGCCATTAGAGTGTTTAAACACTCCGCTCTCTGCCATTGTTAATGAATTAATCAAGCTAACTAATTTGCCTGCACATTCATTCGAGGAAATATCACCGCCGTAATTAACCATATCCGTTTGCACATAACCTGGGTGATAAATACCTACGGCAATGCCTGAGCCTTCTAAATCTTTCGCTAAAGACACCGAAGCAATATTAAGCGCAGCTTTTGACATTCGATAGCCATAGCGGCCGCCTGACGTATTATCTTCAATAGAACCCATTCTGGAAGTGATCATCGCGATTTTACTGCCGGACACTAAGTTCGTTTGCAATGCATGAGCAACAGATAATGGCGCCAAGGCATTAACTTCAAACTGCTCACGAATTGTCTCCGTATTAAAATCAGTTAAACTTTCATCACGTAAAATACCAGCATTACATACTAAAACATCAACTTGTACGCCTGATAAAGCAGTGGTTAAGTTATCAATGCCTTGTGCTGTTGCCACGTCAATGTTTTCAACTATTTTTAGCTCGTTCGTTGCGGCTAATTGAGTTAACTCGGTCGATGTCTTTCGACACAGGGCAACAACTTTATCTCCTTGCGCTAAAAATTGCTGACTAAGTGCCAAACCTATACCACGATTTGCTCCGGTAATTACAACTAAATTGTTCATATAATGCTCCATTTAATCCGCTTAACAGCGTGAAACACACTGCTAATATCAATTTCTTCGATTTAAAAATAATAACATTTCTATTATAAAAGTTGTCTCTTCAAGACAAAAAAGCTATAAAAAGAATAAAAATTATCCTCATACACACCTCCTGTTAACAAATCTCTCGATATTTTTGACATAAATCACATATCTTTATCTCAATTGATTTAAATCAATTATTCACTGAGCAAAACTTCTAAAGCATGATCTTCGACAAGCAAATAAAAAATCACTTTTGATAAGGTAACAGCCATTAAATTTACAATAAAAATTTTGGGAGCAAGGCATGTTATTGAATCGAATTGTACCGACATTCGTTTTTTTCACGTTAACAATATCTGCTTTTTCTTGTTCAGCTAACACCGCACCAACCCCATTAGACTCAAAACGTCAAAGCCAGCTAATTCATCTATTAAAACAAGACTGTGGCTCTTGCCATGGTATGACACTTAAAGGTGGCCTAGGACCTGCGCTACTGCCTGAAAACCTACAAGGTAAGCCCGATTTATTTCTGCAAAACACCATACTTATGGGTCGCCCCGGTACTGCAATGCCTCCTTGGCAGGGCTTGTTAACCGAACAAGAGGCTCAATGGCTGATAAAACAATTAAGACAGGGAATTAAGAATGAACAATAAATTCAAGCTATTTATTGGTGCATTTTGCGTATTGGCATTACAAGCCTGTAGCACGATCACAACCGATTCAAAAGCCACACTTCGTCCAACTGGCGACTTAGGTGTAATAATTGAAAGAGCTACTGGTCAAGTACAAGTGGTTAATCACACCAGCAAAGAAATTATTAGTGAAGTTGACGGTTTAGGTGATTTATCTCATGCGTCAATTGTGTTCTCACGCGATCAACGTTATGCCTATGTTTTTGGACGTGACGGCGGACTAACAAAAGTTGATGTATTAACCGACAAAATCGACAAACGCATTATTCAATCAGGTAACAGTATTGGCGGCGCGATTAGCCAAGACGGAAAGTTAGTGGCGGTGTCAAACTACACGCCCGGCGGCGTTAAAGTATTTAACAGCGAGACACTCGAACTTGTCGCGACTATTCCTGCCAGTGTACTTACCCATAAACCCGCCAATAAAGATGGCACACCTGTTCGTTCAAAAGTGGTTGGCTTAGTTGACGCCCCCGGTCAAAAATTTGTCTTTAGCTTATTCGACAGTCATGAGATTTGGATCGCCGACTTTTCAACAGGCGAATTAGCCTTAACCAAGTTTAGTGATATTGGCTTATTTCCATACGACGCGTTAATCAGCCCTGATGGCAGATATTACATCGCAGGACTTTTTGGCGAAGACGGTATGGCGCTACTTGATTTATGGCACCTTGAAAAAGGCGTGCAACACATCTTAAAAGATTACGGTAAAGGCGATAAGAAACTGCCTGTTTATAAAATGCCGCACTTAGAAGGTTGGGCAATGGCAGGAGATTTTGCCTTTGTACCTGCTGTAGGCCAGCATAAGGTATTGGTTGTTAATACTAAAACCTGGCAACAAGTAGCCGAAATTAACGCCCACAGCCAGCCAATTTTTGTAATGGCGCAACCTGACAATCGTCAAATTTGGGTCAACTTTGCCTTCCCAGAAAATAATACGATTCAGGTATTTAACACTGAGACATTTGAGTTAGTGAATACACTTCAACCTGGACCTGCGGTATTACATATGGAATTCACGCCTCGCGGCGAGCACGTTTGGATGTCGGTTAGAGATAACAACGAAATTCAAGTTTACGACACTAAAACGCAACAGCTGTTAAAAACACTAAATTCGAAAAGCCCCAGTGGTATTTTCTTTACCAACCGTGCACACCACATAGGGTTGTAATTATGCAAATATCACCATTACAGCAAGGCATAATTAATCGCTACCAAAAAGGTTTTCCGCTGACATCTGAGCCTTTTAAAACCATCGCTGATGAATTAAACACAAGCGAAAATGAGGTTATTTCAGCTTTTAAAGAGCTCGAGAGCAACAATGTGCTTTCTCGCATTGGACCGGTATTTGATCATAAAAAAGCAGGGGCAAGCACATTAGCAGCGATTGCCGTGCCACCAGAGCAACTAGATGAAATTGCCGAAAAAGTGAATAAGTTCGAGCAAGTTAACCACAACTATGCACGTGAACACGACTTTAACCTATGGTTTGTCGTAACCGATAGCGACTGGCTTGCGCTCAACAATACGTTAGCCGAAATTGAACAAGCAACGGGGCTTTCCGTATTAGTCTTACCAATGGAAGCTTCATATCACATCGACTTATCTTTTGATGTCGACTTTAGCCAACCCACAAATCACGGTTTGGAGAACTAAGCAATGCACGCACACAAGGTTTTACCACAAGACAGTACGGCACAGCTAAGCAACGCTGCACAATTAATGTTACGTGAGCGCTTGGAAAAAGGTTTACCCGTTTGTACTCACCCATATCAAGAGATTGCAGCAGAGATCGGTATTGATGAAGCACAAGTTCTAGAGCAAATAGCATTATGGCGAGAAGAAGGTTTAATTAAACGCTTTGGTGTTGTGGTTAAACATCGTCAGCTTGGTTATACCGCCAATGCTATGGTGGTATGGGATATTGAAAACAGTCAAGTTGATAAAATTGCCTCACAACTTGCAAAACGCAAAGAGATTTCTTTATGTTATCAGCGCCCTCGCCGCCTGCCAGATTGGCCATACAACCTATTTTGCATGATCCATGGAAAAAGCCGAGAAGTAGTTGAACAGCAAATTCGTGATATTAGCGAACAACTTGAGCTTAACCACATCAATAAAGATGTGTTGTTTAGCAATAAAGCGTTTAAACAAAATGGCGCGAGATACCGCAAAAGGATCGCCAAATAATGACCATAGCCGAAAAACAACACAACACTGCGCTAAATACCGAGCAAGGCTATCAATTAGATAGCCTAGATCGCAACCTAATTAATTTATTACAACACGGTTTGCCAGTGTGCGAAAACCCGTTTGCGCAAGTAGCAGAAGAAGTGAACAGCAGCGAAAGCATTGTCATCGATAAAATAAACAACTTACTCGAACAAAAAATACTATCGCGCTTTGGCCCAATGTTTGACGCCGCATGTCTTGGTGGCGCCTTTACCTTAGCCGCAATTGCGGTGCCAGAAGAACGTTTTGATGAAGTAAATGACATTGTCAATAGCTTTGAGCAAATCGCTCACAACTATAAACGCACCCACGAATTTAATATGTGGTTTGTTATCGCCACAGAAACTGAGCAAGAAATTGCTCAAGTTGTTAATGATATTGAAGCCAAAACAGGCTTGAGTGTTTTAAACGTACCTAAAGAGGAAGAGTTTTATGTCGGTCTCTACTTGCCAGTCTAACGCACTTACGCCGCTTGAAAGAGAGTACGTGCTGCTGACACAAAACGGCATGCCTGTCGTCGCTCAGCCGTATCATGACATAGCAAAAAAATTAAAGATTAGTGTTGATGACGTTTTAGCGATGACACGTGATTTACTTGCTCGCGGCATTATCAGACGCATTGCAGCGGTGCCGAATCACTATAAGTTGGGCTATAAGTTTAACGGTATGACGGTATGGGATATCGACGATGAACAAGCCTCTAAATTTGGCGATGCTGTCGGAAAATTACCTTTTGTTAGTCACTGTTATTTACGTCCGCGCCAATTACCAAATTGGAATTTTAATTTATTTGCCATGGTGCACGGTAAAACACCTGAAGAAATTGAAGTATACCGAGCGCAAATCAAAGATTTACTCGCTGATGTTCTGCAAGATCGCGGCGACGATGTAAAAAGCTACAACATGCTAACAAGTACAAAAATTTTAAAGAAAACCGGTTTACGGCTTAAAAATAAAAAAGCGCCAGAAACTAATCAAAATAACGCAACTGCTGACGGTAAACTTTAAGCACGCAACCAAAACAAGGGGCGAACTATGTTTCGAATCTCACAACTTTTATCGACTATGCAAGATGACAGTCCAGTGCCTAAGGCACGAAAAATGCCAGGTCCAGTAGTGATCTGGAATTTAATCCGTCGTTGCAACTTGCAATGTAAACACTGTTATTCAACATCACTCGATATTGATTTTAAAGACGAGTTAAGTACCGAGCAAATCAAAGCAACTATTGATGATTTAAAAGTTGCTCATGTGCCAGTACTTATTCTTTCTGGTGGTGAGCCTTTACTTCGCCCCGATATTTTTGAAATTACCCAATACGCGAAAGATAAAGGTTTTTATGTCGCATTATCGACAAACGGCACCTTAATTAACGAAGATAATATTGAACAAATTAAAGCAGCAAATTATCAGTATGTCGGCATTAGTATCGACGGTTTAGAAGAGTTTCACGACGAATTTCGCCGTCAAAAAGGCAGTTTCCAAACCTCAATGCATGCCATTCGTTTATGTAAAGAAGCAGGTATTAAGGTCGGCATGAGACTATGTCTGACTAAAGATAACTTCAAAGACTTGCCGGCAATGTTAGATTTAATGGAAGAAAATGAGGTTGATAAGTTTTATTTATCTCATCTAAATTACTCTGGCCGCGGTAAACGCAATGCTGAAAACGACGCAATGTTTAAAATGACCAAAGACGCGATGGAAATGTTGTACGAACGCGCATGGGCACATATAGAACAAGGCCGAGATTCAGACTTTGTTACCGGTAATAATGACGCTGACGGTCCATTTTTACTGCAATGGGCTGAGAAAAAATTTGGCCAAGCACACCCAAATAGAGTCGCGAATCTAAAACAGCGCTTAATTAATTGGGGTGGCAATGCCAGTGGCGTGAATGTTGCTAACATAGATAATACTGGCACTATTCACCCAGACACCTATTGGTGGAATCATCCAATTGGTAATGTGAAAAGTGAAAAATTTTCTGACGTTTGGGCAAATACCCAAGATGAGCTGATGCTAGGATTTAGGCAATCTCCTCGTCCCGTTAAAGGACGCTGTGCCCAATGCCAATTTCTTAACATATGTGGCGGTAATACACGCACTAGAGCGTTTGCGCAGTCTGGGGATGCATGGGCAGAAGATCCTGGCTGTTACTTAAATGATGATGAAATTGGTGTCATTGCCGCAAATGCATCAACACAAAACCATAATGACATCGAAATAGTAGAGCTTTAACAATAAATACTGACATACTTATAACTAAATAAGATAAAAGCAGTATAATAACAACCGCACAGTTATATGATGACTATATTAAAAAACGCACCAACAGAGTGCAACGCGGTAAACTAGGTGATTAAAAAATGACAATACAAGAGTTAACAAAACCAATGAAATTATCAAGCAAAGCAACTTTAAATAGTGGTGAAGTAGCTTTAGTTGGTTCAGGTCCTGGTGATGCAGAATTATTAACGCTACGCGCATTACGTTTTATCGAGCAAGCCGAAGTTACCGTTTACGACCGTTTAGTAAGCGACGAAATTTTAGCGCTATTACCAGAAGGCTCAGAAAATTTTTATGTTGGTAAAGAGCAAGCTAAACACTGTGTGCCACAAGATAAAATTAATCAGCTGTTAGTTGACCAAGCTAAACTTGGTAAAAAAGTATTGCGATTAAAAGGCGGCGACCCATTTATTTTTGGTCGTGGCGGTGAAGAAGCAGAATACCTACTTGAAAATGGTGTTAGCTGTCATATTTGCCCAGGGATCACAGCCGCATCTGGCTGTACAACTTATGCAGGCATTCCGTTAACGCACAGAGGTGTTGCGCAAGGCTGTACCTTTATTACTGGCCATATTCAAAACAATGGTCAATTAAACTTACCTTGGGAAAGCCTATCAAGTGACAGCCAAACCGTTGTCTTTTATATGGGGATTAATACCTTACCTAAAATTACTGAACAGTTAATCAAACATGGCCGTAATGCAGATACACCTGCTGCGCTTATTCGCCGAGGCACACAACCTGAACAGCAAGTATTTCGTGGCAAGCTAAGTAATTTACCTGAGTTAGTTGAAAAACATAAAATCACGCCGCCTACCCTAATTGTTATCGGCGAAGTAGTTAACCAGTTAACTGAACAGCAATTATCAACACCTGGTTTTTTAAAGGCTGAAGAAAGCATGCAGTTTAAACTAGCGAATGCGCAAGCTGTTGAAAAAGTTTCTTAATTAGCGTTGTTTGTTCAGACAAAGGCCTAAAAAATGATGTATTTAAAGACACTAAATGTCGTCAATTTAGTCAAAAAAAATACCAAGCAAGCGTTTGCTTGCTTAACTAACAAAAAAGCGTTAGCGCTTGTTTTCGTGGCATTTTCTTGCAACAGCTTTGCGTTCAGCAACGTTAAAAATGCCGAAAAACTCTATCAAGACCACTGTCAAAGCTGTCATGGCGTTGACCGCTTAGGCGCAATGGGGCCTGCTTTATTTCCTGAAAATTTAAAGCGCTTGCGAAAAAATAAAGCGATAAAAGTGATTAATCAAGGCCGTGCAGCAACACAAATGCCCGCATTTGCAAACATGCTGAACGATTCACAAATAAAGCAGTTAGTTGATTATATTTACACACCTTCGAAAAAATCATTGCACTGGAGCAAAGAAGACATTATTGCCTCAAACATTGTTCACTTTGAGCAAAATAAATTAGGCAATACGCCTCAATTTGATGCCGATCCTATGAACTTATTCATGGTGGTGGAGTTAGGCGATCACAGTGCAACCTTACTTAATGGCGATACCTTTGAGCCGATTACTCGATTAAAAACGCGTTTTGCCTTACACGGTGGACCAAAATACTCGCCTGACGGCCGCTTTATTTATTTTGCCTCACGTGATGGCTGGATCAGTAAATACGATATTTACAACATGAAAACCGTAGTTGAAGTACGAGCGGGTATCAACACGCGAAACCTAGCGATTTCATCTGACGGCAAGTATGCCATTATTGGTAACTACCTACCGCACAATGTCGTAATTTTAGATACTAAAACACTACAACCCATTCAGGTTATAGACGCCAAAGATAAAGACGGAAAAAGCTCTCGTGTGAGTGCGGTATATAATGCGCCGCCACGTTACAGCTTTATCGTGGCCTTAAAAGACGTAAAAGAAGTTTGGGAAATACCTTATAGTGACAAAGGTGGTGTTGAAGTATTTAAAGGCTGGGCACACGACCACCGCAAAGATGTCGGTGAAGGTAAGGTTGAAAATTGGAAAAGCGATGCACAATTTCCAATTCGCCGCATTAAAACACAAGACTTTTTAGACGACTTTTTCTTTGACCCTGAATATATCAACCTCATTGGCGCTTCACGTGAAAGTCATGAAGGACAAGTGATAAATCTTGATGCGAGAAAGAAAGTAGCGACGATCAAAATGGCGGGAATGCCACATTTAGCCTCAGGCATTACTTGGGATTACCAAGGTAAAACGGTTTTTGCTTCACCTAATATCAAAGAAGGTCGAGTTACCGTTATTGATATGGACAATTGGAAGGTCATTAAAGATATTGAGACTGAAGGTCCTGGCTTTTTCATGCGTAGTCATAGTAAATCACCGTATGCCTGGGTAGATGTGTTTTTTGGCCCTAATAAAGACAAGGTTCATGTGATTGATAAAAGTACCTTGGAAATTGTTAAAACCTTAAAACCAGTACCGGGAAAAACGGCTGCTCATGTTGAATTTACTAAAGATGGTAAATACGTATTATTGAGTATTTGGGATGAAGACGGCGCAGTAATTGTGTATGACGCCAATACCTTAGAAGAGATAAAGCGTTTACCGATGAAAAAGCCATCTGGCAAATATAATGTTTATAATAAAATCAGTTATGACATAGGTACCAGTCACTAGCATTGCGCAGCAAAGAACTATGTTAAAAGCACATTAATCACAATGTGCTTTTTTTATGCTTATTTTGTGCTGCTCAGTAAAAGCAAGATAGTTGGCTATCGCTTGTTGATCACCGTGGTTTTCACGACAGACACTTTTTTGATATTGAAAGCTAAATACGTCAAACCAATGGTCAAGCAAATCGGCATTAGTTAACTCCCCTGCCATCGCAAGTACACGTGCCGCGACTTCTGCTGTTGCTAATTGATTGTTATTCGCCGCTTTACGCAGATGGTAACGTGAATAAATACCACTTTCAGCCATCGCCTCAACATCAAACGATACGATTGGAAAACCTGCCAAATAAGGGCTTTTACGAAACATTTTTTTTGCTTCGCGCCAACTGCCATCAAGCATAATAAATAACGGCTTTTTATCTGCCGATTTAGGAATGTGCTTTTCAATAACTTGTTGCTGTTCATTTGCATATTGCTTAGGAAAAACAACATAGGGCTGATAAGTTTCATCTTGTAATAGTGCTAACAAGTCTGGATTGGGTTCCGTTCTCGACCATAAATAGGCATGCGTATCTGGCACAATATCCGCAATTAAACGCCCTGTATTGCTCGGTTTTAGCACTTCAGTGTCGTACATCAACAACAAAAAGCTCACACCACTTTCAACCTGCGGCGCCATGTCACAAATACAGTAATTAATACTAACTCGACATTTTTCACAGCGAACGACCCGCTGACCACGCGCTTTAAATTCAGTCGTACTTAAACTTTTTCGATAGCGATAAAGGCGTTCAACGGCATGCATAATAGGCAAATATAAGATGAGGTAATGTCAGGGCCGCTAATGTACCGCGCTTTGTCTCGATTAGCAAAAGGGAATGCTAATTAATACACTAAGGGCTGTTGTTCTTTCGTGTTTACTTTGAACAAAATTTAACCTCGAAAGATCCCCCCCCTAATCACTTTTAATTTTTATTGTGCAAAAACATAACTGCTAAGCAATTTACGCATTCTTCTTAGCACTAATTTGTTATTCAGAAACCAGTTGTTTCTTCAATTCCTTTTGCGCGACTTCCATCATCACTAAAACCTGACAAGGCGGAAATTGCTCTAGCAGAGATACAGTGCGGAAATTGGTCCATTCAGCAATAGGATCAAACTGTTTGTTCTTTTTAAAGTTAAGCTTCTTTAAACCAACTAAACACTCGCCATGCATTTTCGCCTCAATAAATTTCTCATCGGTTAACGCTGCACCACTATTTCGTTTAGCAATATCGTCATAGGAAAATGATGTAGCTTGGCTTGCTCCTACCAATAGTAATGTTGACAGTAGTGTAATAAATTTCATGAAACCTCGATATTGTTAACTAGCTGATTATTTAAACTGATTTACATTAATATCACATAGTTTCATTATCTTAGGAAACATTCATTGTAAATTTTTTGCTGCTACTTTTGCGACTTAACACACAATGCTTCTCTAGAATAAAAAAGAGCGCGACACCTAGTAGGTATTGCGCTCTTTCCTTAACAGCTAATGAATTAAATATTATGGCGATCGTGGCCACTGACAGAAATGGTATTAACCTTTTCCAGCGCTTCAAATTCTGCTTTTAGTTGCTCTTCTAATTGATCTAACTGGCGAATTGCCTGGCATAAAGCTTCACCCTGTTGTTCTATTTGCTCGCCTCTTAATTCCATGTCTGTTTCTATTTTCTCACCAAACGCTTCCATACGCGCTTCAAAAGCGTCTGCATCACCGCCGGAGAATAGCATCTCTTTGCCTAAAGCAATCATTAAACTACCTAACGATTTTTCAACGGCTTGTTCAACAGCATTTTCAATTTTGTGTTCAAATTCTTCGCCAAACACTTCATCACCAGCAAAGCCGTCTTCGTCAATGTAAAAGCCTTGTTCAGTTGAAAACTTATGTTCAATATCATTACGGATAGACGATAGTTGTTCGGTAAGTTCAGAGCTAACATCGTTACCCTCACCTAAGAGCTCATTAAACGCCATATTTACGCCATCAATCGCTAAATCGATTGCTGAGACGGCAATACCTTTAACTTGTGGCACAATCGCTTTAACGTCAGTGGAATACTGGCTAACCAAAGCTTGTTGGTCATTATTTAAAGTAACGATTTCGTTGTTAATAAAAAGTGTTTGGTCATTCTCAATGCGATAAATAACGCGTTTATCTTTTGAAAATTCAACCATGTGTTGTTCAACTCTTACGCCGCCTTCTAGTTCAACATCACAATCACTGTGAGCGGAGGCATTACAAGCTGTTGCTAACAAAATTGTGCTTAAAAATAATTTCATTATAAATTCCCTTATTGCTAATTCATTTCAAATACTTGCTATATCTATATCAAAAGCAATGCCAACTATTTATCTACATAAAAACAATAGGTTAGAAGTATATAGGAATTTCAAACATAAATAGATATTAATAAATCGGTCAATAAAGCCATTATTTGGTTTATTTGACAATGCTATCGAAAGCTAGAAGTTGAAAGCTAGAAGTTGGCAGAAAGAATAAAGGGTTAGAAACTAAAAAGGGCAAGACCTTAGTCTTACCCTTCCATTTATCAGCCTAAGCTAATAAATTAAAACATGTCGTTTTAAGCGTCTTTAAATTAAAGAGCTACGATGTTTTCTGCTTGAGGACCTTTTTGGCCTTGAGTTACAGTAAACTGTACTTTTTGACCTTCAGCTAAAGTTTTGAAACCGTCGCCAGAAATTGCAGAGAAATGTGCGAATACGTCTGGACCAGATTCTTGTTCGATGAAACCAAAACCTTTAGATTCGTTAAACCATTTTACTGTACCAGTAGTTGTATTAGACATAATAATATCCTATTTCATTTATTGAGTAATTTGCGCTTAACTTAAACATTAAGATAAGCAGTTGTGTTGGAAGTGTTGCTATTACTTATAAAACAGGACGAGTTACTAACAAAAACATCGAAATGGTATACATAAATATAGGCCGTACTTTCAAGCTATGACGAAGTTTATAGTAAATCATTCACGAGTCAAGTTATTTTGCCTATTCTGCGATGCATTTACGTAATTGGGCTTAAAGCCAGTAAAATATGGGGATTTGTAAGATAATTAAACGCCAAATTATTGCGGGCTTAGCTTTTCTGTTTCACTTTGACTTTATTATTGGTATCTCGACTTTTTTTAATGAGCTGATCGCCATCTTGATGATGTGTCGATTTGGCTAGTCGGTCATAAAGTAAAACATTTACCGATGCAGCTAAATTCATGCAACCTACCGTGGGCACATAAACTACCGCATGTGCTTGGTCAACTACCGTTTGGCTAATGGTCCCGTCTTCTGGGCCAAAAATATATAGCGCCTTTTCCGGGTGTTCAAACTCAGGCAAAGCAATCGCCCCTTCAACTAAATCAACACAAACAACTTTAATGTCTTGGTCAATATCATCTAACAATGCCTCTTTGGCTTGTAAGGGTATTTTATCAGCGACATTTTTCGTATCCGTATTATATTTAGCTGCGCGCGCATAACGTTGACCGGTGTAAAATACCTCATCAGCTTGATAACAGCCAGCTGCGCGCATAACTGCGCCGACATTCGTTGGGCTTTTAGGATTAGTTAAGCCGATGGCTACATAAGAGTTTTTCATAAGTGTCTAGGTTAAAGTCGCTAATATATGGGAAAAGTATCGATAGTTTATTTTCTCAGTTGCCGCGCACTAAAGCTAGCGATTATTGTTAGGGGCTGTTGAAGTCTTAGATCTAAACATCAAAATTAATTCTGTAAACGCCGCAGTTACAATTAAGTCAAACTTTGCGCTTGTTGTTACCTATTAAAACAACTTACCATTTAGATAATTACAAAACACAACAACATGAGCAGTTTTACTGACATACAACGAGGCAATATGAGCAAGCGTATTTTTCGTCCTTTAGCGACGTCAGCACTTATCAGTAGTTTATTTTTATCGGCAACATCTTCAGCGACCATCGTTGAATTTCAAACATCTCAAGGTGATTTTCAAGTAAACCTTTATGATCAAACCACCCCAAAAACAGTTGAAAACTTTATCAGCTATGTAAATAAAGCAAGTTATAGCAATACGGTAATTCATCGCAGTGTCAATGAATTCATTATTCAAGGTGGTGGTTATGATGTTGATGAGGAATCTTTTTTACAGCCCATTGAAACAGATCCTGCGGTTATTAACGAACCCATTTATTCTAATGTCCGCGCAACTATAGCTATGGCAAAACTAGGTGGTGACCCAAACAGTGCCACCAGTCAGTTCTTTTTTAACTTAGGTGATAACAGCGCAAACCTCGATTTACAAAACGGCGGATTTACCGCTTTTGGCGAGGTGATTGGCGACGGCATGGTCGTAGTTGATAAAATCGCTAATTTAGGCACTTGCGTATATAACAACAGTATTACTGATATTCCTATGCATCAAGCAGAAGAGTTGGGCTGTGCTAATTTACCTGATCCACTGTCTGATCAATACGTCACTATTTATCAAGTGACCATCGTTGATGCGTCTGTCAATACAGCTGACGATTTAACACCTACACTTTCGATTGATACTGACCACGATGGCGTAGTAAATGATCAAGACGCATTTCCAGAAGATGCAAGTGAGTGGTTAGACACCGACGGCGATGGTATTGGTAACAACAAAGATGATGACGACGATGGTGATGGCGTACTCGACATTAATGATGCCTACCCGTTAGATCCAGAACGTTCACAAGCACCAGATACATCTGACTCATCTGGTGGCTCATTTGGCTTTTTAGGGTTATTTGCTTTAGCAGCTATGCGTATGAGAAGACTTTTTAAACGCTAAAAAAAGCCTATTTAACCATTGTAAAATAGCAAAATTATAAAAAAGACGAGGGTAAATGATTAATTACCTTTGTCTTTTTTCTATTTTTAATAGTTTGATTTTAGTTAGAGCATGTTGATCTTTGACGTATATTTTTGCAGCAGTATATTGCGTATTTATACAAGGCAGCGCCTATGCAGTGTGGTTGTTCCACATAAATAGGCGATAAAGACTTTATGCTCCTGCAAAGTCACCTTACCCCACATCCATGTGGGGTAACGTAGTATAAATGCGCAATAAACGCTGTCATTAAGATTCGATTAAACGTGATTTACTCTGTGTTATAGCTCATTTGTATAGAATAACTATACTTCAATCGCTATGCCTTGATTAAATCACGTTTAATTCGAACAAAATCTATACTACAAAGGTCAACACGCTCTAGTTACTTTCGTGGCTAGATTAAGCCACGTTATTAAGTCAATTCGCTTAATAGCTTATTTTGCTTCTTAATGTTTTCACTTGCGAGCGCTTATTTTTACTGTCTAACCTTTTGCGCTTAGCCGCTTTACTCGGTTTGGTAATACGCCGTACTTTTTGCACGACAGTGGCCGCTTTTATTAAGTTAATCAGCCGATCTATGGCATCATCTCGATTTTTCTCTTGAGTACGATACTGCTGGGCTTTAATTATAATCACGCCCTCTTTAGTCATTCTTGAGTCTTTTAAAGCTAACAGTCGCTCTTTATAGAATTCTGGCAGTGAACTGTCATGAATATTGAAACGTAAGTGCACGGCAGAAGAGACTTTATTGACATTTTGCCCACCTGCCCCCTGCGCTCTAATAGCACTAATTTCAAGTTCGCTTTCGTTTAATTCAACATTGTTAGAGAGTTTTATCACAATTGTTATTTAAATTGATTTAATTACAGTGCAGCTATTCTACCTTGATGGCAAGCAAAACGCGACTAGCCCTCTGCTTCCCTCAATTTGGTAGCTTATTAAGCACATAAAAGAATAAAGCGCTAAAAATAAAAAAGGAGCCGATTGGCTCCTTAACGGGAAAGAAAGTTGCAAAAACTACAAGCGCATTTCTTGAACTTTTTCGTGGGCAATTTCTTCAGCAGACGGCATTGGTTTGCTATGCAAATTAGCTTTTAATTGTCCTTTTCTATGTTTTAGTGCAGCGTCTAGCTTTTTAATACAACTAGCAATCGCAGGATACATAACTGCATCTGTTGCAGTAGTTGAAATGCGACTACCTTCATAATTCGTGGTAATTTCAACTTGATGATCGCCATGCTCTAATGAAATGATGACATCAGCAGATATAAGTGTTGGAAAATGATTAGAAACTTTTATAAACTTCTCTTCGATATGCTCTTTGATTGAGTTAGTAACGTCGACGTGGTGACCTGAAAGATTTATTTTCATAAGGATTCCTTTTTTTGTTACCTCAATAATAAGACTTGGGGCAAACGGTAAAAAACACAAGGTATTTTTTAATTGTTTTTAAAAAAAATATCCTTGTTAAAAACAACCCTATATAATTTAACAAGTTATGAGAAGCACTGTTGTCACATTCATTTGATATAAATCAAAGAGCACTGCACTAACAACAATTAATAACTTTACCTTATTTAAAATTGGTTAAAATAGTCTCTAACAAGACGATTATTCACCCAATTAATTTTAACATTAGCGTTACTATAAAAAACGCCTTCAGAGATAAATCATGTTTGATGATATTCGCCCTTTTCGAAATGACGAAGTTTCCCAAGTCATTGAAGAGTTAATTAATGAAAAAGAATTACAGTTTTCATTAGCAAGCTTTGTTCTTCCTAAATTATCTAAAGTCTTTCCTAAGCTAAGCTGCTTTTTAATTAAGCAATACTTACGTTATCAACAAAAACACCTTGTTAATATTGAAAAAATTCAATTAGAAGTGTCTAAATACCTGAGCCGACTTGTTAACGACAGCACCAATGGTTTTAGCTTTCATGGCATCGAAAATGTTGCGCAAAACAAACCCGCACTGTTTATTTCAAACCACAGAGATATCGTGTTAGATGTTGCATTGGTAAACCTGGCGCTACATCAAAGTGGTAGAGAAACCGTTGAAGCCGCAGTTGGTGATAACTTGTTATCGAAAAAATGGGTTGCTGATTTAATGCGTATTAATCGCAGCTTTATTGTAAAACGCAGCGAAGAAACCAAACGCGCTATGCTCAAAGCGTCAAAAGATTTATCTGCTTACATTCACCATACCATTACAGAGAACAACCATAATATTTGGATTGCGCAAAGAGAAGGTCGTGCAAAAGACGGCTTAGATTTAACCAACCCAGCACTAATTTCTATGCTGTTGTTAAACAAGCCTAAGCAACGGTCGATTGCCGAATATTTAGATGAAATTAATATCATTCCTGTGTCAATTTCGTATGAGTTTGACCCTTGTGATACTGACAAAGCTATCGAATTAGCAACAAGAGAAGCAACCGGTAATTACGAAAAAGGCGATGAAGAAGACTTACGTAGTATTCGCCAAGGCATGATGGGTTACAAAGGCAAGGTTCATTTAGAGTTTAGCGCACCAATTAAAGGTGACTATGAAAGCTCAAAAGAAATCGCTAGTGCCATAGATCAACAAATTATCGCTAACTATAAGCTTTATCCTAGCAATATAAACGCACATGCTAAATTAACCAACCAAGCAGTCGACTTGCCGGTATTTAAAGATCTAGCCAAACGCATGCACGACTTAAATGAGCTACAACAAAAATGGTTTTTAACCATGTACGCCAATCCGGTTATCGCTAAAGAGTCGTTAAACTCAAAATAATTTTCATACTCATTATCAAAGGCTTTATCTGTTCAGCAAATAACAGCTAAAGCCTTTTTTATACTTCTTCGCTATTTCAACTCACTACTTCCTCTTCAAGCAAATAACCACACAAAATGTAATGCCAAAGTAACTTTTTGTGCGCTAAATCAAAATAATGAGTCAAAAAACAGTCAATAATGAATTATTAGCGGTTGTTTTTTTATTTTTAAAAAATAACAACCATACTTAATAAGCTAATAACGTTAGTGGCACAATGAAGGCCAACTAAATCAAAAATTTCGTGAACCAAAACAGATAATTAAAGGATAATGAATCGAACATGGGTCGCCAATTACTTGTATTTTTTCAAGCACTCATCGGAAGCTGTAAAGATCTACTACCTATTGTAGTGGTGATCGCTTTTTTCCAATTTGTTGTACTTCAACAACCAATGCCTAATATTCTCGATATTTTTATTGGCCTTGTATTTGTTGTACTCGGATTAACATTTTTTATTTACGGACTTGAAATGGGACTTTTTCCTATTGGCGAGTCTATGGCACAAGCCTTTGCCAAAAAGGGGAGTATTTTTTGGTTAATCACCTTTGCTTTTTGTTTAGGTTTTGGCACCACAGTAGCTGAACCGGCGCTAATTGCGGTTGCAGAAGAAGCCGCCAACGTTGCTGCCGCGGGCAATATTATTGAACAAACGGAAGCAGCTCAAAGTGAATATGCAAACGGGCTACGTTATACCGTCGCCTTCTCTGTTGGTTTTGCCATTGTATTAGGCGTTCTTCGTATTTTACGTGGTTGGCCAATTCATTATCTTATTATCAGTGGGTATATTATTGTCGTCATCGTTACCTCTTTTGCGCCACGTTGGATAATCGGTATAGCATACGACTCTGGCGGCGTAACCACTTCAACGATCACCGTTCCCTTAGTCACAGCCTTAGGTGTTGGCTTAGCATCAGCCATTAAAGGACGAAACCCTATGATTGATGGTTTCGGTTTAATCGCGTTTGCCTCATTAACCCCGATGATTTTTGTCATGATCTACGGCATGGTTTTAGGGTGATTAACTTATGATGACGTTATTAATTGAAATTTACCAAACACTAAAAGCAACCGTTGTTGATGTATTGCCAATACTGGCTATTTTAGTTTCATTCCAACTTTTAGTAATTCGCCAACCGATACCTAAAATTAAACAAGTAGGCTTTGGTTTTGTCTATGTGTTAATTGGGCTGTCACTGTTTTTACTCGGTTTAGAAAAAGCCCTCTTCCCACTTGGAAAAATGATGGCGGCGCAATTAACTGCACCTGAGTTTATTCAATCAAGCTCTGACGCTGTTCACTGGCAAGACTACCTTTGGGTATATGCATTTGCAGCCACTATCGGCTTTAGTACAACCATCGCGGAACCCTCGTTAATCGCGGTGGCATTAAAAGCCGAAGAAGTTTCCGGTGGCGGTATTAAAGCGAACAGCTTACGTATTGTTGTCGCTTTTGGTGTTGCAATTGGCATTGCCTTAGGCAGCTATCGAATTGTTGTTGGCGATCCAATCCACTATTACATTATTGCTGGATACATAGTGGTGGTTATTCAAACCTGGTTTTGTCCTAAACTTATAATTCCACTTGCTTATGACTCAGGTGGTGTAACAACTTCAACCGTTACTGTACCGCTTGTTGCTGCTTTAGGTATTGGTTTAGCGAGTACAATTCCAGGTAGAAGCCCATTAATTGATGGTTTTGGTTTGATCGCTTTTGCCAGTTTATTTCCAATTATTGCCGTAATGGGTTATGCCCAAATTACAAAATTAAAAAGCCCCGATATTGATGAAGATGACGACGAATATGAAGACGATTATGACGATGAAGATCTTAATGAACAAACCAAATAGAAGGAAATCACATGCGTTTTAAATTGATTATTGCGTTTGTTGAAGACGCGGTCACTGAAAAAGTGATGAAAGAAGCAAGACGAGCAGGCGCAACCGGAGCTACGATTATCAATAATGCTCGCGGTGAAGGCATAAAACGTCAGCGTACTTTTTTTGGTATGCAGCTTGAAACGCAAAGAGATGTTCTACTATTTGTTGTAGAAGAGCATTTAGTACGTAAAATTTTGGAACGAATTGCCAAAGTAGCGGGGTTTGATAAAGAACCAGGCAAAGGCATCGCAATTCAGATCAACGTAGAAGACGCTGTTGGTGTTGCCCACCAAGTTGAGCGTTTGAAAGGTAAAATTGAGGAAGAAATATGAACCATAAACTCGTGTTAGTCAAAGATGCTATGAATGAGAATAGCTTTTATTTTGCTGATGGTATGCTAACCGTAGCTGAGGGCATACAAATCGCAAAAGAGCATAACGTCAGTGCGTTAATCATTAATAAACGCCATGATCACGACGAATATGGCATGGTGATGCTATCTGACATTGCTAAACATGTCGTTGCCAAAGACAGATCGCCTGAACGCACCAATCTTTATGAAATTATGGCAAAACCGTTATTGTCTGTGTCGCCAGACATGGACGTACGTTATTGTGCACGTTTATTTGAACAGTTTGGTTTAACGTGCGCGCCAGTCATTCAAAATGAAGAAGTATTAGGTATGGTTGATTATACCCATATGGTACTGGCACAGATTGACGAATAACATATTGGCTATGCTAACTTTTCTCTAATGAAGGTAATTTATTCTAAACTTTTTTACTGGTTTGCCGATTAATTAAACAACAAGCAGCACCACCATTCTAAAAATTGGTCAAAGAGAATAAAAACACCATGCACGTTATAGATGAGTTAGCTAGTTTAAGTAGCCAAATTCAAGCCAAAGAGTTTAATAAAGATCGCCAGCAAAGTCGTGCTCAACAGCAAGTGCGTCAATATAAAGCCGCAAGTCAATTGCCAGCAGCTTCAAACAACACCTTGATTATGCCTACAGAAGATAGACGCTCTGGCAAAGATCGACGTCAAGATAAACAAATAACAGAAAGGCGTTTTGACCCACGAAATCAAAATGACCGCCGAAAATATTCGTTGATATCTTGTCAGGTATAGTGAATAAAACCTTAAAAGCTAGCTTAAGTTTTAACTAAACATTTCCTTGAGATACAAAAAAGGCTTCTTAAGTAGAAGCCTTTTATTTTCAATAATAAAATTATTGATTAAGCAGGAATGTCACATGCTTTTTCTTCAACGATAAGACCTGCGTCAACAGCGTCGATTGCACGTTGGTCATGTGCATTTACAGGACAACCACAAGCGTGATCGCTAGTTGCGTGTAAACGAGCTTGTTCGATGTGCCATTGTGCTACTTTAATGTGTTGTTCAACATTCATTTTATTTCTCCGATAATTAAAACTAGGTTAATGCGCTCGATCTCTGTCGAGTTGACAAATATCAATGATTTGATGCCGCCATTTTAGTTAATATATTAACAATGTCTACAATAATTAGAGTAAATTGACTAATTTACATCATTTTGTTGAAATATTAGAATTGATGCTATATTTGTGATGATATTTTATATACTGTTTATTTATTAACCAACACAATTAAGGTCTGTTATGGCAAACCCTATTAGCGAAGGTATCAAGCGGCTTCGTGCTCAGCATAAGCTAACGCAAACCGAACTCGCCACTATGGCTAAAATTCCTCGAGCCACATTGGCTAATATGGAAGGCGAAAACAGTAACCCGAGTATTTCTTTAGTGTTAAAGGTTGCACAAGCATTAGGGGTTTCAGTGGATGATTTGATCACCAATAAGCCGTCTGTGCACGCCACCGAAGTTTTACGAAAAGACATGCCAATAATGCACTTAGATAATGGCCGGTTTGTCAGTACCAAAACCAGCCCTATTAGCACGCAAAACCTGCAAGTCAACGACATTAGCATGATGCCAAACTGCTACTCTAAAGGCGTACCGCATCCAGAAGGAAGTTATGAATTATTTCTTTGTTTAGAAGGCAGCGCAATGATAGAGATCCAAGGTGAAAAATTTATTATTGAAGCGGGTAATTTATTGTTTTTCCAAGGGCACCTTCCCCATAGTTATGGTAATGAAGGGTTAAAACCCGTGCACGGCATTGCCGTTGTTTATATGGCTAAGTAAGCAAAGAGTTAGATATGAGTTAGATATGAGTTAGATATGAGTTAGCAAAAAGGATTATATACGTGAAACTGATCATGAAAACTGAATTTGATAATTTAAGGCTTAACCCTGCGCATCAATTTGAAACCGACAGCAACGGCGACAAACAAGTGGTAAAAATATACGCAAATGATCTACTGATCGCTAAAAAGGTAAAGTTAAAAAAATCGATAAGGTATTTTGGTGTAAATGGTTACCAGCAATATTTAACTGATGAAGAACAAACCAACTAGCAAAAGACATACTTCAACCATAAATTTAATCATCACGCGTAAAGAAAAAGGAGCTAACTTAGCTCCTTTTTCTGTTTTACTTGGTACTTTTTATTTTGTACGTTTTATTTTGTACGTTGTACTTAGTACTTTTAGCTTTTAACTATTTAATTAAACTAGCCAGCTATTAAGTACCAAAACTGATCCTTGGTTTAGCTTCTTCGGAAAAATCCACTTGTGGTTTACATAATAACAACCTTGAAGACTTTAATTTCTTTTGCTCAACCATATAGTCTTTAAACGCATGAATACGTTGCTCAGAAAGTGTTGCTAATTGCTTGATCTCTTCTTTATTGGTAATTTCTGTGCCTAATGGCTTACCAATATCAGCAGGTGTGGCAATGGCGCAAAGCTTCACTTGCACGTCGTCTTTATCAGTGAGTAACGCTGAAAACTGTGATAAAAATTCATCATGCTGCGCTTGTAGCTCAGTTTCAGTTACAGGGAAAACCAAGTCATTAAAGCGTACTTTTAAGGCAAACTCTCCGGCGGCCAAGGCAATATTCACGACGCTCGCATATGGAACAAAGGTCGTCATTAAATAATCTTTCGCCGCCGACATGGTCGCTTGCTTCACCAATAAGGTCATTAAACCCGATAAACCAAAGTCAGGGCTGCTGACATCACCCGATAAAGGTAGCGACAACTCTACATTACCGTCTGAGTCTTTCAACATGCCTAAAGCAACATTAAATGGCACCGAAGTTTGATCTTTAATTGTGCCGGTTTCATGATCGTCAGCTGCGGTAAATTCAATGCCGCGTAGTAAAACGTCAGCATCACCGTCTAATTCAGTGCCCGTTAAGCTCACGTCTAGTGCCAAATCAAGTTGACCACTTTCAATTTCATGTTGTAAGGCATCTTTAATATAAGGTGAAATACTGGGTAAACTCACCTCTTTAAATGCGCCCTTTAAACTATAAAAAGGCTTGGCCAAGAAGGGTTGTACTTTGCCGCCAAAATCAAAATGTGCATATTTTTCACTCTTACCCACAATTTTAAATAAGCTTTCTAACTCAGGCGTTTGGTTATCAAAGGCGCCAGCGGTTAATTCAGTAATTGTAATGCTGCGTTCAAAAATAGGCTCAACACTGCTGTCTTTAAAGAAAATATGCCCTTCATCGGCAAAACTAAACTGATTAAGTTTTATCGCAAAACTTGGCGTTGCTTTACTTTCTACTTCAAGCGGCTGTTCATTTATTACAGGGGTTGTAGGTTGTTCATCGGCAGTTTCAGGTTCGCCTTCGTCAGTTTCACTAGCCGGCAATTGCACTAGGTTAACCAGGTTTTTGTCACTGTCTAATTGAGCATTTACCGCTAAACCTGATAACTGGATCACGTCAACGGCAACGCCTTTTTCAGAGGCGTTGATTTGCTTAATATTTAATGAGTCAAACCCTGCTAATGCAGGTATTTGGTCAGTAATATTGTCTGAAAAAGCCACCTGTGAAAAATTAATATCAGCAATAGAAACTGTGTTGATTTCGTTGTCTTTTTCAAGGTTAATATCATTGATAGCCAGTGACTCAAGCTGAGCTAATACATTATTTTCTTCTTGATAAAATGCTTTTACTTTCGCGAGTGAGAATTGCAGCATGCCCTCTACCAATGGCACTTTATCTTTAAGTAACGATAAACTTAACGCTTCACTACTTAACTCTTGTTTCGCCAGATGAACGAATAATTCATTTTGGCTAACGGCAACATCTTCTAGGGCAAACAGTAAGTTTTTAAAATCAATAAATACATCTTCACCCGATAGGCTAATTTCATGTTTAGCTTGATAACTTAACAGCCCGTCAAGTTGCTCGATATCTGCTGGTAAAAAGTGCTTAAAACGCGCAAGTTTTACTTTATCTAAACCAAGGTCAACAATAATTTTGCCTGCACCTTGGTTCATGTCTGCTTCAACATTTAATGATAACTTTGACTGATTCACTTCGCTGTCAATCGCAAGCATTAGCTGCTGCTTGATCAAAGTAGCGCCTAAATCACTCAATACTAGCGACTTTAATTTTAAGCGATGAGAATTTTCTTGAACAAATAGCTCAATTGCAGAATTTTTTAGCGTTAACTTTGGTAAGTTTAGACGGTATGGGAACTCGGTTTCAGCTTGACTATTTGGCTCAGCATTTGGTGCTTGGTCAGTCTCGGTAACTTCAGCATTAGCATCACTAACAACAAAACCTGACACTTCAACTAACTCATCATTGGCAGATACCGTTAGATGCAAACCGTCAATAATAAACTCAGAGATGTAAATTTCATCAAAAATAAACTGGTACAAACGCACTTCTAGATCAAGCGTATCTAAAGACGCGACTGGCGTATCTGGTGCTTGTTGCTTGCTTATCGACAGATCTCGAATCGACAAATGTGACAAAAAAGGGTTATAGCGAATACTCGATTGTTCAGCTAGAACCAGCTGCTGGCTAGACAAATAATCACTTAAAAAGTGACGAACAACCGTTGGTGAAATTAACCAAACCAAACTGTAAATAATGAGGTAGATAAAAAACGTTATTTTTATTAATTTTTTAATGCTAGAGAGCATGCAAACTTCCCTTATGTAATACCAATTAACTGCCATTTCAATGTTGTTACAAACACCTTGTTTATAACTATGAGAAAAGACTGGGCAAGTATATCTGCTTACATCAAAAATACCATTACAAATTGGCTACAATTACAGCTAACTTCGCTAAAATGTCGATAACTAAGCCATTTGCTTTGCAATTTCACCGTGAAATAAATACTCTAGCCCCAACGACTTAGTTAAGATTTATCGACTGCAATAAAGAGCACTAATGGCTATTTCAAAAAACACCTTAAAAACGACTCGTAAAGTCCACAAAACACTGGCATACATTCTTGCTATTCAAATATTTTTCTGGCTGTTAGGTGGTTTTATTATGAGCGTGATCCCATTAGAAAAAGTGCATGGCGATCATCTTGTACAAAGGCAACAAGTTAATCCATTTAGCCAAAGCGATTACCTGTATTCACTTGATAAACTCACCGCAAGGCATACAAATGTTGAAGGTATTAGATTTGAGTTTTTTCTTGATACTCCGTTATATCATGTGAAAACATCTGAGCAAGAGTTATACATTAATGCACTTTCTGGTCAAATTTTTATGCCGCCAAATAAAGAGGCGATAATTCAACAAGCAAACAATTATTATCAGCATGATGACAACATCACTAAGGTTGAGCGCTTAGCAAAAGGCCCCGCGGAAGCTGGCAATAAGCCCAACCTTTGGGCAGTTTCTTTTGACGACAGCATAAATAGCACACTCTATTTTTCTCAACAAAGTGGTAAATTCATTACCGTGCGCAGCGATCTGTGGCGGCTATTCGATTTTGTTTGGATGTTACACATTATGGATTATGATGAACGTGAAGATTTTAATAACCCGTTGTTAATCACTTTTGCCTTCTCTGCCCTACTATTTTCACTGTCTGGCATTATATTATTGAGCCAAGGCATAGGTGCAAAGAAACGCCGAATAGTTAAAAAAATAACAGCCAAATAAACTCATGAATTCAACCATTACACCAATAAGTTTAACCGATTTAGCCATTGCTTTTATTCCGGTCTTGTTTGGGCTTTACCTATTATTTAGATGGTCTTTAAACGTAAAACAAGCAAGCTATGCCTTGTTAAGAATGCTGTCGCAATTGTTAATGATCGGCTATGTCTTAA
Organism: Thalassotalea sp. PLHSN55; assembly: GCF_052030545.1. Classification (NCBI taxonomy): domain Bacteria; kingdom Pseudomonadati; phylum Pseudomonadota; class Gammaproteobacteria; order Alteromonadales; family Colwelliaceae; genus Thalassotalea; species Thalassotalea sp. PLHSN55. The sequence goes on along the minus strand of NZ_JBPDIH010000001.1, from coordinate 106,370 downwards.
GCTATATTTTTTATTCAGATAACGCATGGCTGATCAGCACCATTTTATTAATGATGGTGCTAATATCGAGTTGGATTGCCCTAGATAGCATTAAAGATAATCGTTTGCCGCTTTTAAAAGGCGCAATAGTTGCGATAACCATTGGCGGCGGCGCAACCTTAATATTAATGACGCAAGGTGTGCTTAAGCTTGACCCTTGGTATCAACCTAAAATACTGATCCCATTAGCAGGGATGATTTTTGCTAATGCCATGAATAGCGTTAGCTTGTCGGCAGAACGCTTAATGTCAGAACTCAACAATAACAACACTTATCAAGTTGCCAGAAACCAAGCACTAAATGCGGCAACTATTCCTATGATCAATTCGCTACTTGCGGTTGGTTTAGTCTCACTGCCTGGCATGATGACTGGCCAAATTCTCTCAGGCGTATCACCACTTATTGCGGCACGTTATCAAATATTAGTGATGTGTATGATATTTTCTTCTTCAATTATTTCGGCGTTTATTTTTCTGGTGATGGCACAAAAAACAACGCTAATACAAAAGCCAAAACCATAAACAAAAGCCAATACTGAAAACCAATACTAAAAACCCAAAAAACACAAAGGATAGCAGTTAACATATGCACACCCCAAAAATATACGTTATCGGTTTACCACGCACGGGAACAACAAGCTTTTGTGTCGCCATGCTCGATTTAGGTTTTACCGTCGCGCACACCGCCTATACTCAAGCGAGCATGGAAAAAGCACAAGTTATTGCCGATACCCCTATTTTTTGTGACTACCAAGAACTAGATCGCACTAACCCCGATGCTAAGTTTATCTACTTAACGCGTGATTTATCTTTATGGCTACCTTCGATTCAACAATTATTGCAACGCATGTTTAAAAATGTGACAAGAAGCGATGGCGGCTTTAACCCGATATTAAAGCGATGCTTCCAAACGACATTCTCGCCTTTAACGCTGGAAAATATCAATAGTACTGATTTTCTAACAAGCTGTTATCAGCGCCACTTTCAACAAGCACAAGATTATTTTAACGACCGACCAAGTGATTTTTTATCACTCGATGTCAGTGAACCTGAAAGCTATCAGCAGTTACTTGAATTCTTGTCACTTGAAAAGCCCGTCAAAACGTTTGAACGAATTAATATCGGCGGCAAAATAACCGCGTGGAATAAAATAAAGCATCCATTAAAAATAGATGCCAATTTAAAATAAAAAGGAAAAAGCTAAGCTGTTACTTCAAAGTTCAACTCAAAAGTTAGTCTTTATTGGCTTGGTTAGCATTATGCTCTTTTTGTGGGTGGTCTTTATCTGGGGGGGACTTTATCTGAGTTATCTAAATGTGAACTCTCTTGACGGTTAGACTGCTCTATTTGACTTTCAAGCAGTTCGCTCTTTAGTTCAGCCTTTTGCGCTTTTTTCTTTATATTTTCACGCTTGACCAGTAAAAACGTTAAATACATCTTAGTGGGTAGCGAAAAAATAAGGCCAAAGGCGATGCAACTAGCACTAATGACCATGCCATTAACGCCCATTTTTTCCGGTAAATTGGCGTACTCTAATAAATAGTGACCTAATAATAATAAACAAAGGCCAATGCCGATAAAAACTTTTAGGATGAATATTATTTTCTCTTCATTCATGAGCAGCTCAACAACTAGTGTGCAGATTTAAAGCGACTAAAAATACTGATAATGCCGACAACGATTAAACCTGCAATTAAGCCTACCAAACCTTCAATAATAATTGCACCAATAGAGTGTGCGTAACTCGCCATTAAAGTCTCTAAGGCATTTTGCAAAGTTAATACGATTTCGTGCAACCAATGTAAATTGTGCACTAAAATACCGCCACCAACTAAAAACATGGCAATGGTACCGACAATTGTTAGCAGCTTCATCATATTGGGGGCAATAATTAGCAGTGCTCGACCCAAAAAGCGCTGAATGGCATTAAATGAACCTGACACTGATTTTCGTAATAGGTACAAACCTAGGTCATCTAATTTAACGATACCGGCAACCAAGCCGTAAACACCAATAGTAAATAATATCGCCAAACTACTTAAAACCATCACTTGTGTGGCAAAAGGTGATTGCTGAACAGTCCCTAAAATTATGACGATAATTTCTGCAGATAAAATAAAGTCGGTTCGAATTGCGCCACGAATTTTATCTTTTTCTAAAGCAACAAGATCAACATTCTCATCGGCAAGTGCTTGAATGTGTTGTTGATGTTCACTTTGGCTATGCTGTTGATGGAAAAATTTATCCAGAATTTTTTCTGCCCCTTCAAAGCACAAAAACAAGCCCCCTAGCATAAGCAACCACATTATTAAGCTTGGCGCAAAAGCGCTGATCAGTAATGCTGACGGCACGAGAATAATTTTATTTAAAAAAGAGCCTTTTGCTACTGCCCATACCACAGGAAGCTCTCGGTTGGCTTTTACGCCTGAGACCTGCTCTGCATTTAATGCTAAATCATCCCCTAAAACGCCTGCCGTTTTTTTAGCGGCCACCTTCGATAATATTGCAACATCATCAAGCACTGCGGCAATGTCATCAATCAAGGTCAATAAACTTGTACCAGCCAATATCTTCTTCCCTTATGAAAATAAAATTACTCAGTTATTCTGAGTTGATTAGAGCGTGCTTATTTTTTGTATATGTCTTTTGCAGCAGTATTTTATGTATTTATACAAGGCTGCATATTTGCAGTATGGTCGTGCCACATAAATTGGCGATTACCTAGCAGAAATTCACAATAAACGCTGTTACTAAGAGCCGCTTTAACGTGGTTTACTCTTTGTTATAACTCATTAATAAAGAATACTATACTTTAATCGCTATGCCTTTGTAACCCTCCCTCCTAATCAAAAAGCCACCTTTAATTCGAACACAATTAATACCGCAAAGCGATACGCACTCGAGAGTTCATTGCGACTGTTTAAGGTAAACTTATCCAAGAAATTTTAAGGTGTTTTTGATGTGTTATTTGATGTGTTTTTGATGTAGAAAGAAAAATGCCGACAACAGCAATGTTGTCGGCATTTAATAATAATAACGTATTTTTTAGCTTCGAATAACAATATTGGCGGCGGTATCTATTTCACCATCATCATCAACCGTGGCGACATTATTGTTGCACAGCATAATGGCTAATTTACCATTATTGGTTGTACGCACATAGGCAAGTTCGTAGCCGAATTGATTTAAGCTCGTTGCAGAAAATTTTTGTGTTATTGAAAGTTTATCCCAGAGTGCTGACTGGTCTGGTGTATAGTGTCTTCTTTCTTGTGATATGGCATTTGAAACAGCTTGCATATACATACTCCTAACAACTGTGGTTTTAAAGTCCTTTTTAAAGCAGGTAACTTTCACCTCCTTTCTTTATCCATACTAGATTAAAACCAAAACAAATGCGAACAATTTTTAATCAACCAATAATTAAAAGCCAAGTCATTTACCAACAAATATACACGGCTTTTTATTTACTTCATTGATTTAACAAGGTTCATTGCTTCTTTAGAAATTTCTCATGTTACGTTAAGCTATAAAAACTAAGTAATGAAAATACCAAGGATTTGCTGAACTTAATGAGCAACGTTGCCCTACTAGCACAACAAGCGATTAAAGCATTTGAGCAATATTTTGCTCAAATGCACATTAAGCCTGTTGTTCATTTTGAACTAGAAGGGGCATATCAACCAATTAAAATTGGGGGCAAATCTCAGCACAATAGCCTGAACTTCACGCAAATCAACCAACAACTGGCGAACCTAAATATTGACGGTGAGCTCAAACCAGAATATTGGCAAAATCAATGGGAATACGTTTCACTCTTTAACGGACAATCGCCTTTAACTGAGGCAAATAACCTAGCAAAAGCAATAAAAGTTTTACCTACACTTTTTCAGCAACAAGGCATTAATAGCATTTTAATAAAGCCTGTCATTTGGTCTGGCGACCAGTCACGTTTATTTACAGGTAGCCAATCTATATTCTCAGCTGACCAACAAGCAGTACATATTCCAAATGCGGTGCAAATCAATATTAGTGCGCAAAATCAGCACGGTGAAAATATCATTCCACACACTAATTTTGGCGAAATATTACAACAGCGATTGATAGCGACCAGTTACTCCTGTTGTTTATTGTTTTTGCCGGAAGAAGAAGCGTTTGAACGACTACGTTTAAAGAATACATTTCAGTTAGATGCTGAGCTTTGCTCACCAAATAATATTTCAGGCGGACACCAAGGTAGTATCGCCTTATATAAAGAATTAGGTAAACACAACCAACCAATGGGACAAGTACCGCTAGTTTACGACAGCAATCATAATATTTTATCGTATAACAACGATTGGCAAGCCACCGCGCGTGTCGAGCATAGGTTGGGAGCATCAAGCATGCATTACTGTCCTTACGTCAATATTTGTTTTGCTCTGGCAAATTTAGCCGACGCTCTCGATATTTTTTTACAACCTTCAACAACGTCCCAAAGCGAAAAAACAACACCTGAACAACATAGAGAAATTGAGCTGCCTCGCTCACTTTATCAACAAGAGCAGTTCATTGGTGCGGTTGAATTATTCCAGCAAGACACATGGTTTGCCCGTCGTATCAATCAAACACTTACCAGCTTAGGTTCAGCGCCGCATGCGCAACTTATCACTCTACCCAATAACTTGGGCAACCTTTTACAGCAAGCAATACTTGCAAAATATGAAAAACCTCAGCTCGTTAACCCACAATACGCTAAAACTTCAACAACGTGAGTTATGAATATGATCACAACCGTTAAAATGCCAACGCTGACAGGTAACGATATAGCGACTAAACGCCAAGAAATTAAGCATTACTTTAATAATAGCTGGGCGCAATATCAGTCACTATTTTCCCTAATAAACCACGATGATGCGTTTTATTTGAAAGCTGAACCATTAAGGCACCCGTTAATATTTTATTTTGGCCATACCGCCACTTTTTATGTGAACAAATTATTATTGGGTAAGTATATTGATCAACGAATAGATCCTCATTTAGAGGCAATTTGTGCGGTAGGCGTTGATGAAATGTCTTGGGATGATTTAGACAGTGCAAACTATGATTGGCCAAGTGTTGACCACGTAAAACACTATCGCGATAAAGTGCATGTCTTAATCGAAAATATAATCGACACCATGGATCTTACCCTGCCAATTAAGCAAAATTCGCTTGCTTGGGTCATTTTAATGGCAATTGAGCACGAACGCATTCATATTGAAACCTCATCGGTGATCATTCGTATGCTACCGTTAGCGTATTTAACAGAAAGTCCGCAGTGGCCAAGCTGCCTAAATTACGATAAAGCACCTAAAAATTCTTTTATTGGCCAAGCCGGGCGAAAAGTTAAATTAGGCAAACCAGACAGTGACAATACATACGGTTGGGACAATGAATACGGTGAAAATATTGTTGAAGTTTCACCTTTTGAAGCATCAACTTATTTAGTTTCTAATCAAGAATACCTTGAGTTTGTTAATGATAACGGATATCAAAACCTTAGTTATTGGTGTGACGAAGGCCAACAATGGCTATCTTATAGCAAAGCGTCTATGCCACGCTTTTGGCAACATCAACATGGCGAGTATTTTCAACGCAACCTGACTAAACTTATTCCCCTGCCCTTAAACTGGCCCGTTGAAGTAAACTACTTAGAAGCCAAAGCTTTTTGCAATTGGAAAGGTCAACAATCACAAGAATTTATTCGTTTACCCACCGAAGCTGAATGGCAACTGCTGCGTGAGAAAGTAAGCGATGATTTGCCAACATGGCAAGTAGTACCAGGTAATATCAATTTGGCTAAATATGCATCATCTTGCCCTATTGATACTTTTAAACACCAAGACCTTTACGATGTTGTTGGCAATGTTTGGCAGTGGACTGAATCGCCTATTAACGCTTTTCCTGGTTTTAAAGTACACCCTTTATATGATGACTTTTCAACGCCTACTTTTGATTCAAGACACAATCTTATTAAGGGAGGCTCTTGGATCTCAACGGGCAATGAAGCGTTAAAACATGCTCGCTATGCATTTAGACGCCACTTCTATCAACATGCAGGTTTTCGCTACATTCGTTCAGAATCAAAAAATATCCCAACAGATATTGTTACGCCATTTGAACAAGATGCCAAAATAGCCAATAAGCTCGCCTTGCATTACCAGCAAGGTTTTGAAGGGATCCCTTCGTTATTTAAACAAGCGATTGTTGCCATTGACAATGCAAAAGCGCACTTTAACACTGATCGTGCACTTGATCTTGGCTGTTCTGTCGGTGGTGCAACATTTGAGTTAGCTCAACTATTTGAGCATGTTGATGGCATAGACTTAACCGCTCGCCATATTCAACACGCATTAGCATTTAAAGAGCAGAAAATTTTACGTTACGCACTGCCCACCGAAGGGGAGTTGCTTGACTACCATGAATTGTCATTAACAAAAATGCCCTACGCTGACTATGTTCAGCAAGTGCACTTTTATCAAGGTGATGCCTTGAATTTAAAGCCCCAATTTAGCGGTTATGATTTGATATTTTCAGCGCATTTAATCGATAGCATAGCCGAACCACACGCACTGATTAATGTCTTACAGCAAAAGCTTAATCCCGGCGGTGTACTCGTGCTTATTACGAATTACCAAGCAGACCAAACCCTAGTAACTAATGCATTAGGTGGCTACAAAATAAATGGGGAGAATTTTACCCGTAAAGATGGTTTACAAACATTATTGCTAAAACACTTTAAGCCAATTGCATCAGAAGAAATCAATTGGCTTAAACGCGTAAATGCACGTCACTTTATTTACAATAAAAGCGAGTTATCTATATGGAAGAAACAACGTTAATGACTTAAAAATAAAACGTTATTGTTGAAGATGGGGTTATTCTTCAGTTTCTTCAGTTTCGTCAGTTTCTTCAATAAAGCGTCTAAAGCCCGGTTTTGCGATGACTTCGACGTAAAATGATGTGTTTCCATCGGTAACGGCTTGATCGATAGATTTATTTATAACACTTACATGTACCGTTTCAGCTGCTGCTTCAGTTAAGCCAAATTTACAATCGAAGTCCCAAAAGTCGGCACCTTCAACTAGCGCTTTGTTACGCTCACGTTTTAGGTACTTTTTTATTTCGTGCTTTATAGCGTCTACACGGCGAGCAACTTTAATTTTTTCGTGGTTCAGATCAAATGTTTTTTTCATGATTAGCCTTAAACATTATTGGGGCAGATGATATTGCGCGCAGTCTACGCGAAATATCACCTCACTACGAATGAAAAAACAGAAAAGTACCTGTTAGGTTACAATTTACCAATTAAATCGCGAGCAATTATTTCTTTCATTATTTCAGAAGCACCGCCATAAATTCGCTGAACACGTGCATCTAGGTAGTACCTTGAAATCGCATATTCTTGCATATAGCCATAACCACCAAACATTTGCAGTGCAGTATCAACCACCTCACATTCCATTTCCGTACTTGAATATTTCGCCATGCTTGCTTGCGCTGTGGTTAACTCTTTCTCTGCTAGCAATAATTTGTAAGACTCGATCATTACCCGATGTAAGGTCACTTTAGTTGCCATTTCGGCCAGTTTAAATCGAATGTCTTGCAAGTTAGCCAGAGGTTGGCCAAACGCTTTGCGCTCTTTAACATAATCAAGTGCTAGCGCCAAAGCGCCTTCAGCATGTGCTGTTGCACTACACGCTAATGAAAGTCGCTCTCTGGGTAGTTCCGTCATTAGACCAACAAAACCTCGGTCAACTTCACCAAGTAAGTCATCTTCGCTGACAAACACGTTATCTAAGAACAGCTCAGACGTATCAGCGGCATGTTGTCCTATTTTATCTAAATTTTGTCCGCGGCTAAAACCTTCTGCATCGCCGTCAACCAAAAATAATGATAAACCTTTTGCCGTAGGCACACTTAAATCAGTTCTTGCGGCAACTATGTATAAACTTGAATTTTGCCCGTTAGTAATGAAGGTTTTAGAACCATTAATTAACCAGCCATCACCACTTGGTTTGGCGGTGGTTTTAAGCCCTTGCAAATCGCTACCAGCGCTAGGCTCTGTCATGCATATTGCGCCAATACACTCACCGCTTGCCATTTTAGGGAGGTATTTTTGTTTTTGCTTTTCAGTACCTGCGTTTAATACATAATGTGCGGCAATATCAGCATGGACAATAACACTGCATGACAGCGCAAAATAACCGGCACGCGCTAATGTTTCCGCAACCACCATGTTAAAGTCGTAACTTACGCCAAAACCGCCATACTCTTCAGGCAGGTCGCAACATAACAACCCTTCTTGTCCCATTTTTGTCCATACTGTTTTAGGTACAAGTTTTTCCTGCTCCCAAATATGGTAGAAAGGAGCAATTTCTTGCTCAATGAAACGTTCAACCGTTTCTTTAAAAATATTCAGCTCTGCTTGCAATTCACTTCTCATGACAGCTCTCAGCAATGATGACAGTTAAGTGAGCACGCAAAGCGTCACCTAACGTTAACGTAAAGGATAATGAACTTTACCACATTCGCTTTGTAAACCTCATCCGTTGTTATTATTGAATATAGAAAACAAGTGTATAGATAAATTGCCACTGTATTGTTAGTGACAATTTATCATAGGCATGAACACGTCATAATAAAATTAAGCTGTCACTTATTACTAAGTGACAAAAGGGATTTAAATGTGGAAATGACTAGGGTCTGTTGATCTTTCGTGTTTATTAAAATTGCTGCTGGTAGCTATCAACTTGGGCATAAACCTGCGCTGAACCATCGGCCATTAACACTAAAATTTTATATGGCATGAACTTATCTTCCACTTCCATTCCTGGTGAGCCTACCGGCATTGCAGGAACAGAAAGACCAAGTACATTGTCGTGATGCTCTTGTGCTAAAAACTGCTGAATGTATTTTGCTGGCACGTGCCCTTCAAAAACATAACCTTCTTTGGAAATTGCGGTATGGCACGACTGAAAACGCGGCTCAATTTTTTGCTTTTCTTTAATAAGTGACATGTTGTTATCGTCAATCACTTTTGATTGCAAACCACTTTCTGATAAATGGTCGATCCATTTCTGACAACAACCACAGGTTGGGCTTTTATAGACAGTTAATTTAGCGACATGTTCTGAATCTAAGGTTGCATCATTAGCCTTGGCAGAGTTTTCGCTATTTGATTGCGCCACGTCAGAACATGCGAATAAAAACACCGTACTAATTGTGATAATTGTGGCTTTAATATAAGAAGATAAAATCGACATGAATAATAATTCCATTAATTCAAAAGGAGCTTTATTCTAACCTGTAAGGTAATGACGAGCAGTATTTATTTTCCGCCCGAAAAAATGAAAACAAACCTGTAATAAAACCACACAACATTCAATAAAAATACATTTTCATCTGAATAAAAACTCATTAGAGAAAAATATATTAAAACGCTAGAAACAAAAAAGCTGATAAACTTTCGTTTATCAGCTTTTCATTATTACTTATCAAACTATTCGTAAGAGCGCTCTAGCCAAGCGATTTGAAGCTTAAGCTCTGCAATCGTTTTGTTTGCATCTGCTAATTGTTGCTGAGTCGCTTGCTGATCATTTTTTTCATTATTAGTAATTTCACTAATATTTTGAGTATCGTTGTGAGCCATAACCCCTCCAAAAAACCGTAAGTAAAAATGTAATATTTCATAACTGGTTACATAATACTTTTTTTGGAGGCAAAAAAGCAAATTTTTTAGCTAAAATAGTTAAAATAAATATGAGTGATGGCAAGGGCTAAAAGGTCTGCTAGCAGTCATTAAATTGCCAATAACAACCGATTAACAACAGCGAGTAAAGTTAATCGATTTAATATCGCGCCGCTTGTTGTGTCGTGTTTGAATTTTGTTGAATTACATGTGCTTTACGTAAAGCGCTTGGACTGTTGCACGGTTGTGCCATGTCTAATATTCGCAACAATATGCAAAACACAATTAAAGATATCTGCCCAGCAGCGTAATTGGCTTTATATAAACAGCTGCAACAACAAAGTTAAACAGTCCCTAATGAGATAAGGTACAAGCATCTACGAGAAAAAGTTACTTTTATTGAGTCGCTGCAGTTTTGAAAACTCTACTAACAGACGATAAAATTTCTTCCTTACTTGAAGGTTTAATAATATAGCCTTTTAAGCCATACGCTGCCCACTTACGAATAAGTTCTTTATTTTTATTACCGGTAAGCGCAATAACTGGAATATCTTTACCGCCAGAGACTTGTCGAATTTTTTTAGTGACATTCAAACCATCAAGTTTGGGCATAAATAAGTCCATAATAATTAAATCATATTCATGCTGCTTTATTTTTTTCAACGCACATAAACCGTCTTCTGCTTCATCGATTTCGAAGTTTTCTTTAGACAATACATTAACTAACATATCTCTATATAAGGCATTGTCTTCAACGACGAGTATTTTGTTTTTTATAATTAAAGCCGGATCGGCTATTTCAGGAAGCTCGTCACTCAAATCATTAACCAATTCATCATCGACTAATGTGCTAGCAGGTGTTGGTTGCGCTGTTTTGTGCGGGCTTGATTCTTCAATAGCACTTTCTGTTTCAGCTTCTGGCTTTTTGCGCTTCTTAATTGACGGTTGATGGCTAATTAGTCCTTTGCTTTTAATTTCTTTTTCTTTGTTGCAAGTTTGTGCTGCTAATAGTTGACTGATCATGCTATCAAGGCCTGATTTTATGTCGTTTTCAAGTAAAGACAGCAACGGCTTAACATGATTTTCAGTAACTTGATCCATGATTTGTTCGGTAGAAAGCTGTTGTATCTCAGGTTGTTGCTGATAACTTTCTGTTGCTTTTAAAATATCTTCTCTACTTTTTTCTACTTTTCCTAATAGCGCTTTTTTAACTTCGCTGCTGTCATCGATAAGTTGAGCAAGCTGCTCATCTATTTCTTCAAAATTCTCTTCATTAAATTCCATGAATTTAGTGTCTGATGCCGCTTTCGCTAATCCATTGTGCACTATCATGACTAAACGGTATTTTTCATAAAGCGGTTGATACACAAAGTAATTATCAAATAACCCTTTAACACAGCAGCGAAATGCTAATGCCGACTCTTTATTGCTACACAACAAAACACTAAAGTGTGGGTGTGATAATTTGGCGCTTTCAACCAGATCTGAGTAATATTCAATACCACTGGCAACACTTTTTAAAGCAAATAAAATAACGGCAGGACGAGTTGTTGTTAAAAAGCGTGTCGTTTCTTTATTCATCGCAATGGTGCGATAGTGTTCAAAGTGGCTATTGAGGATTTCGACCGCACCATGTACGTCTTCTTCATGATCAAAAACCATCACCACTTGCGGGTGACGGCTGGCCATAATATTCGGCTTAGCTTTCATTTTTTACTGCTCCATATACTGCTTTTAACCCTTGATTGCTTAACATGATAAGCGCTTTGCATTTTTCCTTATCTTGGTCCAGCCCCGCCTGTTCTAGATTCTCTAAATGTTCCGCAACCTGCTCAGCTCCTATCGCTTTAGCAGATGTTTTCAAAAAATGTGCCTCTTCTTTTATCTCAACCAGTTTGTTACTACCAAACAGTTGGACAATTTTTGCCATTGAGACTTTCGCTTGTTGTAAAAATTCAATTTCAAATTTACGGATCAGCGCCATGTCGTCATCACCAATAAGGTTTTTCATCACTTCTCGGTTTAATACTTTTTTCTCTGGTTCATTCATAGACATACCACTTTTTTAATACTTCACGTAGATCCGAAAGTAACACCGGCTTACTAACAAAATCATTCATACCTGCATTAAAGCAACGGTCAGAGTCACCCGTCATAGCTGCTCCTGTTACCGCGATAATAGGGACTTTTTTTCGATTTTCTTCTTGTTCGATGTCTCGAATTATTTTTGTCATTTCATAACCGTCTAGATTTGGCATATGACAGTCGGTCAAAATAATTCTGTAATTGCCTTTTTTCCAATAGTCTCGACCTTGTTCACCGTCGTCGGCCAAGTCACATTCATAACCGAGCTTATTGAGCTGCTTAACAATGATTTTCTGGTTCATAGGGTTATCTTCAACGACCAATACACCGTCTTTTAATTGCTTTTTAGGTTCAACTTCTTCAAGGTCTTCAAGTAGGTCCCCTAAGTCAAGCTCTTCAAATTCCATTTCAAAGCTGTTTTGCCAAAAATTCTTAATCGTTTCAATTAGCTGCACACGAGTAATTGGCTGTGAACTTATCACCCTGACACTAGGATTTGATGCTTTGACATCATCGATAAATGCTTGTTCGACAATAAGGTATACGCGACTTTTATCTTCAATTTTTGACAGTAAATTTTCAATACTGGCTTGAGCTTTATCGTATTTCGGTGCCAATAGCATCATGACATCAAAGCTCTCATCGATATCTACCCCTTGCTGATAAAAATAGGGAGTAACAAGTGCGCCTGCGTCAGTAAGAAACTGCTGGAAGGCGTTTTGAACAGTTTCGATATTTTGGTCGAAGTAAGCCAATACCACTTTCACCGATGAAAGTGACTCTACATCGAGCGCTTTACTTTCTTGTGAGATCCAAAATGGTAATTCCACTTCAAAGCATGATCCCTCGCCTTTGACACTGTTAATGCCAATTCGCCCACCCATCATTTCAGTCAGCTTGCCGCAAATAGCTAAACCTAAGCCGGTTCCACCATATTTACGCGTTGTTGAACGTTCAGCTTGAATGAAAGGCATAAAGAGCTTTTGCTGCGTTTCTCTATCGATGCCAATGCCATTATCGATAATTTTAAAAACAACGGTGCTGACATATTGATTGCTCTCAACAATACCCACTTCAACTTTTACATTGCCCTTTTTATCTTTATCACTATTGGTGAATTTAATGGCGTTGCCAATTAAGTTAAATAATATTTGCCGCACCCGCATTGCATCACCATTGACAAACATCGGAATGCTCGGGTCTTCATAAACATCAATGGTAATATCTCGTTTACTGGCAACAGGAATAAACACCTTAACAACGTTATCTAGAATTTCAGCAATTGAGAAGGCTGTATCTTCAAGCTCTAATTTTCCTGCTTCGATTTTGTTAACATCAAGTATGTCATTAAGGATAAAGACAAGATTTTGTGCCGAGGTTTTAGCTGACGTGATCAAATCCATTGAGTCTTCAGTTTGTTCTGTGGTGGTGAGCAAATCAAGTGAGCCAATAACGGCATTCATTGGCGTTCTTAATTCATGACTCATCATGGAAAGAAAGTCAGATTTAATTTGGTTAGCTTTTTCTGCGTGCTCTTTCGATTGTTGCAGTTCTTTTGTACGTTGTTCTACGTGCGCTTCGAGTTGACTATTCAGTTTTTTCAACTCGTTTTCAGCCGCATGTATGGCAGATTGATCAATAACAATACCGTCAATTCGACAGTTTTCACCTTTTAAGTTCTGGCCAACTTTACCCTTACTAATAAAATAGCGCGTTTCACCATTTGGCATTATTGCGCGATATTGCTGCGTGAATACTTCGCCTGTTACCAGTGACGTTCGTAATGTGTGACTGACTTCTTCAATGTCGTCGGCATGTATCGTTTCCATCCATCTTTCTACATTGCCTTTATCTGCTACTGGCAAGCCAAACATGTTGTTAGCTAAGTCATCCCATTTCCATTGCCAATAGCCATTTTTGTCTATTTCAGCACGCCACAAGCCAATATTACCCACTTCCATGGCAATATTTTTACTTTCAATGGCATCATTTAATGCGCACAGGGTTTCTTTGGCTTGAGTGCAATCAACCAATGATCCCATAGAACTAATCGGTTTTTGATTTTTAGCAAATATTTCGCCTTTAATTTGCAGCCATTTTAATTCATCGCCTACCGCCATTCTAAATTCAAAATTAAGTGGCATTGAGTTATGAACATGTTCATGAAATAGGCGCTGAAAAATTTCTCTGTCACCTTGATAAATAATATCGATGAAATCTTCCCAGGTTAACTGGTAACTAATAGGAAGATTAATGAGTTGCTTAAATTTTTCTGAAAAAATCACTTCCTTGTTTTCAATATTGTATTCCCAAACACCAATATTAGCGCCTTCTATCGCTCGGTTTAGCCTCGATATTTCGACATTTTTGTTTTTATATTCGTCCCGCCAATTTTTAGCTTCCGAGACAAATAACCACAGACATTCATTGGCATCAACTTCCCCGACAATAAAGCGAACAGTTTTAGCACTTGCGCTATTTTCACGCCAACGGGCATACACTTCGCTGCCATTTGAGAAATGAAACAAGGAATGGTCGATATGGCTATCTTTAAAGGTAAATACTTGGGAGATAGGTTTGCATATTAAATTATCACTAGCAGCAGACAAGAGCTTTTCGATATTGTCATTGACACTGACGATCATACCGTTTTGATTGATCACTATGATGGGTAGTGGGCAGCATTGATAGGAGCTACTGTCTTTTCCTTGCATAACAATGTCCTTCTTGTATGTGCATACAATAAAATTTTCTTTTGCTTATTGTTTAAATATAGCAACGAATAAAATTTATTCCTTTATATTGAAGATATTTTTTTAAAGCCAAATGAGTAACTTGTAGCAGTTAACAAATGTTTGCTGCAAAGTTTTTATTAAGCCCTTAAAACAAAAAATCCTTGCTTAATCAAGCAAGGATTTTTTAGTCAAACAATGAAAAAACGCAAACTATTTTGAGTCTGCACGTCCCATAAATTTGCGCTCAGCAGTATTAATTTTAATTTTATCGCCAGTTGAAATATGCTCAGGTACTTGCACCGTTAAGCCAGTTGATAAAATTGCAGGTTTAGTACGAGCCGTTGCCGAACCACCTTTTATTGACGGGTCTGTTTCTATAATAACAAGCTCAACACTTGATGGCAGTTCAATACCAACAGGTACACCGTCAACCTGAATAACTTGAATACCTTGAGTATTTTCATCAATAAACGAAATTTCGTCAGCAATGCTTTCTTTATTCAAGTTATAAGGTGTGTAATCTTCATTATCCATAAAGACATACTCTTCACCGTCAATATAAGAGAACATCACAGGACGGCGCATTAAGTCACCTAAGGTTAACATGTCGCTGTCTTTAAACGTTTCATCAACTTTTAAACCCGTTACCACATCGTACATGCGCATACGGTACAAACTACCGCCTGCTCTACCTTGTGGTACTGAGCGTTCAATATCTCTAATAATATAAACACTATTGTTATATTCAATTGCTGTATTCTTTTTTACATCACTCGCTTTTGGCATCAGTTTTTCCATCAATGATATTTTTGATGAAAAATACCATGATCAGAATTTTATGCAAGGATTTAAGTGTAATAGGCTAATCTCTATGAATTTCAGGAAAACTTATACAACAAACGCCGACAAAAGATGCGATGAAGTCATGCTTGTAATATAATCACGCCACTTTTAACGGTAGTATTTTCACAATAACTACCACTTTACCAATTTAGGCAGTGGCAACGTAAACACTTGCGCAAATTACACTGAAATTATATGAATTTATCAATAGACTTTTTAAAGCCGCAAATTAAAAGCGCATTTGACTGGCAGTTATCACAAGAAATCAATGTATTAAACGAACAGAATGAGATTATTGCCAAAGCTGAAATTGAAATAATTACGCTCAATAAACACCGAGATGCAACGGCAAGTTTAGCGTTGTTAAGCGATGGCGATTATTGTGATTGGACAATTCCATTAACACTTTGCTTTCATAAGCAAAATTTAACAGCCGATCTGTGTGAATTACTTGAAGTAAAAGCCGATACCAAAGCCAAAAGCCATATTTTGCTTGAAGCGATAAGTGTTATGCCTCAATACCGAAAGCAAGGTATTGCTAAGCTGTTGCTCACAGAAATTGCCAATAAATACCCTAAGGTGCAATCAATTAATTTACTTAGCATGCCAATGCACTTATTTGTTGAACCAGAGCATTGCGAAACGCCGGAAAATCAAGCGTATTATCAAGCCTTGGGACTATCAGAAAACAGCATTTCAGCCGACGCGCTAATTGACTGTTTTAATAGTTTAAGCTTTAAATCTCTTGCTATTGATGAAAGTGAACTAGATGAACCATTGCCGTACACTATATTTATTGGCTCACCCAATACGGTTTTAGCCACAGCCAAATAGGAAAATTCAACATGGAGTAGTTAAGTTTGACTATTCCATTGCTTTGCCCAAGGAATAATTTCTTTAGCTGATATAGGCCGTGCTATGTAATAACCTTGGGCAAAATCGCAGCCAATTTCAGTAACCAGCTTCATCACTTCAGAGTTTTCAACCCCTTCTGCCACTGTTTTAATATTGAGTTTGCTCGCCAAGGATAAACTCGTATTAATAAGCGATAGCTGCCCTATCGTTTCTTTGTGATCAATAAAATAGCTTTTATCCAGTTTTAAATAATTTAGCGGTAATTTTTGTAAGCGTTCAACGGTAGAGTTTTCTTTGCCAAAGTCATCCAATGCAATTTCAACACCCTTCATGTGTAAGCGATTTAAGTTAACCAATTCTTGAATAGGGTTATCGGCCAATACACTTTCAGTTACCTCAATGCATAACATATCCGCCGGCATAGAAAATTCTTGCAACAAATGCAGAATCACATCGGCAAATTCGGGTTGCTCTAAGGCAATAGGCGAAGCATTTACCGACAGTTTTATGTGTAACCCCATCTGATGCCATTTACGCCAATTGTGCATCGACTTTTTAAACACCGCCATGGTGATATGCACAATTAAGTCACTTTCTTCTGCTTTATCAATAAATTGATCCGGCGATACTGTGCCTAATCGTGGGTGCTTCATCCGACATAAGGCTTCTACGCCAACAAAAGTTCGTGTGATAAGTTCCACTTGCGGTTGATATAAAACTTCAATATCGTCATTTTTTATCGCACGAATAATTTCATAATTTTTTAACGACTCAGCCGCACTATAGTGTGTTTTATTAAGGCCTATTTTCTGAAATATGGGATGAAAGTCAGATTCATGCATTGGTTTTAATAGTGTGCCGATATAATTGAGCTGATACTTTTTAGCCAGTAATTCTACCGATGAGATAATACGAATAGACACACCACTCATAATAACCAAGTAGCCTTTGTATTTCAGTTGACTAATTTGCTCGAGCAGCTGAATACCGTCAACATTGGGCATATTAAGATCTAAAAAGACTAAATTGATATTGTTGGTTTTTCTAATGATTTGTGTCGCTTCTACCGCAGAGGACGCAGTAAAGATACTGGTAATATCGTAAACTTTGTTTAAAACTTCTGAAACGTAATTTAAGATTGAAACGCTATCATCAACTAATAAAACGTTTAACCAACTGTAGTCTTTCCCTGACATGCTAAGCTCCATTGATACTGTTAACTATAGCGAGAACTATAACTTCCTAGTTATGAGTATTGACAATATTTCCTTAATTGCAACTTTAACCCAATCTTTACAGGTGATATTTTATCATCCAGTGACTGAACCTAAACAAGCACCATAGATTGCACGAGTAAACTTTGAATCTAAATAGCCAAAAACTTATTGAAATTACGCCTATCGCCAAAAATCATCAATATTTTTTGCTGGTTTTAGGGGCGCTGTTATTAGCCATATGTTTGTTACTAAATCGCTATTTTTGGTCAGATTTTAAGCTGCAACTTATGTTCATCATGTTTGCATCTTTTATTATTTTTTTACTCGGCCTAATGAAAGTTTTATCACCAAAGATTAGTTTTCAGTTAACGCCCGCGTCAATAAAGTACTTTCATTCACATGGCCAGTGGCAAATAAGCTGGCCAAACATTGTTAGAATCGATTCGGTGCAAGCATTTGTGCAAGGGCAGTTTTGCGAACTACCTTATGTGGGCATTAAATTAACCTCGCTTAGCGCTATCGCAGATAATATATCACCTCGTTTGGCCAATAAGTTATTGCATGAACAACAAGAGCTTATTCATTTAGCCATTAAAAATAATGAGCTATCGTTAGAACAAGGTATTATCGATTTTTCACCATACCAAGGCTTAGAAAAAACCTACAAAGGGCCTGTTGCTGCATGGCTGCACAGGAGTGAACAGCTATGTCAGGCTTATGGATTTCATTTGTTTTTACCAAAAGATAACGTTGACCGCGATATAAAAGCATTTGTAAAACTGTTAAGGCAATGCCAAAAATTTAGCAATAACAACTAAATAATAGCGGCTTATCCCCACGATGCTCAATGAACCACCATTTAACAAATTTATTGTTTTTGCTGACATAGATATTCTGCTTTTAATGTCAGAATAAGGTTATAATAAAGCTTGCCCGTCGCTAAAAGTAAGTTAGATATGACTCAAGAAAATGAACAATTAAATAATCCGCTTCACGGCTTAAAACTTGATGCTTTATTAGAGCAACTTGTTTCCTTTTATGGCTTTGATATTTTAGCCGAATATACGCGTATTAAATGCTTTAAGAACAACCCTAGCATGACCTCAAGCTTAAAGTTTTTGCGCAAAACCGAGTGGGCACGAGAAACATTAGAACGTTTTTATCTGTACAAATTTAAAAACTTGCCAGAAGCAAGTGAAGAAGAATTTGACATTCCACCACGTCAACGCATTATTCCTGCTCATCAAAAACCCAAAGAGCCTATGGTTCTTATTAGAGGGGAAGCACCACCACCGGTAATTCGCCCGAACAATTTTCATCAGACGGCTGATAAACCCCGTTCAAGCTCGGAAAAAGCAAGAAAAAGCAAACCACAAAGCAGCAATAAAAAACCTGCTGCTCCTGCAGATCCTTGGGCCAATGCACCTAAGTAGTTAGCTATTATACAGATAAATAATGGCTCAAAATTTGTCGAATTTCGACTTTATGCATATGCTTAAGGTGTAACTAGAGCATGTTGATCTTTGACGTATATTTTTGCAGCAGTATATTGCGTATTTATACAAGGCAGCGCCTATGCAGTGTGGTTGTTCCACATAAATAGGCGATAACGTAGTAGAAATGCGCAATAAACGCTGTCATTAAGATTCGATTAAACGTGATTTACTCTGTGTTATAGCTCATTTGTATAGAATAACTATACTTCAATCGCTATGCCTTGATTAAATCACGTTTAATTCGAACAAAATCTATACGTCAAAGGTCAACACGCTCTAGTTTTGTAACGTGGATTAGGAGAGATGTATGGCTCACGAAAACAAACAACGTCAATTAGACGAAAAAACACAGAATCGACAATATCAACATAGTAATAAAACGATTGCAGAGCAGCTCAGTGATGCAAACAAAGAAATTGAAGATCTAAAGCTTCAATTAGCTTGGTTAGATAGGCCTTACGAATAAATATCCTGCGATAGTTTCCTACCCTAGCAAGTCATTCAGTGCCTAAATAGCTCAACGGTTTATTTAATATTTAGGCACTGCTTATCTACTTTTTATCGTTCAAATGCAAACCGCTGTTCACTCAATTTCTCCGCTATTGCCTTCCTATATAACGCAGGCATACCCAACAGAAAACATCCAAAGCGTTTAGTCGCAAATAACAAATGACTACATCAAAAATTTAGTTGAATTTCGCGCTTGAGCATAGTGCAATTATCAGGCACTATTTGGAACGGATTATTTACAATCTAGCTATTATTATAAAAAATTATTTTTACGGGTCATAAAATCATGTGATACCGCAAGGAACATTAATGAAACCAAATATCAAACCGCAAAACCCAAACTTCTCTTCAGGCCCTTGTACTAAAAGACCCGGTTATACGCTTAACAGTTTAAATACAGATTCATTAGGTCGCTCTCACCGAAGCAGTATTGGTAAAGACCGTTTAAAGAAAGCCATCGATGAAACTTCACGTCTTTTAAACTTACCAGAAGGTTACAAAGTAGGCATAGTGCCTGGTTCTGATACTGGCGCAATGGAAATGGCAATGTGGTCGATTTTAGGTCAACGTCCGGTAGATGTGTTTGCATGGGAATCATTTGGCGCAGGTTGGGCCTCAGATGTAGCCAAGCAATTAAAACTCGATAATGCACAAATCGTCACTGCGGAATATGGCCAACTACCTGATTTTTCAAAAGCTAATCCAGATCATGATGTAATTTTTACTTGGAACGGCACAACCTCTGGCGTAAAAGTTGAAAATGCCGAGTGGATCAGCGATCAACGCACCGGTTTAACGATTTGTGACGCAACAAGTGCCGTTTTTGCCATGGAAATCGATTGGAATAAAATTGATGTTGCTACATTTAGCTGGCAAAAAGTATTAGGCGGCGAAGGCGCTCACGGCATGCTTATTTTAAGCCCGCGAGCAGTGGCAAGATTAGAGTCGTATACGCCGCCTTGGCCATTGCCAAAAGTCTTTCGATTAACCAATAAAGGTAAATTAATTGACGGCATCTTTAAAGGTGCAACTATCAATACTCCTTCTTTATTATGTGTTGAAGACTACCTCGATGCATTAGCTTGGATTGAAAGTATCGGCGGTCTACCAGCAGCCATTGAAAAGAGCCAAGGTAACTTACAAGCATTAGTCGAATTTGTACAAGAGCACGACTGGATAGACTTTTTAGCCCAAAGCCCTGAGATATGTTCAAATACAAGTGTTTGCTTTCAACTAAAAGCAAGCGACGAACAAATTAAAGCGATGATAAAACTCTTAGCTGATGAACAAGTCGCGTTTGATATTGGTGCCTATAAAGACGCACCTTCCGGATTGCGAATTTGGTGTGGCGCTACGGTAGAAAAAGCCGATATAGTCGCGCTGCTTCCTTGGTTAACATGGGCATATAATCAAGTAACAGCATAATCTTACAACGGGCAATTAATTTAATTAATTGCCCGTTTTTTTAAGCCAGAATAATAACAGCTAAATAAAAACAAGCTTAAATTTCAACAAGTAGTCTTCATAAAACGTGCGAGAACCCAATGAAAAATATAAGAACATACAACAACATTTCAAGCAAAGGTTTAGACAAGTTTCCGACATCTCATTATGTTGTAAGTGCCGCCTGTGATAACCCAGACGCAATATTACTTCGAAGTCACAAACTGCATAACGAAACCTTGCCTAGCTCGGTATTAGCCATCGCAAGAGCTGGTGCAGGTGTAAACAATATTCCCGTCAGTGACTATACGCCGCAAGGCATAGTGGTTTTTAATACCCCTGGCGCAAATGCCAATGCGGTTAAAGAGCTGGTACTTGCCAGCTTATTGCTTGGCTCTCGCGGTATTACACAAAGCATGAATTATGTTGATTCATTGGCAAACGAAAAAGATCCGCACGAGTTACATAAAAAAGTAGAAGCAGGCAAAAAACAATACGGCGGCTCAGAGCTTGAAGGCAAAACATTAGGCGTCGTTGGATTAGGCGCTATTGGGGCAAAAATTGCAAACCTTGCGTTAAGTTTGGGCATGAAAGTTATTGGCTACGATCCCAAATTAAGTGTAGAGGCTGCATGGCAATTATCTTCAAATGTAACCCGTGCCTCTAACCTTCATTCTCTACTTTCACGTTCAGACTTTATTACCTTGCATGTCCCTGTCGTTGAAGCAACTAAGGGCTTTATTAATGATGAAACACTTGCCGTTTTAAAAGATGGTGCTCAACTCATTAATTTGGCGCGCGGAGAATTAGTGGAAGAAAGTGCGGTTATTGCAGCATTAGATTCAGGTAAACTTACCCGATATATTGCCGACTTTCCAAGTGAAGCGCTTATTGCCCACAGTAAAGCGTTACTTTTCCCTCATCTTGGCGCAAGCACTGTTGAAGCAGAGGAAAACTGTGCGGTTATGGGAGCAGAGCAATTAATCGACTTTCTTGATAATGGCAATATTGTTAACTCAGTTAACTTTCCCGCGGTATCAATGGAGCGAACAACGGGCTTTAGAATTACCTTTGCCAACGACAATGTACCTAAGGTATTGGGCAATGTATTAAATTTACTGGCAGACTTAAATATCAACGTATTAGATATGGTTAACAAAAGCCGAGATGAAATTGCCTACACAATTTTAGATATTGAGCAGCAACCCACTAAAGACTTGCTCGACAAAGTATCAGCGGTGGAACATGTATTTCACGTAAGAAGTGTTTAAATAGTTACTTTAAATCTTTTCTTTAAACAATTAAAAAGGGAGCTAAAACAATAGCTCCCTTTTTCGTTGATTACGCTTGGTAAAGCCAAGTTAAAAAACACTTTATTTGATTCACATCGTCAAATTTAATCAACTGAGAACCATTTTTATCGTGAACAACTAAATTTAGTTTATTCACAGAAATTGATTGTATAGGCGAGCTTATCATTAGCTCTACCCCATTATTTGTATAAGACATAATACACTCTTTAAATTGCGTTAATACGCAGCTTTACTGATATTTCCAAATAAATTTATATATTTATTGCAATACCCAGTAACTTTAGAAAAGCTATATTATTGGTTGCTCGATAAAATTTTAAAAATACTACTAAACAAGACGTCACGAGTAAGACTCGACATCAGACAATAATTAAGCCTAATTTTTATAGTGATGACTGACTGTGAAAGGGAAAGACAAAACTTGTGTTATCAATTGATAACTCGTTAGATAAATGAGAGGAAAATAAATAACCTGCGCATCCTAGGGCAATTTGATTAAAAAGTAAACTTAATTTTTATCATTAGATCATATTTTTACGTTTTTATTATAAAAGTTCTACTTTTACAATTATCAATAAAAAGCAAAGTTAATACGCTTAAAAAAATGGTTAGCTACTGTTTTATAAAGTAAAGATAATCCATTCATCTCACCGTATATGCCTCTTTATAAACTTTAAACACAAGTTATTGTATTTAAAGAAAAATAAAGACCAAAAACTTCACCTACAACTAAAAACAAAAGCTTGTTTTATCATTTTTTATCGAAATATAATTATCTTAAATCAAACAATTATCACTATTTAGCTTATAAATAATTGGTCATTTGTTAATCCGAACTATACTCAAAGATGAGTCCTATACTTAAATTTATAATAATGACGGAAACTCTGTAGCTATGCTTTCATTTAAAACACTAACAATACGCGTCAAAATCTTACTGATCCCTATCGTTGGTTCGGTAGGTTTTGCAATTTATCTATTTACGAGTTTAATGGCGATGTCGCAAATAGTCTCTCAGCTCGACCGAGCCTATGCTGTTGAATATCAATACCTGCAAACTTCTGAGTTCGCTCTAGTGCATTTAGACAAAATTAAAGAAACCCTCGGCAATGCGGTGACGATGGGAGAGGCAGAGTTATTAAGCACATCTGATAAATATGCCGATGAGTTTAGGCAAAAAGTAACCGCTGCTTACAGCATTGATAAAGATAATATTCCGGTATTAAAAACATTGCTGAATGATTTTAATACCTATTATCAGCAAGCAGCATTGCTGTCTAAAGAAATGGTAGATGGCACTATTAACTTTGAAACATTGGGCGATCGCAGCGCTAAAATGTCAGATATGCTCAATGCTTTGCAAGCAAAACTCAACAAATTTCAAGCCAACAAAAACACGGCATTTAATGACGCATTTGAGTCTGTTAGCAGCAAAGTAGAGTCGACTTCAACTATTGGTATTATTTTAGGCGCAATTACTATTATTTTGCTATTTGCCGTTGCTGTTCCTATTTCTAGTGCCATTGTTGCTAGCTTGCAAAGTGTTATTGCCTCATTGAAAAACATCGCCCAAGAAAATGGCGATTTAACCGTTCGTTTATCAACAAACAATAAAGACGAAATTGGCGACCTCGTTTTTTGGTTTAACAGCTTTATTGAAAAATTGCAGGGCGTTATTAAAAACGTCGTTAATACTGCACTGCCACTTGCCGATACGGCAAATAATATATCTCGCTTATCTTCTAACACTATCGACTCTTTTCAACGTCAGTCAGACAGCGTATTTCAATCGCGCCAATCGGTTGAAGAAATGAGCCAAAGTGTTGCTGAAATCACCACCAATGCCGCTGATGCAGCAGACGCTGCAAAACATGCCAACTCAGAAGCAGACAAAGGTAAAGAGGTTGTAGAACAAACCGTTCGAGGCATTCAAGAGCTCGCTGATAACGTGAATCAGGCATCTGAAACGATTAACCAATTACAAGAAGATACCAAAGGCGTGAATGTCGTGTTAGAGGTTATTCGAGGCATTGCAGAACAAACCAATTTACTTGCACTGAACGCTGCAATTGAGGCGGCTCGCGCAGGCGAACAAGGACGAGGTTTTGCCGTTGTTGCAGATGAAGTTAGAAACTTAGCTTCGAGAACTCAAGAATCGACACAAGAAATTAACCAAATGCTAGAGCTGCTTCAAGGCGCGGCAAGCAAAGCGGTAACTATGATGGAGAATTCACAATCAAGTGTCGAACGTGGTGTTAAAAGCGCAAATGATGCGGGCGAAAGCTTAGTAGTTATTACAGAAACGGTAAATACAATTGCCGATATGAACGGCGCTATTGCCGTTGCGACAGAAGAGCAAAATCAAGTTTCTGGACTAATGGTCGGCCATGTTGAAGATATTCAAACGTGCGCAGATGAAGCATCTACTGCGTCAAATGAAATAGCGGAGGTAAGTGAACACTTGTTGAAACTCGCTTCTGAATTAGAAGCAGTCGCAAAACAATTTAAAGTTTAAAAATATTATAAAAACATGTAAATCCTAAGGAAATTTGTATGAACAACAAACTTACAACTATTGCGTTGGCAACGGCCTTTATTACGGCTCCTGTGCACGCTGAAATAATGTTCAGTGGTTTTGGCCAAATTGTCGCGGGCACCACAACCTCTAGTAGCGATACCTTATATGGCTACGACGACAATATCGACTTTAAAGAAGGTTCGTTATTTGCCCTGCAAGCATCGACCGATCTCGAAAACGGTTTAGGTGTCACTGTGCAGTTAACGGCTAAAGGCGCTGATGACTGGGATCCTGACTTTAAGTGGGCTTACTTAAGTTATGATGTTAATGATGAACTAAGGGTATTAGCTGGTCGTCAGCGTGTACCGTTTTATATGTATTCTGACTACTTAGACGTTTCTTATGCATACCCTTGGATCACACCGCCCAGTGGCGTTTACGACTTAATTATTGATACTTTCGATGGTTTAGGCGCAATTTACACCACTAATTTTGGCGATGTTGACGCGACTTTCCATGGCATGGTGGGTCGCAATACCGATACATTAGAACTATTGGGTGATGACGTAAAACTAGAAACTAACGACTTTGTTGGTTTAGCATCAACATTCACTTATGACTGGTTAACGTTAAGAGCTGCTTATTTTGTTGCTGATTTATCAATGCCTATTCAAGGATTAGAAGCCCTCTCTGCAGGCTGGACAGCCGCAGGTCAGGCAGATGTCGCGGCGAATACCAGTGTTAATGAAGACTCCACTTCATTTTTAGAGCTTGGTTTTCAAGTCAATATTGATCAAGTAATTGTCGTTGGTGAATATACAGAGTTAGATATCGACAACTCACCATTTGGCGTTACTGAATCATTTTATGTGATGGCAGGCTATCAATTCGACACCGTATTAGTGCATGTGACTTACGGCGCGGATGATGATGTAAGTGATATTTTCACCTCGCACATCCCATACGGAATTAACGATTCAGTCGACTTTTTAAAAGCACAGACTGAAGGCTTTGTCATGTCACAAAATGAAGATCAAGACTACATTACACTAGGTCTACGTTACGATTTTCATGACTCAGCAGCACTGAAATTTGAATATACTGACTTTTCAGATAACAATGCAAGTATTAACGATGCAGGCCTATTACGTGCTGCTATAGTGACTGTATTTTAAGGAGAACATCATGAAGTTTTTAATCAAAAGCGCCGTTGTCATGCTATCCTTATTTAGCACATTAGCTGCAGCGGAAGTTGCAGTTATCGTAAACTCGGCTAATGCCAATGCCATTTCCGATAAAGATATTAATCGTATCTTTTTAGGTAAAAACAAAACCTTTGCCGATGGTAATAAAATCACAGCAATTAACTTAAAATCAGGTAGCGATACCCGAACAGAGTTTGATGAAAAAGCCTTAGGAAAATCAAGTTCGCAGGTAAAAGCTTATTGGTCTAAGTTAATTTTTTCCGGCAAAGCCAAACCTCTAAAAGAGCTAGGTTCAGACAGTGAAGTGCTTAAGTTTGTCGCATCAACCCCAAACGCTATCGCTTATGTCAATAGCGCCAGTGTTGACGGTTCGGTAAAAGTAGTAAAAAAGCTGTAGACTAGCGTAACGCTAGGCATAGTGAACTAACTTTAAAATTAAATAAAAGGCACTGATAAGATCAGTGCCTTTTTTACTACCTTAATTTTTATCAATTAATTACTTTGTATTAGGGGCTTTTGCCACATTTAACTGTGCAAGTGTTTTTGCCATATCTTCTGCGGCTGTTGCCGGTGTAATGTCTTCATCAATTTTTAAAATCTTACCATCAATGGATATATAAAAAGTTACCCTGCTCGCCACGCGAAAAACATTTAATACATCATATGCCTTTGCTGCAGCTTTAGTAGGGTCGCTTAACATTGGAAAGTCAGCTTTGGTTTTTTCAGCAAAATCTCGGTTATCGTCTAACGGATCAACACTCGCCATAAAGTAACTGACGTCAAACTCACGAATTAAGTGCCCTTGTTCAACAATCGACTTACATTCAATGGTGCAACCTCGAGTATTAGCCATAGGATACCAAGCCAATACAACAGCTTGTTTTCCTTTGTAATCACTTAAACGGTAAAAGTCACCATTGGTTGCTTGAAGGTTAAAGTCAGGCGCCACATCGCCCACTTTAAGTGATGCAGCTTGAATAGGTAAGGCGAATAAAGCGGTTAAAAATACCAGTACGATTGAGGATGTTTTTTTCATTTGAATTTAAGACCTAATAAAAAGTGATCTTAAGTATTACAAAATAAACAAAAGATAAATACCTTGCTAAGTATTTTAATGAAAAGATAAAACGATTTAGGGGCTGTTGACCTTTCGTGTTTATTTTTGCAGCAGTTTATCGGTATTTAGACCAAGCATTGCGATTGCTATGTGGTTATTCCACATGAAAGTGCAATAATGAAGTATAAATGCCTAGAAACGCTGCCCTTTGGGTTCAACCTCGAAAGTTCAACAACCCTTAGTTAACGCGCTTATTTTTAGGTACGTAATTTAATATTGACACCGGCACGACCTTTTTAACGTCAAAGCCTTCGAAAGCCTTTCTTTCAATTACATGCCCAAGTCTACTTTCAATTGCACAAAGGTTACGAAAATTATCTTTCGCAACTAAAGAAACCGCTTCTCCCGCTGCGCCTGCTCGCCCTGTACGGCCGATCCTATGAATATAATCATCGGCTTTATCAGGTAAATCATAGTTGATCACTAACGACAACTCACCAATATCAATACCGCGGGCAGCAATACCTGTTGCGACTAAAAATTGAATTTTACCTGACTTAAAGTCAGCTAAAATTTGCTCTCTCACCGCTTGTGTGCGCCCACTATGAATAGACTCGGCGCTAATATCGCGTTTGGCTAGTTGACTGACTAATTTAGCTGCGCCGTGTTTTGTTTCAATAAAGATAAGCGCTTGTTGCCATTGCTGCTCTTTGATTAAATGGCTTAATAATGCCGACTTGTTACTTTTATCAACCGTTACCAACCATTGCTTTATTTGCGGTTTGGATGACTGTTTTGACACCGTTGAAATTTCACAAGCATTAGGGTCAATAGTACGTTTAGCTAATGCACGTACATCAGCTGAAATTGTCGCAGAAAATAATAAGTTCTGCCGCTTAACAGGTAAACGTTCAATAATTTTATTAATATCATCAATAAAGCCCATATCTAGCATACGGTCAGCTTCATCAAGCACTAAAAACTCTAAGACGTCAAAATGCAGTGCACGCTGATGAGCCATATCTAACAAACGCCCAGGCGTAGCCACTAAAATATCAACACCCCAAATAAGCTGCTGTTTTTGCGGTTCTATTTCTGTGCCGCCATACATTGCCATTGAACTTAACTCAAGGTTTTCACTATAACGTTTAATGTTACTCTCGACCTGAATGGCAAGCTCTCTTGTCGGCACTAAAACAAGTGCACGAATACGTTTACCACGTAGTTTATTGGTCGTTGTGAGCTTCTCAAGCATAGGCAAGACAAAACTTGCCGTTTTACCTGTACCTGTTTGCGCGGCAGCGATAATATCTTTGCCACTTAAAATTTCGGGGATTGCTTGAGTTTGAATATCGGTTGGCTGAGCATAGCCAAGCCCAGTAACAGCTTCAACAATGGGGGTTGATAAACCTAGATTAGAAAATGACATATATTTCTCAGAATAATAAAGACGTTATGCAAAAACCTTAACCGACTTGAATGAGTTAACGTTTAAAATGTAATTTGCTAACCGCAGCATTTTTTATATTTTTTGCCACTACCACATAGGCAAGGCGCATTTCTTTCTGGTACTTTTTCAAATCGCTGTGTCGTCGGTTTATTCAAAACGGTTTCTAATTCCGTAATATTTTCTTCATCAGCGGCACTAATTTCAATGACGGCAAACAAGCTATGCTCATCTAAAATGGTTTGAATTTCATCTTGTCGCTGCTTATTTTGAACAAGTAAAGACAATGGGTTAGCTTTACTACCAGCTTTCACATTAGGTTTAGGGTTATAACCACTTTTGCCGTACTTGCCCATAACATCGGGAGTACCTTTAAAAAAGAATTTTGACACGAAATAACCTCAAGCTAACAACTAAAAAAATAGGGCGCTATGTTAACAGTATGCTCGTCTTATAGCTAAAACAAACCGGTAATTTTTAGTTAATCGTGCCAATAAAATTAGTACTCAAATTTACATAAGGTACATTTCTAGTTTCAGCGATTCGTTATCTAGCATTGACTATTTAGAGAGCATTTTTTTAATTTGCTCGGCACGCTCTTGATCTGAAATATCCGCTGGAGGTGGTGTAACAATACCTTTTTGACAAGCAGGTCGCTCGGCCAATTCATCTAACCAACGTTGTAAGTGCACTAAGCCTTGAATATCAACACCACTCCATTCATGTATACGCACCCAAGGCCATGTCGACATATCCGCAATAGAGTATTCATCACCAGCTAAATATTGATGAGTACTTAATTGGTTATTCATGACCTCAAAAAGGCGACGGCCTTCTTTTTGATAACGCTCGATTGCCGCAGGGATTTTTTCAGGGAAGTATCGAAAAAAAACATTGGCCTGCCCCATCATTGGGCCAACACCACCAATTTGAAACATCAGCCACTGAATAACTTGCGAATATTTTTTAGGATCACTCGGTATAAATCGTCCTGTTTTTTCGGCCAGGTACATCAAAATAGCACCAGATTCAAAGACAACAAAATCATCATTATCTCGGTCAATTATGGCTGGAATTCGACCATTTGGATTGATTGCTAGAAACTCAGGCTTTTTCTGGTCTAATGCTGATAAATCTAAATGGTGTACTTGATATTCCAAGCCCATTTCTTCTAACGCAATAGATATCTTATATCCGTTTGGTGTAGCCGCAGTATAAAGATCAATCATGATATTTCCAGTCTAGTTAATTTTAACAAAGCATTTACGGTAAACTATACCGATCGGTAAAATATGTCAATATAGTCACTGAAAACATGTCACTTCAGGAAAATAGATATGCTACGTCAAAAACACAATTTAGGGAGAGCGTTATAAAAGTAACTCTATAAATACCAATAGAACCAAAAGATTATGATTCACATTGATACTCAAGCCAGTCACTACTTTGGGCGGAAAACTCCTTCATCCAAAAATCTATCGCCTGTTGTTCGGTTCTTTTATTTACCCCATATAAAAGAGTAGCTTCGGCAATCATAGCGGATGTAAAGTTTACCCGTTGAATTAACTGATAAATACAAGGAAAGTTATTCTTAAGCCCTGGCCACGCGACTTTTTTTATTTTGGTTGCTCTTGGGTTGCCGCAGTCATGTGTCATGGTTTTGTTTATGCCCCAACGGGGTGAAGTTTTGCAAGCTTCTTCAAACGGTGGAAATTCTACAAAGCTGCCATCAAAGTGTTGAAAAATCCAGCTCGGTGTCCAATTAAGCATAACGATAGGTTGCTTTTTATTTAACGATGCGATGAATTTTTCCCACAACTCCCGTTCATTTTTTAAGCGCACCAGTGAAAAGTTTAAATCAAGTGATCGCACAAGCTCGGGGTCTCTATGGTTCCAAGGGCCCGTATAAAACACGCCTTTAGTTGGCTCTGTTTGGTTGCTAAAAATTTCGGCACACGCATTTAAGGCTTGCCAATTAGGCAAACCAGGGCATAATTTTTCGACGAATTTTGGATACCACCACTCTTCCCTTCCTATTGCACTATGGGTTCCCAGATCTTCAATAAGTCCCTTATCAATCGCAATTTGGATGTTACCGTCGCCTTCATTTTGCCAAGTTTCAATTTGCAGATGTACCAAGCCGGTTCGCAATGCGCCAATTTGGTCAATTGAATTTATCGGCAAGTATTCAACCTTGTAGCCAAGTTCCGAAATTTTATTACCAACAATTTTAGTTAATATGCGCTGACTCACCCAGCCATTAAACGGCAAAACAATCGTTGAGTCGGCAACACTCTTGGCTTGAACATCAAACATTATCAAGGCAATAATAATTAACCAGCAACGCATTCGAAGTTGTCCTACAATCATTAATGTTTATATTATTATAGACTTGTGTTTTCAAAAAAATGCATAATACTAAAAAGAAATGCCCGCAGGGAATAATGCTCAATGGAATATCAGCACAGGGAAAGGCAAAGTATTAAATTAAACTCAACATTAGGCAATGTCTATGTCATGACACACTCCTTTTTTTCTGATGTGATTAGAATAGGCTGTACCAGCGAAGATCCTTTAGCCCTTGCGAGCTTGTTATCTGAAAGAACACCCGGACAATATTCATTGTATTTCACTTTAAATTGCCTCAATGCAGTATCAGTAAACGATAAATTGCAATCGTATTTAGCTCTGCAAAAATATACTAACGAATTTTATTCCGTAACGCCTGAAGAGGCGCAAAAATTATTAATCAGAGAAGCAATGCGAATTCCAACGCTGAGTACTCACTAAGTCACTTTCTTAATCAATTTAGCCTTCACTTATCACAGCGCATTAAGTTGCTCTACTATTTAAAAAGCCGTATGTTAACCGTTAATTATAATTTTAATAGTTAACACCTCATGACATCAGCAAGTGCTAACAGTATCACCATCACCTGTTCAGATGGTCAGACATTATCAGCAAATGAATATCAACCAAGCGGTACATTAAAAGGTGCGATACTTATTGGTCCTGCAACGGGAATAAAAAAAGAATTTTATGCAAATTTTGCTTCGTATCTTGCTGAAAATGGCTATGGCGTTATTACGTTTGATAATCGCGGTATAGGCGGCTCATTAAATGGAAACATTCACCATAGCAAAATCACATTACAGTGCTGGGGTGAAAAAGATATGCCTGCGGTATTTGAACAACTTAAATTCTCATTTCCTAATGCTAAATATCATTTAGTGGGTCATAGCGCTGGTGGGCAACTCATTGGCTTGATGCATAATGCGCATGAACTAAGCTCTATTTTTAATTATGCTTGCTCTTCTGGGCAATTAAAAAATATGAAAACAAAAGACAAGCTAAAAGCGCATTTTTTCATGAACGTTTTTATTCCCGTCAGTAACGCACTTTTTGGCTATACCAAGTCGCAGTGGGTTGGCATGGGCGAGCCATTACCTAAAAACGTTGCCAAACAATGGCGGCATTGGTGTAACAATCAAGGTTATGTACAAACCGCCTTTGGTAAAACTGTGTTCCAGCATTATTACGATGAATTATCACTTCCTTCTTATTGGGTTAACGCCGATGATGACTTTATTGCCAATAATAAAAATGTTGCCGATATGCTCTCAGTATTTCCAAAATTTGAAGCACAAACATTGACGCTAAATTTGGCCGATTATCATTTAAAGGAAATAGGTCACATGAAATTTTTTAGTAAAAAAGCAAAAATATTATGGCCATTAGCGCTTAACTGGTTAGAAAAGCACTCTTAATCCCCCATTTTACTCACGAGGCAACAATGAGCAAAACTTTAGCATTTGATGTTTACGGCACATTAATTAATACCCATGGTGTATTAACCCTACTGCAAGATATGGTGGCAGATAAAGCTTTGCTGTTTTCTAACACATGGCGCAATAAACAGCTTGAGTATTCATTTCGCCGTGGCTTAATGCAGCGTTATCAAAACTTTAGCGTTTGCACAAGCCAAGCGCTTGATTTTACCGCTGACTATTTAAAAGTTTCGTTAACCCAACAGCAAAAACACACCTTGTTAAAAGCCTATCAAACACTGCCGAGTTTTTCTGATGTTGAACCGGCACTAAAAACACTTGGCAAAACCCATCAACTTTATGCCTTTTCAAATGGCAGCGCTGAGGCAGTTGATACCTTGTTAAACTCGGCTGGGCTCAAACATCATTTTATCGATATTATCAGCACCGACGAGATTCAAACCTTTAAGCCCAATCCCGCTTGTTATCAACATTTACTGACACGGGCGGGATCAACTCCGATGAATACTTGGCTAATTTCCAGTAACCCATTTGATGTCATTGGCGCACTTGATAGTCAGTTAAATGCGGCATGGGTGAAGCGAACAACCCATGCGGTATTTGACCCGTGGGAGCTTACGCCAACGGCTGAAATTGAACATTTAACTGAGCTTGCAAATAAACTCATTGAATAATTAATATCTGAGTAATTGTTAAGTGAATAATTGTTAGCTAATTAAGTAGCAAGTAAAAAGCTACCAAGCGCCGGCACCACTATAAAAGGCGCTGGTTTTAACTATCTCATTACGCTTATTTAATTCCGTTATGGTAAATTGAATGTCGTCGCGATTGTTTAAAAGCTCAACATCTGTGGTTACCGCAAGCGTATGCGTTGTTAACTCCCCTGGCATAATATCAAACTCGCTATTGCCAATAATTTTAGCCCCCGCTAAGCCAGTTAATTTAATCTGGTATGAATTAGTAAGCTGAGATTTATTGCGAATTTTAAAGACATAGCTATTTTCGACATCACCTGATTGATTAATGCGATATAACGCTTGTCGGTCTCGAATAATATTAACGTCGAAACTCTGCCAACTCATCGCCCAAATTAACATCGCCACTAAGGTTATCGTTACACAGCTGCCGTAGCCAATATGACGCTGCCACCCTTTTTGTGTTGCTTGTTCACTTTGAAAGGTAATTAAGCCTTTATCATAATTAAATTGCGTCATGGTCATATCGCAAGCATCAATACACAGCGCACAGTTTATACATTCATATTGCAAACCATCTCTTATATCAATACCAACCGGGCAAACTTGCACACACAAATTACAATCAACACAATCGCCCATATCGGCTGGTTTTTCTTGATTGCGCTTTCTCATGCCTCGGCCTTCACCACGTGTGGCATCATAGCTAACCAGTTTGGTTGTTTGATCAAACATAGCCGATTGAATACGTGCATAAGGACACATATGCAAACACATTTTTTCTCTGATCCAGCCGCCATTCACATACGTGCACAAGGCAAAAAATAGCACCCAATAAAACACCAGTGACGAGACACTAAAGCTAAAAAACGGGAGGTATAACTGCTCAACAGTGACAAAATACGAAATAAACACTAATGAGGTTATTAACGACAAAACCAGCCAAATGGTATGTTTTATGACTTTCTTAACAACTTTCTCGGTGCTCATCGCTTGCTTATCTAAGCTGCGGCTTTGATTATGAGAGCCTTCAACTCTGCGCTCAACCCAGTTGAACATCAACATCCAAACCGTCTGCGGGCAAGTAAAACCGCACCATACACGTCCATAAAACTTAGTCACGTACAACAATAAAAACGCCGCCAGAATAAAAACCAAAGATAAAATAACCAGGTCTTGTGGAAATAAGGTTAACGAAAACAGGTGAAATTGTTGCTGGCTTAAATCAAAAAATACCGCTTGGGCGCCTCGATATTTAACGAATGGCAGACCAATAAATAACGCAATGAGCACAAATGATAATACTCGTCGAATACGTTGAAAGTGGCCATTTTGTTCACGAATATATATTTTATCTTCTGCAACAGGCACTTTCACTATCAAGTTATCTTTTGATAAAAAGGCAGGTTTCATCTCATCTCTCCGCTAAATAATTACGGAGCTAAGTGTAAAGATCCAATCTGTTATTAATAGATACAAATAAATAAACTATAATAGGTACAGATTAAATTCTTTAAAATAGTGCAGCCTGACCATGAGACAATTTAAGTATCAGCAACTCGCCAACCATTTACAGGCAAAAATTGATGAAAAAGTTTGGCAAGCCAACGAAAAGCTACCATCAATTCGTGAGTTAGCTCGCCAGCATAATGTCTCAAAAATATCGGTACAAAAAGCATTACATAATTTAGAAGCACGTGATCTTATTTTTGTAAAACCCAAGTCTGGCTATTATGTTTCAGCCAACAAGAATACAGCGCAGCAAACTCATCTATCTCAAAAACTCAATAAACCTAAACTTGTTGATATGCCAGAGATATTTTATGAAATTATGCAGCGAAGTGCCGCGTTTGACATTGCGCCAAACCGGGAAAGCAGCAGCCATGCCAGTCAAAGTTTATTGTTACTTAATCGCCATATCAGTCGTGCTTTGCGGCAAAAGCCTCAGCACAATGCGCTTTATTATTGCGAACCAAGTGGCGACGTGAAACTACGCGAACAAATCGCAAAACATTATCGAAAACGCGGTTTAACGGTTACTGCTGAGCAAATATGCATTACTTCAGGTTGCCAAAACAGTTTGTTTCTTGCGTTAACCGCCAGCTGTAAACCCGGCGACATTGTTGCCGTTGAAAGCCCCGCTTTTTATGGTGTTTTACAGTTATTACAGCAACTCAAACTAAAAGTTGTTGAATTGCCTAGCTCATTCACCACTGGCTTAAGCGTTGAAACGTTAGCGCAAGCAACATTAAAATGGCAAATAAAAGCCTGTGTGTTAACCGCCAACTTTGCCACGCCAACAGGTGCCTTGATACCTAAACATGAAAAAGAAAAAATTGTTGCCTTAGCACTTAAAAAAAATATCATCTTAATTGAAGATGATATTTACGGTGACTTAGGCTTTCACAGCAATATTGAACCACTTAAGCACTTTGACCAAAATGACAATGTTATTCTCTGTAGCTCATTTTCAAAATCCTTATCGCGAGATTTACGTATTGGCTGGGTAATTACCAATAAGCATTACCAAAAGATTGCCCACACTAAGTTGGTTTATCAACTTTCCACTAGCCAAGCGATGCAACAAGGCGTTACGAGCTTTTTAGCTGAAGGGCATTTTGAACGTCATTTGCACCAATATCGCCAAGTACTATTAAAACAGCGCCTACAACTAACAAATGCCATTGCAGAGCACTGGCAGTTTCCTACAAGATTTACGGTACCAGACGGCGGCCTCGCCATTTGGATAGAGCTACCCAAAAAAATTGACAGCTTTGCCTTATATCATCAAGCCATAGCCCAAGGCATTGTGATAACACCCGGCGGACTATTTTCGTCACTGAAACAATACTCAAATTTTCTGCGTTTAAGTTTTGCCCATCCGTGTACAGGCCGTCGTTTAGAGGCATTGAAAATGCTCGGGCAATTGTGTCGTAACCTGATAAAAACATCAGGTTAACATTGCCCAAGCTTTTCTCTTATAGCTTGATTCTTGTCTCTTGCAGCTTGTTTCTTGCCGCTTTTAACTTGTCCCTTACCGCTTGCCTCTTACCGTTTGCCTCTTACCGTTTGCCTCTTACCGTTTGCCTCTTGCCGTTTGCCTCTTGCCGCTTTTAACTTGTCTCTTATAGCTTGCTACTTGCCGCTAGTCCCTTGTAGCTTCTAGCTTACGGCTTATCCCTGTATGTTGAGCAGCGCAATAAATAAAATACCGCTGGCAATACCACTAACGTCAGTACAACTGCACTCGCCATACCGCCAACCATAGGCGCAGCGATGCGGCTCATGACTTCTGAACCGGTTCCTGTGCCATATAATATTGGCAACAAACCAATGATTATCGAACCTGCGGTCATCATTACCGGTCTTACACGCATTCCTGCGCCGGTTAATATTGCTTGAGCAAAATCATCCTTGGTTGGCTTGCTATTATTTGCCGCGCACTTAGCGTGCATTACCGCAATCGCTTGGTTTAAATAAACCAGCATGATCACCCCTATTTCAACCGCAACGCCTGCTAACGCAATAAAACCAACCCCAACTGCAACCGAGAAATTAAAGCCTTGTAAATACATTAACCAAATACTACCAACCATGGCTAATGGCAACGTGCCCATGATAATGCCAACCTCAACAAAATTTCTGAAATTTAAATAAAGCAGTACCATAATAATGAGCAACGTCAGTGGGATCACGTAAGTTAACTTGTCTTTGGCTCTAAGCATATATTCATATTGCCCTGACCAAGCAACAGAATATCCCGCCGGCAATAACAGTTGCTCAGCAACCAACAGCTGAGCACTTTCAACATAACTGCCAACATCTACGCCCTCAATATCAACAAATACCCAGCCATTAATACGCGCGTTTTCACTTTTAATCCCCGGTGGTCCATCTTCAATAAACACATCCGCGACATCAGCCAAAGCAATGCGCATACCGTTTGGCGTGACAATTGGCAGTTTTGACAGCTTTTCTGGCGAGTCTCGATAATCTTGCGGGTAACGTAAGTTAACCGGATAACGCTCTTGCCCTTCCACCGTTTGAGTAACATTCATACCGCCGATAGCAGAGGCAACCACTTGTTGAATATCTGCAATATTTAACCCGTAACGTGCGGCTTTTTGCCTTTGAATATCAACTTTTAGATAGCGACCACCGGCAACACGCTCTGAATACACCGAGGCAGTACCTTTTACCTGCGGCAATAAATTTTCTAACTGCTGACCGATATCTTGGATCACTTCCAAGTCTGCGCCCGCAATTTTAATACCGACCGGCGTTTTAATACCGGTAGCTAACATATCAATACGTGTTTTTATTGGCATAACCCAAGCATTACTCACCCCTGGAAATTTAACCAATTGGTCTAATTCATGTTTTAAACTTTCGGTAGTAACGCCCTCGCGCCATTCACTTTGAGGCTTTAATTGAATAAAGGTTTCGATCATGGTTAATGGCGCAGGATCGGTTGCCGTTTCAGCGCGCCCCACTTTGCCAAAAACGGTTTCCACCTCAGGTATGGTTTTAATGAGTTTATCGGTTTGCTGCAATAACTCTCGCGCTTTACCGATAGAAATGCCCGGATACGTGGTCGGCATGTACATCAGATCGCCTTCATCAAGTGGCGGAATAAACTCACTGCCAATTTTATTTATTGGCCAAAAACCCACTAAAGTGATGACTACCGCAGCCGCTAACGTGCTTTTTGGGAACTTCAGTACGCGTTTTAATACCGGTAAATACAGTGACGTTAATGCTTTGTTGACTGGGTTTTTCTGCTCTGGACGTACATTGCCACGTATAAAATAGCCCATAAGTACAGGCACTAAGGTTATCGCCAATGCAGCAGCAGCTGCCATCGCATAGGTTTTAGTAAACGCCAGCGGCGAGAACATTTTTCCTTCTTGCGCTTCTAAGGTAAATACCGGTAAAAAAGACACGGTAATAATTAATAACGAGAAGAACAAAGCCGGACCCACTTCACAGGCAGAGTCACTAACAATTTGCCAACGGTTTTCTTTCGTCAGTGGCGTTTTTTCCATATGCTTGTGCATATTTTCAATCATTACAATGGCGCCATCAACCATAGCGCCAATGGCAATTGCAATACCGCCAAGCGACATAATGTTGGCATTTATGCCCTGCATATGCATAACCGTAAACGCCGCTAATATGCCAACCGGTAAGCTAATAATTGCCACCAATGACGAGCGAATATGAAAAAGAAAGACCACACAAACTAAAGCCACCACCACAAATTCTTCAAATAGTTTTTGCCATAAATTATTCACTGATGAGGCGATTAGGTTCGAGCGATCATAAACCGGCACAACTTCAACACCGCCAGGCAGGCCTTTTTTAAGTTGCTCAAGTTTTTCTTTTACGCCAGTGATAGTTTTTTCCGCATTTTCACCCGAGCGCATAATTACCACACCGCCAACAACTTCGCCTTCGCCATTTAATTCGGCAATGCCACGTCGCATTTGCGGACCTAAACTGACTTGCGCCAAATCGCCGATTGTCAGTGGCGTGCCTTGTTCATTAAGCCCAAGGGGGATCGACTCAATATCTTCAATGCTTTTGATATAACCCGAGGCGGTGACCATATATTCAGCCTCTGCCATTTCAACAACCGAGGCACCGGTTTCTTGATTGCCTTGTTTTAAGGCCGTTTGAATATGGCTTAACGGCACGCCGTAAGCACTTAGCTTGTCGGGGTCAACTTGCACTTGGTATTGCTTAACCATGCCGCCAATTGCGGCAACTTCTGAAACGCCATCAACCATTTGCAATTCATATTTTAAAAACCAGTCTTGAATACTACGTAACTGACTAATGTCTAAATTACCGGTTTTATCAATCAGTGAGTAGAGGTAAATCCAACCAACACCGGTTGCATCTGGTCCTAGCTGTGGGCGGGCATTGGCCGGTAAACTTGGCGCCACTTGGCTTAAATACTCTAATACCCGACTACGTGCCCAATAAAGATCTGTGCCTTGGTCAAATATCACATAAACAAAAGAATCACCAAAGAATGAATAACCACGCACCGTAACCGCACCAGGTACCGACAACATTGCCGTAGTTAAGGGGTAAGTCACCTGATCTTGTACCACTTGTGGCGCTTGACCGGGATAGTTAGTTTTAATGATCACTTGCACATCAGATAAATCAGGCAAGGCATCAATTGGCGTATTTTTTAATGAATAAGCACCAGAGAGCACGACAAATAAGGTCGCCATCAAGACAAATAGGCGGTTTAGGATTGACCACTTGATAATCGCTTTAATCATATTAACCTCCTATTTAATGGTGCGCATGTTGCGGAACTGGCGCAGAAGTTGGCGCTGAACTTGAAACTGATTTTGTCACTGAATTGGATGCCTTATCTAACGCACTCATCACCTTAAGCTCGACCACAACTAAATCGTCGTGTACTTCAAAGACAAAGTTAATATTCATACCAACAGCAAGCGCGTTTAGGTCAATATGCTTAGCAACTAAAAAGTCCATCGTTGCTGCCGGTCGTTGCCACTTTTCAATCGCTTCTCGACTAATGGTGAGAACGCGGTTTTCACTATCAACTGCATTGATAACACCGTTGACTTGCGCTGTTGATACGTCACTTTTTTCACTCATTTTTTGATGATCATCTCTGTGTTGCATCAAATGATTTTCTTCCGCCGGCGCGCTATTAATACGGCGAAAATCTGAACTTTTGCTCGACTCAGAATCAATAAGAAATTGCGCCGAGGTCACAACAACATCGCCTTCGTTTACGCCATTGAGTATTTCGATATGATCATGGTTAACTCTGCCAATTGCCACTTCAACTGACTTAAATTGCCCTTCTCCTAGCGCAAGCACCACTCGGTCTTGTTTACCTGTTCGAATCACCGACTCTTTTGGCACCAGCAACGCATCATCAATCGAGTTGGCGTGAATTATCACTTGCGCAAACATATTCGGTTTTAGTGTTAGCTCGGGGTTAGCAAACTTTAAGCGAATACGCAGTGTACGTGTTTGAGGGTTCAGCGTTGGATAAACATAATCCACTTGACCTTGCCATTGCTGACCGGGCAAATAGTCTAGGCTCATCACCACAGGTAAGCCTGCTTTAACTAAAATGGCGTCACGCTCAAACACTTCAGCTTCAACCCACACTTGGTCGAGCTGAGCGATGCTCATTAAGGTATTGCCTGGTTTAACAAAAAAACCTTCGCGTATTTTAAGGCCGTTAATAACACCTGATTGCGGTGCATAAAAGGTGACGGTTTGTTGTACCTTTTGGGACTTTTCCAAACGCTTGATAAAAGATAACGGCAGTTGCAGCGCTTGCAATCTTTCTCTTGCTGCAACGATTAAGGTTTTGTTTTTACGTTTTATAGCGATCAGTAACTCTTCTTGCGCATTAACCAACTCAGGGGAATAAAGCGTATATAGCGGTTGATCTTTTTCAACCGGGTCGCCCGATGCTTTGACAAATAGCTGCTCAACCCAGCCATCAACCCTAGGATGAATATGCACCAATTTATCTTCATCGTATTGCACATAACCGACAGTAAAAATACGGGTATGCATTGACGTTTCGGCAACTTTGGCAGTTCTTACCCCTAAATTATTTACCACATGCGGCGCTATGCGTACCACGCCCTGCTCGCTTGATTGAGTCGATTGTGATTGCTGATAAACCGGCACAAGATCCATGCCCATAGGCGATTTACCCGGCTTGTCTCGACGATAGTTATCGTCCATAGGAGCAACCCAATAAAGTGGCTTTTGTTGATCATTGTTCTGCTCTATCGGCTCGACACTATTTAATTGAACAATAAAGAGAATGCCAGCGCCAATTGCGATGCCTAATAACAAAGTGAGCAAATGTTTGGTCAAAGTTTTAGTCAAGGTTGTCATTAGTTTTCTCCTTGTAACGTCATAGATTGACGCTGTGCTTTAGTAAAAAAGTAGTTAATACGTGCCACCGTTTTTAAGGCATTCACTTTTATCTCAAGCGCTGAAATTGCGGTATTTAACTCAAC
This sequence comes from Thalassotalea sp. PLHSN55, assembly GCF_052030545.1. Classification (NCBI taxonomy): domain Bacteria; kingdom Pseudomonadati; phylum Pseudomonadota; class Gammaproteobacteria; order Alteromonadales; family Colwelliaceae; genus Thalassotalea; species Thalassotalea sp. PLHSN55. The sequence continues at coordinate 65,377 of NZ_JBPDIH010000001.1, read as the reverse complement.
AATGCGCGCACGAACCACGTCAGAAAAATCACCCGTGTCGTTGGTATAAGCGGTAAGCGACGCTTCGGCTTGTTGATGAGTTTGTTGAATTAACTGTTGTTGATAAAGCGCTTGGCGTTTCGACAAATAGCGCAGCTGACTTATTTCTTTTTCGACACTTGCCAGCATATTTTTAATCACTAATAGCTTTTCAGTTTTAACGGCTTGGGCTTGAGCATAAGATGCACTGACCCATTTATCTTGGCGATTTTCTTTAAATATTGGCATATCAAAGGTTAGCCCTAACGAAAATAAATCCGCGCGATCATCGCCCGCGGGAGTATCGTTTCTTAGAGCGTAACTGGCGCTCATGCCCCATTGAGGTTTGTATTGTTCATTTGCTAAGGCAAGGTCTTTTTTGGCGATATCTTGTTTTATATCGATGGCGAGTACCGCAGGATGTTTCGCTAGTGCTTGCGCAATTTCGTTACGGGAATAATGTGCTTTGGTTAGTAAAAATCCGTGACTAAGACTCAGTGTAGGTAGCGTTGACGAGACCTTAAACTCTTGCGGTTGAGCGTCAAAATCTATCGAATATTCTCCAGATTCGCCTTGATAAACATGTAACCACTCATTTAACTGCGCCAGTGTAGTTTTAAGTTTTTGGCGTTGAACCGTTAACCTATCATCGAGTTGAATAAGTTCAAGTTGCGCGCGAATAACATCTTGTTGTTTAGCGCTAGCAAGCGTTGATGAATAACCAGCTGTCGCCACTTCAACGAGTTGTTCAAAAAGCGTTTTATCTTTATTTATCAGCGCAATCGTTTGCTGAGCTAAAAATGCATCTAGCCAAAGTTGCGAAATTTCAGCAGTTAACTTAGCTTTTCGCTGCGCACGTAAAAGCGGATATTTACTGGCAGCTAATTTAAGTTTTGATTGCTTAATTGCTAAAACATCGCCACGGGGAAATTGCTGCGAGATACCAAGCTTAACCTGACTCATCGCCTCTTGATTGAGATCCCAACTATCGGCCGGCACATTCGCCAAGGTCAAACTGACTTTCGGATCAGCAAACGTTGCCGCGGCAATGCTTTTCGCCTCTTGCGCGGACTGTTGTAATTCACTGCCGTGTAGCCAAGGATCGTTGGCATGGGCAAGATTAATCGCTTGCTGTAATGAAATTATTGGCTGAGCAAATACCGGCACAGAAGCGATAAAAGCTAAAACAAGAATAACCAAACGGGCAAGATAGCTTGCCTGCGGATAAGCGTAATAAATGATATTTTTCATAATTTTAAACAACACAATTTGCTTCCAACACCGTTGGAATATCCCTAGCAAAGCTTAATTGCTAAGGAATTTAGTAAAAAAGAAAGTTAATTAAGATGGTGTAAGTGCCTGAATTTTAGACGCACTTATCTTGTGTTAAGCAATTATCGGTGGACGATATAAAGAGGTTACAAAAGAGCTTTGTACTGAAAAGATTAAGCTTGAAATAGCGTGATGTTCGCTATAATCAGTCGCCAATAACACATGGGATGAAAGCACTGAAAAGCTTGCACAAACACTGGTTGAGCAATCGGCGTCACAGCAGTCATTGTGTTGACTGCTAGCCATTGTCTGTTGATTATCAGGTGTTGAGGCGATTTTTGAGGTCATGGTATCAGCATGCGCCATATTGGCGTGTTGATCATGGCTCATATTAGCATGTTGAGCATGTTGAGCATGTTGAGCATGGCTCATATTAGCGTGGTTCATTTCGACGTGCACCATACCGGCATGCCCACCATTAGCAACACTACTGTTATCAAAACCACCGTTATCAGAACCACTGTGGCTACAAGACATCATCGAATACGCGAATGCTTGGCCAACAAAGGCAATAAGCATAGTGATCACGATGATGACTTTAGATAACGACTTCAACATAGGTTCCAATTCGTTTTAACAAACAACTTAGCTAGGCACTAGCTAATACTCGCAGACCAGTTAATTTTATGCTTTTTTAACAAAAGCACAACTTAATTAAGGCGTTCTCTTTTAATTTAATTCACTAATTCGTCAACAATGCGTTTTAATAAGTATGTTTCCCGTTCTATCGACAAGCCCTTTTTACTGCTGTTAGCAATGGTATGCTCGTTGTGACTGATGGCTTGATGAATATTAATCCACGTTGGATGCATGCCATTGTCTATTTCATGCGCTTCAAGCTCTGGCGCTAATAACTCGTCATCAATAGAACAAACAAAACAGTAAGACTGCATGTGCACAATATCAAAACCTGGCTTGTGCCAAGGTCGATATTCTTCATACAAGCCAAAAGCTTGTATGTCTTGCACATTGTGCGCCCCTGTTTCTTCTTTTAACTCGCGCACTAAGCCGTCAGTTATGCTTTCCCCGTTATCTACACCGCCACCAGGCAAGCTATAGTCGTGATAACGTTTGGTATAAAGCAATAAAATATTGTCGCCATTGAGTACAATCGCACGGGTTGCTTTTCGTGTGAATGTTGTGGCTGACATATCGGTAATATCAGGATGAATGGTCGACTTTAATAAACGCATAACTAGAGCTTTTGCATGAAGATATTTTGGAGCGCCCCATTATAGGGTGTAAAGTGCAGAGTGCAATCTGCCATTAGGGTATTTAAATTTCGCTCAAAAAAAGCTTAACTTAACGCATTCTTAATTTGTGCAAAGCTAGTTTGCCAATACTGATAATCAAGCGTTATGGCAATGTTTTGACCATCAACGAACAAAACTAATGAAGGAAAGCCGTTAATTGGCAAACTTCTTACTTGGCTAATTTCGCTCATCAAACGGTTATTGATGCGTTCGCTGGCTAAAGCAGTGGAAAACATTTCACCATTTAAACCAATCGCTTTTGCTAATGACACTAACGTATGGGCTTCAGACGGGTTTTTCGCCTGTAAATAATAAGCTTGTTGAATGGCGAAAATCATCTCTTGCTCTAGGCCATGCTCTTTAGCAATTAACACCGCACGACAAGCCGGATAGGTTGACCGCTTTGGCTGACACTCATGCCAAAAGTCAAAATTAAACTCAGTGCCTAATTGATTCGCTATTTTTCGCCAAGTTTGCTGCAAAAATTGCTGCATATTTTCAGGCATAGGCGCATTACTGTCTGGCGCTAAACCCCCTAGACTGTATTGAATGTCAACTTGTTCGCCTAATTGCTTGGTTAATTGCTGTTGCAACAATTGCCAAGTACTGCGATAACCCCAACACCAACTGCACATTGGATCGTGCACATAATAAAGAATGGCTTTATCATTTTGCTTAACAGTGGATGTTGCCATTTAGCTTATTCCTTTGACCTTTGGGTTTAGTTATTCGTTTAATTATTAGATTAGTTATTCAATTAAATAGACATTAAAAAGTAAATAGACATTAAACGGTAAAATGACTGATCACGCCAGACCCCATAAAACGATTCATCAACGCATCCAAGTTAATATCACGATCAACACCTAACATCATGTCTATTAATTGTTCCAACGGCATTTTCTGATGCATGCCGCTAAGTAGTTTATATTCTGCGCCAGACAGCCGCACAATTTCAACCGCCCTTGCTCTTTTAAATACGGCTAGATAATGTTGCTGGTCGTTATCTATTTCGATGATTTCGCCCTGATTGCTACTGGCTTGATTCGCGTGCCAAATTGATAACAGTGGATAGGCTGAATGTAATAATTGCACAGAACTAGCCAGATGAAAGATCATCGTTAATGCCGCTTTGTCTGAAACCTCCGTTAATAAACTTGTTTTCATTGGCGTTATTGCGGCGCACAAACTGCTTTGATGATAGAGCCATTCAAGTTTCGCGACATCGGCTAAATAAGGTAATGCCTTGGCTGGCGAAAAGTCCGCTATAAACATCGAAAAGTTATCACCATAGTTGTCTATATTTGCAGTATTAGGTCGGTAAATTTTGATGTATTCTCGCGCCATCGCTTGAAAAAACGCTTCCCCGACTAATTTTTCTACCACGGGAAATGTCAACGCTAATACTTGAGTAAGATTACCCAAGGTACTGTGTTGGTAAATATTTAATAATGCATTAATTGGCAATTGACGCGAACGAATGAGCTTATCAAGGCAGTGTTCTTTATTGCTTCTTAGCGCTAACGTACAGTGTTCAAAAAATTCAGACTGCAACGTATATAATGACTCTGACATCTTGAACTACCCCTTAATCATATCGGCTATTATTGCATCGGCCTTAAGTTTTTCACCGTACAAAACGTCAAATTCAGGTAAATCATTGTCCCATTCAATTAAGGTCGGAACGGGTTTGAAATTATTAACAACGTATTGAAATAACTGCCATACTCCGTCGTAAACTTTAGCGCCATGGGTATCAATGTACACTTGTTGCCCTGCGATATGATCGACCGAAAAGCCCGCTAAATGTATTTCTTTGACAGCATCAAAATCGATAGTCTCAAGATAATCGTGGGCAGAGAAGTCTAAATTATGCGCGCTAACAAAAAGGTTATTAACATCAAGTAATAAGCCACAGCCTGTGCGTTTAACCAAAGCGGCAATAAATTCAGCTTCCGACATTACAGAATGTTGAAAATGTAGATAACTGGAAGGGTTTTCTAATATCAGCTGACGCTGCAAAATATCTTGCGCTTGCAAGACATTGTCACAAATAACGTCCAATGCTTCTTCTGTATACGGCAATGGATAAAGCTCAGGCGCATAATGAATGTTGTCAGGCGAGCTCCAAGAAATATGATCAGAAACAAACACCGGCTCTAATCGTGCAAGCGTTTGTTTTATCGATTGTAGATGTGCGTGTTTTTTTTCTGTCCATTGACCTGCAGTACCCAAAGATAAACTGACACAGTGTGCGGAAATCGCATAATCTTGACGAATTTTATCTAAACGTTTCGCGGCAAAGCTATGTTCATTTAAAAAATTTTCAGTGTGCACTTCAAGCCAAGGCACGTCAGGTTTGTTATTAATAAATTCATTAAAATGACCATGACGCAACCCTAAACCCACACCGGTAATTGTCTTCATATTCAATAACGCATCCACAATAGCACGCTCACATTTATTTAACGCTTTTATTTAACGCTTTTATTCAACGCTTTTATTAGTTCAACAAATAGAACCATTAATTCAAAAGGGCTTGGTAATACTCCCCGGTGAAATAATGGTGCCATCATTACTTTTTGGCTGGCTTTTCAGCTTTAACAACACCACCGGTAATTTTTTCACAAGTACCTTTAGGCACATACACCCATTCATGATCTGAATTATCTACCTTGGCTTGCCCTGCACAGTTATGTGATCCGTCGAGTGCACCGCAGTCATTTTTACCAGCTTTGGCAACACCGGCGCATTTTTCCCATGCAGAAGGTTGTTCAGGTACAGCCATTGCTGGCGCTGCAGACAAAGTACCTAAGGCAAGAATACTCGAAATTGCCGCGGCTTTAATATTGGTTTGCTTAGTCATACTAAATTCCTTATTTATAATGGTTGATGCAATTAAATAGACAGCAGCAAAGATCAAATGCTTTCAAATAAAATTGTATCTAGGTCACTATGAACACAATATTCAAAACCAAGAACAGCATAATTATCTCGCTAAATCATAAGGTTAACTTGAACAATAATTGACGAATAAATTTGCAATAAAAATCATCGCAAAGGGGGTTATAGTCCTAGATTGCGGCTAGATCACGTCACCTAACCGTCATGCTTATGCCATACAACTAGGTTAAGTTCGGTACTGCCAGTTAACAGTCGTATTCGGTAAAAATATAAAACATTGTATGCATTCAATCACTCTCAGCTCAGGTATTAAATTAAGTTTTCAAGATGAAGGCGATAAAAAAAAGCCAACCATTATTTTGATCATGGGGTTAGGCGCGCAAATGACAGTTTGGCCAGATAACTTTTATTACGGGCTGATTGAAAAAGGCTTTCGCGTTATTCGCTTTGACAATCGTGATGTCGGAAAATCGAGTAAGTTAACAGAATTAGGCTCGCCAAGTTTGCTCAATACCTGGCTAAGTAAATACATGCCACTCCCGACAAAAGCACCTTATTTACTGGATGATATGGCCAATGATGTTTTGCAGTTAATGGACGCATTAGGCGTTAAAAAAGCCCATTTAGTTGGTTCTTCAATGGGCGGAATGATCGCTCAAATTTTGGCGGCAAATCATCGTAAAAGGATCATCAGTTTAACCAGTATTATGTCGTCGCCCAATGCGAGCAATTTTTCAGCATCTAACCTCAAGCTTTTTCTTCTATTGGCAAAACGCCCCAGTCAATTTAATCGAGAAGCAGCGATAAATTACAATGTAAAATTAAATCGATTAATTGGCAGTCCTGCCTACCCAAGCGACGATAATTACCTGTATCAACAAGCCACATTTCATGTTGATAGAAGCTATCACCCCGCGGGGGTTAAGCGCCAACTTGTCGCGATAACAGCCAGTGGTTGCCGTAAACAGTTACTCAAACGAATTAAAGCGAAAACTTTAGTGATACATGGTAGTGACGACCCCGTTATTCCGGTATCTCAAGGGCATGAAACAGCGAGAAGCATTAAAAAAACCAAGTTGAAAATTGTTAAAGGCATGGGACACGATTTTCCCCCAATACTAATGGCTAAATTAACCAAGTGGATCGCCAAACATATTGATAAAGCAGAGCGTAAACACCAACAAAAATTACAAAAAAAACGCCCTGAAAAGTGCTTACAAACAACACAAGCAAAAAAGCGTACTGATCTGCGTACATAAAAACCAAAGTCTGTACAAAAGTGACATTGCCGTAAAACAAGCGATTCTTTATAGTGGTGTTTTTTCACAGGAGTTACCACTATCAAAACATACTCAATATTACTCACTGCGCTTTTTCCTTTCATGGCTAGTTTTTCAAGCGTAGCCGCGCAAGTCAGTGAAGCGCCATTAGTATCTATTGCCAGCCAAGATGCTTTTTTCGACGCTATTAAGCAAAAATGCGGGCAAGCCTTTGCAGGTAAAGTAACGGTCGATAATTCAAACAGTGACAGTTTTGCTAACAAAAAACTGATCATGCATGTGCGCAAATGTAGCAATGCACAACTGCAAATCCCTTTTCATGTTGGTGACGATGCCTCAAGAACTTGGCTGCTGACCAAAACCGGTTCTGGCTTATCATTAAAACACGATCACCGTCATAAAGACGGTACAAATGACAAGTCAACTATGTATGGCGGTCATACGCTTGATGCCGGTTGGGCACAAGTTCAGTCTTTCCCAGCTGACCAATATTCAAAAGAATTGTTTGTTAAGCAAGGGATCCCGCAATCTATTGGTAATACTTGGCAAATGTATATTTACCCAGAAAAATTTAGCTATCGCTTAGTGCGAGACGGACGAGAATTTCGTGTCGACTTTGACTTAACCAAGCCAATTACACCGCCAAGCGCTCCTTGGGGTTATCAAGACTAAAAGCTAATTGACATCTTTAGCATGCGATCTTTGCGAATTGCCCCTAATATCTTGCCGGTGACGTAACAAGGATCGCCCATTGCTGATGCCAATGGGTTATAATGCGCTATCACCTTCTCGTTAAATTAGCCGAGCCAATACTATTAACTCCCCCTTACCCACTGTCGCTATCAGCAATACTCAACTAAAAATCGCGACATTTAATTTGTTCAATTATCTCGAGCCACCTAATGCCTATTATGAATTTGAGCGTATTTACAGCGTGCAGCAATGGCAGAGAAAACAAAAATGGATAAGTCATTACCTCGCCCAACATCAGCCTAATATTATTGGTTTTCAAGAAGTGTTCAGCCCTAATTCGCTACAAGCATTGGTGAAAGAGCAAGGTTATCAAAACTTTGCAGTTGTTGATGAAGCGACAGTGGTCGACGATTTTATTTATCAAAGCCCAGTCGTTGCGCTCGCATCACATTATCCAATTGTTGAAACCACTGCCGTGCCCGTTAATCGCGAGCTAGCGCAAAGTTTAGGATTAGCCGAAGACTTTTCGTTTAGCCGGAAAATATTAAGGGCAACGGTTGATGTGCCTCATATTGGTTACTGCGATTGTTATGTGGTGCATTTAAAGTCAAAGCGTTCGATGCTTGACGCACCACAAGATAATAATTACTCCGATGAAAAAAACATTTTTGAACAGCTAAAAGCGCAAATTGCTGGTGGCTGGGGTTCAACTTTGCAACGAGGCAGTGAAGCCACTTTATTATTCACACAAATGCTGACAAGACGAGAGCAAAGCCAACAACCTATGATGTTAATGGGCGATTTTAATAGCACGTTAAGCGATGGCGTACTTAGTCACTTATTAACTCACCATTTACCTTTTGCTAATCAAGCCGACTGCAAACGCTATTTAGACAAATATTGCTTACATGATGCTTGGGAGTTACATCAGTCTGCGCAGTTAAGAGAAACAGCGCTTAAAGAATCAGAACTTCAACACTTAAACTCTAAAAAATTAGACTCTAAAAAAATAGAGCCGACAGAAACAAACGATAACGATATAAACAGTAAAGATATCCAACAAGAAAGAGCACCAACGCATTATTTTGGCGCGAAAGGATCAGTGCTTGATTACATATTGTTGTCATGCGAATTTGACGCGAGTTACCACGACAGCTTTTATCAGGTCAGCGACTATCATACCTATGATCGCCACCTTATAAATCCAATTTTTGAACAAGACGATCTTAGCACTGACCATGCGGTAGTATCGGTGACTTTACGTTTGCGATCATAACTAATTCCTCAAGTATTAAGAGTAATTTAACACCATAAAAAGCTAAAATTCATTGAAGTTCACCTTCAAGTTTTTTTTGAAACAAATTGTCGAAAAATAAATGGAAAATAATGCCAATAACGTTAGCTTTTCTGGTGCTATATGCTATTGCTTAATGCAGCAAATGCTTATTCACAGCAAAGCACTACCAACCTAAGGAGTACCCGATGAAAAAGCTCACTTTTGCAATTCCATTGGTCGCGTTAGCCTTGCTAACTTGGTCAATAACTACCACAGCTGAAAACTTGCCTCAGCGCGGTCCTATACCATTTGATGTCTACGATAAAAATGGCGATGGACTGATCAGTGAAACCGAATTTATGGAAATTAGAGCTGAACGAATCAGTCAAAAAGCATCTGATAAAAGATCTATGCGAGGAGCTACAGGTGCACCTTCCTTTTCTGCTTTTGACAGCGACAATAACGGCAGCTTAACCAAGCAAGAGCTAGAAGCAGGCCAGAAAAAGCAACAAGAAAAACGCAAAAATAAAAAACAAAACAAATCACTAAACAAATCACTAAACAAAGGTCAAAAACAAGGCAAAATGATGTCGAATAAAATGCCGTCATTCTCGACATTCGACCTTAATAGCGATGGCAAAATTGTTGAACAAGAATTCAACGAACTACGCAGTCAAAAAATCAGTGAAAAAGCCGCCCAAGGCAAACAAATGAAAAACATTGCCGATGCGCCTTCATTTGCAGATATTGATAAAAACAGTGACGGTGAAATTGACAAAACCGAATTTAAAGATCATCAAAAGGCACATCGCCAGCTTAAAAAACAAAGGTAATCATGAATTTGTGTAAATTAGCAAGTGAAAAATATTTATAAATAAAAGGAGCCCTATTTTTAATTGCGGCTCCTTTTTTGTTCAAAGAATAGCTATGATTTCATTGTTTAAATGACAATTTATACATGCCATATTTTCGTAATACTTCATTTGCTTTTTAATTTAAAAACACCCTGACCATCTATCGCAACATATAAGTAACCATCAGGACCTTGTTTGACATTACGTACACGAGTAAGTTTCTCCGCCACTACCTGTGCTTTCGCAACGTCGTTATCCTCTATAGATAACATCACCAGTTGGCCAAATTTTAAAGAGCCAACAAGGATATTACCTTGCCAATTGGGGTAGCGATTGCTGGTGACAAATTCCATGCCCGAAGGTGCAATGGATGGGTCCCAATACCATTTAGGCTGCTCCATACCGTCTTTTTCAGTTAGATCAGTAAAGCGAGTGCCTGAGTAGTTAACACCATAACTAATAATCGGCCAGCCGTAATTTTTGCCTTTGGTGATAAGGTTGACTTCATCACCGCCTTTAGGGCCATGCTCATGGGTCCAAATATCACCAGTAATTGGGTGTTTTATCATGCCTTGAGGATTGCGATGTCCATAAGAATAAATGGCCGTTTTGGCATTAGCCATACCAACAAAAGGGTTGTCTGACGGAATACGGCCGTCGTCATGTATTCGGTATATTTTACCGGCATCGCGGCTAATATCTTGCGGGTTAAGATCGCGATAGCCACGATCGCCAATCGAAAAATATAAATAACCTTTATTGTCAAACGCTAAGCGACTGCCAAAATGCACATTTTTCTTGCCATAAGCCGTAGCAACATAAATATCTTGCTGCTCGACTAACGTAGTGCCACTTAGTTTAGCTCTCATGATTGCTGTGCTTTTATTGCCGCTATCATCAGCTTTTACATAAGAAAAATATAACCAGCCGTTGTTGGCATAATCAGGATGTAAAGCAATATCAAGCAAGCCACCTTGGCCGCCAACAACAATTTCAGGCAAACCAACAACATTGTCAGCAACCGTCGCTCCTTGTTTTAATCGTTTAAGTTCGCCGCCACGCAAGGTAACTAACATATCACCGTTGGGCAACCAAGCCATGCCCCACGAAATGCCATTATTCCCCCAAACCAATTCCTTGCTCACTTGGTTTGAATTAGCTTGTTTTGAATTGGCTTGGTTTGAATCAGTTTGGCCTGCTACAGCAGAAGCTTGAATATTAACAGTACATGAAAAAAGAGCACTGCTACAAATTACAACTAAAAGAGGTGGTAACGATAAACGCATATTAATAATCACAATAGAAAAGCGAATTACTATCATAAGCAAAATACGGCTAATTACCAAGATATTGAATAAAAATAGGCCTCACTAAGCTGGTAAAATCCCTCTAGGGTCTGTTGAACTTTCGAGGTTAAATTTTGTTCAAAGTAAACACTTTTTGTTCAAGGCGTGAACAACACAGCATGGTTGTTCCATGTAAGTTGTGAACAACGATGAAGAAATAGCGTTTAGTTGAACCCCAAGGGCAGCGTTTCTAGGCATTTATACTTCCTTATTGCGCTTTCATGTGGAATAACCACATAGCAATCACAATGCTTTGTCTAAATACCTATAAACTGCTGCAAAAATAAACACGAAAGTTCAACAGCCCCTAGGCTTTTTTAACAAATTTGGCGGTCACCATCATTTCGCCAACACCGTCAACTTTACAATCTAGCTGATGATCTTTCGCTTCTTTAATACGCCTTATTACGGCTTTGGTGCCAATTTTAATTACCTGTGAACTGGCTTTAATTTTAAGATCTTTAACCACAGTGACTTTATCGCCTTCACTCAGCAAGGCGCCATTAGCATCTTTTACCTGTACGTCATTTTCAGCGGCAACTTCTACTGGGTTCCACTCAAAATTACACTCAGGACAGATAAATAAGGCTTGGTCTTGGTAAACATATTCAGAGCCACATTTTAGGCAAGATGGGATTGATTCACTCATGAGGTTACTTAGTTATAAAAAATAAGGCCGTTATTTTAACAGCCAAATTCACGAAAGAAAAATATCAGTAACCACAGGCTAAGTCTTAAGCTGTAAGCTGCAAGCTTCAAGCTTCAAGCTTCAAGCTTCAAGCTTCAAGCCAATAGCTTTAAGATCTAAGCCTTAAGCTGCAAGTTGCAAGCTGTCCACTTTTAGCTTTTAGCTTTTAGCTTTTAGCTTGCCACTTGTAGCTTCTAACTTTCCACTTGCAGCTTCCAACTTCTCACTTGTAGCTTCTAGTTTCCCGCTTTAAACACAGTTCAAATAATAGTGAATTAAGCCTCGGGTTGAGCTGTCATGGTTTTTATTCACCTTGTTTTCGTCAAGCTCTTTTTGAATGTCGTTTGCTAAGCCCTTGCCTAGTTCGACGCCCCATTGATCAAACGAGCAAATTTGTAGCACAATGCCTTGAACAAATATTTTGTGCTCGTATAGGGCAATTAAACTGCCCAAGGTGCGCGGTGATATCCGCTGCATTAAAATGGAGTTCGTTGGACGATTGCCTTTATGCACTTTATGCGGCGCCACTTTATCTATGTATTGTTGAGTGCGCCCTTTAGCTTTTAAATCCGCTTTCACTTGTTGCTCATCAACACCAGACATTAAGGCTTGGGTTTGTGCGAAAAAGTTAGACATCAGGGTTTGATGATGGCCTTTTACCGGCGTTACACTTTTGACCGAGCCAATAAAGTCAGCTGGAACAACATTATTACTTTGATGTAAATATTGATAAAAAGCATGCTGACCATTTATACCTAAGCCGCCCCAAATCGAAGGCACCGTTGGGTAGTCAACGTCATTACCTTGCCAAGTAACCGATTTACCATTACTTTCCATTTCCGCTTGTTGCATGTAAGCACACAACATATGCAATGATTGATCATACGGTAAAATTGCCTGCGATTTTGCCCCTAAAAACGTACAATTCCACACGCTTAGCAATGCAAGAATAACTGGTGCGTTATGTGCTAAAGGCGCCTGACAAAAATGCTGATCGATTTCGTGTGCCCCTTCCAATAACTCAATAAATTTGTCAAAGCCAAGATCAATTGCAATAGGTAGCCCTATTGCTGACCACAAGGAAAACCGTCCGCCGACCCAATCCCACATATCAAAAATGTTTTCTTGGGCAATGCCAAATTCCATCGCATTGTCTTTGTTCGCTGACACGGCAACAAAATGTTTCGCTACGGCTTTTTCATCAAACGAGGAAGACACTAACCATTTCACTGCGGTTTTAGCATTGGTCATGGTTTCTGTGGTGGTGAAGGTTTTACTGGACACAATAAACAGCACTTTTTCAGGGTCAAGCGGTCTTAAAACATTGGCGATCTGAGTGCCATCAACATTAGAGACATAATGCACATTAACACTGCCATCGCTATATTGTTTTAATGCTTCGGTGACCATTTGCGGACCTAAATTAGATCCTCCAACGCCAATATTAACAACATCAGTAATACGCTTTCCTGAGTAACCTTTCCATAAACCATGACGCACTTGCTCACTAAAGGCTTTCATTTTAGCTAAAGCTGATTCAACGCTATCAGTAATATTTTCGCCGTCTAACATCAACGGCATTTTCTCACGATTACGCAATGCTGTGTGCAATACCGCGCGATCTTCGGTGCGATTAATGCGCTCACCTTGAAACATTTTGTCGCGCCACGTCGTAATGTCACATTCATTAGCCAGTGCGATCAGTTTTTGCATGGTCGCTGAAGTAACTAGGTTTTTTGAATAATCGAGCAGCATATTGGGCAGCTGAATCGAAAACTTATTAAATCGCGCTTGATCTTGTGAAAATAAGTCACTCATATGTTGCTGCTGCATTTCTTGTGCGTGCTCAGCCAATGCTTGCCAGCTAGCTAATGAAGTTCTCATCGTCATGTTGTTTACCCTTAATTCCAAATCAATACTTTTATGTAATACGGCTAAGCGTCGTTACTCGACCAACGACGAATTTTATGCCCTTTAAGCGCATAAAATAAAATGAATGCGTAACACGGCAACATGATCAAATACGCACCTTGAGAGTTGCCGCTCATTTCGGTAATAGCACCATAAATAAGTGGCAGTAAAGCACCACCGGATATGCCCATAATTAATAACGCAGAACCAGTTTCAATATGTTTACCTAAGCCATTTAATGCCATCGGCCAGATTGCCGGCCAAACGAGTGCATTGGCAAAACCTAACATAGCGACATATAACACGACATCTGGCAGATAACCTACTTCACGCCAAAAAATTAAGTTCGACCAAATGAGCGCACTGTCTGTTGGCGTGATGATAATCAACATGGTTAACACTAAACCTAAAACGGCAGACAACATTAATGCGGTTTCTTGCTTAATAAAGTGAGGAATAGTAAACATGCCAACAAGATACGCTAGCACCATAAATACCATAGTGTACGAGGTTAGCTCGCCAAAATTGGTTACGCCGAGCTCTTGGCCAAATAAACCAATAGTATCGCCGGCAATCACTTCAACACCAACGTACAAAAATAAGGTAATAACACCTAAGATAAGTTGCGGAAATGCCATAATAGACGTGCTTTCAGTGTCGTTATCTGAAGTTTGCATCGCCTCAGTATTCATGCTCGGCAGCGGTGATAATTTAATAAATATCGCTAGCACAAATAAGGTTGCCGCCATAATGATGTAAGGATTGACCAAACGTTGCGCCAATTCATTTAATTGCAATGTACGCTGCGCTTCACTTAACAGCGCTAATTGGCTTTCATCAAACTGCTCCATACCGGCAAAGATAAACGCGGTAAAAATAATCGGTGCAACAACCCCTGCCCCTTTATTTAGCAATCCCATAATGCTAATTCTAACCGCTGCTGACTCTTGCGGCCCTAATAAAACAATGTAAGGATTTGCCGCTGTTTGCAATATGGTTAAGCCAGTACCTAACATAAATAGGCCAAATAAAAATATGCTATACATGCGTTCATTGGCTGCAGGAATAAAAATTAATGAGCCAATCGCCATTACCAGTAAACCAAGCATCATGCCATTTTTATAACCGGTTCGTTTAAGCACATAGGCCATCGGAAGTGCCATAACTGTGTAAGCGATATAGAAAGCCATGGTCACTAAATACGCTTCCATATGATTAAGCTCACAGGCTATTTTCAAAAACGGTATCAGTGAACCATTTAGCCAAGTGACAAAACCAAAGACAAAAAATAATGACCCTATGATCATCATAGGCATTAACGTGCGTTGTTTATTTGATTCTACAGGGAGTATTGCTTCCATAATTTAACCTTGTCTAACAAATGATAGCTCATTGTTACATATCAAAAACAAAAATGAAAGACTATGAAAGACCAAAATCTTTCACTATTTTATAAAAAAGAAACTAAAGTAAAGAGGTAAATTAGAAAGCCGACAGCTTTAAAACTGCGACAATTATAAGAGTAAACAGAAAAAGTTAGCGCAAAGCGGCATTTAAATGATATCAGGAAAATAAAAAACCGAGCACAAGGGCTCGGTTTATCAATATTTTGTGATGAGTGATTTAGGGCAAATAACTAGAGCGTGCTTTTTTTCGAGGAAGTACCATATTTTGCTGACGCCCAAAACCAAGGATCTCTATTTTATCGGGGTAAAAATTAGCCACTGAAAATGCGTTCTTAGTGGTATTTACCATCGCCTTGAATGTGACATAGTGAATACCATTTTTAAAGCCATAATTACCGCCGTGATTATGGCCATTAAACCAAGCAAACACATTTGGATATTGCTCAAGTAAAGTAACTATCTCACTGTCATTCCACAAGTTATGAGCATTAGCCGGATAAACAGGAAAGTGAGAAAACAATACCACCTGCTGGTTATTTTTTTCGGCATCCGCTAATACGGTTTTCAACCACGCCAGTTGTTTTTTACCTAGCGCACCATTATAAGTATGCAACTTTTTCTTAGTCGCTAAAGTACTTTGAAAATCTTCAAATGCTTGTGCTGACGCTAGGTGTTGCTCACTTGCTTTAGGGTAGGCATATAAACTTAAATCGTTGCCATCAATCACGATAAAGCGCCAATTATTTTGGCTAAAGTCATGATAACGCGCTGGCATACTTAGGGTATCAGGAACGGTCAGCTTAAGGCTTTCTTCAACACTAAAGTCATGGTTACCCAGCACATGATAGCCTTGTTGGTCTAATTGATGCCAAATAGGCAATAAGGTTTGATAACTTTCGAAATCTTTATCGATAAAGTCGCCTAAATGAATACTCCAATCAATTGACTGCTCATTTAAAGTTGCTACCGCTTGCTCAAGTTTACCAGCAGACAAGTTAAAATGACGCTCACGCCGATGTTCACCAGGGTGGTATTGACAGTCGGCAATAATACCAATAGAAACATCGGGCGCCGAATTAAGTGAATTTTGCGTGCAACTTGCAACTTGCAGTGCCCAAAAGAGCACTGCAATTTTAGTGTAGATATTCATAATTTTTTCTTTGTAGTAAAACGTTAGTTAACGCTAATCATCGGGATGTGGCACTATGATTAAGTTAATGCGTCGCTCTTCTAAATAATCTATATAGGATTGTGGGATCCGACTATCAGTTAATAAGGTGTCAATTGCATCTAATGAGCTGATAATATAAAAACCATTGCGATTAAATTTAGATGAATCTGTTACTGCAATAACTTCTTTAGAAATATCACACATCACACGGTTTAAATTAGCTTCGTGTTCAAAGTGTGTGGTTATGCCGGCTTTTTCATCAATGCCGTCAACGCCAAGAAAAACTTTATCAAAACGTAAGTTGGCTAAACTAGACTCGGCTTGTCGGCCATAAAACGATAGTGATTTTTTACGTAAAGTTCCGCCAGTTAATAGCACTTCACTTTCATCACCTGCAGCTAATTCTGTTGCGATATTTAAACCGTTGGTCATCACCACCAAATTTTTATGGTTCTGCAAGTTCTTAGCGATTTCTTCAGTGGTTGTGCCTGAGTCTAAGATGATCGAGTCACCATCTTTTATTAAACTCGCCGCAACTACCGCCAGTTTTTGTTTAACCGATAAGTGCTCACAGTGTTTTTCTTTGACTGACAGCTCTTTTGCAATACGACTATTCATTACCGCACCACCACGAGAGCGTACAACTAAACCTTTTTTATCTAAACTGTTTAAGTCGTTGCGGATAGTTACCGTTGACACTAAATATTTTTCAGCAAGTTCGGCAACATCTACTTTACCTAAGGTGTTGGTGAGTTCGACAATTTCCTGGCGTCTTTCTATCGTAGTTAACATAATTTTTAATTGGTTATAAACTAATATCTTATCCTACCAAGCAAAACCACCTTTCACAATGTTTCAAATAAATAAATTGGTATTTTTTATCTTAGTAACAAAAGCGACATCAAAAATTGAACAATAATCCTATAACAACTAACCAGTCAGCGACTTATTATATGATAAAAGAACTATAATCACGCTTCATTAGTCAGAATTCCAAAACCTATTGAAACCACATAACAACCAAATAAAAGTGGCTAAGATAAAGCGCAGGGGCGTCCTTTCTCCTGAGCTTTAATACTTTAACGCTACTGAACTTCTTCAATAATAAATGTATCTGCGTAGGTATTACCCGAGCTTGCATATACATATATGTCTGCCGAGGTTATATTTTCACCTGTGGTAAATGTAATGCTTTTGTTGGTATAAGATGCACTACTGGTCGCATTTTTTAATTTATCACCGCCATAATTACGCACGTATAAAGCAGCTTGACCAGTGGTTTTAATTTTGGCACTTACTTTATAAGTAGTGTTTGGAGTTAAATTATTAACCACATTGATCACATCGCCACCTGCATCAATTTCAGCAGCAAAACTTCCGTCGTTAGACTGATAATTTACACGTCTCGCTTTATAGTAACTCCAAGGCGCAGTGCCCGCTTCAAAGTCGCCATTAACTAAAATGTCGTTACCACCGCCTTGATTAACAACAGTAATTTTAACTACCGCAGCATTACTTTCACCTTTGTTACTACTATTTTTATAAACAAAATTATCTTCACCGCTATAACCATTGTTTGGCAGGTAAGTAAACGAACCATCGCTGTTAAGCGTTACTGTACCGTGTTGAGGTTGTGACAATAATTGAGAAGTTAATCCATTTTGTTGTTCATCATTAACTTGTACGCCCTGCTCTGGCGTAATCACTAATGCTTGCTCTGATATTGCGTTGTAGCGGTCAATAATAGCATCAGGCGAATTGTCATGTACTGGGCTAACTCTAAACCAATCAATCACCATGGTTCGAGTTCCCGACCAATCAAGGTCGCCGGTCCAGCTCATTTGACGATAGCCTAAAATAATTTCACTTAAATCATCGCCAACCACATCGGTAATTGTTGCTTGGTATGCTCCGTCGATATAAAAATCAATGCGACCATTAATGCCATCGTAATGTTGCCACTCAATAGTGAAGGTATGAAATTGATCATCTTCCACCGATATTTTATTACCAAATTCATCTTTTACTGGCTCTTTAATACTCACTACAGGTTCATACGGGCCATAAGGGTTGGCATTGCCCCAAGAATTAAATCGAGCATCAGACCAATTACCATTGGTTGCCGCTGTTTTGATGTCGTCGTAAGCGACTTCAATATCAATTTCATCAAAGCTAGTTGCATCTTCTTGATAGGTGAAAATAAAACCACCAACACCCGAGATCGCCAGATTTTTTGCGCGCATTTCAATGCGATTACCCGGACCTACTTCACTAAAGCGAATATCTTGAAATGGCTGACTCGAGTCTTGATCGTTATCAGCATTAGCATCTATGGTTAAATAGGCATAACCGTCACCCGGGACAATTTCATTCCAGCCATAAACCGGTAACATATCGTCGACATAACGCCATGTACCTTGTATGGTCGTTGGCTGACCTATTTGATTAAAGTCTTCGAAATAGCCAACAGTTACTTCACCGTTATCATCATGTAGGGTCATAGTAACTTCATCAATATGCACATGTTTCTCAGGCGTTGCGCCAATATCGTCAACAGAAAAGGTAATTTTTGCCAGCGTTGCATTTGTCGGCGCGGTAAGTGTTTTGTTTAATAATTTCCATTGGTCGTAATTATCAACGCCCCCTACATAACTGCCTATAATATCTGTATCGATAACGGTTGAGCCGGCCAACCACTGCACACTTAAAATAGCTTCGCGATCAAGCAATGCTTGACGTGAAAATGAGGTCACCTGCGCACTAATATCGTATTGACTGCCAGCAGATATCGAAACTTCTTGGAAAATATAGGTATTACTATTTTTAAGCTTGACGGTTTTTTCACCTATCGTTTCTTCTGCACGCCCGTGATGCCAGCCGCTTGTGCCGACATGAGTCCAACCCGGAATGGTTATGTTAGCAAAGCTGCCTTTATCACCTTCTTCAAAGTCACCATTAACAATTAAGTTGCTTTGTGCAAGGCTACTCAGTGGCATAACTAACGCTGTCGCTAGAGCTAAGTGTTTTAGTTGGTATTTCATGCTTCCCCCTTTAGGTATATTATTTTAATTAAAAATATTAAGCCTCTAGCTATCCATGTAAGGCATAGTTCAATTATGCTCGATGATTAACGAGCAATTTATCTACTCCCTAAACAACATAACAAAGAACCAAAACCTTCACAAACTTTCATTTAATTTTCTAGGTGAGTAAAACGGTAATAATCACTTTCAAAATGTATTTTAACCAATAAAAAGAAAGACATAAAAGCACAAAAAACTTTCAGTTTATTATTGTTTAATAAGAAGTGAATATCTAAAAGCGCATTAAGCGACAGGAAGGTAAAACAAGCGTTGATAGCTGCACCTTGAGCAACAAATTAAGGTACAACTAACAACGCTTTAGGGAGAAACTTTATGGGTTTTATCGCCTTTATTGGCTAAGTTGTGAAAACTTTTTTGACGTTTTAGCGTCAGCAAACACTAAATTGCCGTCTATAATCGTCGCTTGATTGGTAAAGTCGTCATCAACAATCGCAAAACAGGCGCGTTTACCGAGGGCGATACTACCTAATGAATCATCGACACCAAGGAAGCTAGCCGGTATTAAACTTGCCATGTGTACCGCTTCAAGTGGCGGAATATTGGCAAGTTTAATTAGGTTCACAATAGCCTTTTCAAGCGTTAGTGTGCTGCCAGCTAAGGAGCCACTTTGCGTTCTGGCAATGCCGTCAACCACTTCAACATCGAGCATTCCTAACCGATATGTGCCGTCGCTCAGGCCGCCAGCGACAATACAATCGCTTATCAGCCCCATTTTTTTATCCCCTTTTAAGCGATAGATCATATCTAAGATGGCAGGATGAAGGTGAACACCGTCAGCGATAACTTCAACATAAGCATTTTTATCAAGTAGTACCGCACCGGCAGTACCGGGATCTCGATGATGAATGCCTTTCATACCATTAAAGACATGAACACCACCACAAGCACCAGCATGCAATGCATCGCAAGTTTGTTGATAGTTTGCGTTAGTATGCCCAAGCATAGGCTTAATGTTTTTAGTGACCAGATAACGAATAATGTCATCAGAGTTAGGCAACTCTGGCGCAAGTGCCATAACCTTCAACGCCCCCTGTGATGCGTCAATAATCGCGTCGATATTGGCAAGGGTCAGTGGCAAGAAGTATTTTTCGTCATGGGCACCTTTATGATCTTCGGTAAAAAATAAACCTTCGTTATACGCGCCAAGTACTTGTGCGCCCTCTGGCTGATTTTGATAGGCTTCACCAATCGTTGAAAATGCTGCTAAGGTATTTTCCCAAGTTGAGGTAACCGTCGTTGCCAAAAAACCAACCACACCATGCTTTGCTAGCGAATTAGAAATTGTGTCAATAGATTCACGTTTAGCGTCCATAATATCGCAGCCTTCACGGCCATGAATATGCAAATCTAAAAAGCCAGGTAATATACTGGCATTGCCTAAATCAACAATAGGAATACCAGCACTTGCGTGCTCAGTGAGCTCAGCTATTTTGCCATTTTGTATCAGCACAAATTTTTCAGTTTCAATACCATGTTCGGTATAGATCTGTTTAGCATGTAGGTAATAATCAGCGGTTATCTGCATGTTGTCTTCCTAAAATAGCTGCGCCTCTTACGCCACTCGAGTCACCGAATACCGCAGATGAGATCACAGGAGATTCAACGCCATCAAATAAATGGGCATTAATTGCATTTGGCAGCGCATCAATAATTTCTTCAATTTTTGATAAACCGCCACCAACAACAATAACATCGGGATCATACGATAATACTAATGTACTAAATGCTGAGCCCAAAAACTCCATGTAACAAGCAAATGTTTTAAGCGCAATGGGGTTTTTATCACGTAAATCACAGACAAATTGAATGGTACTGAAAGTGCCGCTACCAAAATGATTGTACAACCAACCTAAACCTGGTCCGGCAATATACGCCTCGCTACAGCCAGTTAAACCACAACCACATTCACGCACAGGTAAATTGTATTTTGCCAGTAAATGCCCTGACGCGGGTAAATGGCCATATTCACCAGCAATATTATTGCTGCTTTGATAAAGTTTATTGTGCAAACACAAGCCGCCGCCGGCACCCGTACCGATAATTGCGCCGTATACGATAGGATGTTTATCACCTGCGCCGCCACAGCTTTCAGACAAAGCAAACAATCGACAATCATTTGCGACAGCTACACTACGCCCTAGCAGCATTTCTAAATCTGTTACTATCGGTTTGCCCGTAGCGCAGTGCACATTAGCTGATTTAACTAAGGCGTTTTTGTCTAAAATTCCGGGCATTCCTATGCCTATCGAGCCTTGTTGTCCCGTGCGCTTATCGGCTTCAAATATAAGATCGGCAATTGCTTGCAAAAACTCATTATAATCGTGAGTTGGCGTTGATACTCGCCAACTGTCCATAAGTTCAAATTGATGATCAAACAAACCTATTTCTATCTTAGTGCCACCAATGTCTAACCCGTAAGTAACCGATGTATTCTTGCTATTTGCAGACATAATATCGCCCTTTATTTGTCCTCTAATGGGTATAAAGTAACACCTTGAACCACACGATTAACCTCACCTGTTGGGCATGGATTATCTGGTGTGATGTTAGCATTTATCGATTTGAAGAAAGAAAATACCTGACAGTAAACAATATATGGTAAACCTGCCCACACGTCATCTAAATCTGTAAAACCACCAAAGCTACTACCATCTAATTTAATAATGTTAGCCGCTTGTTGATCGCGAATTAATTCAGCTAATAAGTCTTGATCATATTGTTTGGTATAGGCATTAGTAGATGAAAAAAAGATGATTTCCGTACTGCTGTCAACTAACGACTTGGGCCCATGTCTAAAACCGAGCGGGCTTTCATAATAACTGATAACTTTTCCAGCGGTGAGTTCTAATACTTTTAATGCCGCTTCTTTAGCAATACCTTGTAAGCCGCCTGCCCCTAAAAAGACTAAGCGATCAATATTTGCTAATGCTTGAGATTTAACATTGGCAATACCTTGTGCTAGAAAATGTTCTGCTGCTGCTGCTGCTTTTTCTAATTGTTTGGCTTCAGCAGAAAATATGCAAAGGGTACTTACTAACATAGAGCTGAAACTGCTGGTCATCGCAAAGCTTTGATCAAGCGTGCCTTCTGGCATTAATATCGAATAAGCATTACTTTGTTGCTGCGCATTAG
This sequence comes from Thalassotalea sp. PLHSN55, assembly GCF_052030545.1. Taxonomy (NCBI): domain Bacteria; kingdom Pseudomonadati; phylum Pseudomonadota; class Gammaproteobacteria; order Alteromonadales; family Colwelliaceae; genus Thalassotalea; species Thalassotalea sp. PLHSN55. The sequence goes on along the minus strand of NZ_JBPDIH010000001.1, from coordinate 43,009 downwards.
TGGCAAGATGCCCTTCAGGGTTACAGGTAAGGACTAAATGAAAGCAATTATCGACGACTTGATCAACAAGCTTTACCGCTGCCACACTTTCAGGGCTATTACCTGAACGCCCGTATGAAACGATGAGTGTCGGTTTGTCTTTTAAAAGATATTCGCGTGGATTACTCACAATATCAGTGGTACTTATTGCTTCAACTTGTCTATTTAATTGTCTAGATAAATAAGGTGCGATTGATTCACCAACATAGGCCGACGTACCCGCGCCAGTTAAAATAATTCTTAACTCGTTTTTGGCTAAAATTGGCGTTAACCAGTCATGTAAATTAGCACGTATTTCTTCAATATGTTGCGCAGCTTCTCGCCACACACGCGGTTGCTGGCATATTTCTCTAGCGGTCCAATATCCGTTATTAGCTTTTAGGAATTCTTCGCTATAGGTTAAATAATCTGACATAAAAAATCCTTTACTTTTAATAAATTAACTACTTCTGCTTCCAGCAGGCTTGGGCATATACTTCGGTAACTTGTTTCACTTTCGCTTTCACTAACGCTTGCGCCGTTAGTGCTAATCGGTTGTTACGAATTTCTCGGTATTGTTCAGGTAAAAACTGACTAATTAGCGGCAATGGAATACCCGCTTCATTTAAGTTTTTAAACATGCATTGAACCGCCGCTTCGATACGTGGCAAATTCCAATAATAGCGAATGCGATCGCTATAACTGTAACGACGATAAAAGGTCCCTTGACTTGCAGGCACAGGATAAAAACGCTGCCAGTTTTTGGGTAGTTCAAGCATTTCTTGCTCGCAAACTTCACGTAAAAAAGACTGTTGTTCAAGCGGAATAATTTCCTGCTCGATGTAACTTAGGGCAAATAAGGCTTCACGTAACGCTAAGGTTAACTGTGGTCCTACTTTTAAAATAGCAAAATGATCGTTAACTAAATCGATATACGCTTGTTCATTTTGATAATCGGTAGAATGCGCTTCAAAAGCAATATTAGGAAACGTTTGAATCGATGCTTTTAGCTCGGCCGCTTTATCTGACTGATAGTCAATAATGCTAGTGTGGTCAAACTCAACGCCCGGTTGAACCACCAAGCCAATAACACGCGACCAAGCATCTGTTAAGCCTAGCGCTTGGAATGCACTTTGATGTAATTGTAATGTTTGTTGTACTCGGCTAACTGGCGTTAATTCTAGCGCTTCAATCGCTTCACTTGCACCACCTGGTGGCGGCACTTCGGTGCCAACTACGTACACTAAATCTGATTGACCAAAGGTTTTAATTGCCGTTTGCTCAGCCACTAAACAGAGCTCGGCAGCGCGATTTGCGACAACTTCATCAGGTACTTCGGTTGGATCATCAGCGCATGCCATACTGGTATCTAAATGTATTTTTTTAAAACCTGCAGCAACATAACTGGCGATTAAATCTGCTGCTTTTACCATTGCCTGCTCTGCCGGCTCATCAACCCAGCATACTGGGCCTAAATGATCGCCACCTGAGATAATGTGGCTTCTTGGGTAATCAAGCTTATCGGCAATTTCGCCAATAAACGCTAAAAAATCAGCCGGCTTCATACCTGTGTAGCCACCAAATTGATTGACTTGATTTGCAGTCGCTTCAATTAACACAAGGCTGTTGTCTTGTTTTGCTTGTTCAATTGCCGCTTCAAGAACTAAAGGGTGCGCTGAACACACTGCGTATATGCCTTTAGCTTCACCGTTTCTATTCGCTGCTATAACGGCTTGAATTTGATTCATAACTCACTCCAAATCTTTTAATGTTATCCAAAACAAGAAAAAGTATAACGCAACTTTCGAAAGCTTTCAAATTATTTTCACAAGCTTTATTTAATTCAACAAAGCATGCCGTAAGGCAATAAAAATGGTAAACCACTCTACTAAACAGTAATAAACACAAACTAATGAAAACATTAAAGGTAACTATTTCAACGGTTTTAAGCTAAAAATCAATACCGTTATTTTACCTTCACACTATCAATTAACTTGGTAAGCCATGTGAAAGGTTAATATAGCTAATACATTAATAAACTTAATTAAATAAATTTTAAGGCAAGGTTACTACTATCAAATTGTTTTGAAAAAGCGCTAAATATAGCAATAAAAATGTTTTTAACTCGGTTTGTATATTTTAAAAAACACAAAACAAAAGAAAATGAAAGGCAAATAAGTTACAAAACTAATTGTTAGTCACTAAATTTTGCAGTAAAGTAAATCTATAGACTTACCGTCTTGTCTGCAACATGGTTAAAGCTAAGCGATTATTATCAATTGAAATTGCTATTAAAGATGATGTGAGGCGATAAGTTGGCGCTAGCTAAAAGGCTACTGACTCAATACGAATTAATACTTTGCTGTGCACTGAAGTACGTGTTTTACACAATCAAGTTTAATCAAGATACATGTTCGGTATATGCCTGTGGCTATATCAATCAAGGAGAATGGAAAAAGAGATGAAAATAATAATATTTCTATTAACAGTACTTATCTGCAATGGCTTTTATTCTATTGAGGCGCTTGCACAGCAAGTAAGTTTACCTGCAATTAAACAGTGGCAAGAAAATAAAGGTGAGTTGGTACTTAGCCAGCAAAGCCAAATTGTGATCAGCTCAACAACAAACAAAAGCCTTTCAGATGCAGCAACGTTATTACAACAAGATCTTAAGTTTATTTCAGGTTTAGATCTACCAATAACAACCACTGCTAAAGCAAAGCGTGGCAGCATTATTTTAAAGCTTGAGCAAAATTCTACAGCCAAAAACTCTGAAGCCTATGCGCTAAGCATAGATAGTCATGTGGTGATCACAGCTCCTACAAGCACAGGTATTTTTTATGGCACACAAACCCTATTACAAATGGTTAAAACTAGCGCCGATAGACTAACGCTACCAAAAGGTAACGGCCTCGATGCGCCTGATTATAAAGTACGTTCAATAATGATTGATTTAGGTCGACGCTATTTTGAAATGGAGTATTTAGAATTTGTCTTACGTAACATGGCGTGGCATAAACTAAACACCTTGCATTTGCATTTTACTGACTGGCTAGGCTTTCGCTTGGAAAGTGATACCTACCCAAATCTAGCGTCAGAAGAAGCCTACAGCAAAGAAGATATTCGCCATTTGCAAGATCTTGCCAAAAAATACCATATTACTATTGTGCCTGAGATTGATTTACCTGCACACGCAACCTTTATGACAGACTTCAATCCTGATCTTGCTTTTACCTGTAAGTCGATGCGCTTTGCTAAAAAGTGGCAAGGTGATGAAGCCAATGCGCAAAATAAAGCGTGGACAATCGACATTACTAAACAAAAAAATCGTGATTGGATAAACGCCTTACTTAATGAATTTATTCCACTATTTGACGGACCTTACTTCCATATCGGTGGCGATGAATACCAATACGATCCAGAAAAATATCAATGCCCTGAATTAATGGCCGCAATGAAAGAGCGAGGCTATGGCAAGCCCGGCGATATTTTTATTGAATGGTTAAATGAAGCAAATGAATTAGTGAAATCACACGGCAAGCAGACCAAAATATGGAATTGGTGGCGTTTTGGTGCCAATGAAACCACGCTGCAACCTGCAAAAGATATTGTCATTGATGTTTGGAATTTACCAAGACAAGAGCAAATTATTAAAGACGGCTATCAAGTGGTATTAACTCCTGAAAGCCAGCTTTATGTTAGCCCAGGTTTAGAGAATGACGAGGGATACGGCATTGTTGATCTCGAAAATATTTATGAAAGCTGGCAAACCGTTAAACATGACAATGTGCTGGGCTATAAAGTCAGTATTTGGTCTGATGGCGCATTAGACAAATCAGATCAATGGTTCGAAGGAAAGTCTGTTGAAGCCAAAGCCGTATTAGCAGAGAAAATTTGGGGCAGCAAAGGTTCAACTTCGGTTGAAGGTTTACTAAAGCGTTTAAGCATGATCGGCAACGCACCGATACACAGCAAGTAATCAGCTTTTCCTTTCCAGTTTAGCTTCATATGGCTAAGCAAAACGGTCAACAATCTCGTTTTGCTTAGCACTTACCTTCAGTAGTTTTTTCTCTTGTTAGAGGTTGATTATGTCTGTAAAACAACTCGTATTAATATTATTTAGTGCCACATTGGCATTAAAATCTTATGCGCACGACGCTTCGTTAGAAGGTGTATGGCAACTAGTCTCAGCCCAGCACCAGTATGAAGACAATGGTCCAATCATTAATTTGCAAACCGTGCCAACATTTAAATCATTCAAAATTTTAAAAGATGGTTACTATTCGATTCTGACCCAAAACCCAAACAAAGCCATTTTTGGGGCTCATATGGGCACGTATACCGTTGAAAATAATAACTATATTGAACATTTTATTGTGCACCATCAAACCGGCGAAATAGGTAAATCAGCCGCATTTACTTTTAAAATTGAACAAGACAAGTGGTACATTTATTCAGAGAAAATTGTTGAAGTTTGGCAAAGGGTTGAAACCAAGTAGCACGCTAGATAGCGATAAGGGTAAGTAAGCACTAAGCAACACTCGATGAGTTGCGACTTCAATAAGTCGAAACTCATTAATCAATGCTAATTTACGGCAATTTTTCACTCGACACTAAGCGAACAAATGCTGCATTTCGATAAGGGGTAACAACTTGCTCTCCGGTAATAAAATTAACCGCAACCGCCCCTTGCCCTAAGTACTGATAAAAGCCCGTTAGCGGTTGCTGCGCATCTGCTGTCCAATAGTCACCACGTTTAGTTTGCGGGAAAAATTGCATATCGATAACCGGCTCGCCGGCTTGCTGATAATCGATCACCAGTGTCGCCAACTCTTTAGCTGTTGGTAAACGCCATTGCGTTAATCCGCAGGTTTTTTCTTGATTCATGCGTTTGATCAGATCTTGGCTGTCGCAACGATCTTTTTCAAATAAACAATCCCCCCAGTTTTCAACACCCAGCCCTTGGCCATTATTAGCTGTGACATCAAACCACGAATAGGTCCAATAACCATCGTGTATGCCTTCACTGTCGTTCTTATTTTCCCAAACTAGCCCAGTGTTAGTATCTAATACACACGCCCAAGGTCCGCTCCAATTAGCTATTGGTTGACCTAAGGCATTTATTTTTACCCAGTGGCTCGTTTGCGGCTGGGGATCGGTTAATTGCTCACGACTGAAGTAGACCAAAAAAACAATCATTAGCAGTATTAAGGCAGCTCTTTTAATCATCGCTTTTTCCCTTGTTAAAGGCTAGTTGCAGTGGACGCGCATGACGGGTGTGCGCCGTTTGGCTATGGTCAAATGCCGCCACCCACAAACAAACGTCATTTTCTAAAGCAATATCATATTGAGAACCGGTGGTTAATTTACGGCTTAACTCCATTGACCAACGACCATTCTGATAAGTCGCAAAAGCCCGAACATCTGCTCTATCGCCCTCAAAACTATTAGAAAGATGTAAAACTGAAGGTAAAATACTGCCAATGGCTAAAGTATCTTGTTCAACTGAATAAGGCTTTGCATCGTACCAAGGCAGCAGCCAGCTTTTGTCGATATGAGTTTGCGCTAATTTATTATCGTCATAAGTCATTGGCAAACGTTTTGGCGTGACACCATTTGGCGTATACCAGAGCCAGTTCATTACATAGGCGCCAGAGCGTTTACCATCAGTTTTATAACCGGCGGTATAGCGCCTTTTGCCCGCTAAGGCTTTATCTGGTGCTCCGATATAATTATCATCCATCAACATCATGTCATTGGTGCGCACCGCTTTCCATTGCCATAAATCGACAATGCTATTGTCTGTGGTGTAATGGTAACCTTTACCATGCCAATTACTGGGTTTATCGGCTAAAGGTTTCGGACCAAGGTGCGCGGTATTACTGGCAGAAAAAGCGCAATTATTTGATAAAATCACAGCAAATTTATCTTCATAATAGGTTTGTTCGTCGTTGCGATAAAAGCCATTTTCTAGCACTTTCCAGCCAGACTCCGTTTTCTTCAGTGGTAAATGGGTATAACTTTCGCTACTGTCTTGCCAGCTAATATTAAAAAAAGCTTCAATGCCATTTTCAACCACTTTAATCGCCACGTCACTGGCACCATTAACAAAGTTTGCCCCGCCAAATGTTTTTATATGCAAAGGTTCAATATCGGCCCAAACATCTTCGTTGGCAATGCCATCTATGGCGATTTTTGTTGATAAATCAATTGAGTGAACGGTTAACTTGGTCGGTGCATTATGAGGAAACAAATAATAAAGCAAGCCAAATGTTACCAGAAAAAAGCTAACAAAAACGGTATTATTCTTCGCTTTATTCGGTGTAAATTTAAATGTGGCAATCAGTAACTTATTGCCGTACTGAATAAAGTAGCTACCGGCATGCAACGGAATATATAGCAAAACAACAAGGGCGATAAAATAGTGAAAATCGAGTAAGACATCAGCGAACCCCAAATTAAAATAAAGCCCTAATCCCGTAATCGCCAGCAGGCTTAAGCTAATATAACCTAGATAAATAATGAGTTGATAATAAGCACTGCGTTTTCGAGACTTAGTATTGTGCTCAAGTCTTTTTAAAAAAATCAGTTGGTAAACGACATAACTTAGCATTAACGCTAGCAAGGTAAAGCCTAGAATAAAATGCAGCCCATGAAGACTTCCTTGTGGTAACAATGCCGACCATGGCAAAACTTCGGCTCTGTGGCTTGATGCGATACGAAATCCAGTAAGTAAATTAATCACAACAATAGTGATCAACAAGGTATGCATAAATACCCAAGAAAAGCTTTTTTTCATCTGTTTTACTTCTACTTATAAAAATTAACGGGACAAAAATATTGGATGAATGCAATTTTAGCGTTAAAAAAAGGGCTTCAATATGAAACCCTTTTAACGTCCTTTGAACTAGAGCATGTTGATCTTTGCTGTTTGAATTTTGTTCGAGATAAAAGCGTTTTAATCGCGGCGTGAGGTTTGTTGCCTAGTCATCTAAGCAAAACACCTCACACAGGTTACTAGTTCCAAACGTAACCTAAGTACCTACATCCATGTAGGCAACAAAGAGTAAAAAGCTTTTAGCCGAATCCTTCGGACAGCGTTTGTTGTCATTTATACGGTGTTGGTGCTTTATCATGTGGAATAACCACACATCAAAAGCACCGCCTTGTATAAATACCCAACAAACTGCTGCAAAAACAAACTTGAAAGTTCAACACGCTCTAGTTAGCGACTACACTAACGTCGTCCATATAACTTGTGCCAACAATACTGTAGACATAAATCACTGCAGACGTATTACTTGCACCTGTGGTAAACGTTACCGACTTGTTGGCATAGTTACTACTCGTTGAAATAGAGCTTAACTTAGTGCCGCCAAAGTCTTTTACATAAAGCCCCACTCTACCAGTCGTTTTAACGGCCGAACTTAACGTATAAGTAGTATTAGGCGTCAACCCGGTGATCGTTGCTTTAATGTCGCCGCCTTCATTGACCTGTCCCGCATAACTGCCGGTATTGGCATTATTATTTACCCGACTAGCTAAATAATATGACCAAAAAGTATTTTGCTCAAAGCTTGGGTTTTCAACAAAATCACTTGGCTCAGGTGATGGCTCTTCACCAGCGGTGCTCGCATTGATAACGACATTGTCGATATACGCTTTTTCAACGTTAAGGTTACCATTGGTGGCAAACTGTATCGTCAATTGCCCTTGATCGTTAGCTGACGACGGTAAGGTAAACTGCTTAGATGCCCAGCTCGTATCTTGCGTAGTTTCAAGTGTGGTCCAATTACTACCATCAACCGACCATTGTACCGTCAAGTTTTCACTGCCGGCAAAACCAACAGTTGCTCGATCATAGCTTAAGCTAATGTTCTCATAACCTTGCGTTGACAATGTTTTACTTAACACCGCACCTTTTTTAACGCGGACGCCATAAGTTCCGCCATTTGAGGCAGCGGTTGCTATTTCTGTTGCGCCAGTGCCAGCGTTACTCCAGTTACCTGTCGTTAATGTGCCACTTTCAAAGTCATCGCTAAATAGTTCGCCATCAGATGGCGTGCCGCCACCACCACAACCACTGTCATCAAGATCTAAGATAAGTTTTGCTGCAGGACCATTTTCACGATCATTCATATCAAAACCATTATTAGTGCCGCCTGATGAAATAATCACACCGTTATTATCACCACCATCAATCCAACTCTGAACCACCGCAATACCTGCACTGTCTAAAGTAATCGAACGACTGCCGGTAGTTTCAGGAATGAAAGAAGACATTAAAATATCTTGCTGAGCACTACCTGAAAGACTGTTCCAAGTTGCATCACCTTCAGTCCAACTGTATTTACCTGAATGAATATTATAAGTGCCTGTTGAATTGTTAGTCACTTGCACATTAATGCTTGCCGCTGTCACTTGATTACAACTGTCAACACTACCTAAATTCCAAGCAATAAGGGCATGCAAGTCGCCATAAGTGCCATCGCCTTTATCAGCAAGTAGTTGATCAACATGATCATCAAAGTTTTGACCTGGCAGGTTTTGTGAAATGAAAGTATCAGCTGACGCATTTAGTTCAACGTCACCTGCTGGGGTAGTTCCACCACCGCCGCCAGAGCCGCCGTCACCTTCACTGATAATCGATAAACCACTACCACTTTGCGTTAATGTAAGGACATCACCAATACCATTAGCACTCCACCAATTAACGCCCGTTGGCAATAGTGTTGTATTAGCAGCGCGCTCTGACGCACTAATTGTACTAGCGCCTGCGTCAAACTGCGCGGTTCGCATTTCAACTTTATCAGTAGCAACGGTGATCACTTTAAATTGCTGAATGCTGGCCGCATCCAGTGTCCAGGCGTAAGTTTTATTTGCTGAACGGGCATTGGCGCCCCAGCTACCTTCACCAGCAAATACGGTACCGCCATTAGTGGTTACAACAAAAGAGTTACCACTAGGTTTAACCGCTTCAGTCACTTTATTTAAGTGAGTATCAGACTCAATCACCAAGTTCATACCATTGTCGTAAAAGGTATTTGCCCACCATGAAAATAGCTGTGGATTTTCATCTTTACTTGATAAATGCGGAAAAAACGGTTTGTGATATTGGGCAAAACGCCAGCTTGCGCTGCTGCCATTAGATTCTAAGTCATTTTTCAACCAATTCTTTTGTTCAGTACCTTCTGTAGACCAACCACTTTCTTGATATTGAGAGTTAAGTGTATAAACACGCAATAACGAGCCAACGTTAAATGCGCCGTAAGTATCATCAGTCGTACAATTGCCATCACCGTCGAAATCGACACCAAATACACGACATAGTGTGCGATAATCGTCATCTTCATGGTTACCTAAAGTGGGCACTAATGGGTAGACGCGTTTATAAGCAACGCCGTCGATAGTGTCGCTTGAGTAAGTTGTTTTAAAATCTTCTAAGTACTGCTTCATTTGCGAGGTATTATTAGCGTCGGTAAAGTCACCACCATGCATAATAAATAAAGGTCTTATTTTAGCCAGTAACTCATTACCTTTTCGGCGAGTTTCCCAACCTGAACGAGTATCACCACCAGCGATCATCACAAATGGCGTATCATCATCTGGCGCGGTTTTAAACCATAAACGGTCGCCACAAGTGCCATTTTCACAAACACGATAATAGACAGGTGAATTTGCCGGCAGCCCGGTTAAACGTACAAAGTGGCTTTTTAATGAACCGTCAAAGGTTTGTGTATTGTCAACTTGTGCATCCTGCCAATTATTTTCATTGGTGGTAAAACCGTAGGTGACATAAGTGTCTTTTGAACCGCTTGTTTGTGAATAGGCAATAACTGCATTGTGTGAAGGATCAGAGTCCCAAGTTACACGATGATAGTCAATTGTTGCCATTGCAGCACTCGCTGTTGTCGTTAGTGCAAGTGCTAATAAAGATCGAGCGTAAGGTATTTTTTTTATCATTATCGTTATCTCCTACTGCGTTTACATTATTGTTTTTTTGTACAAACTTAAAGTAATAAATTTAAAATAAGGCTGTTATTGCTTAGCAACAACAACCTCGACTTTTTATTGCTCAACTAAGTCCCAGTCATCGACATAGCTAGTGCCTGATGCGCCATAGACATAAATCTCTGCTGATGTATCAGTTGCGCCGGTAGTAAAGGTTAAGCTTTTCTTGGTATAGCCCGAAGATGTGGTGGTGGTTGATAACTTAGTCCCACCGTAATTTCGAACATATAAACCAATTTTTCCTGAGGTTTTTAGATAAGCACTTAAAGTGTAAGTTGTATTCGCTTTCAAACCGGTAACCGTCGCTTTAATATCTCCACCTGAAGATACTTCACCGGCGTAACTGCCCGTTCTGGCATTATTGCTAACACGATTGGCTATCCAGTATTGCCAGAAGGTATTACCATCTTCAAAACCTTTATTTGTAAGTAGTTCTGGTGTTGGTTCGCCTTCGGCTACTTCAGCGCTGACAATCACATTATCAATAAAGGCTTTTTCAGCATTGCGATTGCCGTTAGTGGCAAATTGAATGGTTAATTGTGTTTGATTATTGGCAGCAGACGGCAAGTTAAACTGCTTATTTGCCCAGCTGCTGCTTTGAGTAACTTCTAACGTTGTCCAATTACTGCCGTCTACAGACCATTGCACCGTTAAGTTTTCACTGCCGGCAAAGTTTAAGGTGTTACGATCATAGCTGATACTGACATTGTCATAACCAAGCGTTGATAGTGTTTTCGTTAAAATTGCACCATTTTTAACACGTGCGCCATAGGTACTGTTGTATGACGCGGCTAAAGCGATTTCTGTGACACCACTACCAGCATTTGTCCAACCACCAGTGACTAACGAGCCATTTTCAAAGTCATCCGAGAATAAATTTGAACTGCCACTTCCGCCACCGCTACCAGGGTTTTCACCCGGTAAATAGCCATCTACATCAGTTGCCCAAGGTGAAGCATCTTGCGTTAAGTCAACCACACTTGGATTCCATGTCGTACCCGCACTATCGTGTTCGTCAGCAATGTCATTTGGCGCATCGCCTCTAAACCAATGCTTGAAGTAACCTAGAGAAGAATGAATCGCTATACGCTCGTACGAGTCATAAGTCATGAATGAGCTTTCGGCATTGTCCATTGCAGCTTCAAACTCATTAAAGCGGGTGTTATTGCCTTCAGCTTCAATTTCTTCATACCAAGTTTCATATTCTGAGTCTGGCCATGCATCATGTAAATCGTTCACTTCAGTGCCAAGTACTACGCGCTTATCTCCTGAGGCAGCATCGGCTTGCGCAAGTAGTAACTCACCATCACCTTTAAATTTCGATGCATTGTCGGTGTAGTCCATAAAAGCGGCATGATCAGAAACATCTAACAAATGCTCCGAGGCAAATTTTCTAACGCCATTAAAAGTAACTTTCTGGGTTTTAATATAAGCACTGCGGTAGGTTTGCGAGAATATAAATGGACGAGCACCTTGTGAAGTTAAGCTTGCGTTCCACTGCTTTGAACGATCAGTTGCTGCTTGGGCAAACTCAATCAAAGGGACTAATAAATCTAATGATTTTGGTTCTTGGTCATTTTGCACACCTACAAGGCCCGCATCTGGATAGGCTTGGTTATATCGACCAACGGCATCCATGATCGTTTCTGCCACGCTAATGTGCTCACCGTTTTCATGATCGCCCATGTAATCTAGACTTACTTGTTTATTGCCATTTTCGTCATACCAAGTATCCCATAAGTAAAACAGTCCCCATACTTTGATATTTTTTGCATTCGCCTTACGGACAAATGCCGCCAAATCGTCTGGACGTGGAATTTCCCCTGCTTGCAGCTCTGGGTTGTATTGCCAGATCATATGAGATAAATAGACGGTGTTTATTGATTTATTGGCATAATAATCAAGTAGTAAATCTTGAATGCCTTTATAGTTATCCCAAAAACGTTCAGAGACTTTTTCATGAGGCTGTGGGTTTGCAGGATCAGCCATATCCCAATAACGGTTGCGATCACTCGAACTTTCATTACCTGGAATTTGGTTATAACGGGTCGCTTCAACCGAGTTCCATAACCATACTGCTCGTCTAACGTCTTTGTCTTGTACGTCCCAAAGTTTATGGGCGGTATTGGCGGCCAATACATTAGCTGACATCACCGCTAAAACGGTATAAGCCAACATTACGATTTTTCTTGTCATCATGATTCCTATTTATAATTAATTTTTATGGTAGAAAATAAAACGGTCAGCTTTACCTTCTTCTTTTATCCCTAATGACTTCTTTCCGTCCTATAAGGCATGTAAATCGCAGCCTTTTTAATTCACCATTTCTTTCTTTTTGCTAAATAGTTTCAAAGCTAATGAAATGTATGAATTTCATACAAAAGCTATAACGAAAAGAATTGAAAGTCAAGACAATCAAATACGAAAGACATAGTAAGAAATAAACATAAAAACAAAACTTGAGAAATTTCAATTAAATAATCGAAATATAAAACGAAATAATTTTTATTTTATACAGAGTAAAAATTAAAGGTTGATGAAAGGGAGGATCTATTACCTTGTTATTGTTTAATTAACACAACAACAAACAGACTTTTATTGATAACATACAAAAAAGTTCGGTACTAACATTGAAAGCTAGTACTAAAAACACGCGCTAAAAGCTATATCTAAAAAAACTAAAAAGACGAAAAAGCAACATTAAAACCAATGACTGACGCCTATTACTGAAGCCCATTACCGAAACCAAGACTGAGCGCCAAAGCACTCAGGTCTTAGTACATTAAACGGTACATATTTTGAGCGTAAATTGGTTATTCAGCGTCTTCTTTATCAATATGTAGCGTCAATTTAATTTTAACGCCAGGATGACGAATATTGTGAAGCTGTACTAATTTTTTAAACTGCTTCATTGAATGTTGAATGGCGTAAATAGGCCCCCAATAATGCATTTCATGAAACATTAAGACATCTTCATTGGTTAGATAGGCAAACTCGTCCGTATTGATGGTATATAAGCCGTTAATGACTTTTGGCCCTTCTGGCAAACCTTCAATTTTAATAGCAAATTGCGACAATAAGTTGCGATTAACCAAGTTTTGAATAAATCGTTCCGTTTGCACTGACGCATCAATAACCGTTTCAAGCTGTGCTTTTATGTCTGTTAAATACGCACTTTCTTGGCCGTTTTCAAATAACTTTTCACCTTCAGATGTTGATAAACGCGACGAGTCTTTGCGAATTTTCATGCGGTCACTTTCTTTTTCAGCGCCGACAAAAACGGCAAAAGGGTCTAAGTTAAGCCCCACCGGAATATAGGTTCCGGTCCAATTTCCCTGCTTATCGATGAATAAATTTTCATCGGGTAACAAGGCAAAAAGTGCTGATAACTGAAAACTCCCTGCTTCTTCGTTTTGTAAAAATACCACCGGGCAGCTGCCCGACATTTCAGCCACTTCTTCGGCCAGTACAGCAGAGTTATTAAGCGCCGCAAGGTGCGTACAACCCACGTTTGCTTTAATGCGCATATCAGCGTGAGCAGTTGCGCAAATTGATTGATAATTTTCATTAGACATAGCAATATTTCCCCAGTTAAATTCTCAAATATTTGTGTAGCTAAAAAACATAATTATGCTGATTTATAGTGGTAGCATCAGCTTTTGCTACAGCTTGTTTTAATGAGTTTGAATAATATGATTGATAGTTATTGTGCACGCTTGTATTCAGTTTTGGTACATCACGCAAAAAGGCGCGTATTCGTTGCTCTGGCTGCAATTGTAATTGCTCAATCAAACTATTTAAGCCATCACGTAATCCTTCCATTTTGATGATAATCGGTGCGGATGCGCCATGATATAGCCGCTCGTACAAAAAGCTATAAAACCCTTTGTCGCTATCTTTATGCGCCAACAAACACTGCTTAGTTAAATTGATCCCTTGGGTCATAAACTTGTTCGGCAATTGTTGATGATATTGCGTAAATAAAGACTCATCTTGACCCAGCTTTAATAAATTTAGAATAGTTTGTTCAAACCCTAAGCGTTTGTTGTCACTTACGCACATAAAAAGTGGGTGCGGCTGTTTCATTTGCGCCTGAAAGTGATACCAAGAAACATAATAGTCCCACGGATTTCTCACCGTACCAACCACAGGTAAGCGTCTAAAACTACAAGGTAGCTCATGATATGGAAAATGATAGCCAATTTGCCTAGCATACGGGATGCACGCCGCCATCATTTGATTAACAAAGGTACCTCCTGATTTATGCAAATGTAAAAATACGAATTTATTACAAACAATCATCAACTACACCTCTTGTGCGCTAGCAAACGCTTGCTTAATTTGCGTCAAACAAAACTGATAATGATGAGATTTCCCTAACGACTTTTTATGAATAGGCTCTTGCACCTGCGCAGCACTTGCGGTGCCAACCGGCGCTTTATTTTTATGAATAGCTAAATAACGCTCGTGCCAGGTTAACTGACAAAATTCAAATAGCTTTTGCCCTTGCGCGGCGGGCTGTTCAACCACATCTTCATAATGCACTACCATAAAACGTTGTGGGAATTGCTGCTTCAGTGTTTTAACTAACTGTCTAAATTCATAAACAAAATTAGCTAAAGCATCTAAATCTAGCGTATGCGCATAAGCGCCACTTGCCTGTTCAAATACTTGGCGATAATTGCCAATAATGGTATCGAGTGGGTCGCGCAGTAAGCAAATCACTTTTGCCTTGGGCAAGGCGCGTAAAATCACCCCAGTCAGTAAAATATTCAGGGGCAATTTATCAACAAATCGATGACTACCGTGTGAAAGGTAGTCAACACTCTTAATATAGTCATCACCAAGTTTGGCAAAGTCGATAGTTGACCACACTTCTTTAAGCACCTGAGCATCGACTAACCCAGCAAAACCGCGTTGGCAATGTTGCTTTAATAGCGCACTCAATTGAAAACGCTCGCCGACGGTGATCACCTCATCATGATTAGTTAACATGCGCTCAATCACTGTTGTTCCCGTGCGTGGCATACCTGTGATAAAAATAGGCGCGCTGTCATTTCCTGTGCTAGCAGCGCTATTCGAGTTAGCGGTGTTTATCTCGTTAGCTCGGTCGCAATATAAAGCGCTCAATGCCTTGATATTTTCTGCGCCACTAAAGGGATTAAACGCACACACCGAACGAAGCCTTTTTTTACCTCGGGTTAAGGTTTTATAGGCCTCTTCATATCGCCCTAAATCATCTAACTCTTTTGCCAAACCATGATAAACGTTAATAGCGGTCCACGGGTTGCGATGTTTTACCACTAATGCCTGTAGCTGTTCGATATTATTGTCGGTTTCTGTTGCTTTTCGAGCTTTACTTAACGCGGCATAAACTAATGGGTCGTTCGGCTCCAGCGCTATTGATTGTTGATAAGCCGCAACGGCCGCTTTTATTTTGCCACATAAGGTTAAGGCGCCGCCTAAACGGTAATAAAGCTTAGCATCTTGGCTATTTAACTTAACTGCCTGTTCTAGCACCTGCGCTGCTTGATCGTAAATGCCCAATTTACTATAAAGCTTGGAAATTAAACTCAATATTTCTGCACTATTATTACTGTCTTTAGCGGCTAAATCGGCATGAACGATTGCCTGTTCAAATTGCCCCAAATTTAGATGTGCAAAAGCAATTGTGATTAAGTACTCACCAACGTCCGGTGTTAAGACTAATGCTTGGTGTAAATTGTTAATTTGCTCTTGGTATGAACCGCGCATCTCTTTAATTTGCGCCATTAATTGATAATAACGCACATGTTCGGCTTCTTGCGCGATTAAGCGCTCCATCATTTCTTCAGCCTGATGGTATTTTTGTTGCTGAAACAGTGTTTGCGCTTGGTAATAGAGTTCGGGCAGCTGAGCTGAGGGTTCGATAGTATTTTCCTTGGCTTGCCATGCGGCTTTAACATCTTGTAAGCAAAACAAATAATGGCGTGAATGACCAATAGCTTTTGTATGAATTGGCTGTTGTACTTGCGCCGCACTTGCTGTGCCAACGGGCGCACTATTTTTATTAATGGCTAAGCATGTTGGCTGCCAGCTTAATTGGCAAAATTCAAACAGTTTTTTCGCTTCAAGCTCAGGATTTTCAACCAAGCTTTCATATTCAACCGCCATAAATCGCGCTGGAAATTGCTGCTGTAAACTTGCAACAAGCATTCTAAATTCATAGACATAATCAGCGAGTGCATGCAAATCGAGGGTATGCGCATACGTGCCGCTGGCTTGTTCAAAATTCTGTCGATAATTACCAATAATAGTATCAAATGGGTCACGCACTAAGCAGACAATTTTTGCTTTTGGCAAAGCACGTAAAATAACGCCCGCCATTAAAATATTTAACGGTAACTTATCAACAAAGCGTTGTTTGCTATCGCAAAGAAAGCCGATGTTATCAATATAATCACGCCCTAGTTGCTCAAAATTAATGGTAGACCATGACTTGGCTAATACCTCTGGCTCAATTAAACCGGCGTATTTTTGCTGGCATTGCTGCTTAAGCAATAAACTTAACTCAATTGACTCGCCTATAGTGGCAACGTCTTGATGATTGGTGAGTATTCTCTCGACAATGGTGGTGCCAGTTCTTGGCATACCGGTAACAAAAATAGGCGCAGCGTCACTCGCATTTGTAGCCTCAGTCGCTGCATTAATTTCTTGCCCAAAGTTTTGATAAAGCGCCGTTAAACCGCGAATAATTTTTGCGCCATTTTTAGGTTGATGGCGGCAAACGGCACGTAAACGATTTTTCCCTTTGCTTAGCGCTTTAAATGCTTCGCTATATAGGCCTAAATCGTCAAGTTCTTTAGCAAGACCATGATAAATACTAATGGCGATTTTAGCATCGGTTTCGGCTTTGGCTAACGTGCGCAGTTGCTCTACATTGTTGTTTTGACTATTGGCTGTGCGCGCCTTGCTTAACGCTGCGTAAACAACACCAGCATTTGGATTAAGCGTTAATGCTTGTTGGTAAGCACTAATAGCTGGGGCTATTTTTCCACACAAAGTAAGCGAACTGCCAAGAGCATAATAAAGCTGATAATTATTGCTGTTTTTGACTATGGCTTGTTCAAGCACAGGTATCGCCTGCTCATACTTGCCTAATTTATTATAAATATTGGCTATTTTTTGCAGTAGCTCAGCGTTATTTGGCTGCGCATCTAACGCTAAGTTGGCAAAGTGATAGGCATTTTTTAGTTGGCATAAGTTTAAATACGCCTGTGCTATGTCTGCTAATATTTCGCTTGAATGAGCAGATAAATGCAGCGCCTGATCAAGTGATTCTATTTGTGCTTCAAATGAACCGCTAGCGGCATGTATTTTTGCCATTAACAAATAACCTGTACTGCTTTCTGGTTGCTGTTCAATTAACGGCTGTACAAGTTTTTTTGCTTGGCTGAAATTTTTATGTTGTAACAATGCCTGCACTTGTTGTGCGAGGTCTTTGGTATGTTCTATGGTGTCGTTACACGAAATATTCATAAGCACCATTTATGCGAACAAGGTGCCGCTAAGCGGATCTTCGACAACTTCGCCCGGAATAACAAAGTCAAAAATAAAATGCACGCGCGCCTGCTCTGATAAGTTTTTAACGCCGTGAGTACCACGATTATTGATTTCCCATAGCTCACCCGCTTGCAAATTTTTTGTCACATCGTCAACGGTAAATTCGACGTGTTCATTGGTGATAATAGGTAAATGTATACGGTGTACGCGACTCAGTGAAAAGCCATTGTCGGTATGCTCATCTATTTCACTGTGTGGCGCTAATTTAACTAAAATCAAACGAACAAAATACCCCTTAGCAACTGGGTTGGGTCTGTCACCACGGGTGATAATAGTGATTGATTTAAAGTGTTCAACAATGGTTTGCATAACCGGCGCTAATGCTTGCTGAAATTGTTCAAGTGCTGGCAATGTGGTTGGAAAGCGATGACGAAAGTCGGCATCAAAAATAAGCGGAATAGTTTTGGTATGGCTATGCACGTCAAAGGTTTTTTGTCGTTCATTATGAGCCTGCCACTGGGCAGTTGTTATTGAGTCAACTAATGTTTTTAGCTCAGCAATGTCGCACTTGCCTAGCAATTTAAATTGCCCATTAAAATACATACGATTACCTCTTTGAAAAATATAGGGGAACGTGTCCCCTATATTTTATCTATCTAAGTATTTAGGATAATTTTGTTAAAATTTTCCTGAAAGACCAAGAACATAGCGTTTACCAAAGTCTTCATAGCTTACAAAGATATTATCGTATCGACCGTGTTGACTCAAGGTCGACTCGGTTAAATTAACACCTTCAACAAACACCACGATATTATCCATAATTTCGTAGCTTACACGTGCATCAACTTGATCGTAGTCGTCAGTAAATACCGGCTCATTAAACTCATCACCCCAAGCTAAACCGCTTAAGTATTGTGCATCGCTTAAGAATTCTTTGCGGTAGTTATACGCAATACGTGCTGCAAATGGTCCTTGCTCGTAAAAGCCCACTAAGTTTAAGGTATCGCCTAAACCAGGTAGGGCAACTTGAGTATCATCAAATGTGTCTGGATCAAAATCGGTATCGGTATCAACCCAAGTGTAGTTAAACTGATAACCTAGCCCCATATCAAAGGTTTGTTGTAAGTTAAAGCTAATACCGCTTACTTTAATGTCTTGCGCGTTTGATGGACGTGTTACCGTAAACTCTTGGAACTCTTCGGTTTCAACAGTATCAATAACCACATTTGGCACACTTTCTTTGGCAACATAATCTTCAATAGTTTTATGATAAGCCGCAACCGATGCCATGCTACCTTCGGCAAAATACCACTCAAGTGACGCATCAAGGTTAGTCGATTTATACGGTGTTAAGTCTTCGTTATTACTTTTGGCAACACGTGAAATATCGGTTGGCTGACCTACAACGTCAAACTTTGGCGCTAAATCTTCTAAGTATGGGCGTGTCATCGATTGCGATGTTGCCAAACGTAGAATAATGTCATCTGTTAGATTTAGGTTCATCGTAATTGATGGGAGTACGTCATCGTATGAGCTTTTTAACGAAGTTCTGGTTAAGCCGTCTGGGCCATTTGGATCCGCATATTCAGGCTCATAACAAACCCTTTCAGCTGGCACATTTTCGCCATCACAAGTTGTAGGCGAAAGGTCAGTTAAAATTCTTGAATAACCAAGTGTAGTTAAGTCGGTATGGGTATAACGCAAGCCACCAATGAACTCACCTTCCATATCGCCTAGCATAAAGCTGTATGCGCCTTCTAGATAGAAAGAGGTTACTTCTTCTTCCACTTCAAACGAGTTACCAGTTAGAGCTGCGCCAAAACCGCCATTAGCTATCATAGCGTCATATCGTCGAGTATTAGTCGCGTTTGTACCGATAGCATCATTTCCTGTTAGGTTATCCAACGCCGTATTTGGGTTACTGATAAAGTCAGTAAAAGCATCAACATTGATAATATACATATCGTTATTATCACTGCTCGGCTGCCCTAAATCAGCGGAATCTACCGTTAATATACCGTCGGTAACTAAATCAAGTACGCCTTCAGGAAATGGCATACCTCTTCGGTTTCTGCTCGACGATCTTTGATACAACCTTTGAAGATCTTCAGGTGTATCATATTCGGCATTGCTTTTTTTGCTCGACTCAAAAATAACACCGGTGCGAATGGTCCAATCTTCGATATGACTAAAGGTTAAATCAGCACTTACTTGGAAGTTTTCTGCTTCAATATCGTTACCTGAATCCCAGTTACGGCCGAAGACCATATCACCTTCAATACCTTCAGTGCCAGCGATGTGAGAGTTACCACCATTAACAATATAAGGAACGTCAGCATTGGTATTAACCACATAACCGTTAACCCCCCTAACTAACATACTTCTGCGCGTATTGCGGCCTTGGTTGTCATCAATCGCGTTAGACCAAGCTGCATCAACAACAAGCTTAGTATCTTCGTTAATCATGTAATCAACATTAATACCAAACATTTGCGTTTCCGTATCACGGTATTCATCTTCGCGGTTAAATGCGGTTGATGTTGTCCAAGAGTTACGCGACATTTGTGTAACTACGCCATTAGCGTCTACTTCCGTTTGAGATGCCGCGATAAAGTCGCCATACCAACCTAAAATGTCTTCACCTGGTGCATCGATACCCGATAACCAGTTACTTTTGGTATGAATAGTTTTGTCAGCTTGGAATTTTGAGTATAAATAATCAACGGTAATGTCTAGTTGATCATTAGGACGAAACTGAAGTACACCACTTAAACCTAAACGATTACGGTCTTCTTCAACAACGCTGCGGTTTAATTCTACTGGTGAATAAGCAGGTGTGTATTCTAAGTTAGAATAAGAATAGTAATTGCCGCCGTAGGCATTAGGTGATGCTTCTAAGAAGATACCGCCAGTAACAATACCGCTATTATCGACAGTATAGGTTCTATTTTCACGCGACTGATACGTTGCTGAAAATAGCGCGCCCACTTTACCGTCTAAAAAGGTATTGCTAATTAAAAATGAGCCTTGCGGATTATAAGTATCAGCTTGATCTTCGTATAAGCTTTTTAAGGTACCTGAAATAACTAAACCGTCTTGGTCAAGTGGGCGTGCAGTGCGAACATCGATTGTGCCACCTAACCCACCTTCAGTTAAACTAGCATTTTGTGTTTTATACACTAGCATTTCACTGACTAAGTCTGAGGCGATAGTATCGAAACTAAAAGCACGAGTTGCTTCAGAGCTTGCCAGTTTACGACCATTTAATAATACTTGGTTAAATTCTGGCCCTAAACCACGAATAGTTACATAACGACCTTCACCACCGTCACGGTCAATCGATACTTCCGGAATACGCTGTAACGACTCTGCTAAGTTAGCGTCTGGGAATTTACCTATGTCTTCAGAAGATACCGCATCAACAATATTTTCTGAATTTCTTTTTAGATCTAGGCCAGCAATAATACTACTGCGTATACCTGTCACTTCAATAACTTCTATTTTTTCTGCTGCTTGTTCTTCTGCATATGCTTGAGAGACCGTTAAAGACCCAATAAGAACAGCACTTGTTGCCAGTGCAACCTTACTTATCTTAAAACGTGAATCAATGCTTTTACCAAGTGTTTTCATTTTAAGCCCCCTAGCTTAATTTGTATTCAACTCTATTCTTTTATTATTTCTTGTGTATCGATTTTACAACCGAACGTTAGAGGCAAATCACTCAACTATGAAAGAATATGAAAGTAAATCACCACAAAAACAACTATAGAGTGCCAAATAAACAATGTCAATGAAATAAAACGAAAGCTTTGATTATCTTTTATTTAATTCATCTTTATTTTTGAAAACTAGCGTTTTCTTAAAATTAAAACATTCAAGAAAACAAATAACATAACTGATAAATAAGCATAAATTCAGTAACTTACAGTAAGAAACAGATATTACAAAGGTAAGTTAAATTATTTATAACACTATAGATGATAAAAATTCATGCTATTTCAATACCGGTAATAAGCAATATTTAGCTTATTTAACTTTTCACTTTACTATTATTATTAAATGTTCTGAAAGCATATTAGCTAATACGCTTTGCAACTGCGGGTTTGCGTCGAACAGCCCCTAAAGGCTCGATCATTTTGAAACGATTAAACCCCATTTGCGTATATCGCGATAAGTCGAACTTTACTCGACCACGACTTTCTCTCGCCTTGGTTGGCTGAGAGCAGTCGATTTGTGTATGACCATTATATTTATTAAATTTTGACATTGACGGATAGCAAATTTTCGATGGACAATTAATGCCACAGCCTGCAAAAGCAAATAACGTAATGCGTTGCTTACATTCAATGTTATCTAAAAATTCTAGGTTTTCGTTGAGAGAAGTAGGTAAAACAACGGTATCGTAAATTTCTAATGCTTTGTCTAAGCGCCGCGTATTATCGATACTTTTTATAATACTTGCTTCAATACGATATTTAGGAAAATCCTTTCGGATCCAGCCAGCTAAGTCGTCATTAACCAGTATGACTGAATTACCTTTACGGTGATATTTTTCCAAAAAGCAGACATTGGTTTCATATTCTTCCCGTGTAACAAAGTTATTAGTAAGCGGAATTCGATAACCTATACCAAGCTGATACATTTGCTCGATATCTTTTGCTAATAATTGTGGACGATGAAATGGACGGCCACCATAAAGTGTTGAGCGTTCGGTAAAAGCAAAGATGCTTTCTACTTGCGCTAAAGGAACGTGGGTATAGACTCGCTTTAGATAAGAGCTAATACTTTCATCAAGATTAAACACCTTTTCTCGACCAGAAATAGTGAACTGCATAGTACTCTCCAACCTCGGACTGCTGATACCGCTAAAGCGTATAGCGAATCAGAATCTACGACCTTATTGTATAGAAAGACTACAGTACCCAAATAGCAAAATCAACACAACGAAGGGGTTATATCTTTCAACAACTTTCATTTAAGGTATTTATTAAAAGCGGTGAACTATCAGAGCAAGTGAAACAAAGGTTAACGCTACACTCTTGCTAGGTTTCAAGAATGGCGAATATTTTGTTACGACTTTGTAAGTTAGTGACTAGATGTAAAAAACGGATTATTTTCGACACGGTTAGTTAGAAAACACTATTTGTGAAAAGAGCAGCTTCGAAAAAAGTGGCTTAGAAAAGTTAAACGCTGCCTTCATTACAGCAGCGTTTAAGACTATTGTTATGAGACTTAAAGCTTCATCGTTGCTTTTCGTATTTGTTCCGTTAACTGCTGTTGCTCGTTAGCAATATTTTTCTCTGAAATCACCGTATTGTTATTTTTGTAATGATCGTAAAGCTCTGCACCCACCACTTCATCGGCAGCTGGCATATCATCAGCTTCACCCTGCCACCACTGCGTATAACGATAACCTTCTTTGGTGATAACACTTGACCCTGTTGCTTTAGGCGCTTTTTTACCATCGGCCATTTCAATATTACTTCTAGTCACAATAGTATGAATATAATCGCGCGTTGAAACCTTACGGTCTTTTAACGTTGGCACAAAACTAACGCCGTCAATTTTCTTAGGGGTAGGCAGCGAACTAAGCTCCGCCAATGTCGGGTATAAATCGATTAAACCAACAATTGCATTAGTGCGCGTTCCATGGGTTTCTTTTAAACTTGGCACTCGAACTAAAAGCGGCACAACACTGTCTTTTTCCATTAGCGTATATTTAGCCCAGCGATCATATTCCCCCAGTTTATAGCCATGATCTGAGGTAAAAAGAATAATGGTATTATCATATAGCCCTTGCTGTTTTAAGGTTTTAATTAAGTCACCGACCAGAAAGTCTATGTACGAAACACAGGCGCTGTAACCATGCATAATTTCTTTCTTTTTACTCTCTGGCAACGTATATGAGGTGTATTGGTTGGTGTCTGCATGTACTTTTAATAATGCGGTTGGTTTGCTTAAAGAATAATGCGTAATAATGTCGTTAGGCGGCTTAATATCAGTTAACTGCATCGCGTCTCGATCGTACATATCAAAAAAACGTTTTGGTGCAGAAAATGGAGAGTGTGGCTTTTTCAAACCTAGTGCCATAAAAAATGGCTGTTGGGCTTTTTTATCTGCGTATTGGTTCAACCACTTTTTAGCGTTTTTAACTAGAGCACCATCTTTGTGCTGATAATCACTGTATTCGCTAGCTTCTACTATGTTAGTTTGTTTCTTTTTGCTGCCTGGCGTGGCGACTTTTTTACCGTCTTTACCTTTACCATCGAGCACAACGCTAAAGTCGTGCTTTGCGCCATCAGAGCCCGCAATAACGGTATCATGGTATAACTTGCCGCCGCCTATGGTTACATAACCGTTTTTACGAAAGTAAGCAGGCATGGTTTCTACACCCATTTTCTTTGCTCGTTTCTGTACCGATTCGCTCTTACCGCCCTGATTCCAAGTAATACCGCTATTGCTTGGGTACTTGCTTATAAATAAAGAGGCACGTGAAGGTCCGCATAGTGGGTATTGAGCATACGCTCGGTCAAACAGCATAGACTCGTTAGCTAACTCACTTAACGCAGGTGTTTTAATAGCGCTATCACCGTATAGTTCTATTTGTTTCATTAGGTCATCAGATATGATCACTAAAACATTCGGACGTTCTGAGCGACTTTCCGACCCAACACAGACAACGCTGATAATGGATAAACATATGGTCACTAGATATTTATAAACGGTTATTTTCATTCTGACTCCCCCAATAGCCACGCAGAAGCTGCTCTTTGACTATAGACTTTTATTCAAAACCACTACAAAAAATTAATGTCTTTCAGGTCAGATAATCGACACAGAAACACTTAATTACATTTTATAATATTTATCAGACATAACTATAACTGTCGATTATTAATGGCAATATTTACCTATCTTTACCTAGCTACTGCTATCGTTTCGATAAGTATTTGAACTGTCTGCGTGCTAAAAAAGGTGTCATCGTAAGCTCAATTTATGGCAATTAAGCTCTAAATTAACGAAGCCTTAGCCTATGTCGCCTGCTCCGTATAACGCATTCACAGACAAAGTGCGGAAACACCACGAGGGTAAAATCAAAAGTTTTGCTATAGCATGCCAATAAGTAAACTGAAAAGCCTCTGTCGTTAGAGGCTTTTGATTTTAAATATGAGGTTTAATTGAGCAAAATGTTGGCAGTGACTATTTGACAGGGTAATTTGGTGTCTAAGATCTTAAAAAAGGAATGCTCAGCGGATACCGCCACGTTGCCCCTTTATTTGCTTGAATTGCGCCAATAATAATAAAAATAAAATTATATGCCAGTAGCGCAAGCACACCAAAAACACCAAAAATCGATAATATAATTAGAAAGTAAATCATAAAACTTAACATCCAGTTTAAAATAACTTTACCATGAGCATCTATCTCAACAGCTTTATCTTTAGTTGTCGCCCACATAATAATTGGTAGAAAGAAGCCTAAGCCTGGGATTAATATTCCTGATAACTGGCTTAAATGCATTAACATGCAAAAGCTCTTAAGCTCGATATTCCATGGTTTATTAGTGTGTAGTTCAGACATGAATTCAAATCCTTATGATTGTTAAAAGACCTAATACTTCGCTAAGCAACTAAAAACATGTTGGCTAAAAAGAGATTCATTAAATAACCTCGTGCAGCAAAACCTAACTAAGAGCGATAAACTCTAGGTAAATAATTTGTTATGACTACTTTTTCAACAGCGCGTCATTCATGTTTTTACCCCCTAAGAAATTATTTCTGGGTGTATAATTAATCCAATCTGTTTGTTCGATAATCTTATTCTTTGAATCAAACTTTTGAGTAATAATAAAAAGCCATGGCCCAAGCTTTTGTCCATCGTAGCTAAAAGCATGAAAAAAACCTTCTGTTATCACGGTATTTTTTCCAAAAACATGCCTTGTAACGGTTAAGGTTCTTGTGCCATTAAGTACTTTAAAGTCGCCTTTCCCCCAGTCTAAAAAGCTTCTTATTTCAGCTTTGTTATTGTAGCTGTTGCCATAAATAATATCTTGGAATTTGGCATTATCAGCGTAATATGCCATAAATTTGTTGAAATCTTCTCGTTTTGAATAGACCTCATAATAGTCCTTTACAACCTGAGCAAGGCTATTACTCTTGCCTGTGGTCGCACAACCATTTAAAAGAAGTACAATTAATAAGCTTATGATAATACGCATAAATTAGGGTTCACTCATCGTTATAACCCTGTTAAGGGATAGTCATGTTTGGCTATAACTTGTAGCTAAGCGAAATCAAGCCAAACATGAGCAGCTTTGCCTTATTTAATTGGTTTGTTATATTTTTTTGCGGTAACTTCAATTTTATAAATTTGAACATTTTCAGTGCCCATTTCGATGCTAGCTGGCTCGTTAAGTTTAACCATTAACATGGGTTCTTGAAACTTGCTAAAAATGCCATTTTCAAACTTATGCATTACTGAGGTCAAAGTTACAATGTTGTCTTTCAACGTAGGCGTTATATCAAGTTTAATAACTTTATCTGCAGTAACTGAATGCATTTTTCCGGTTTCAGCTTGAATAACTTGAGATTTCACAAGTTCGTTATTTAGATAAAGGTTAAGATCTAACTCTAAATTTTCAGCAGCTGACGCTGTAAACGCCGCTAAAGATAAGATTATCATTCCTAATTTTTTCATTTTATTTTCCTTAATTATTGAAATACACCAAACGACGATACTAAAAATATTTGCCTTTAATTTATTAGCTTTTACTGCTTTTAAGCATAACAACTCCTAACCAAGCAAACCATATTATTTGGCTTACTCCAAAAATTTCTGTAAGCACATCCGCAGGATAAACGGTAACAATGCCTGCAATACCAACAAAAACTCCGAAGTAGTTAAGTCTTTTAGAAAACTCATCGCCTTTTAAAGCAGCGACACTTAACAATAACACCCATAGCCCGCCAACCACTTCGTTTCCGCCACCTAAACCTTCTACTACCGAGTATATAGCCTGCCAAACGGTCATCGCTTGTTCGGGGTCTTTCGTGGAAATTTCTAAAACAGTAGATAAACCAATATTGGCTATCATTCCGCTAGCAATAACTAAGCCTACCCAAACAACACCAAACAGTGAGGCAATTTGAGAAAGCGATGGGCTTTTTGCCTTCAAGCGCTCATGAACAGCCAAAACCAATACGGCTAAAAAGATGCCAAAGAGCACATACATAATGAAATTTACAATAGATAAAACAGCCTGATTTTCAGCTAGAAAAGCAAATTTTTGTACTGACTCGGCATCGCTAGGAAAATTCCAGAAAGCACCAAAAAACACAAAAGCCGATATGTAAATAGTTGCTTCAAGAAGCGCTGTAACACCACCTGCTTTTTGTAAATTACTCATTAGTAACCTCATACATTAAAAACAACAAACTAACATGAAATAATCACCATTAAAGACTTTAAGATGTAACAAAAGCTAACGCCACGTTAAATAACAAATAAAAGTAGGTTAAGCTTGTGGGGCAAGAAAAGTATAAGGGGTCGGTGACATAGATTTTGTTATAGGGTCAAAAATTGCTAATCCCGTTACCTTTTCCCTCTGTTTGTCACCGACCCCGTTTGGTCCCTAGCCGCTAATCAACAACAGCGACACCGGGTGGGTAATAAGTAATTTCAAAACGAATGCCATCAGGGTCTTTCATAAACAGTGCTTTAACACCGTCAAAGTCCTGAATATCAGGAACATCAAAACCACTTTCCTTCATACTTGTTTGTAAATTAGTTACGAACTCCGGCGAAGGCGCAGAAAAACCAATGTGATTCATTCCTGCACCGTATCGCTGATATTCTCTAGAGCCTTCTTTAGCCTGATTAAACTGAAGAAAAAAACCTTCATTATCGGTCCAAACAAAATCACGTAATTTAGTAAAACCAATAAGTTCTAATAGTTTTATGTAATACGGCATACTCTCGGTTAGTGATTTAACCAAAATAGTAACGTGATCGACTTTCAGTGCCATGCTATCTCCGTTGCAATGTAATACCTCACTAAGAGGTAAATAATAGCTAGTTAAAATAAGCCACTAAGAAGCAAAAGCCAACTGTTGTTTTCGAGATTGAAAATGTTGTTATGCGTTTTGCTCTACTGTATTAGTCTCTATAAAAGACGGGGTCGGTGACATAGATTTTGTTATAGGGTCAAAAATTGCTAATCCCGTTTACCTTTTCCCTCTGTTTGTCACCGACCCCGTTTGGTCCTGAATTTCCCTGAATTGCTAACGCCTCATCAAGAGGCAAAAATAATGACTTAAAAAGTCGACGCTTGAGCAAAAGCAACGGCTATTGATCCTTTACGATAATTGCCGCTTATAAATTATTTTGAACCATTTCTTTAATTTTATAAGCCTTAACAAAATGATCTAATTTATGGGTTTGGATCCACCATGTGGCGGCTTCCATAAGCAACGCTGGGTCATCATTTTTATTCTTAAAAAAAGCGTAAAACGATAATCCTACATTGTCACCTTTAGCCGCTATTTTCCTCTCACACACTTCAATGATTTTGGCTCTTAATTGAGGTCTCATAATCTAATTTTCACTTGTTCCTGAAAGGCATTTAACGCCTCTATACGAGGCAGTGATTATACTAGCTAAAATATGGGAAACATAAACAAAAACCAACTGTTTTTTGTTTTACTTTAATTTCTTATTATACGTTTATTCACCTTTGTTTATTCGATAATGCCTTTCTACGTTTTTAGTAATTTCGCCCCATCTAGATGACTTAACTCTAGCTTGATGACTTTCAAAAGCGGTTTGATTTTCAAACTCTTCGTAAACATTAAACTTATGAGGATTAATCTTGTCTGGTGTAACAACAAAAGTTAAGCAACCTGGCTCTTGTAAAGTAAGACTTTTATGCGCTATCAACTCACTTTTAACACTTGCAAGATCTGAAGCTGGTACGATTATAAACCCTTGCAATATGATTCTTGTCATAGTGAACTCCAGAAATAAATACCCCCCCCTCTATGAGGAAAATAACAGTAGATTAAAATAAGCGAGGAAAGAACAAAAACCAACTGTTTTTTGATTTTTTAAACTGCTATATAGATAAACTGAAAGTGTCTAACGAAACTGCAAAGTGGTCGATGGCAGATAGAAAATTGCTAATGCCGCCCACTTTCTTACTGCTTTTTGTCACCGTTCCCAGATTTCCAAATTAATTCAAAAATAAATACATTATGTATATCGTTACTTGTATATATATCGATAGCGATATATTATTTTTATACGTTAATCAATAAGGTTGTTTAATATGACTCTTGAATATACAAATATCTTCGACGCTATAACTGAAGATAAAGCTAAAGCCTCAGAGCTTCAAACTCGCGCAGATCTAATGGGTGTTATCCGTGATATTATTGATACAAACGGATGGTCACAAAAAGTTGCAGCAGAACAAATGGGCTTAACACAACCTCGCGTTAGTGACTTAAAAAGTGGACACATTGAAAAGTTTAGCATTGATAAATTAATGACTTGTTTGTATCGCCTAGGCTTTCGTTTTAAGGCAAGGTATGTTGATAACACACTTTCCATGACTGTTGAGTCAGTCGCAGATTAATTAAGTAGAAAGTAAACTTATGATCGACAGCAAAGATCAAAGTGGTCGATGACAGATAGAAAAATTGCTAATGCCACCCACTTTCTTACTGCTTTTTGTCACCGCCTCCGGTTTCCATGCAGAAAATAAAACAGGCTAAAATTGTTAGACACGAACAAAAGCTATGTTTTTAGCCTTGCTACGCAACTTATTAGCCGCTTGATAGTAACTTGCCACAATAAAATACCGTATTACACACAACTAATTGATTAAACAGAAAGCCTGATAAAGAAATACCAAAACTCATTATTAGGGTAGGTAAAGGTTTTAAAGATTTATTTTTTAGGTAAAAGCCAGCGAATATAATTCCTAAAGCCAAACCAAACAATGAAAATAAGTGCCCTAAGCCAAGCAAGCCTTCCGGCCTTATAGCTGTAATATTGAAATAAAAATAAGGAATGTAACTTAACAATATTGCGAGACTAATACCCGTTAAGAAAAAATTTTGAGGCTTAAAAGGTAAAGACAGTAAATAAGCGACAACGGGGATGGCAAGGTAATACCAAATCCCCATGTACAAATAGTCACCAATCACTAATACAATAACAATACTAATTAAAGCGATAGAGATGAAAATAATACGATCCATGTAATTCGATACTCCTCTCCTAACGGTTCCCCCACATTAAGCGGCAAAAAATAGCTAATGTATGTGAGGCATCAACAGAAGCTAGCTAATATTTACCAGCCTTAACGCTTGGTATGATACCCAAATTAATATAGCCAGTACAGACTACTCAGCATTAGGAAAAATACAGTTATCACCATTATTTTCTGGGTTTACCGGACTTTCAGGAT
The DNA here is from genome assembly GCF_052030545.1 of Thalassotalea sp. PLHSN55. Classification (NCBI taxonomy): domain Bacteria; kingdom Pseudomonadati; phylum Pseudomonadota; class Gammaproteobacteria; order Alteromonadales; family Colwelliaceae; genus Thalassotalea; species Thalassotalea sp. PLHSN55. The sequence continues at coordinate 12,969 of NZ_JBPDIH010000001.1, read as the reverse complement.
GTAATAAAGCATATGCATATGAGCAACAAGGATTATGATTTAATGACTCATTGTTATACTTAGCAGTGAAGGATACTTCATCCCCGACGTGAACATACCTTGTGTCTTTTATATCTCGTGGTGCATTTGGAACAGAGTCTTCTGTATTTACTAGTCTAAACAACTTCACGCCAAGCGCATTAATATAATTAGCAAAGTCTTGATCCCCGACTTTAGGGCTTGCTTGAGGGAAGACCGTAATTAAATCTGGCGAGAACCCGCTTTCAATTGCAACAGGAACTGATAACGTAGCTAATGTAGATCCTAGGCTATGTCCACAAATCACTAAATTATCAACCTTAATAGCTTTCAAAGCACTTTGTAGTTTTTCTAAGCCATTAAATACACGATAAAAGCCTTTACTTACTTTTCCACCATTAACATATTCAACCTGACCAACTTGAGCATCTGCGAAGAAATCGGCTACTGTCTGAGACCCTCTAAAGACTAAGTAAGCCGTATTACTATTTTTAAGTGGGACAATAAAACCAAAGGGTTCTTTGTTTTTATTAAATTCACTCCACAGCAACTCAACTCCATCAAAGTCAAATTTAGCAATCAACTCTTTGGTATAGGCACACGTGTCTCGAGGTACCCAACGGAAGTTGTCTTTTTGACTAATCCAGTCTTTTGCCATTTGGCTAGCTACGTTAATTAAACAAGAACAGTTGCGTGCAACTTCTATAGATATAGGTGTTGGTAACTCACTTATTTGGTAATTCATTTGCATTATTTCCTTATAAAAATTTATCGCGAAAAGTTTAGGTGTATCTAACGCCAGTACTCTGTGGGCACATATAAACTGATGAAATGAAAGCACCAACAAAAACCAACTTATCAATATACTGTCATTCTTTTTAGCCTCAGCAACATGCTCTTTTGAGAACACACGTATTGGCAATGAACACAACTCAAAAAACGAACAGATAAACCAGTTAAAAATACACCTATCAGTTTCCCAGTAACAGAGTCAAAATCGATGTTTACTGACGCATGTACATCAAATCCAGTAACGTCTGCATCAACTTTAGAAATAAGAGAAAATATACCGCAAGGGCCAGATAGATTTATAACTGTCGGCTTCTAAACACGATAATCAGCGTCTGTATAATTCAAATTACATGCTCGATTATCTTTATCTTTGAAACTTAAATACGCGCTTGTATTTTCTTAAACAGCCTCTCTGAATTGACTGAGCGCTAAACTTATTTCTATCTTCCTATAATATCTGTTATACGAGGTTGCCCAAAGCCTTAGGTAATGAACAACAAAGGGCGTAATAATTATAGAAACATATATACATCTTAGTATTACTGCATATTACACAGAGGCCTACCGCTTCCTTATTAACTTAATGAAAGTGTGGTTCAATTAACTTTCGTAAATACCTATTTTGTTAAACTTGGACTTTAAAGTTCAACCATTTCTAGTTATCTAACAGTCAAAAAAAGGCCTTATAATTATCGCTAAAATAAGCAGTACAGGAGAAAAAGCCAACTTTTGTCTTTACCTGAACACAGCTAGGGCGAGCTTAGTTTTTTCAATGATATTGGCATCACAACATAAGCGATTATCGGCACAATAATCACTACATCAACACATACTTTCAAAAACTTATTATCGGGTAAAAACGGGTTTACCCACTGCGGAATAAAATACACTAACGGCACTAAAGCCAGGTAATTAATCAGCGCGATAATATGTTTATTAGCTAGGGGCTGTTGATCTTTCGTGTTTATTTTTGCAGCAGTTTCTAGGTATTTAGACAAAGCATTGCAATTGCTATGTGGTTATTCCACATGAAAGCGCAATAATGATGGTTAAATGCCTAGAAACACTGCCCTTGGGGTTCAACTAAACGCTATTTCTTCATCGTTGTTCACAACTTACATGGAACAACCATGCTGTGTTGTTCACGCCTTGAACAAAAAGCGTTTATTTTGAACAAAATTTAACCTCGAAAAATCAACAGCCCCTAGTGTCATGATTTTCTCCTTAGCAATTTATATTCTGTATAAACATTAAGCCGTTATTGACTTACCACCACAATTTCGGTGTCGGTGATTGCAGTAATTACTGTTTTATTACTGCGAATTAAATCGCCGTCTTGTGCTTTGAACGTACTGTTGTCATCGCTAAATTCAGCGCTACCTTTGCTCACGTAAGCTAAAGTTTCATCGGAAAACTCAATACTTTTTCCTGCCGTTAAGCGCACCACATCAATCATTGTTTTACTGTCAAAGGTTTCAGTTTGGTTTTTACTGCCGCCATAAATACGGGTTAGCCCTTCCTCTTTTAAGTGATAATGCTTATAGCCGGCACGTTGGCCTGCTTCATCAGGTAATACCCAAATTTGCAGCATACGGTTTTTGCTATTGTCTGGGTTGACTTCATTATGTGAAAAACCTTCGCCGCCAGCGCGTTGAACTTGCGCTTGGCCAGCCATTAAACTTTGGCCATGTTCAAGCGAGCCTTCATGCACCACCTGCCCGGCAATCATAATTGAAATAACATCTATTTCTTTATGCGGATGCATACGGGTTTCACCATGAGGGTTAAACTGGGCATCGGCAAGGTAAACAAAGTTACCAAGACCATCGAAGGTATTGGCTTGTTTGTGGCTGCCAAATACGCGGCGGTCGGTAACTAATCGATGTTCGGTTAATCCGGCAAAGCCGCCTAAGGGTAATGAACTTTTTGTTAAGATTTGCATGTGATACTCCGGTAAATAAGGTGTTTCTTGTTTGAATGACACCATATTAAAACTTAGCCACTGTTTGATAAATACAGATTAGTTGATATGATAATTTCATTTTTAACAACAATAAGTAGAGGGTACCATGGCACACGATCTTAATGACATGATGGTATTTTTAGCCGTGGTAGAAACGGGCAGCTTTACCCTAGCAGCTGATAGGCTAAATATTCCCAAAGCCAATGTCAGTAGAAAAGTCTCTCGCTTAGAGCAATACTTAAATGTCACGTTATTAGAGCGCTCTACCCGCTCACAGCATTTAACCGAAGCGGGTAAACGTTATTTAAGCCACTGTAAACGTGTTCATGAAGAATTAGACTTAGCGAGCGCAGCAGTTTCAGAATTATTGCACAGCTATAAAGGGCCATTAAAAATAGGCGCTTCGGTCTCTACTGGCCAACAAATATTAAAACCTGCACTGGCCAAATTCTTACACCAATACCCTGAGCTTAATGTGCAGCTTAATTTAGTGAATCGCCGGGTTGATTTTATTGAAGAAGGTTTTGATGTGGTGATCCGAATCGGCCAGCTTAACGACTCGTCACTGATCGCTAAAAAATTGGGCAATATTTCTCGTAGTTTTTATGCAAGCCCAGCCTATCTTGCCAAGCATGGCAAACCTGAGCAAATACAACAATTAGCCATGCACCAAATATTAATTATGAACCCAAGCAATAATGACGCGACATTAAACTTAGTTTCAACAGTAGGACAAACGCATACCATCACCGCCAAGCCGCGTTTATTGGTTGATGATTTTAGTCTATTAAAACAGGCATTGATTGATGACTTAGGCATTGCCATATTGCCTGAATATATGTGCACTCAAGAAATAGCAGACGGGAAATTAGTAAAGATACTGCCCGAATGGGGATTGCCCGCGGTCGATGTATTTGCCCTTTATCCAAAAAATAGAGCCAAAATTCCTAAGGTAAAAGCGTTTATTGAATTTGTGGTCGAGCTTTATCAACAAGTACTTAAAAATTAAAGATCGCTATTGCAAGTTAAATAAAGAGATAGCAGCGCTAACCCGCCAACTCATAGCTGCCAACCGAAAACATTAATGGCTTCGGTTGGCTGTGTTAGCTTGGCTGTGTTAGCTTGGCAGTTTAAGCAAGATTATTGCTGGCACTTATAAACATTGCCCGACAAAGTGACATTAGTTTGCTGACTGCCACCACCAAATTCACCACTATAATGCCCTGTTTGCCCAGCGCGTTCGGTCAGTAAATAAATAGTATCACCGCCTAGTTGCAGCGCCTTGTTTTTTAGATCGTTGCGCGCACCAGTTTCTAAATTGGCGTTCGAGGTAAAAGCGCCGGTAAAAAAATCACCTTGGCTGCCGGTTATGTCCCCCAAGAACTGACACTCTTCACTCGGTTCGGTATGAGTTAAGCGGATCACATTCGCTTCGGGTTGAGCAGCGATTGACGAACAAGCACTGATGGTAATGACCAGTAGAGTTATCACTAAATTTTTCATGTTTTACTTCCCGTTGTTTATTTAAATTAGCAAGGGCAAGTGTAGTGACGAAGTAAAAACCAAACTATTTAGAAAATGTGCAGATAATGTAGGTAATGCTTACAGATGTTCTACACTATCTTACAATTAGCAATAAGCGATTAATTTCTCGCTATTTTTATCGATATAAAACTCGCTTACACTGTATTTTTGCTGACAAGTTTAACTCGCTCATTACCAGCAATTTATAGGGGATAAGGCCAAACTCTGCTAAACTTCCCCGCTCAGTGAATATAATGCCAAGCGAACGAGAATGAATCGCTTTGCTACAAGCCCTCCTTAAAAGATAAGTATCAACTAAATGACCAACGTAACCATAGCAACACATAACGGTAACTTTCATGCAGACGATGTATTTAGCATCGCCGCGCTTAAACACATTTTTCCAAGCTTCAAACTTATGCGTACCCGTGATGTTGCTCTTATCGAGCAAGCCGATATTATTATTGATGTTGGCGGCGAATATAACCCAGATACCGGCCGCTTCGATCACCACCAACGTGGCGGCGCAGGCAAACGTGAAAACGGCATTCCCTACTCTTCTTTTGGTTTGATTTGGCAAAAGTACGGTTTAGCAATATGTAATAATAGCCAAGAAGTCGCCGACTCAGTTGATGCTGGCTTAGTATCTGTAATCGATGCCATCGACTGTGGTCATGTTGAAGGGGTCGCGCAAGGCATTAGCTTAAGTCATACTATTTCCTTGTTTAACCCAACATGGCAAGAAGACGGAGATTTTGATCGCTGTTTTGATGAAGCGGTTAGTTTTGCAGAGCGAGTATTATCGCGATTTATTGCCACCGCAACGGGCGGGATTAGCGCAAAAGAGATTGTTGCTAAAGCTATCGAAAATGCGCAAGACCCAAGAGTGATCGTGTTAGAAAAATATACCCCGTGGAAACGCACTGTGCATAGTTTATCGCAACAAGCCTTGTTTGTGGTGTACCCGTCAGAAACCGGCCAATGGCGCATTCAAACCGTACCGGTTGAGTTAGGCTCTTTTGAAGATAGAAAACCGCTGCCTAAAGCATGGGCAGGCTTATCAGACGCTGAGCTTCAAGCGGTAACTCAACTTAGTGACGCTACTTTTTGCCATAACGGTTTATTTATCGCTGGGGCAAAATCTTTTGAAAGCACCATGAAAATGGCTGAAATGGCGCTTGCTGAAAACTAGAGCGTGTTGACCTTTGATGTATGTTTTTGCAGCGAATTGTTTGCCATTTATACAAGGTAGAGCGATTGTCGTGTAATTATTCTACATAAATGAGTGATAAAGACTTTATGCTCCTGCAAAGTCACCTTACCCCACATCCATGTGGGGCAACGCAGTAGAAATGGCAAACAAACGCTGTCCGAAGGATCCATTTAAACGCTTCCTGCTCTTTGTTACTAACTTTAGACGTACGACTCAAGGGATTGAGGAGGTAGGGCGACGTTTGGAACCAAAGCCGAGAGCCACTATGCCTTCAAGTTAGTGCCGCGATCAGAAAGCGTTTTAATTGGACAAAATTCATACCACAAAGATCAACACGCTCTAGCCTCAAATACACACTCAGCTTAAATACAAACGCAGCTTCAATACACAGCACAATTACGCCATGGCTTTTAATGCCATGGTGTTTTTAAATAACCTAGGGTCAGTAATTTCTTTGAGCATTTGCTCGTCAGGCAAACAGTCGTCATCAACGTAGTCAACATAATCGCCGGTAGAATCAAACACCAGCATATCGAGGGCAAGCCGGTCTAAACCATATAATCCGCGGTGGATCATATCTGCTGAAAAAACCAATAAGTCGCCAGCAGCTAACGGTATTTTTTTACCGGTAGAAAGCGGATCGCTGCTCAGCTTACCATTTTGCTCTTGCCTAACATCAAACTCTTCTTCGTTATCCCAACGTTTATGGGTTCCCGGCACTAGCTCCATGCCGTATTCATCAAATAAAGGAATGCGAAGGTGCACCACTTGTGTTTCCTGTATCACTTTTATTTGATCGTCAACCTCGTAATCGTACTGGCAGTCTCTATGCCAAAAATCTTTTAGCTCAGGATTTACCGGATTAAAAAAGAGCTGCGTATTCATAAAAGCCGGAATAGCGGTGATCACAGCATCCACAATCTTCATCACCTTAGTTGAGCTGATAAAGTTAAACAGCTTCACACGGTCGTTAAACCCCAAGTGCTGACTACCGGTGATTAACGATGAGTTAAACGCTTCTTGTTGATAAAACGTGTGGTTTTCTTGCTGCCAGCGTTGGTGAAATTTTAAGATAACCGCTCGAAGCGAGCTAATTTCCTCGTCGCTAAAATAATTTCGAATAACAAAATACCCTTGCTCGTTATACTCATTATTTAGCTGTTTTGCATTTATTGCCATCTACTGCCAAGGCTCTCTTGGTTTATTCAAATCAACGCCAATTTTACCTGATAATCAGGCAGTGTTGTAATTTTGTTGCCTTTAAACGCTTTCCAGCATTTTTTTTTAACACACGTGGCAAAGCAAATATATTTAGGTTACCAATGCACAGGGTCGACTTGATAATATTGCTTTAGTTGCTGGTAAAGCGCCGGATGAAGGTAGTGAAATATTTCCGCTTTTTCAAAAAACACTTCGCTGGCAACGGCAAAAAATTCGGCCGGATTAGTCGCGCCGTAATAGTCAAATATTGATGAAATGTGGTTTTGTTGTTGCCTTTTTAGCAATTCAAACTGGCTCGAAAAAGCTTCCGACCACTGCTGATAACTTTGCCCTTTCGCTAAAATGGGCGCGCCATTAGCTTTGCCATTTTCTTGATCTAATTGATGAGCAAATTCATGGATCACCACGTTGCGCCCATCATCCGGAATTTCTGCGCCGTCGATGGTATCTTGCCACGATAAAACCACCTTGCCAAAATCCCAAGACTCGCCAGCTAATATCGAGGTATGAGTATGCAATACGCCATTGGCTTGCACGGTTTGTTGCTCTTTAACAAAGGCGCGCGGGTACACTAAAATGGTGCGTAATTTCGGGTAAAAATTGGTTTTACGATTAAGCAGTAATAAACACGCTTGTGCGGCAACCGTGATCCTAATTTCATCGGTAATATTAACGCCGTTACAACCAACAAAGTTTTTTTCCGCTAAAAACACCTGAATATGCCCTTTAAGCTGTAGCTGCAAATCAGCTGGCATTTGCCGAAAATAAGGCATACGTTGTTGAAGTATTTTGCGCCAAGCTTTTTTAAAAGGCTGCTGGCGAATTTTATTACGCTGATACTCACGCCAATACGGTTTGGCAACCGAATAACCGATAAGAAGCAATGCCACTGCAATAGGTAAAAAGTAAGACAACATAATAACAACGAGTACCAAGCTTTAAGGTTTTGTCACTATGACCTTGGTGCAACAAGGTTAAATATCAAGCAAAGCACTAAAATTTTGCTGATATTAACCAGAGGAAAAGCGGGAAAAGAGAGAGAAAAAGGGGGCGGAGGAAAGGCGCCGGTGACATTTAGAAAAATTACCAACCACACTTACCTTTCTTTCGGTTTTGTCACCGTCACCGATTGTCTTTCGAAAGAACAAAGCCCACTAAAGCGGGGGAACTTCATTGTCCTTTGCAATGACTTGTTAGTCGTATTTAACTCTGTAAAAGAAACCTACGTAGATCTCGTTCTTGACGCATAACATGTAAAATATAAACTTTGTCACTATCCACTTTATAAAAAATACGACAAGGATTAACATTTACTTCACGGTAATTTAAGTTCACCAATTCCTGTGGCCTTTTACCTGACTCCGGATGATTTTCTAACCTAGATATTTTATCAAATATTTTTTGAGTTAACTTCTTTGCAGCAGAAAGGTTACTTAAAGCAATGTATTCAGCGATCTCGTTTAAATTATCTAGGGCTGGTGATGTCCATATTACTTCAGCCATTTACTCATTTTCTCTTTTGCTTCTTGATTTGAGAACGTTTCACCATTTTTAATTGCTTGCTCACCGCGTGCAACACCTTCAAGGATTGCCATTCGCTGTTGCATAAATTCATAATCTTCCACATCAACTAAGTAAGCAGATGGTTGACCATGTTCAGTTATTAATACAGGTTCTTTTGATGTATGTAGATCAGCTAAAATTTTAGTAGCTTGCCGTTTAAGTGTTGTTACAAGTTCAACTCTCATAATAAACCTTATATAAACATTTAAATAATGTATCACAATAGTATCACATTACCTCAAGGTTACAACTATACGGCTAACGCTTATATTAATAGGCTAAAAAAGATTGGCTAAAATCGCGAAGCGAAAGCCAACTGTTATTATGATCTTCCCCCGATAAAATGGACACGCTCCATTTCAATTTACTGCTAATTCGTACTCAGCAGGTGTTTTATATCCTAAACTCGAATGTAATCGTTGTCTATTGTAAAAGTAGTTTAGGTAACCTTTTAATTTTGTTTGTAATTTTTTCATCGTATCAAACGTATTGCCTCTAATTAAATCCGCTTTAAGTGAATGAAAGAAAGACTCGACTTCTGCATTATCGGTGCAACAACCTGGACGGTTCATACTTGCGATAATATTATGCTTTACGAGAAATTGTTGCACGGTGTGTGCTCTATATTCCGCACCACGGTCAATGTGAAACAACACGGGTTGTTTAAGCCTGCGTTTATTAATGGCTAGCTGCAGTGCTTTGAGTATGAAAAGGGGTCGGTGACATATATAAAAATAACTGATCCCTGTTACTTTCTTGCTTCTTTTATGTCACCGACCCCATTTTTCAATAGCCCATCAACCGATATTTGTGTCGGTTCAATGCACGTGCTGCAATTACTTTCCGGTTTAGCCTTGAATTGCGAAAGATAAAGTCCTCTTACATTTCAATCTGGCTTTTATCTGAAAGTTTCTGGCGCGGTGACGCAGTTGGTTGCTTTACCGCTTGTTGGCATTGAGGAAATCCACGACTTCTTAGCTCGTTATTTATAGCGCCTCTTCTCTTTATAGCAATTTTTGAAGAGCACTGCGAACCCGCGTCACGAACATCGCAGTTACCAAAGTTAAAGTGGCCTGTGTTTCTTAAGTGCATTTCGGCGCGGTTATATTCATGAATACAATCGACAGGCTTTTGGCTTCTATCCTGGCTACGGGACTGATTGGCACTTTCTAAATGATTGTTAGGTTTTATATTTCCTTCACTTGCTTTCTGATAAAACCTATTGGTCGTGCCAGCTTCACCATCAGTAATCACATCGGTCGTTAGTGCGCTCAAGGCTTGAGATGCAGTTTCAACCGGAATATCCAAGCTGGCAATCGCAGCCCCTCCCAGTCCTAATGCGATCAACTTCCCTATGAACTCGCTATTTTTTTGCTCGTTAATGTAAGCCAGCTGATGGGCGTTATCGATCATCCTTCGGCGCAGATCGGCATAATCAAAAACCGTTAAACCCGCCGAACTTTTTAATGTGGGATCGGCACCAAACTTGATGAGTGAATTAAAGAGGAGCTCATTATTGTAGTAGGCAGCCATCTGTAGATAATTTAAATAATGATCTTCTCTCTTGAAATTAATTCTGTTTATATTTTCAGCACTTCGGACACCCACAATGACCCGGCGCGAGTGTCCGCCATTAACATTGAGTCCATAGCGAATGTAATCCTCAATAATTTCATCCATTTGCTCTTGCGAATGATTAAAAAGATAAGAAACAGAAAACTGCGCATGAAAAATAGGCATCATGGCCAGCTGCGACATCAAGGAGCACTTGAGATACTGTGAACACTCGCGCGTGTTATTGAAGTTGTAGCCTGCCTGTAGAATACGAGCGCGCCAAGCAGGAGTAACATTAGTAGCAAAAGTATGGAATTGATTTATAGAGGTGCGGTCAATTACCGAATCCTGATTAACCCATGCATTTACGTCGGCGCCATCATCCAATAGTCGTTGAATCCCAGATTCAATATACTGCCGTTTGTTTTCCGACTTTAATAAAGGCTGGGAAAAACCGTTCACGTACAAATCAGCACTCATATGAACACCGGCTGATTCTTTAAAATCGACCACCCCGCCGCCGTTAAAGGCATGTTTTTGAAATCTTTGATACTGAACGATAAATGTCTCGGCATCGTTCATAGTCACGTCAAGAAAACTCCTTTGGTTGAATCTTGACTGACTAGTGTTGGAGTCGAGCAGGTGGATGCTGAGTTTATGCAAACACTTGGTAGGATCTAAAGTAATGTTGTAATCGCTCTGTATCTCATACGCTAAATCAAAGTTGCCGTAACTACACGCGAGCTCTGCTTGAGTAGAGCCGTGACTTGCATAGACAGGATCCCCTGAAAAGGCGTTAGGAAATGGATGATGGTTATCCATAAGATGCTTTACAGTTTTTCGATCACCATTTCGTAACGCCTGCTCCAATGGATTTCGACTGTACGGGCTATTACTGTAATAATCCGAAGGCGGATACACCTTAGATATCAAAGTAACATCACCACTGCCAACCAAATAATGCTTTGAAACAACACTCGCACAACCAGACAAAATAAACGAAAAAAAACATAACGCCATAATCAAAGTAGTAATGTTTTTCATTGCTAATATCACTCCTTAGTTTCAAATCACCTGAATTGTAAAGAACAATACCAAGTAATTAACTAGTTTACGAACACATTAAGAGTCAATAGATGACCGACACATAACGCCCTTGTTAATGGGCTAATAACTTGTTGGCTAAAATGCTGAGGAATGAAAACAGCCAACTGATTTTTGTCCTTTTCAATGACTTGTTATGTGAATTTGTATCTTAATCAACTTTCTTGGAAACGCTGATAGTATTGCCTTTTAAACAATCCTCTATAAATACAGCTTTTGATATAGGGCCAACAGCACCAACTTTTTTTACCGGATCAAAGAATACTAGTCGCCACAGGTGGTCATGCCCAAAATCTATGTAAACTTTAACTTTCGACTCTCCCCAGTTATGAAGAAGTCGACTGCGACCATACCAATTAACTTGATAAGCTAATGGGTCTTTTTGAATTGGACCACTTCGCCCCATGTTGAAATAACTTTCATCTAACGGCCCTCGCTTACCATCAACTATCCAGATCATATCTCCATAAAACTCTTCCCGAGATAATCTCTCTTCAAATTTAATAGGGGAATGTTGAATTTCAATGACTAATCCATATGGGTTTTTAACATCTGCGATATGTTTTTCGCCTGTTTTATGGTCTATATGACTTACTTCTTGCCATTCAACAGGGAAGAAATCCTTCCAGTTTCGGTGCCATTCGGTCTCATTTTCCCACCAAGGATCACACTCAACTTTATTCTTATGCGCCCAATGCCAAACTTTAACTCTGCCACATTTCGCAACTAATTCTGCGCCACAGTTAGAACATATACCTTTTAATTTTGGTGAAGCTTCGGTTTTAACTCCCTCAATAATTGCATACCTCAAAAGTACTCTCCCTATATCCCAAAACTGCCGATTCACCTAACGCCCACGTCACAAGCAAAATTGGAGTCGCGCTTTTTGTGCTAAAGTGGCGAAGCAGCGCACAAAAGGCGTGACGGAAATTTTGTCCTGTGCACGTGCTTGTTAAATTTATATTGTCGATTTCCACCAAGCTTCTTTTGTAAACAGAAAACCAAATAAAGATTTAAGCGCTATTGGGATTGATATTAGTGTGCAAAATCCAAGAAATGCGATACCACCCAAAGATACCCATTTCCAGAGATCGTGATCAGCGTTGGGAAGAGCAAAGAAATATATGGCTGCAATAATAATTAGGTAAATTACAGGTGCAAGCAATTGCCCTTTCATTTGTGATTTGTATTTAGAAATATGGATCGTGTGACCACTTTTCATTTGAACTCCCCACATTGCTCCACACCCCGTACATGTGCTTGCTTCTTTTGGAACAATTGTCATACAAAAAGCACACTTTCCATTATGATTATTCATTCTGTTCTCCATTAACAGTTCGTTTTTGAAATTTAACGCCCCAATAAGAGGCTGAAAATAGTTGGTTAAAATTAGCGACGCAGGAGCAAAAGCCAACAGTTATTTGTCCTGCTGAAATGACTTGTTATATGCAAATTTACACCAAACCAATAACGTTAGTCTCCGCCTGTATTTTCAGGTTCCTTGCCAGTACCTTTACAGTGTTGACACTCGATTGGTTGATACTCAATTCCACCATTAGACTCAATATCTTTCAAGTTTTGAGGGTTAGCCTTACCTACTCGTGAACCTTTACAAACACTACAATCTTTATTTTCCATACTGGAGCTTCCTTTCTATTTATTTGCCATTTCTTCAACAATGTACTGTCCTTGAGTTTCTAGTATTGATAAAGCTGCCTGCTCAGGAGTATACCCGTTGCTTTTATGTACTGGAGCACAATCTTTTGCTCCAGTTAATACCCAATCAGGTAATTGAGATGTATGTACATTTAAATGCTTAGCAATATTTTTAACAACTTTAGCAGCGAAAATACCTTCAGAAATAGAGGAAAAAAGGCCCATAATTTACTCCTTTAAAATTAACAGAATTATGAAATCTGCTGCATTGTTCATTTTGCATATAACGCCTCACTAAGAGGCCAATAATAGTTGGTTAAAATTAGCGACGAAGGAGCAAAAACCAACTGTTATTTGTCCT
>NZ_JBPDIH010000019.1:0-7644 GCF_052030545.1 Thalassotalea sp. PLHSN55 | reverse complement strand
GAGGTGGATTCGAACCACCGAAGGCGGAGCCGTCAGATTTACAGTCTGATCCCTTTGGCCACTCGGGAACCCCTCCAAATTTATTTTCACTTACAAAAACTCTTGTTTAAGTAAGTATTAATGGTGCCGACTGCCGGAGTCGAACTGGCGACCTACTGATTACAAGTCAGTTGCTCTACCAACTGAGCTAAGTCGGCACTACATTAAGTGGAGCGAATTCTAGTGTAATGTTTTCTCGCTTGCAATAGAAATAATAAAAAAAAGTGATGTTTTTAACCGTTTGACGTTTTTTTAAACGAGTTAGTTAAGTTTTTATAAAAGAATTAGATATATTGCGCCAAACCAGTGAAAACTAATGTAGGAATATTTAGCGAAGGTCGTGTCATTAACTTGCTAAGTTTTTCACCGTTACCACCAGTAACGACAATATTATCGATATCAATATTATGCTGCTGGGCAAAAATATACGCTTGTTCAATCATACCCAGAGTTGAAGCCCAAATAGCACCATTGACGCAATCGGATGTCGTTGAGCCAAGTGCTATGTTATTAATGTGTTGCGGGTTTACTTTCACCTGATCAGTATTTAGTTTTAAACTATCAACCATCATCTCTATTCCCGGCAATATCCAGCCACCTAAATGCTTTCCTTTTGCACTAACTAAATCAACGGTAGTTGCAGTTCCGGCATCAACAACGATAATATTTTGCTGAGTGTATAATGTAGCAACGGCTAAAATCGCTAACCAGCGATCAACCCCTAATTGCTGCGGATTTTGGTAGGCAATGGATACGCCATTTTTTTCGGCTTCGGTGATCACCCGCTGAAAAGGTTTATTGATGGCACTGCACCACTGGTTAATTAATTCTGCGGCCTCACCTATTTTTACGCTCGCGACAATAATTTTATCTGCATCGTGCCAGTGATTGTCGCACCATTTAGTGGTTAGTTCGCTATTGTTAATGCTTTTTAATTCACTAAATTGTCCATGATTTACAGTGATGTATTTGCAACGGGTGTTGCCAATATCGATAAGAATGATCATGTATCACCCCGTAGGCTTAATTCGCCACCATACATAGGTTTAACTTCACCACCAATATCGAGTAATAGCGCCCCTTGATGATCAATGCCTCGACAAATACCACGAACAATTCTTTCACCTGATATCAATTTAACGGGCTTATCAAAGTAATAATCGAGTTGCTGCCATTCTGCGACTATATTTGTTTGTGCATCACCTTGGTGTTGTTTAACACGGCAAGTTAAACTTTTGATTAACTCCACCACCAGTTTGTTTCGATTAATATCTTTATTGGTGTGCTGGCTAATATCAGTCCAAGGTTGATCTACTTGTTTAGCGCTATCTGTTGGCATTTTTAAGTTTAAGCCAATACCAATAACACAATGACAAGGGTCAAGTGCTTGGCCATCAAGGTCAATCAAAATACCCGCTAACTTAACCCCATCTAAATAAATATCGTTTGGCCACTTCAATTGAACATCAATATCAAAAGCTGCTTTTACAGCATCACTCACCGCTAATGCGGCAACAATATTTAAGCCCATCGCTGCCGACATGCCTTGCTCTAAACACCAATACATAGATAAATAGATATGTGAGCCAAACGGCGAAATCCATTGCCGACCTCTGCGGCCACGCCCGGCACTTTGGTATTCAGCAACACATACTTGACCTTGTTCTACCTGATTAGGTAATCGGCGCATCAGTGAATCGTTGGTGGAATCAATGATATTATGCACTTCAATCTTGTTGGTTAAATCACATTTGATTAACTCAGCAGAAATTTTGTCAGCGTTTAATAGCTCTAGTGGTTGGGCTAACTTATAGCCTTTACCGGTGACACGAAAAACATCAAGCCCCATTTCTGATACGGCTTTAATATGCTTTGAAATAGCCGCTCGTGAAATCCCTAAAACATCACCTAACTGCTGCCCAGAAACAAACTCTCCGGTCGCCAATTGTTTAATAAGCTCTTCTTTTACTGTTTTTTCCATCAAGGGTTTCTCATTAGCATGTCGTTAATTATAGTTCTTTAAGCAATCAGTGTTTTAAATGCGGTTTCACCTGTGCGAGTAATAAGACGAACCTCAGGCTCTAACTCAACATTAAATTTTTGCGCAACTTTCACACAAACAAATTTGGCTAACTCAACAATATCTTGCCCTGATTCACTACCATAGTTAACCAATACCAAAGCTTGTTTAGCATGCACGCCAACATTACCCGTTCTATAACCTTTTAAGCCTGCTTGATCAATTAACCAACCGGCTGCTAACTTCACTTCACCATTAGTTTGTACATAGTGAGGCATATCGCCAAAGCTTAATTGCAGTTGTTTAAATTTTTCAGCGCTAACTACCGGGTTTTTAAAAAAACTGCCGGCATTGCCAAGCGATTTCGGATCAGGCAACTTTTGCTGGCGAATTTCAATCACTTTCGCCATCACCTCTTTACAGGTAACCGTGGCAGGTAGGCTATCTAAGCCGGCGTAATTTAATACCGGTTGCCAAAGTGTCGGAAGTTCAAAAGTGACATGGGTGATCAAGCCCTTATTTTTAAGACTTGATTTAAAGATGCTATCTCGATAACTGAACTGACATTGCTCAGCTGTTAAGGTTTTTAAGGTTTGACTGGCAAAGTCATACCAACTGACCTCAGTACAAAACATCGCGATATCGACGCCGTAAGCACCAATATTTTGCACCGGTGCTGCGCCAACACTGCCAGGAATTAACGCTAAATTCTCTAAACCGCCAATACCCTGTTCCACACAAGAAACAACTAACTGATGCCAATTTTCAGAAGCGGCAACTTTGATGCGATAACACTGCTCAAGCGATTCAATTTCAATGCCGGTAAAATTGGGTTTGATGATCTCCGGTGCTTGTTGGTCAGCAAATAAGGTATTGCTGCCGTCTCCTAAAATATAGAAAGGTTTATCTAATAGGCTGACAAGCTGGTTTAACTCATCAATATTACTGGGTTGATGAATTTTCGGCGTGTAGGCATTAACAGCAAAACTGTTATGACGTTTTAATGAAACTAAAGGCAACAGAACAAGGCTTATGGCAAATATAGATAGACTGTAGTGTAACGAATATCGCTAAGCCCTTGTAGTATATTTTATCCGGCTTTACGTTTCGGCCACTTAATGATATTGGTGACGGAATGATAATATTTTTCACTGTATCGAGAATGGTCAACTTGTTTGCTACGGTTGATAATTAATCCCGACGTATTGATGTTAGCTTGTTTTAACATACGCAAGCCACTGTATATTTGATCTCGTGGAGTTTTTTCACCATTGGCAACATAAAGCACGGTATCGGCTAATCGACCAATGATGATAGGGTCGCTTACCGCAATAACCGGTGGTGTTTCAATGATGATGCGATCATAAAATTGCCCGAACTGCTCAAGCAAAATGGAAAAACGTTTTTTAGTGAGGAAGTTAATCGGATTACTCGGCGTAATACCCGAGGTTATGATATCAATTAAGCGGTCATGCTTGCGGATAATACACTGTTCAAAATCATGGGTTTTGGCTAATAAATTTGACAAACCCGGGCGGTAAGGCGAAAGGTTTATTCGATTAGCCAAAGTAGGATGGCGTAAATCCCCTTCAATTAGCAGTACTTTTTCTAATTCACCAAAAGATTTTGCTAATTGATAAGCAACCGTTGATTTTCCTTCACTCGGTAATGACGAGGTAATGGCGATGACTTTGGGTAATTTTTTCTCGCCATTAAAAAGTAAGCTGGTTCTCAGTCGCCTGATCTCTTCAACAAAACGATTATCGCCGTATCGATTAACATCGTTTGCCACTTTGCTACCCTGTTTAAATTCAGGTAACACAGCTAATACAGGGGCTTCGCTAAAATTTTCTAATTTACGATGAGAATTTAGGCTATTTTTTGGTAATTCTCTGATCAATACATATAGCGAAGCCAGCATAGCTGCCAACAAAAACGCCAGTATAACAATTAATTTTTTCTTCGGCGCAACGGCCGACGTTGGCGTAACCGCTTTATCGATAAAGCGCACGTAGAAGTCTGATTTGTAGTTATCCATAGCATCAGCTTCTTTTAGCTTGACCAAATAGCTGTTATATAGTTCTTTATTGGTCAGTACTTCACGCTGTAATTGCGAAAACTTATTCTGCAACCGTGTTAAACGAACAAAGTCTTTTTTAGCGGCATCAACCCGTGCTTGTATCGCTTTTATTTTTTGACCTGCATTTAAATACTCTTTTTCAATGCCATCAACGACCTTGCCAATTTGCACGGCAATGGCCTCGTTTATTGCTTCAACCTCTGATGCTGCCGCCATGCGTTTAGGGTGTTTCCTACCGTAGCGTTGACTCACTTCATAAAGCTTACGGGTTATTTTTTCTTGGCTAGCTAATAACGGCAGTAAAGTAACATGGTGAGCAATTTCACTTAAATTGAGCAAACGCTGTTGGTTTTCACGAAACTGCTGAATGTACTGATAACTGACATGGCGATCATCTTGTGTTTTGATCGCAGCGGTTAATGACGATTTTAATGTTTTCAGCTCTGTGGCAACTAAACCCACAATGCCATCAATATCAACAATGCCCTGCTGTTCTCTATACTGCTGCAGTTTTTGTTCCGAATTTTCTAGTTTAACGACTAATTCTTCAAGTTGTTCAATCAACCACTTGGAAGTATTTTCTTGTGCGGCATTTTGTATTTCATCTTTGTAATCGAGATAAACTTGGCCGATATAATTGGCAATATTTTTAGCAAGTTCGGGGTTATATGCAGTAAAAGAAATTTTTACCAGTTCGGTACCGCTGACAGGGCTTACAGTTAAGCGCTGTGCAAAAATAGCTACCGCTTGATTTAAGCTAAGCTCAGTTTTTTGTTTAACAGAACCTTTTAAATACTTCGCTATACGAGGTCTGTATTTATTTGCGGAAAAGTCATCTGAGCGAGTTAAGTCAAATTTGCTGATCACCCGCTCAGCAAATTTTCTAGAGCGCAATAATTCATACTGGGTTTGAATTTGCTCTTTACTGGCAGCGCTTTGAGAAAAAGCTTCTTCAATGGAAAGGCTGTTGCTGATTTTGTTACTACCAATTTGTAAAATAGCGGTGGCTTGATAAGAAGGTTTTAATAGTGAAACGTAACCATAAACACACGCAGCAACAAACACAGCTATGAGTATAATTTTCCAAGCACGCTGCCACAACGGCAAGATGATTTCTTTTAAATCAATCTCGTCGTCGCTATTGTTCGTTTGCGTGTTTGGCTGCTCGTTCAAAAGAAACTCTGCTCTATTCTAACAATATCATCAGCAAAAACCTTTGTGCTGATATCAGCTTGAAGCACCACAGTTTTACCTTCAACTTTGCGTGTGATTAACCAGTTTGAACGCGATGCTCGAGGGGCTAAACCTCCTGCTATAGCAATCGCCTTACCTATATCAAGATCTTCTTGGTAAGCATAGCCACCTGGGCGTTTGATTTGACCATGAATAAAAAAAGGTCGATATGAAAGCACGTTGACAAATACTTGCGGGTTAATCAAATAATCCCCCTCTAAACCGTCATGAATTTGTTGAGCAAGCCGCTTAGGGGTGAGTCCGATAACATTTATTGCAGGTAAAAAGGGGATCGAAACAACGCCTGATTTATCTATTTTTATTTTCTTAGATAAATCAGGTTCGTTATATACAGTGATTTCAATTTCATCACCGACACCGAGAGTATAGTCAGCGCCGTAACAAGTTACAGCATTAACTAGCAGCATTACTGCAAAAGCAAGCTTTATCATATACGACTTAAATGAGTACCTTTACCTGTATCGTTAACTCATTCCGTTGATAATCTAGTCCTTGCAAACTGGATGTTAAATCATTAAACAAATATTTCGCTTTAAAGCTAAGGGTTTCAGAAAAATGATAACCGCTCGCTAAAATAAACTTACCAAAATCATCACTTCGACGATAACTTGGCCCTCGGATCTCTTTACGATTTAAACCCAAGGTAGTTGCTAATGACCACCGCGAATTGACGTCATATTCGAGATGAGCATTAATATGATCAACCACTAAATATTGATCGCTGCCTTGATAAGACGCTTCATAAGCACTTTGAGAATCTAGTTTAATCGAGAAAAAATCATAGGGTCTCCAGTTAAAGAGTATCCGCCAACTAAAATCTTCACTACTATTTAAGAGTTTATTATCAAAATGTATCTGCTGTTGGCCAATAAGCGCTTCAAAAATACTGGCTTCACTAGCTTGCCATTTGCTGCCAATAAGCAGTTGATAATGTTCGCCATTTAACATTTCATTATTTTCATAATCGTCAGCTTGGTAGCTAAGTTCAGCACTAGCATACAAATGGTTACCTACAAAAAAATCGAACTTACCACTAAGGTGATTTGAAGCGAGATCATAGATATCAGTAAACTGGCGGCGAGTGGTATATTCTTGATAAGACTGTCCGACAAATAAGTTGATGCGGGCAATTGAGTGATCTTGACCAAAGCGGTAATTAATAAGGTAGTTTGACCTTAAACGCTCATTACCTGAATCGAGCATCTCACCTAAGCCTAAACTTGTGCCTGTTCCACGATATTCGTATTGCTCGCCATAGTTTAACTTCAATGAAAGTTTTTGCTGATAGGTAAAGTAATGCGCTACTTCACCTGCAAGGCTATAGCTGGTGTTGTCATCTTCTTCAAATTCTGAAAATCTACTGACATTAGCCTTACCTTCAATAGTAACTAAGGTTTTGTCCCAAGTCGATTTGAAGCCAATTTCAGGCTTTATTGAAATAACTTGAGTATTTTCTTTATTCTCACCAGAAAATAAAAAGTTATCGATATAACCCAGTCCTAGGACGATATCGCTAGATAATTGCGAAGAATAACTTGGATAATCTGCTTCAAACGCAAGCGCTTGGTTTGAGCTAATAGAATATGAAAATAAGATTATAATTAATCTTATAAGTGAAATATGAAAATGCATAATTTTTTTTATTATTTTAATGACGCTATTTCAACGTATATTGACTTAAAAAACAACAAGATTTTACAAAAAATTTACATTGTTCAGTAAATCTTAATTATCGAGCATCAATTCTTTTAAAACCTTATAAAATATAGGGAAAAGATATATTCGGGCAGTCTTTGACAAAACTAACACGTTTATTGGCCGGTAACTTAGTTTAGGAACCTACATAAACAAGCGTCAGATAATGATCTAAACTGAAATGATATTTCAAAAATTAGAATTATAAAAAGCAAAAAGCCCGACTCTTTCGAATTGGGCTTGATGTACATCGAAGTACAAATGTCGATGATATTATGGATGAATGTCTTCATCGAGCGACTAATTAGAAGTCTAGCATGGCCCGCGTATTCGCAGAGCTCATACGGAAAAATTGGGTCAAAGCGAAACTATTCGCTTTGCCTATTAACCACTTTCCCCTACTCTCACATGGGCTTGTCAAAATATTAGTCGCACTACCATCGGCGCTACTGTGATTAAATTCAATTAAATAAATTTTTTCACAGACAGCAAAAAGCCCGACTCTTTCGAATCGGGCTTCTTTAATTAGAAGTCTAGCAATGTCCTACTCTCACAT
>NZ_JBPDIH010000018.1:0-13776 GCF_052030545.1 Thalassotalea sp. PLHSN55 | reverse complement strand
ATCAACCCAGTAGCGATGGACGAAGGTTTACGCTTCGCTATCCGTGAAGGTGGCCGTACTGTAGGTGCTGGTGTTGTTTCTAAAATCATGGACTAATTCCTGATTTAGATTAACATCTAATCCTTAAAAAGGTCGCGCAAGCGGCCTTTTTTGTACCTGTAATTTGAGTTTGAGTTTGGAATGTTTGTTTGGTTTTGGTTTTGGTTTTGGTTTTGGTGCTGGTGTTGTATCGCTATACCTAAAAGAAGGCATGGACTAACTCCTTATGTAGATTAACATCTAATCCTTAAAAAGGTCGCGCAAGCGGCCTTTTTTGTGTCTGTAATTTGTGCCTGTAAGTTCTGTCGAGATTTGAGTGTATGCTTGGGTTAGCTGTTGGTGTTGTTTCGCTATGCCTAAAAAAAGGCATGGACTAATTCCTGATGTAGATTAACATCTAATCCTTAAAGAAGGTCGCGTAAGCGGCCTTTTTTTTGTCTTAGTTTTGAGTGTATATTTTTTAGCAGAAATGTTGGCTTTTAATTGGTTAGGTGTAGTTATGCTTAGGAAATGTGATGATACGTAGTTTCTTAATAATCTTTTTTGGTCAAATACATTAATAAGAAAGTGCGTTTTTTAGCTACCCATGCAGGTCAGGTAAAAATAACCTAAGCTTTCTTGGTGTTAAATAAAAATTTCGACATAAGTTATTGCAATTTTTTTAGCGAAAATTCTGTCTACTTTATCGAGATGATGCTATCTATATGCGTTTATATCACCTAATAAAATTTCATCAGGCAATGACGCTTAATTGACTGAATAACGGATCTATCATTAATGAACATTAAATCGTGGCTATTTACTCTAATACTTATCGCACTTATCCTTATTGCCGTATTTCAAGTGAAGTTAAATCTTCTTTTTCCGGCAGAAGTGGAGCAAGGGCCGCAATATGAGCCGGTTTCTACAATTGAAGCTATCGATGTGCAGTTAACTGCATTTCAAAATACGGTACAGGTCAATGGCGAAATAAAAGCGGTACAAGAAGTCAGCCTTAAAAATCAGCTTTCAGGCCAGATCACAAAATTGGCACTAGTTGCCGGTAGTGTCGTTAAAAAAGGTGATATTTTAGTCACACAAGATATTGCCAGTGAACAAGCAAATTTGCTTGCAGCAAAAGCTAAGCGAGTATTAGCAGAGCAAACTTTTGCTCGTTATCAAAAGTTAGCTGACTCTAAGGAAATTAGTGAAGAACTAGTCGATCGTGCCAAGGCTGATGTTGCAATTGCTAAGTCTGAAGTGATGCAGCTAGAGTCTGTGATCGACAAAAAGGTGATACGTGCCCCGTTTGATGCCTATGTGGGTATTCACAACCTAAGTGAAGGGCAATACCTTGACGGTAATACTACGTTAGTTGACCTTATCGGTTTAAATGAATTTATATGGTTAGAGTTTGCTTTACCACAAAATTACGAAGAGGTAAGTGTTGGCAGCAAGGTGCAAATATCGACAATTGATGGTAAACAATCAGTACCGGCTGAAGTGATTGCAATCAACCCTATTCTGGCTGCGCAAACTCGCCATTTAGTTTATCGCGCAAAAGTATCACTGGCCCAACTGTCGCTTAAACCTCATACCCTGGTAAAAGTGACAGTACCTGTGAAACAAATCGAACAACGCATTGTTATCCCTGACCTTGCATTAACACAAGACCATCTTGGCGAGTACGTTTTTATCTTAACGGCTGAGTCGGATAACTTTTATCGTGCTAAGCGCACTGCGGTTAACGTATGGCAAAAAAGTCAAAACAAAGTCGTTCTAAGTTCTGGCTTAGTGGAAGGTGATAAAATAGCAACTACTGGCGCATTTAAACTGCGTGATGGCGCAAAAGTTACCATTAACTCGATTGCTAAGGGTGAAAAATAACTGATGGCTCATGACATGAAGTTTAAAGCAAATGTGATGGACATATTTGTTCGTCGTCCAGTACTGTCAATTGTACTGTCATTAGTCATTTGTATTTCGGGTTTATGGTCTGCCACCGGCATTCCTGTGATCCAATTTCCTCAGATGGAAAGCTCATCTTTAGTGATTGATACTTACTATGTTGGGGCGTCAGCAAAAACCGTGAAAGGTTTTATCACCGATCCGATTGAGCGTGTGGCCTCAACCATTCCCGGGGTTGATTATGTAGACTCAGTCACTACTGCGGGAAGTTCAAAAGTGACTGTTTGGTTAAAGCTAAATCACAGCAGCACTGAAGCTTTAGCCGAGATAAACACTAAATTAAGTCAAATACGCTATGAATTACCTGCAGGAGCTCAAGATCCAAGTGTCTCTGTGGTGCGAACTGATAGAACCTTTGCTGCATTTTACTTAAATGTTAACTCTGCTGATTATGAAGCGTCAAAAGTGAGTGACTATTTAACTCGCCAAGTCTTACCGGTAATGAGCAATATCGAAGGTGTGCAACGAGTACAGCTCGAAGGAGGGCGAACACCTGCGATGCGAATAAACCTGCACCCAGATAAAGTTGCAGCATTTAATTTAAGTACTAACGAAGTCTTTCAAGCCCTACAACGTAACAATACCATTGCCACCTTAGGTTACAGTGATAATAGCCAAGAGCGAATTGATATCGTAACTAACTCGCAACTGTCGACACTAGCAGAGTTTAAGCAACTTGTTATCAAGAAAACAGGCGGGCAAATTGTTTACTTAGAAGACATTGCAGACATCGAATTAGGCGCTGAAGAGGCCAACGTTACTGCGCGCATTGATTTAAGGAACACAGTTTATATTTCGGTTTGGCCACTGCCGGGTGCCAATGAAATTAGTATTGGTGATGCGTTATATCAATCGGTAGATGAAATTAACGCGAGTTTGCCAGCAGGTATGGAAATTGAATTTGCCTACGATGGCACGCTTTATATGCGCGACGCGTTAAAAGAAATTATTATTACCTTACTTGAAACGGTATTAATCGTTGGTTTAGTCGTTTTAATACTAATGGGCTCATTTCGTAGCGCTATGGTGCCACTTGTGACCATTCCTATTTCAATTCTTGGCGCAATTAGTGCCATGTCGATGATGGGCTTTTCACTTAATTTACTCACAGTGTTAGCGATAGTTTTATCCGTTGGACTTGTCGTTGACGACGCAATTGTCGTGGTTGAAAACGTTGCTCGTTATATGCGTCAAGGTATGAGTAAAACACAAGCCGCCTTGCAAAGTTCAAGACAATTGTTAGTGCCGATTATTTCGATGACGTTAACACTTGCTGCGGTTTATTCACCGATTGGCTTTTTGTCAGGATTAACCGGCATGCTCTTTAAAGAATTTGCTTTTTCTCTGGCAATTGCGGTGATTTTTTCAGGGATTGTTGCATTAACCTTATCACCGGTAATGAGCGCCTATATTTCACCTAAAGATGGTGAAGAAGGCAGTATGACTAAACAAGTGAATAGCGTTTTTATGCGCATACAATTAGCTTATGAAAAACTGCTTGGCTACGTATTTCAAGTTAAAGCGCAGGTCGCAATTGTTGCGGTGGTTTTTACCTTATTAATGGTGCCATTTTATTTGTTTTCGGCAAAAGAGCTTGCGCCAATTGAAGACCAAAGTCAGATTATCATCATAATACAGTCACCACCGCAGTCGTCGCTTGCCTATAACGAACGCCATAATGAAAAAATGACCAAGCAATTATTAACCATCGATGATACGACTGACATGTGGGCGGTATTATTTCAAAGTGGCGGGTTTGGCGGCTTAGGTTTTGTTAAACCTTCCGAACGCGACTATCCTGTTAGCTCGGTTGTGCCGCAAGTGTATATGAATTTATCCGCCAACTCAGGATTAGATTCCTTGCCTATTTTGGCGCCGTCGTTACCAACCGCAGGTCAGTTTGATGTTGAAGTTGTACTTAAGTCGCCTGAAAGTTATGAAGCAATGAAACCTTATGCCGATCAACTTGTACAAGCAGCATTTGCCAGTGGCATGTTTTTGTTTGCCGACTCTGATCTAAAAATAGACTTGCCACAAATAGAGCTATCTATTGATCGCACTAAAATTGCCGACCTTGGTTTATCTTTTGCGGAAATTAATCAGCAATTAAGCGTATTTTTATCGAGTAATTATGTTAATCGTTACGATGCCAATGGCAAAGCCTATCAAGTGATCCCTATGGTTAATAACAAAGTAAGATCTAATCCGGAAGATATCTTGTCGTTAACGGTGAAAACACCTAATGGTGATTTTGTGCCGGTTTCAAGCTTTGCCAAAATTAAATGGATCACCGGTCCGCGAAAACTATCAACCTTCAGTCAGCAAAACTCAATAAAAATCTATGGCGGTGTTTTACCTGGCGTTACTAAAGAAGATGCTCTAGCTTTTATGGAAAACCAAGCTAACGAGCTATTGCCGCAAGGTTACCGGTTAGACTATGCAGGTGAGTCTCGACAAATACGCAAAGAAGGTAATACCTTAATGAGCGTTTTATTAGTGTCACTGCTCATTGTGTTTTTTATATTGGCGATTCAATTTAACAGCTTTAGAGACCCGCTAGTGGTATTACTTGGTTGTGTGCCGTTGGCATTATCTGGTGCGCTGCTACTACCTTTTATTGAATTAACCACTATCAATATTTATTCGCAAATAGGGTTAATCACCTTAGTGGGGCTAATTGCCAAAAATGGTATTTTGATCGTTGAGTTTGCTAATCATGTGCAAGAGCAAGGTTGTAGTAAGCTGCAAGCGATAACAGAAGCGGCGACTACCCGATTACGCCCAATTATGATGACGACAGCAGCGACGGTTTTTGGTCATTTACCTTTGGTATTTGTTACAGGGGCAGGGGCAGAAGCACGAAATAGTATCGGCATCATCCTCGTTGCCGGTATGTTAATTGGAACAATTTTTACATTAGTCGTACTACCTATTTTTTATCTCTGGTTAGCCGAGCGCAGAGAGAAAATTGTTTTCACACCATCCTAAATAGCCTCTTAACTAGAGGGCAGTGGATAAAACTGCCCTCTATACCCAATCTTAGTAATATACATTTTAGTTACATCACCGCTTGTAAAAAGGCTTTACTGTAACTAATTGTACGTACGTACTAACTGTCATAAAACTGAAATATAGAAAATCTACACTGCGCGCATTGAATTAAGCGGGTAGTTACTTTGTTCATTTTAATCGTTACTACTCATAAAAGTTAATAATGTTGTATTGGCCTAAAAGCCACCTAAAGGTAAGAACATTTTATGAAGTTTAGTAAATTAGTATTAATTGGCAGCGTAGTTTTAGCGGCTATTTCAGCAAACACTACTTTGGCGGAAGAATTCCAATGGGAAGATACTTGGGATTACGCCAAAATTATTGATAAAGACGAAGACGGTAACTACCTAAGTTACTCTGGTCGTTTGCATATGGACTCAGTATGGTTTGACGGCAACCAAGGTAACCATGAAGAGGTGTCGTTTCGTCGTTTACGTTTTGGTTTTAAAGGTAAATATGGCGCATTTACTTCAACCTTTGAAGGCGACTTTAACTTAAACAATGAATTTGGTGAGTTTTATAACCGTATTACCGATGCCAAAGTAGACTGGCGCTTTAGTGACAGCGCAAAACTGACCTTATTAAAGCAAGGTGTTGGTTTTACCATGGACGGCAATACTTCTTCAAAACGTCTACTAACGCCGCAGCGTAACAACATATCCAATAACTTATGGTTCACCGCTGAGTACTTTACTGGTGTTGCCTTAAAAGGCAGTACTGCGAATAACTGGAACTACAAAACCGGCATTTATTCAACCGATGGCTCTGATGAAATTGGGGTTACGGAAGCAAGCTACTTTGCCAATGCGTCTGTGACCAAAAACTTTGGTAAAACTGAGCTGTTTGATAAAAGCAAAGTCACTTTTGATTATATCTACAACGATGAACATGAAGACGCCAATACCCGTGATTTTTCAAACGTTGCCAGTTTATACTCTCATATGTCAAAAGGTAAGTTCGACTTAGCGGCAGAAGTGGCTTACGGTAAAGGCTCTTTTGAGCAAAGCGATTTATGGGGCGTAGTGATCATGCCTTCTTACCGTCAAACTGAAAAAACAACTTGGGTATTGCGTTATACTCACATCGACAGTGACGGCGCCAATGGTATTCGTTTAGGCCGTTATGATAATGACATTTCAGCAGAGCGTGGCGACAAGTACGACGAGCTGTATGCCGGGGCAAACTGGTATTACAATAAAGATAAGTTCAAGCTACAAATGGGGATGCAGTACACCATTATGAACGATGAAGATGGTGTGGTTGGTGATTACGATGCATTAGGTGTATCGGTTGCATTTCGTGCTTATTGGTAATATTAAGCTAAATCATAAAACTAGCTAAAATTTAAACGGGAAGTGGCGTTAAGCACTTCCCGTTTTTTACTTGATCGCACTTATGTTAAATAATGATTATTAACAGCTGGTTGAATGAAATATACACTTTAACAGCGGCTCTGTGATACTGCGCCTGTTTGACTATTTTTATCAAGCACTCCGCTGTAACGGGTTAATACTAATGCAGCTAATACGACGATGGCACCTACAGCTGGCGTATTCATTAAACCATGCGTTTCAACTATCAATCCGCCTGCCCAAGCGCCTATTGCAATTCCAACATTAAAAGCGGCGATGTTAAGGCCTGATGCAACATCGACAGCATCTGGGGTATATTTTTCAGCTAGCTTAACCACATAAACTTGCAAGCCAGGGACATTACCAAAAGCAAATGCCCCCCAAACTAAAATTGTCATTACTGCTGTTACAGGGTTATAAGCCGTAAAACTTAACATCATTAATATCGCTGCTAGGCCTGAAAAAATAATAGTTAATGCTTTAATCGGGCCTAAGCTGTCGGCCATTTTTCCGCCCCAAATATTACCAACAGCCACAGACACGCCATAGACAAGCAGTATTAAACCTACAGCGCTAGCTTCAAAACCACTAACTTCATTAAGAATAGGGGCAAGATAAGTAAACACGATAAATGTGCCTCCATAGCCAATAGCGGTAATGGCGTAAACTAACAGCAACCGCGGGTGAGTTAACACTTTCAACTGCGTAGCTAGGCGAGTGGGTTTTGCTTGTTTTAAGTTATTAGGTACTAAAATAGCGCTACCAAGCATGGCCATTAAACCTAAAATTGAAACCGTTAAAAACGTTGCTTCCCAGCCAAACTCTTGGCCAATATAGGTACCCAAAGGAACACCTGTTACTAAAGCAACGGTTAGTCCGGTGAACATTATCGCAATTGCACTTGCGCCTTTTTCTTTAGGCACTAAGCCGGTTGCAATGGTTGAACCGATAGAAAAAAATACCCCGTGAGCTAAACCTGTTAGTATTCTGGCGACAATAAGTGCTTCAAAGCTTGGAGCTTGCCAAGCAACCAAGTTGCCAATGACAAATAACCCCATGACCGATAACAAAACCTTTTTTCGATTCCATTGGCTGGTCAAGGCGGTCAATACGGGAGCACCGATAGCGACGCCTAAGGCATAAAGGCTTACCAGTAAACCTGCTGACGGTATTGATACTTGTAGATCTTGTGCCATCGTTGGCAGTAACCCAACAATGACAAATTCAGTTGTTCCTATGGCAAAAGCGCTCAGCGCTAAAGCAAGTAATGCGAGTGGCATCATCATCTCCAAAAATTATTTAAAGGATGAAGTTAAGTGGTTTAAATAAACCGCTACTTCTATTTGTTGGCGTCATTATTAACTGCTAAACTTTTGTAATAAATAGTGCTATTTACAAAATACTATTGTTAAAAATGAGGTTAATTTGAATTTAAAAACCAGATCAGATGATTTAGAGCTGTTATTAGCGGTGATTGAGTTTGGCGGTTTTTCTGCCGCTGCTGATGCACTTAACATTCAAGTTGCACGTATCTCGCGTTCAGTAAACAAAATTGAAAAAGCGCTGGGCACATCAATTTTAATTCGCACCACCAGACGAATAATGCTGACCGAGGAAGGAAAAAAATTTATTGAAGCGGTTAGTGTTGGCTTAACGCATATTCAACATGCCGAGGCGGCTATTGCTGCTCAAGGAAAAAGCCCTGCGGGAAAACTACGTATTGACGCGGCTAGCCCTTTTATCTTTCATCAGTTAGCCCCTCATATCAGTGAGTTTAATCAGCTATATCCGAATATTGATGTTGAACTTAATTCTTCAGAAGGGTTTGTTGATTTAATTGAAAAACGTACCGATGTGGCAATAAGAATTGGTAGGCTTGAAGATTCAAGCTTACATGCCAAAGCGTTAGGCAAAAGCGAACTTTATATTGTTGCCTCGCCTGAATATATTGCCCAAAATGGTTTACCTAAAAGTCCGACTGAGCTGAATAATTACAGTTTATTGGGTTTTTCAAATATCAAAGCACTGAATAAATGGCCGGTCAGAGGTTTAGAGATAATAACCCCTTCAATAACCGCAAGTAATGGCGAAACCATTCGGCAACTGGCCTTATCGGGAAATGGAATAGCTTGCTTGTCTGGCTTTATGATCAACAAGGATATTGCGACAGGCAAACTGATGACACTGCTCGATGCATATCGAATAAAAGGTACCGATAGGGAGTTAGTGAATGCGGTTTATTATCAGTCTTCGGCTGTCTCGGAACGAGTTACAGCATTTGTCGACTTTATCAAACCAAGGTTAACATTATAACTAGGGGCTGTTGATCTTTCGTGTTTATTTTTGCTGCAGTTTATCGGTATTTAGACAAAGCATTGCGATTGCTATGTGGTTATTCCACCTGAAAGCGCAATAATGCAGTATAAATGCCTAGAAACGCAGCCTTTGGGGTTCAACTAAACGCTATTGCTTCATCGTTGTTTACAACTTACATGGAGCAACCATGCTGTGTTGTTCACACCTTGAACAAAAAGCGTTTACGTTGAACAAAATTTAACCTCGAAAGTTCAACAGCTCCTAACCTTGGTTATTACTTTAGCTCTTACTTTAGCTCTCTCATGGCTCTAGCTGGCGGCTGTCATAATCTCTTCAATTTGCTCTTCAAGCTCAAGCCATTGCATTTCAACTTCTTCAATATCGCCTTTAAGTTTTGCTTGCACTTTTAATAGCTCGGTCAGTTTAGCTTTGTGCTCAGCTTGGTAAATTTCGCTATCGCCCAAAGTAGTTTCAACTTGCTCTAACTCACTTTGCCACTTGTGCATTTGCTTTTCTAGTTTGTCTGCTTGTTTGCGCAGCGGTGAGGCTTTTTTACGAAGCTCGGCTTGTTCGCGGCGTTGCTGTTTTTTATCTACCGTTGGCTCGCTGCTAGAGGAACTTGATTTTGCACTTTGCGCGGTAAATTTTTTATCGTCGTTTAACCATTGCTGATAATCGTCAATGTCGCCGTTAAATTCTTGCACTTGGCCGTTAGCCACTAAGAAAAACTCGTCAACACATGACTCTAATAAGTAGCGGTCATGGGCAATGAGAATAATGGCTCCTTCAAAGTCTTGCAGGGCAAGTACTAAGGCTTGACGCATTTCTAAATCAAGGTGGTTAGTCGGTTCATCGAGTAATAATAATTGCGGTTTTTCTAATACAATAAGTGCTAATACTAAACGCGCTTTTTCACCACCCGACATATTGCCAACTGGCTCTAGTGCTTGGTCGCCACTAAAACCAAAACGTCCTAAAAAAGTACGTGCTTGCGGTTCGCCGAGCTCAGGTTTGGCGCGCAAAATATGCTCAGCAGGGCTGCTAGAAAAATGCAGTTGCTCTAATTGGTGCTGAGAAAAATAACCGATTTTTAACTCTTGTGCGCAGTAGCGCTCACCCGCTTGCAAGGCAAGTTCGCCGGCGAGTGATTTAATGAGGGTTGATTTCCCCGCGCCGTTTCTACCGAGTAAGCCTATACGACTGCCCGGTACTAATGTTAAGCCAACTTCATCTAAAATAATGGTTTCTGGGTTATAACCACATTGGCTTTCTTTTAGTGCCAGAAGCGGATAAGGCAAGCTTTCTGGCGCTTCAAAACTAAAAGTGAATTGGCTGTCGACATGTGCTGGTGCAAGTTCAGGTAGTTTCTGTAAACGCTTTAAGCGACTTTGTGCCTGCTTAGCTTTACTGGCTTTGGCGCGAAAACGATCAACAAACGAGGTTAAGTGCGCGACTTCTTTTTGCTGCTTTTGAAATTGTGCATCTTGCTGAGCCAAATGTTCTGCGCGCTGGCGTTCAAAGGCGGTGTAATTACCGCTATAGAGCTTGGCTTGTTGGTGTTCAATATGCAAAATTTGGCCAATGACATCATCAAGAAAATCACGATCATGTGAAATCAGTACCAAGGTACCATCAAAGCGTTTTAACCAACGTTGTAGCCAGATCACCGCGTCTAAATCTAAATGGTTGGTTGGTTCATCAAGCAGTAATAAATCAGCGCGGCTGATCAGGGCTTGGGCTAAGTTTAAGCGCATACGCCAACCACCGGAAAACGCTTTGACTGGATTAGTTAATTGGCTTTGCAGAAAACCTAAACCATGCAATAACTCACCTGCGCGTGCCGGTAAGCTATAGCCGCCAATCGCGTCAATTTTATTAATGATGATCGCTTCTTGGTTACCGTTATCTTCGGCTCGTGCTTGTTCAAGTTGTTTTTCAAGTTGGCGAAATTCTTTGTCGCCATCCATGACATAATCAAGCGCCGATTGCTCAAGCGCTGGCGTTTCTTGTTTTACCGTCGAAATTGTCCAGTTAGCCGGTAAGGTAATGCTGCCGGCATCAGGCTGTAAGTCTTGTAAAAGTGCTGCAAATAATGAGGATTTTCCACAACCGTTTGCGCCAACTAGGCCAACTTTATGATTAGGATGAATAGTAAAGCTTGATGCGCTGATCAGGTTTTTTGCGCCGCGGTCTAAGCTTAAATCAGTGGCAGATATCAAAGGGAAATCTCATTAAATGTGTAAAGGCGCTATTGTCGCTTTTCCATAGGGGGTTATTCAAGGTAAAATACGCCCAGATACGAATGAAATGAAGAATTAATGTGAAAAAGCGATTTATAGCAGGCGCGGTGTGCCCAAAATGTCAGGCGATGGATACCATGGCATTAACCAAAGAAAATGATGTCGAAAAAGTTACCTGTGTTAGCTGCGGTGAACAAATGTCGCAACCACAAGCGCATGTTGATAAAGCGGTACGTCAGCATGAACAAGTGATCGGTGTCTTTAAGCAAGAATAGACTTTTAACTAAGTCTTCTTGCTTTGCAGAAATTCGGGTGGTAATTAAGGCTTAGTTGGTTTTTTTAATAGCTGCTTTAGGCTAATAGTGCGGTGGCGGCGGCTCTTGTTCAGCTTTACCACCTTCTAGTGGATTATGGTCTTTAATGCGCTCTGCTACCAATTTTAATTGGGTTTTCAATTCAGATATTTGTGCTTGATGAATAGCAAGCTCATGGTTGAGCTGCTCGATAACATCGTCTTGAAAGGCATTTCTCGACTCTAATGCTTCAATATGTTGCTCTATTTCACTAAGCGATTGGGTTATTGGTTTATCTGCCATAATTCAGCATATCCTGACGAGCTTTGGGTAAGTATGTGGCTATTATCGCGAAAAGCAACGCTATACACAACCGCACCAGCAGGTCGAATGTCATCTCTTGGGCTGACACGAAAACTTGAGCGGCGTTCGCCTGAGCTAATATCCCAAACACTAACCTTACGTGTTGGCGCGCCAGTAACAAGTAACTGGCCATCTTTCGAAAATTGCACTGAACTAAACACTTCTTGGCGATTGGTATATTTTAAGCTACTGACGAGTTTGCCGGTTTTTAGATCCCAAATATGGGCTTGTTTTTTACTGTCTGCGGTAAAAGCATAACGCCCGTGGTGATCTAAGGCGACTTTGGTCACTCGGCTTGGGTGATTAAAACGGTAAATAACTTGCCCTGATTGTGTATCCCATAAATAGGCGACAAAATCATTACCACCAGATAAGGCGATGCGTCCATTTGGTAGCATATCTACCGAATTTATTTTTTCACTATGGCCTAAAAATTCCAAGCGTCTTCCCGTGGCTGGCGTCACATGCACCACAGTACCATTGCCTTTACCAATTAAAATAAAACGACCATCGTTGGCAACGGCAATATCACGAATACTCGATTCACGCACTCGCCAGTAACCTTCAGACTGACCAGAGGTTGCATTCCATAAAGCAAAATTTTCACGACTTGCGGTTAATACATGTGAATTATTGTCGGCGATATCTATAGCAAGCACTAGATTATCAGCACTGTCTTGTTGTTGGCTCCATTGAAACAATAAGGCGTTTTTTTCAAGATCCCACAAACTAATGCCATGATGAATTGACGAGCTGGCGCTAAGTTTGCCGTCGTTAGCAATATCGGCGGCGTAAGCTCCTTCAATGGCGTGTTGCCATTTTTGTAAAGGTTGTTGACCACTAGGTTGGCATGCGCTTAAAAGCAACAAACTTGCAACGGCAAACAGGGTCAAAAATGTCGATTTTCCAACACGCACAATAAGGTACTTTTTTCTTAGAAGTCGTACATTTAGTATATACCTAAGCCACATAAGATTGCGAGTAACAGATGAGGACACATTTAATTTCAAAAACTTTACAGAACGGCGGTTGCAATTTATTTTGGAATCAGTATTCTGTGATGCCAGTATATTGTACTGATGTTGTTAACAATTCGTGCTCATAATAATTGATGAGCAATAGCGACATAGTATCTCACTAACTTTCAACTGATGATTAAAGACAACTTGTGGATTTTCTCCTACGGGTTTGTATTTATGGAGAAATGAATGAAATTTTTAAAACCAACTTTAGTGGCTATTGCCCTAGTATCGGTATTTGGCTGTCAAGAAGAAGTTAAAAAAGAAGAAGTTAAAGCACCAGTAGCACTAGAAACTGAAGTTCAAAAACAAGCATACGGTTTAGGTGCATCAATTGGTATGTACATGGAACGTAACCTTGAAGAGCAAGCTAAATTAGGTTTATCACTTGAGCAAGACCTAATTGTTCGTGGCTTTATTGAAAGCATCGACGGCAATTCAGTAATGACTAAAGAAGAAGTACAGTCAGTATTAGCGTCGTTAGATCAAACTATGCAAGCTAAGCAACAAGAGCAAGCAGCTGTTGAAGCTGAAGCGAGCTTAGCAGAAGGTCAAAAATTCTTAGAAGAAAATGCTAAGAAAGAAGGCGTTCAAGTCACTGAATCTGGTATTCAGTACCAAGTATTAACAGAAGGTGAAGGTGCTAAACCAGTAGCGACCGACACTGTAACTGTACATTACAAAGGTACGTTCTTAAACGGTGAAGAATTTGATAGTTCTTACAGCCGTAACCAACCTGCAGTTTTCCCATTAAACCGCGTAATTGCTGGTTGGACTGAAGGTGTACAGTTAATGTCTGTAGGTTCTAAGTACAAGTTTACTATCCCTTCAGATTTAGCTTACGGCCCAGCAGGTAATCCACCACGTATTCCTGGTAACTCAGTTTTAGAATTTGAAATTGAATTATTAGACATTCAGCAGCCACAAGCACCAGCTGAAGTAGGCGATAAGTAAGTTTAACCACTTAGTTAACGTTAGAAATTAGAAATTAGAAATGCCGTTACTGTTGCCAGTAACGGCATTTTTTATTAGCCAAATAAAACTGATTAATGAATATAGGTTAAATAAAACGGGTTAACTAGAGCGTGTTGATCTTTGTGGTATGAATTTAGTCCAATTTAAACGCTTTCTGATCGCGGCACTAACTTGAAGGCAT
>NZ_JBPDIH010000017.1:0-31089 GCF_052030545.1 Thalassotalea sp. PLHSN55 | reverse complement strand
ATCAACCCAGTAGCGATGGACGAAGGTTTACGCTTCGCTATCCGTGAAGGTGGCCGTACTGTAGGTGCTGGTGTTGTATCTAAAATCATGGACTAATTCCTGATTTAGATTAACATCTAATCCTTAAAAAGGTCGCGCAAGCGGCCTTTTTTGTGCCTGTAATTTGAGTTTAGATTTTGGCATGGTGCTGGTGTTGTTTCGCTATACCTACAAGAAAGCATGGACTCATTCCTGATTTAGATTAACATCTAATTCTTAAAAAGGTCGCGCAAGCGGCTTTTTTTGTGCCTGAAATTTGTACCGGTAAGTTGATGATGAATCGAACGACTAGAGCAGCTCAAAGTTACAAAATGGTTCACGTACAAAAATTATCGTTACAACCAAATTTTATAGCAGTTGTTTTTATGCGCTTTTTTGAGGTTATCACCGCGCTAGGCGAAAATATTGCTTGAGTATAGTGACTGGCTGAGTATAATAGCGCCTCACTTCTAGAGTCTCTCTTACTTCCAACAAACTAAGAATCACTCGGTAAGTGTAAGTATAATTTGAAGGGGTATAGTTCCAATTGGTAGAACAGCGGTCTCCAAAACCGACGGTTGGGAGTTCGAATCTCTCTACCCCTGCCATATTTTAGAAAGCATTATTGACGATGCTTTGAAGTTAAACCTCGAACATTCGGGGTTGTTTTGTCTTAGTTTAGACGAGTAGATATAGGTTTATGACAATGAATGCAAATACAGAAGACCAGCCTAGCGGTTCTCTTGATTTTATTAAATGGGGTTTAATCTTCATTATTCTTGCTGGTGCCGTTTTAGGTAACAATTATTTCGCAGACGAGTCTGTGTTTATTCGTGCCTTAGCTGTAGTAACAGCTATCGTTTTTGCTGGCTTTATTGCGATGCAAACCGAAAAAGGTCGTACTGCTGTAGCATTCGCCAAAGAATCAAAAACTGAAGTAAGAAAAGTGGTTTGGCCAACACGCCAAGAAGCTGTGCAAACTACGTTTATCGTACTAGCTGCAACTTTAGTCATGTCTTTACTATTATGGGGCTTAGATTCTTTCTTATTTTGGATTGTCGGTTTTGTTACTGGCTTACAGGTGTAGTTATGACTGAAGAACACAACGAAGAAAGAAGCTCGACTGGTTTTGTTAATGAAAACCCAAAACTAAGATGGTATGTAGTTCAAGCATTCTCTGGTTATGAAGGCCGCGTTCAAAAAACATTAATTGAGCACATCGAGATCAATAATCTTCAAGAAAAATTCGGTCAGGTATTAGTACCAACTGAAGAAGTGATTGAAATGCGCGCTGGTCAAAAGCGTAAAAGTTCACGTAAGTTCTTCCCAGGTTATGTGTTAGTGCAAATTGACATGGACGAAGAGTCTTGGCATTTAGTGAAAAGCGTGCCACGTGTACTTGGCTTTATTGGTGGAACAAGTGACCGTCCTGCGCCAATTAGTCAACGCGAAGCAGACCGAATTTTACAACGCTTAGAAGAAACTGATAAGCCGAAGCCTAAAACACTATTTGAACCAGGCGAAGTGGTACGCGTTATTGATGGCCCATTTGCTGACTTTAACGGTGTTGTTGAAGAGTTAGATTATGAGAAGAACCGTATTAAGGTTTCTGTACTAATCTTTGGTCGCTCAACGCCAGTTGATTTAGAATTTGCTCAGGTAGAAAAAGGCTAAACCTTCTTCTATTTTCGAGTCAAAAAACCAGCACCTTGTTGCTGGTTTTTTTATGTCTGCAATTTAATAACCCATTTTCACTAAATCTTCATTAGATAAAGCTTTGATTTTCAGCAATTACAGCTACAATTGTAAATGAACTGTTAACCTAGAGGTTTGAATAATGGAAGTGAGTGTTGAAAGAATAGAAGGCTATTTGAGCATGATTGCTGAAATGAGCATTCAGTTTGGTACTAAGCTATTGTTGGCTTTAATTGTTTTCTTTATCGCGCAATGGATTATTAATCGTATTATGAGTGTGGCAGCACTTGCCATGGAAAAACGTGGTGTAGAAATTACACTACACCAATTCTTATTAAGTATCTTTAAAGTAATTTTAAAAGCGATACAAATTATTATCTTTGCCTCTATGGTCGGTGTTGAAACCGCATCATTGATTGCAATATTAGGTGCTGCAGGCTTAGCCGTAGGTTTAGCGTTGCAGGGCAGTCTAGCAAACTTTGCTGGTGGTATTTTAATTCTATTATTCAAGCCGTTTAAAGCGGGTGACGTGATAGAAGCGCAAGGTTATGTTGGCACTGTTGTTGAAATCCAAATTTTCAATACGATTATTCGTACGCTTGATAACCAACGCGTGATCATGCCCAACGGTTTGCTTTCTAATGGTTGTGTGAAGAACCTGTTTGTTGAGTCTACCCGCCGAGTGGATATGACCTTTGGCATTAGCTACGGCGATGACATTCAAAAAACAAAAGATGTATTAGAGAAAGTATTAGCGGCTAACGAGTTAGTATTACAAGATCCTAAGCCAGACATTTTTGTCTCTGAACACGGCGCGAGCTCAGTAAACTTTACCGTTCGTCCTTGGACTAACTCTGAAAACTACTGGCCAGTATACTTTGGCACAATGGAAGCGGTGAAAATTGCTTTTGATAAAGAAAACATCACCATTCCGTTCCCGCAACGCGATGTGCATGTTATTCAAGATTTAAAGGATTAACGACACTGAACAGTACAAGTGAATAAGCGAGATTCCTTCTTACTCACTTGTACTTCAAATCCTCAGTGACTATAGACTTTTGAATGACAAGCATAGTATGCTGAGATCAAAGCAGGGATAGCTAAACATGTATGTAACGTAGGTTACGCCTCATCTTTAATCAATTTCCTGCCACTAATAATAAATTAATGTATTAACTCGTTAGGGAATAGTATGAAAACCATCACATCTTATATAAGTCGACTTTTTGTTTTACTGTCAGTACTCAGCTTTTCATCAATCGCCGCTGCGCAAGTGAGCGACGCGCAAGTTTACCAATTATTGGATAAGTCAGGCGCGACCAAAACCATCGAAGGCTTACCGATGCAAATGCAGGCTATGGGTCAGCAAATAGCGTTAACGGCCAAAAATCCTGCGGAACACCAAAAATTTATGGAAACGTTTTTGTCATCGTTAAATACCGATGTAATGTTGCAAAATATGGTTGGTTACGTTAAGAAAAATGCCAGTGAAGCAGATATTGCACCTATTTTAACGTGGTTAGATAGCGATCTAGCAAAACGAATGATCTCGGCTGAATTGCAAGCTTCAGACCCTCAATTTCAACAAAACCTAATGGGTTTTATGGGGCAATTACAAGCTAACCCTCCGTCACCAGAGCGCACACAAACTATCATCAATTATGTCCAGTCTTCGGCAATTGTTGACCAAAGTATGAAAGTAGTTATGGCGATGGTGACGAATATGTTTGATGCATTAAAAGCCTCAAAGCCAGAAAATGCTGAAATTGCTGCACAATTAGATGCGCAAGTTGATCAAATGGCCTCGATGATGAAACCGGCGCTTGAGCAACAAATGACCTTAACTTCTTATTATATTTATCGCGATATGAGTAACGAAGATATCAATCAATATGCTGAGTTTTTTACGCAAGATGTTGGTAAAAAATACTTAGATATTTTGATGGGTGCTGTTGGTGAAGGACTAAACGAATGGGGCGTTTCACTGGTTAAAGCCATTGAAAAAGAACAAACGCAAAGTTAGTTTGTTGAGCTAATTAATGTTGATTGAATTGAAAAGTCCCACAAATTACGTGGGACTTTTTTGGTTGTGGTGATCTTAAGTGTTAATTATCTTTGTTAAGCCGTGATAAACACGTTCATACGAGGTAAAATACGCGCTTTATTTAAGCTTAACCACATTGGTTAGCTTTATTGCCAAGTAATTCGCTATATGACATCCCAAACAGCTTTATTTACGCCATTTAATACCAATATCGGAGACTATCCGTTACCTGAGCGATTTACCTTTCCATTTTATTATCAGCCACATCCACTGTGTAAACTTGCGGCTGAGCAATTACAAAACCACTTGTTGAATCAAACAAACTGGCAGCACAATTTTGGTTTGCAAGAGAATACCTCTGATGCCAGTGGCAAAATGTTTGGTGTTTTATTGGTAAAGGATCAGCAAGGTGAAATAGGTTTTTTATCGGCATTTTCAGGTAAGCTTGCGCAGCAGAATTTGTTGCCAGGATTTGTGCCACCCGTTTTTGATATGTTGACCAAAGAGAGTTTCTTTCTTGAAGAGCAACGCATTATTAATGCAATAAACGACGAATTATCTGTACTAGAGCAAAATCCCAAACTGGTTACATTAACGACTTTGTTAGCGAATGAACAGGAAAATGCCGAGCAAAAAATCAAGGACCATCAAGCTGAAGTTATAAACGGTCGAAAAGACAGAAAACAGCAGCGCTCGGATGCGCTAGCAAAGCTTAACGAGCAAGCGTATCAGCAACTACTTGCCAAATTAGGTAAAGAGAGCGTTGCTCAAAAAAATCAAATGTTGGCTATTAAAGACTATTGGCAGCAGCGCATCGCAGAAATAAGTGAGCAACTTGAAACTCTGCAAGATGAAATTGAAGCACTGAAAAAGACCCGTAAAAAATTATCTAAACGACTGCAGAAAAAATTGTTTGCCCAGTATCAGTTTTTAAACGCTCGCGGCGAACAAAAAGATTTGGTGGAAATTTTCAAAAACACAGCGAGAATTGTGCCGCCTGCGGGAGCAGGAGAGTGTGCAGCACCTAAGTTATTACAATATGCTTTTATGCATCAATTACAGCCGTTAGCTATGGCAGAGTTTTGGTGGGGAATTTCGCCTAAATCAGAAATTAGGCAGCATCTTAATTTCTACCCATCCTGTCAAGGCAAGTGCCAGCCAATCTTAGCGCATATGCTTGATGGTATGGCGGTTGATGAAAATCCGTTATTAAATAACCCTGCGGAAAGTAAGTCGCTAGATATTATTTATCAAGATGACGCTTTTGTTGTTGTTAATAAACCCGCGGGTTTATTGTCGGTACCAGGAAAAAGCATTAAAGACTCGGTACAAGAGCGCATTAAGGCAAGATTCCCGCATTATAATGGTTCAGTTATCGTGCATCGGCTCGACATGGCAACCTCAGGTTTGATGGTAGTGGCACTTAATAAACCTGCCCACAAAAATTTGCAGCAGCAATTTGTTAAGCGCAGTGTTAACAAATGTTATGTCGCCTTATTGGTTGGGCAGTTAAGTGAAGAAAAAGGCGATATTGATTTACCGCTTCGTGGTGATTACGACGATCTGCCTCGCCAGTTGGTATGTCACGAATTCGGCAAGCCAGCACAGTCTAAATGGCAAGTTATCGAGCGTATTGAAAATGACGATGGGCAATTCACCAAGGTACTGCTTTATCCAAAAACGGGGCGTACTCATCAGCTAAGGGTGCATTGTGCCCATGCTGACGGTTTAAATCACCCAATAGTTGGAGACACGCTTTATGGCAGCAAAGAAAAGCGTTTACATCTTCATGCGATGTCGATTGAATTTGACCACCCCATAAACCAGCAACGACTTTCTTTTGAAGTTAAACCTGAATTTTAACGGATAAAATGAAAAAGGCTCCATCAGGAGCCTTATAGTTCATAAGTTTAACCATCGAACATCTTAATAGCGTATGGTTAGTAGCGTTCGGTTAACAGTATCAGTTGCTAAATTAACTGCTCACTTAGTAGTAAGTATCTTCTCGATTATGCGCTTGCGGATCATCGATGATCTCTTCAAAATTTACTTCAAAACTATTATTTTCTTGCGTATTCGCCATGTATATCGTGCGTGTTGAGCTATCAATCCAAGTAACGGTACCACTACCTTTTTTACTGCCGCACTTCATTCCAATATGAATATCATTAAACTGCATTCTTCCTCCTAAATATTTCTGCCGAGACAAGTAGCACTAACTTAGAGTTATAGTTTTTATTTTAGTTCCCTATTACTATATCAGGGAAAGAACTGCTGTGCGTTTTTTCGACAGTGGCTTTTAATTATAGAAGTTAACTTAACGAATGCCAGTTTTTTTAAGGAAGAAATTCAGCGCCTAGAATGCACGCTTTCTTTGCGCCAGTGACGGCTGGAATATTACCGGCTAGCTTGCGATCATAACAATAGGCGAGCCAAGCAAAAGCAATTGACTCTAATGCATCGCCGTCAATGCCTTTTGCTTTAGTCAGTAGAATTTGGTGGTCAGGTAAACGCTCATTAATATTGCTTAACAGTTGTTGGTTGTGCACACCGCCACCACACAAATAAACGTTACCGTGAGGTGATAACCGCAAGATTTCTTGCGAAATTGACGCAGCGGTTAATGCCACTAATGTCGCTTGAATATCAACAGCGCTATGATGTGCACGTTCAGGAAGTTGTTTAATTTTTTGTGTTAGCCAAGCTAAGTGAAAGTATTCTCGTCCGGTGCTTTTTGGTGCTTTAAGATGAAAGTACTGATCAGCGAGTAAGATTCTAAGTAAGTGCTCGCTTACGTCGCCTTCGCTTGACCAGTGGCCTTTTGCATCATAATGGCCATTGTTGTGTTTGCCATACCAGTCATCAAGTAACGCATTTCCTGGTCCGGTATCAAAGCCAAGAATACGACTTTTACCATTTTTGGGTAGATAAGTGATGTTAGCAATACCGCCAATATTAACCACAAAAACATCACAGTTTTCATCGGCAAAGTTAGCTTGATGAAACGCCGGTACAAGTGGGGCACCTTGGCCGCCATAGGCAATGTCTTTATGGCGAAACTGACCAATAACCCTAATGCCTGTTAATGCAGCTAAGGTATGGTTACAGCCAATTTGCAGCGTAAATGCATGAGATTGATTAGGTCGATGACGGATAGTTTGGCCATGGTTACCAATAGCGACAATATCATTTGATGTTAAGTTTTGAGCCGCTAATAGTTGATTTACTGCATCAGCAAAAAGCTTGGCTAATTCAACATCTAAACTAAAAGCACAATCAATTTCATTGTGCCCTGCTTGGTAAAGCGTGGTTATTTTGTGACGAACCTCTAGTGAATATTCTAGGTAAAAGTCACTAATTAGCTGAGGTTTTTTGGAAGAGAAGTCGACCAGTGCTACATCTATGCCATCAGCACTGGTGCCCGACATTAAGCCAATGTAAAAGCTTTTGTTGTTCATTATTCAGCGCTTTCATCGCCAGCACTGTTCATTGCAAGCTGTGCATTCTTAGAACCGTTTAAGTCGTTCAATCTTTGCTGAGCAATCGCTAAAAACTCGGTTTTAAATTCTTTAGCAATTGGTTTTGAGTCAGGTAACTTCACCGTTCGTGGGTTTCTATGTACGCCGTTTAATAAAAACTCATAGTGAAGGTGAGGGCCTGCAGCCAAGCCTGTCGCTCCTACATAGCCAATGACTTGCCCTTGTTTTACTCTTTGCCCTGCTTTTACCGCGCGTTTGGTAAAGTGAAGGTACTTGGTCACTATGCCATTGCCGTGCTGAATAAACACATAATTGCCGTTGTACTTATTGTAAGTAGAATGCGTTACTTTACCGTTTCCGGCTGCAACCACTGGCGTGCCTGTACGCGCTGCATAATCAACACCTCGATGAGCTTTGTAGCGCTTTTGAACTGGGTGAAAACGTTTGGTGGTGAAATTCGAGCTTATGTATTTAAAATTAACAGGGGCGCGTAAAAACGCTTTACGCATGCTTTTGCCTTCTGGGGTGTAAAATTCATCATCACTAAAACGAATCGCCTGAAATGGGTCGTCTTGGTTGATAAATTCTGCCGCTAAAATTTTGCCCGGACCTATGTACTCACCATCCACATAGTTGTTTTCGTAAACAACATGGAAACTGTCACCGGCGCGAATATCTAAGGCAAAATCAATGTCCCAACCAAAAATATTTGCCAGATTAATGATCTGATTATCATTTAAGCCTGCGTTAACACCAGCATTCCAGAAGTTTGAACTGATCACGCCATGGGCAAAGGTTTGACGACTTTCTACAGTTTTAATTTCTTGGCTTGATTGATACTCACCATCAACCAAGTTGATATGTAAAATTTCAGTTTTTGATCTTGGGTATACCATTGACACCAGCGTGCCATCTTCGTCACTGGCAATTTTAAATTTATCGCCAACATCTAGCTTTTTAAGTAGCTTGCTATATTCGCCTTTGGCATTACTGACTAAATAAGTGGTACGCGGGGTAAAGCCTAAACGGCTAAATATTTTTGCCAGCGAATCACCGCTTTTAACGGTCGCATTTTGCCAATGTAATTGCGCTTGTGCAGGCACAACTTCTTCAACAATAATGTCTTGTTTGACTTCTGCAGTCTTGGCTGACGTGTCTTGGTTAATGACTTCTTTAACTTTAGGTGTAGATGTTTGACCAGGTAAAGGTATTTGATATCGTTTGCCAACTTCAAAGCTTTCATTCGCGGTTTGGCGGCTGGCAGTTGCTTTTTCTGAAGGAATAACTAACAGCAGTAACAAAAATATACTGAAAGAAGCAATAATAATTTTATGCTTTTTAGGTAAGGATAAATAAAAATTATGTATATTTTTCAAATGATTATTTCTTTTCTTGCTGGTTTTAATACGATGCTTATCGTCTACTATAACAAAAAAATCGCAGGGAAACAGCTATAGGGTTTTATCCTGTCGCGAAATTACAGTAGAATCCCTGCTTTAAAATACCCAATTTAGCTGTGGAGCCAATTAAATGACCGATGTCAGCCAAGCGTTTGAAGAAATTAAACGTGGTAGCGATGAAATCTTGTTAGAAGATGAATTGTTAGAAAAATTAAAACAAGGTAAGCCATTAAAAATCAAAGCAGGCTTTGATCCTACAGCGCCAGACTTGCATTTAGGTCACACTGTTTTAATTAATAAGTTGCGCCAATTTCAACAGTTAGGTCATGAAGTTATCTTTCTTATCGGCGATTTTACCGGCATGATTGGCGACCCAACGGGTAAAAACGTCACTCGTAAGCCGTTGACGAAAGAAGATGTTTTAGCTAATGCTGAAACCTATAAAGAGCAAGTGTTTAAAATTTTAGACCC
Source organism: Thalassotalea sp. PLHSN55 (assembly GCF_052030545.1). Classification (NCBI taxonomy): domain Bacteria; kingdom Pseudomonadati; phylum Pseudomonadota; class Gammaproteobacteria; order Alteromonadales; family Colwelliaceae; genus Thalassotalea; species Thalassotalea sp. PLHSN55. The sequence goes on along the minus strand of NZ_JBPDIH010000017.1, from coordinate 21,982 downwards.
AGCTAAAACTCGCGTTGAGTTTAACTCGACTTGGATGGAAAAGCTGGGCGCAGCGGGCATGCTTAAATTAGCGTCTCGCCAAACGGTTGCTCGTATGATGGAACGTGACGATTTTAAAAAGCGTTATGCTGGCGGTCAAGCGATTGCTATTCATGAATTCATGTACCCTCTGGTACAAGGTTGGGATTCAGTTGCATTAGAGTCTGATGTTGAACTAGGCGGTACCGACCAAAAGTTTAATTTATTAATGGGTCGTGAATTACAAAAATCGGAAGGCCAGCGTCCGCAAACTGTATTAATGATGCCATTGCTTGAAGGTTTAGACGGAGTGCAAAAAATGTCTAAATCATTAAATAATTACATAGGTATTACCGATAGCCCGACTGAAATGTTTGGTAAAATCATGTCTATTTCTGATGATTTAATGTGGCGTTATTACGAGCTATTAAGCTTTAAACCTTTAGACATTATTGAAAGTTATAAAGCGAAAGTGGCAGAAGGTGCCAACCCGCGTGATGTTAAAATCGATTTAGCGAAAGAATTAATTGAGCGTTTTCACGATGAAGATGCAGCCCAAGCTGCCCATCAAGAATTCATTAATCGTTTTCAAAAAGGCGCGATGCCAGACGAAATGCCTGAATTAGACATCAGTGCTGAAAATGGTGAAATTGCCATTGCTAACTTACTTAAAGAAGCGGGTTTAGTAAAAAGCACCTCTGAAGCGATGCGCATGATCAAACAAGGCGCAGCGAAAATTGACGGCGAAAAAGTGGCTGACAATAAAGTTGTTATCAGCACAGGAACACAAGCGGTATTTCAAGTAGGCAAGCGCAAGTTTGCCCGTGTTACGGTTATTTAATTGTTTCTATTTATTCGCTAAATAATTTCATCTAAGCCAGTTATTCAACTGGCTTTTTTATTTGCGCTTTTCTGCGCAGAACGCGTTACTTTATTGATTGAACGCCTATTTCTGAGCTTACAGGCGATAGATCTTCTTTGTAGCTAACTTAAAATCTTTTATTGATCCAAGTCATTATGCATAAAAATTAAACGCGTAGTATATGCGACATATTGTCGCAGTTGTGTATAAATTTGTAACTGCAACCATGGATAAAGGTTCGTAAGTTAGATGCAAAAGTTGTTTTCTTATTTTCAAATAACGAAGTTATCAGTAACGTTACTCGCGTTGTTACTGTCTGTTTGTTTGCCTGCTAATGCCTTATTTGTTAGCCCTCCTAAAGATCCCGTACCAATTATTAAAGAAATTTTTCCACAAGCGACCGATATTGGTGAAAAAGCGGGCGAGCCCTTAATTTGGACAATTCGTAAAAATGATGAAGTTATCGGCTATGCATTTGAAACCAATGACTTAGCAAAAATACCCGCTTACTCTGGCGAACCAGTGAATATGCTCGTGGCGATAAACCCAGAAGGTGTTTATCTAGGCGCTAAGGTGTTAGAGCATCATGAGCCGATTATATTGGCGGGCATTCCTGAGTCAAAATTACATAAATTTGTTGATCAATACGATGGCTTAAATGTTACCGACCGTTTAAAAGTTGGCGGCAACCAAACCGAAGGCATAGTGCATATTGATGGTTTATCAGGTGCAACCGTTACCGTTATGGTGATGAATGTTGCTATTGTGAAATCGGCAACTATCGTCGCTCGAGCATTGGGCATTATTAGTGCTAGCCAAGAAATTATTCAACCAATGGGCACAATTTATCCTGAGGTGTTTGAAAAAGCCGACTGGACCAAACTCACTGGCGATGGTTCAATTCGCAAATTATACCTGAACCGTAAAACAGTTGATGAGGCTTTTGTTGGTACTGAGGCTGAGCATATTGAAGCCGCTTCAGCTGAGCAAAAACAAGATATGTTTGCTGAGGTGTATTTTGCGCAAGTGAATATTCCTACCGTTGGTCGCAATATTTTAGGTGACAGAGAATACGACTATTTAATGTCGTCACTTAAACCGGGTGAACATGCACTTGCATTAATGGGGACTGGCTATTCATTTAAAGGGTCTGGTTATGTGCGTGGCGCTATTTTTGACCGTATTCAGGTATTGCAAAACGGCGACGCAATTTCATTTCGCGATTTAGACCATGCGCGTTTACCTGATATTTATATTGATGGTGCGCCAGATTTTACTGAGCGTTCAATTTTCATTATTCGTGAACATCATGAATTTAACCCTGCATCAGACTGGCAGCTTGAATTGTTGGTTCGCCGCCAAACGGGTCCATTAGAAAGTATTTTTACCAGCTTTAAAGCCGATTACCATACCCTAGATAAATATATTGATCGCCCGCCAGTGATCATGCCAGAGCCTGAATTAACCTTGGCTCAACAGGTATGGAAAGAGAAAAATACTGAAGTTATTATTTTATTTGTATTGCTTGCCATATTATTAGCGTCGCTATTTTTACAAGACATTTTGGTGCGCCACCCAACCTTTATGCATAACTTCCGCCATGCATTTTTAATTGTCACTGTTGTCTTCATTGGTTGGTCATGGGGTGGTCAGCTTTCAGTGGTCAATGTATTTACCTTCTTACAAGCCTTTATGTCTGACTTTTCATGGGATCTGTTTGTACTCGACCCAGTGATTTTCATTTTATGGGGCGCGGCGGCAGTTACCATGTTGTTATGGGGCAGAGCGGTATATTGTGGTTGGTTATGCCCATTTGGCGCCTTGCAAGAGCTTATCAATGTATTTGCCCGTTATATAAAAATTCCTCAGTTTGAATTGCCATGGGCGGTGCATGAACGTTTATGGGCAATCAAGTATTTAATCTTATTGGGGTTATTTGGTATTTCAATGGAATCGTTAGCCACGGCGGAACAATTTGCTGAAATTGAACCCTTTAAAACTACCTTCTTATTAAAGTTTGACCGCGAATGGCCATTTGTAATTTATGCCATTGCTTTACTGGCAATTAACGTCGTTAACCGTAAGTTTTTCTGTCGTTATTTATGCCCATTAGGCGCCGCCTTATCAACCAGCAACAGTGTGCGTTTGTTTAGCTGGTTACGTCGTCGACCTGAGTGTGGTCAACCTTGTAAAACTTGTGCAAAAGAGTGTGAAATTCAAGCCATTAATCCAGACGGAGAGATTAACATGCGCGAATGTCACTACTGTTTAGATTGCCAAGTAACCTACTTCAATGAAGAAAAATGTCCGCCACTGAAAAAGCTGGCGCGCAAGAAGCAGAAGTACAAAGAGCAACAAATTCCAGCGGTAGTGACGGAATAAAAAATAAAAATATAGTTATAAATCAAATATGAATGTAGAAAGTGAATGGAGAACAACATGAGTAATGAAGATAAAAGCTCGAACAACGTAGAGCTAGAGAATGAAGACAGACGTAAGTTTTTTGGCAAAACGGCGATGCTTGGTGCAGGTGCTGCAGTAGCTGCTCCTATGACCGCAGCGATGTTCGCTTCTACAGCCAAAGCCCGTGCTGCTGACTCTAAAAACGACCCGTTTGTACACCCAGGTGACTTAGATGAATACTATGGTTTCTGGTCAGGTGGTCACTCAGGTGAAGTACGTATTTTAGGTATTCCATCAATGCGCGAATTAATGCGTATTCCAGTATTTAATACTGACAGTGCAACAGGTTGGGGTTTAACTGACGAAAGTAAACGCATTAAAGGCGACAGTGCGCATCTTCATGCTGGTGACTCTCATCACCCTCATATGTCGATGAAAGATGGTCACTACGATGGTAAATATGTATTTATCAACGATAAAGCCAATACTCGTGTAGCGCGTATTCGCTGTGACGTAATGAAAACCGATAAAATGCTAACTATTCCAAACGTGCAAGCGATTCATGGTTTACGTGTTCAAAAAGTACCTTACACTAAATACGTTATTTGTAATGGTGAATTCGAAATTCCAATGAATAACGACGGTAAAGGCGGCATGGAAGATGTCAGCACTTATCGCTCATTATTTAACGTGATTGATGCAGAAAAAATGGAAGTTGCTTTCCAAGTTATGGTTGATGGTAACTTAGATAATACCGATGCTGATTACGACGGTAAGTACTTTGCCTCTACCTGTTATAACTCAGAAATGGGCATGAACTTAGGTGAGATGATTTCAGCTGAGCGTGACCATGTTGTGGTATTTAGCTTAGAGCGTTGTGAAGCTGCGCTTAAAGCTGGTAAGTTTAAAACTTACAATGGTAACAATGTGCCTGTATTAGATGGCCGTAAAGGTTCTGAGTTAACTCGTTATATTCCAGTGCCAAAATCGCCACACGGTATGAATACTTCACCAAATGGTGAGTACTTTGTTGCTAACGGTAAGTTATCGCCGACAGTTTCTGTTATTGCAATTAACAAGTTAGATGCATTATTTGCTAACAAAATTAAGCCTCGCGAAACAATTGTTGCTGAGCCAGAGTTAGGTTTAGGTCCACTACATACAGCATTCGATAACAAAGGTAATGCTTACACCACCTTATTCCTTGATAGCCAAATTGCTAAATGGAATGTTGAAGATGCAATTGCTGCTCACAATGGCAAGAAAGTAAACTACATTCGTCAAAAGCTTGATGTTCACTACCAACCAGGTCATAACCATACTTCACAAGGTGAAACCCGTGATGCAGATGGCAAATGGTTAATTTCATTATGTAAGTTCTCTAAAGACAGATTCTTACCGGTTGGCCCATTACGCCCTGAAAATGATCAGCTAATTGATATTTCAGGTGACGAAATGAAACTAGTACACGATGGTCCAACGTATGCTGAACCGCATGACTGTATGATTGTTCACCGTAGCCGCATGAAGCCAAACAAACTTTGGACACGTGATGATCCAATTTTTGCTGAAACTTTAGCACAAGCAAAACGTGATGGTGTTGATACCACTATGGATAACAAAGTTATTCGTGACGGTAAAAAAGTACGTGTTTACATGACGTCAGTTGCGCCAAACTTTGGCATGACTGAATTTAAAGTGAAACTAGGTGATGAAGTAACCGTGATTGTTACTAACCTTGACCAAGTAGAAGATGTAACTCATGGTTTCTGTATGACTAACCACGGCGTGCAAATGGAAGTAGGTCCACAAGCGACGTCTTCAATTACCTTTACTGCCAACAAGCCAGGCGTTCAGTGGTACTACTGTAACTGGTTCTGTCATGCACTACACATGGAAATGCGTGGTCGTATGTTAGTAGAAGCTTAATAGCTTAAGCTGAAATTGATGGTCATATTAATGTGACATAAATCAATCTAAGCGCTATTTAGTTAACCAAGATCAAGAGCATAACATCTAAAAGTGTTATGCTCTTTTTACTTTATATGAATCGTTTAAATCCAATAGGGCACCTGAGTGAAATTTAGAACTTGCTATACAGGCTTAACGTATTTTGCCTTCCTCTGTTGCTTGGGCTTAGTCTCATTGTCGCTTAACGCCAAAACGTGGCAAATCTCCCCAAATGATGATTTACAGCAGCAACTTGATAACGCCAAAGATGGCGATATTATCGTGCTCTCAGCGGGTAACTATTTGGGAAATTTTGTTGTTAAACACCAAATAACCCTACGTGGTGAAGAAGGAGTGATCATCGACGCACAAGGTGACGGTCATGGTTTGGAGCTAATCAACAAAAATATCACTATAGACAACTTATCGATTAAAAATTGGGGTAGCGACTTAACCGAACAACATTCAGGTATTTATGCCAACACCGAGTCTACGGGTTTGGTAATCAAAAATAATACCCTTGCTGGCGATGGTTTTGGCTTGTGGTTTTACAAAGCGAGCGAGCTAAAGGTATTTGGCAATACTATTTCAGGTAACACCAGTTTGCGATCGGCAGATCGTGGCAACGGCATTCAATTATCTAACGTGCAAAAAGCCCATGTGTATGGCAATGAAACTTTCAAAGTGCGTGACGGTATTTATGTCATCAACAGTCGCAATAATATTATCGAAAAAAATACCATGCATGACCTACGTTATGGCATTCACTATATGTACTCATATGATAACTCTGTACTTTATAACGAGGCGTATAATACCCGAGCGGGCTATGCGCTAATGAGCTCAAGACGCTTAACTATTATTGGTAACAAAACCCGAGATAGTGAAGATTATGGCTTTTTACTTAATTTTATTACCCAATCGACCTTTGAGAATAATCACATTAAAAATGTTTGGACCAAACCTGAAAACAAAGTATTAGGTCGTGATGGCAAAGGCTTGTTTGTTTATAACTCGGGCTACAATACCATTGCGGGTAACGTGGTCGATACTGCCGAAATTGGTATTCACTTAACCGCTGGCTCAGAAAAAGCAAAAGTATACGGTAATAGCTTTATTAATAACCCGATCCAAGTGAAATACGTGGTTAATCGCAAAGAAGAGTGGAGCCATGAAGGTAAGGGCAATTATTGGAGCAATTATCTCGGTTGGGATATGGACAGTGACAATATTGGTGATGTGGTTTTTGAACCAAACGACGGCATCGATAAACTTGTTTGGCAATACCCTGAAATGAAAATGTTGATGGACAGCCCCGCCGTCATTATATTGCGTTGGATCCAACGTCAGTTTCCGGTATTAAAGCCGCCAGGCGTTAAAGACAGTTTCCCCCTGATGCGCCAACCACAGCTTGAAGATATTCAAAAAACAGCAGTTTCACCGCAGCAAGCAATCACTGCTGATTAAGGACGTATAAATGACAAATTCTCCATTAGTTTCGTTAACCGATGTCAATAAAAGCTATAAGCAACTTGATGCGTTAACTTCGGTCACCATGAACCTCAACGAAGGCGAAGTGTTGGGCTTGTTTGGTCACAATGGTGCCGGCAAAACCACTATGATGAAATTGATCCTTGGGGTAATTTCACCATCAACAGGTAAAGTTAATGTGATGGGGGTGGCACCAGACTCTAAAGAAGCATGGCACATGCGCGAAAAAGTCGGCTACTTACCTGAAAACGTGAGTTTTTATGATCAACTAACCGGCTTAGAAGTATTAACCTATTTTGCTCGTTTAAAAGGTTTTGATAAAAAACATGCGATTGCCTTATTAGAACAAGTAGGTGTTGCCCATGCGATGAAACGTCAGGTGAAAACCTATTCAAAAGGTATGCGACAACGACTAGGTTTAGCGCAAGCCTTTATTGGCGAGCCCAAATTATTATTACTTGATGAACCAACCGTGGGACTTGATCCCATTGCCACCGCAGACTTTTACCAAACCGTTGATCAATTAAAAAACCAAGGTACAAGCGTTATTTTATGTTCGCATGTTTTACCTGGTGTCGAACAGCATATCGACCGCGCCATGATCCTTTCATCTGGTAAAGTCTTGGCGATGGGCACGTTAGCACAGTTACGTAAACAGGCGAACTTACCTGTGGTGATAAAACCTTCGGGCTTAAATGGCAGTGTATGCCAAGACTCGAAACTAACCGAGTTTTTAACTAAACAACCGAATGTCTTACATGTACCAGAGCATGAAAAGCTAGCAACGTTAAGGCACTTATTGAGTTATGACGATATTGGTGATATCGACGTTGAACCCGCTAATTTAGAGAAAGTTTATCAGCATTTTTTATCGTTAAACAAAGGCAAAAGTACAGGAGCGCAAAGGTAATGAAGCAAATATTAACCGTTGCCAATAAAGAATTTCATGATGGCTTGCGTAACCGCTGGCTGGTATCTATTACTGTTATTTTTGCTATCTTATCTGTCGGGCTAACGTATTTTGGCTCTGCGGCGTCGGGCACGTTAGGCATAGCATCACTGTCAACCACAGTCGCCAGTTTAGCCAGCTTAGCGGTATTTCTTATTCCGCTTATCGCCTTATTACTTAGTTATGATAGTTTTGTTGGTGAGCAAGAAGGCGGCACCTTATTATTGTTATTGACCTACCCACTTAGTAAAAGCCAATTGGTGTTAGGTAAATTTTTAGGCCAAGGCGGAATTATTGCTTTAGCGACATTACTCGGTTTTGGCGCTTCAGCGTTATTGTTGTTTTTCCAATTAGAAGATGATGCCGTCATCAGTACTTTTGCGACTTTCATTTTTAGCGCTATTTTATTAGGACTAAGCTTTACCGCGATTGCCTATTTAATTAGTTTAATGGTTAGCGAAAAATCAAAAGCAGCGGGCTTTGCACTGATCACTTGGTTTTTGTTTGCATTAGCGTTTGACTTAGCATTGCTTGCTTTACTTGTGGGTGTCGAACAAGGCATTAGTCAGCAAGGTTTAACGCAATTAATGATGTTAAATCCGGCAGATATTTTTCGTTTAGTCAATCTTGCAGGCCTTGACAGTAGCGACGTTAATGGCGCATTGGCCATTGCGATAAACTCTAGCCTTTCCCAAGGGCAACTTTTTAGCATTTTAATCGCTTGGGTAGTGTTACCTTTAACAGCAGCGATATTTATTTTTAGGAAGAAAAAACTGTAATGAAATTTATCAATACTCTTGGAATTACCTTAGCCGCCGCGTTGCTAATGAGCGCATGTTCAGATAAAGCAGAGCAAAAACAAATGTTGCATCAAGCGGTAAAAATTGAAGCCGCTGACGAATGTCACTTATGCGGCATGATCATCAGTAATTTTTCTGGCCCTAAAGGGGAGTTGTTTCAAAAAGGCGTCACTGAAGAAAGTGGCAAACAAGTGAAAAAGTTTTGCTCGACCCGCGACATGTTTAGCCACTACTTAGACCCAGAAAACAAACGTAACGTTACCACTATGTTAGTGCACGATATGAGTAAAATGCCGTGGGATGCACCCAAAGATGAATTTTTTATTGATGCTCGCAAAGCGTGGTTTGTGGCTGGCTCTGAAAAAACAGGTGCTATGGGGCAAACCCTAGCGAGCTTTAGCAAAGAAGCCGACGCCAAAGCTTTCGCGAAAGAATTTGGCGGTAACGTCTTAAGTTTTGAAGAAATCGACTTGGCGGTATTGCTTTAAGCAGGCTAGTTTTAGACAAAATCAGTAGCAAGTAGCAAAAAAATAAATAGTAAAAGCGCGGTATAGTCACTACTATTCCGCGCTTTTTTATTGGTACTACTATTTATTAACTATTAACTATTAGCTATTTGTTTCAGGGTCACTTTTAGGTTCGGCTATTTGCCAGCCACCACCTAGCGCGCGATATAAGTTCACAAATGCCAATAAGCGATCTTTCTTAGCGGAACTTAGTGATAGCTGAGCGTCAAATAAGGCACGTTGAGCGTCCATAAAATCTAACGAGCTAGCAACACCGTTTCGATACCGTAATCGCGCCAAACGTTCGTATTCTTTAGAAGCCGCGAGTAATTTTTCTTGTGCCAAATAAATGCTTTGGCTTGATTGAAATGCCATCAATTGATTACTGACATCTAAAAAGGCATTAGTGACTACTTTTTGATAATTTAGCAAAGCTTGATAGGCACGCTCTTCTTGCGCTGTTAAATCGTTTTTGAGTTTACCGGCATTAAATAGCGGTTGCGTTAAACCACCGATCACATCCCAATAAACACTGTTGCCAGAGATTAAGTTCGACAGCTCAGCACTTTCAAAACCAAAGTCACTGGTTAAGGTGATTTTCGGCAGCATGTTTGCGGTTGCCATACCAACTTTTGCCGTTGCGGCATGCAATTCAGCTTCTATTTGTAAAACATCAGGACGACGTTTTAAGACATCTGCTGGAATGCCGATAGGCACATTTTCGGGCACAACTTGTTCCATTAATCCGATGCTGTCTTCGATGTTAATGCTTTCGTCTGCTAATAATAACTTTAAGCGGTTAATGGTTTCGAGACGCTGTAATTGAAATTGTGGAATAGTGACTTTGGCAGACTCAAGCTCTACTTCGGTTTGCTTCACATCTAGGCCAGAAATTACACCATTTTTCTTGCGAAGTATCGCAATGTCTAATGCACGTTCACGCAAGACGATGGTGCTTTGGCTCAGCTGAATTTTCTCATCAAGATCTTTAAGTTCAAAATAGGTGCTTGCAACTTCAGCAACCAAGTTCATTTCAACAATGTACCTTGCTTGGCCAAGTGCAGTTAGCTCTGCCCACGCCGCTTCGCTTGCTCGGCGGTTGTAGCCAAAAAGGTCAATACTCCACTCAAACTGGCCTTTTAACTGATGAGTACTCTCTAGACTGTCGCCGCCGTCTTCTGACGTGCGTTCACTTTCGACCATTAAACCAATACTTGGGTAGTAATCTGCATCGGCCATATTGGCCAGTGCTTTTGCTTCTTTGATACGTGAAATAGCGATATTTAAGTCGTAATTATTTTGCAGTGCTTTTTCAATGAGCATTTTTAAATAAGGGTCTTGGTAGACTTGCTGCCAACTCAATAAGGCGGGGCTGTTGGCAACTGTGTAGTCTTGTACTCCTTGAAAAGTCGCTGGCGTAGCAAGCTCAGGTTTTTCAAAATTAGGACCAACAGTACAACCTGTAATCGCCAGTGCGATAGCTGAATTCATTAAGTATTTATGCATTAGCTTCACCCTCAAGTTTTACTTTCACAAAACGTGCTACGGTAATGAAAAATAAGGGCACCAATACAATACCTATAGTACTTGCTAATACCATGCCGCCTAATATTGGGTAAGAAATGGATTGCCGGCTGACGGCTCCGGGTCCCGCAGCTAATATCAGCGGCAATACCCCAAGAATAAACGAAGCAGCTGTCATCATTATGGGTCTAAATCTGACACTTGCGGCTTGAAAGGCAGCTTGCTGCGCGGATAAACCACTGCGATAAAATTGATTAGCCACTTCAACAATTAAAATAGAGTTCTTGGCGGCAAGGCCGATTAAGGCAATAAAGGCGACTTGGAAGAATAGATTGTTTTCAATCCCGACTAACCAAACTGTCAAGCTGGCGCCTAACATCGCAATTGGCGAAATCAGCAATACTGCAATTGGTAAGGTCCAGCTTTCATAAAGTGCGGCTAAAAATAAGAAAACAAAAACCAGTGCGAGCAGTAGCGCGGTATTCATTTGTCCGGATGATTTTATTTCTTGATAGGTTAATCCGGTCCATTCATAACCCATACCTTGTGGTAATAGTTTTTCTGCCACTCTGTCTATGGCGGTAATCACATCACCACTCGAATAACCTGCTGCAGGTGTGGCATTAATACTTGCGCTAGAAAATAAATTGTAGCGGTTAATGGCAGAAGGCCCAGTCGTTAAACTAATTTTAGCTAATACATTTAGCGGTACCATAGCGCCATTACCACTGCGCACGTAGTAATTATTTAAATCGGCAGGTCGAGCCCTAAATTCTTCACTAGCTTGCATTTTCACGCGGTAAACTCGGCCAAACAAGTTAAAGTCGTTTATGGTTGAAGAGCCGGTTAATACTTGCATGGTGCTATAAACATCAGCAATCGGCACTTCAAGTGCCATCGCCATTTCTCGGTCAACTTCTAAAAATAATTGCGGCACTTTAGCTTGTACTGGACTAGAGGCTTTTGATATTTCAGGTTGTCGATTTAATTCATCTAAAAATTGATTTAAGGTTTCCATTAAACCTTCAAAATTTGCCCCGCTTCTATCTTGCAGTGCCAATTCTACGCCTGAGCCAGAGCCAACACCCGATACGGCCGAAGGTTGATAAGCGTTAAATTGTGCGGTTGGAATTGTCTCAAGTTTTTGCTTTATTTCCTCTAGCACTTGGCTAACGCTGTAATTTTTATCGGCGCGATAAGCCCATGGTTTTAAAATAACTTCGAGTTGCCCATTAGCTTGCCCGCCGCCTGCGCGTCTATTTTCACCTGCAAGTGAAAATGAATAAGCAACTGCGTCGTGCGCTAAAATATGGCTTTCAGCTTCAGCTATTACCTTGTTAGTACGAGTTACCGTTGCAGCGTCAGGTAAGGTGATATCAACAAAAAATCGCCCTTGATCTTCTTGTGGAATAAAACCAGTTGGTAAAGATGAAAAAATAAACCAGCAACCGATTAATACCATAAAAAATGCTAAATAACTGCGCTTTGCATGCAGACATGTCAGCTTAACTAAATAAGTATATTTTTGCCCTAACTGATCAATTTTTTGGTTAAACCATGAAAAAACTCGGTTTTGACTAGCAGGTTGATCGGCTTTTAAAAATAACACACACAAAGCTGGGCTAAGTGTTAAGGCAACTAAGGTTGAAATAAGTACAGCTACTGTGATGGCGATAGCAAATTCACGATACATAATGCCGGTGATGCCGGCTAAAAACGATACGGGTACAAATACTGCGGCTAATACTAATGATGTTGCCACTAATGCGCCCGATAATTCGGTCATGGCTTGTTTAGTTGCTTGGAATACCGAAGATGTTTGCCCTTGCTCTTTTTGTTCGTTTAATATGCGCTCGACACTTTCAACCACAACAATGGCGTCATCAACAACAATACCTATCGCTAATACCAGCGCCAATAAACTAATGGTATTGATGGTTAAACCGAATGAGGCGAGGGCGATAAAGGTACCGATGATCGAAACCGGAACAGCTAACGCAGGAATTAAGGTAGTGCGCCAATTTTGTAAAAACAAAAATACCACTAAAATAACTAAGACCAGAGCTTGGAACAAGGTGGTTTTAACTTCATCAATGGAAAGTTCGATAAACTCTGATGCATCATAAAAACTGACCCACTGTAAGCCTTTCGGAAATGATTTGGCTAATTTTGCCATTTCATCTTTGACGCTTTTAGTGACCTCTAGCGCATTAGAGCCGGGCAACATAAAAATTTGTAAGATGGTTGCTGGTTGACCATTTAAATTCGATTGTAGGGTATAAGCGGAAGAGCCTAATTCAATTTCAGCAATATCGCGCAAGCGGATTACTGAACCGTCGGGATCTACTTTTACCATAATATTTTTAAAGTCTTCGACTTTATTAAAGCGCCCTTGAGCATTAATGGGAAAGTTAAGTTTAATGGCTTCGTTCATCGGTTGTGCGCCAATATTACCAGCGGCGGCTTCTTTGTTTTGTTCTTTGATTGAATTTCTAACATCGGTAACTGTTAAGCCATAACCGGCCATGCGATCAGGGCGAAGCCAAATGCGCATTGAATAACTACGCGAACCTGTATTGCGCACTCGGCCAACGCCGGGGATACGTTTTAATGCCGCTTGAATATTGATCGATGCGTAATTACTTAAATAGATGTCGTTATATTTTTCATCATCAGAGGTCAATGCTATTTTTAATAGCTCAACTGAACTTTCGGTCGAAACCGTTACACCATTTTGCTGTACGTCAACAGGTAAGTCTGCGCCGGCTTGGCTAGCTGTGTTTTGCACATCGACGGCGGCAAGATCTGCATCGGTGCCTACTTCAAAGGTAACGGTTATGCCGGTACTGCCTGAATTGGTCGATTTAGACTCCATATAAATCATATTTGGAGTGCCGTTTAATTCTTGCTCTAATGGCACACCCACAGATTCTGAGGCAACGCTTGCGGTAGCACCCGAAAAAGAGGCTGACACTTTAACTTGTGGCGGCGCAATATTGGGGTATTGATCTATCGGTAAACTCAATAAAGAAACTAAACCGGTTAACACAATAACTATGGAAATAACGCTGGCAAATATCGGCTTTTTAATAAAGTAATGAGAAAACACTATTGCTCTCCCTGCTCAGGTTTTACGCTACGTTGTGCTTCTTTTTCTTGTTGATATTCTGCTTCGGTAAGCGGTTTTACAAGTTGTCCGTGACGGGCACGATGCTGCCCTTCAACAATGATTTTTTCACCTTGATTTAAACCAGAATCGATAACCAAGCCCTGTTCGCCATAGTGTTTTACCATCACAAATCTATGTTCAACGGTATTATCTGGCATAACGACCATAACGTATAAACCGCCTTGTTCAACACGTACTGCTTCTTCAGCAATAACCACTGAATCTCGAAACTCGGTTAAGCGAATGCGTGCGCTGGTATATTGCCCTGGTAACAATTCGCTATCCGGATTAGGTAACACCGCACGCACTTTGAAAGTGCCTGTTTTAGGGTTTACTTTAGGATCTGTAAAGCTAACATCGCCCCAGTATTTATATTCACTGTCATCGGGTAACGTAATGCGGACAAAACCACCCAAGGCCTTGCCTTGCTCTTCTGCTTTTTGTTTTTCAATTAAGGTGTTCATGCGTCGGCGAGCATTTAAATAATCCAGCGACGACATATTAAAGTTCACGTAAATTGGGTCTATTTGTTGAACTGTGGTTAATAGCGAAATACCACCACTGCCAACTAATGCGCCAATATCGGCTAACGATCCGCCAACCATGCCGCTAATAGGCGCTTTAACTTGGGTGTAGCTTAACTCTAGGTCGACCTCATCTAAATTTGCTTGCGACGACATTACCATGGCGTGTGCTTGTTCTTGAGCAGACAAAGCGTTGTCGTAATCAAGTTGACTTGCGGCATCTTGCTCGTAAAGTGGTTTTAAACGCACGACGTCGCGCTTGGCTTTTTCAAATGCAGCTTTATCTTTTTCTAGCTGCGCAGCGACACGCTTTCGTTTTGCCTGATACGGTTTATCGTCAATTACATATAATATTTGCCCTGACTCAACCCAGCTGCCTTCAACAAATTCAACACGTTCGACATAACCCGTCACCCTTGCTCGCACTTCAACATCGAGCGATGGGCTGGTTGAGCCAATATAAGTACCGTAAACAGGTACGGTTTCTTGTTGAACCGTTTTGACAACAACTTTTGGTGGAACAGGCGGGATAACTTCTTCTTGACAACCCGCGAGAATGAAACAAAAAGTGGCAATTAAAATAGGCAATTTAGGCATTGGTTTATTCCGTTAAAAAATAAAAAAGCACAAACAAATTTATGTATTGAAGCTAGTACCACATTAGCATGAATTTACCCCCAATTAACATATGTAAAAGCTTAATAACAAAATGATTTTGTTAGGAGAAATATAGACGCAGGAGTCTCTTTGATGACAATAGCTGAATAGGCTAATCAGCTCCACTCGATATGATATATTTTGATAAAAGTCGTTCAGTATTTATTGTATTTTTATAAGATGTCGATACTCTAAGTAAATCAAGGAAACAGAGTCAATTCATCGATGAAAACAAAATTAATGTTACTTAGCTGCTTATCGTTATTTTTATTTGCTTGCGCCAGTAAAAATCCGGTAACGAATTTTCAGCAAGAATATAGTTTTGGCGATATTGAATATTACAGCTTATACCCTCGTAATTCAGAATTTACCGAAGTGCAAAACCTAGGCGATGTGATGCGAAATCGTATTGAGATCGTACTTGAGCAGGCCATGGATAAAAAAGGCTTAGATTACAAAGATACTGAACAAGCGGATGTAGTGATCAGTTATTACATTGTAGGGCGTAGTGCTCGAGAATTAAAAGGCTACAACAGAGAGGTGAATTATTGTCAGTATTGTTTAACCTCACTTTATGGTGACAATAACAGTAGTGGCAAAAAAAAGCTTGGCAATGCTGACTATGTGCTACCTGGCAGTTTAATTATCGACTTAATTGATCAAAAGAAAAAACGGTCTATTTGGCGTAGTAGTTACCCTTTAAATATTGATGTCTCCGATAACAGCCAAGAAGTTAAAGAAAAGATTAGTAACGCGGTAAATGTGATGTTTTCTACCTTGCCGAATAAATAAACCTTCATTAACCTAGCAATTGATAGGTTTAAATAGCAATGAATGTCGAGCTACTGTTAATTTAGTATTCTTAGTGCAAAAGTTGCAGCTTGGTTTGTCTCTGGTCAGTTAAAATATTTTGAACACCTTGATGATGCTTGTCTGTGGCTAATCGACAATTAAGGTTAAGGATTACTGGTTTGTTGGCTGACAAACAAAACCTTGTTTCAGTGTGGTTAGCATGACCTCATTTTCGATAAAACTGACTTGATATAACATCTGATAATTATCTTCACTTAATTGCGTTATTTTCTGTCCACTTAACGTCGCGGCTAACATAGGTGTGGTATTACTGTGTCCAACCACTAAAGTGTTTTTCCCTGCGGCTTTTAACCTAACGGCAAGTTCTTGCAAATGCTTGGGTGAATATTGCTTTAGCGGTAATTTTTGAGCAACAACGGTAGGTGTTGCTGTTGCCAGAGTGCGTTGGTATGGTGTGCTATAGACAGCGCTAAGCTTTATCTCACTTAACATTTGCGCAAGCTGTTTTGCACGTTGTTGTCCACATTCGGTTAAGTCTGGATCTTTATCTGCTTTGTTAGCCGATGTTTGCTTTTCTGCATGACGGACTAAATAGATAGAAAAATTATCAGCAAATGTAGGAGAGATTATTATTATCGATAAAAGTATCGTTGCTAAAAATTTCATAATCTCTCCAGTTGCCGGCGTTTGTTAGAATAATCGATTCAGACCATTAAGCGCTGCTACGCGGAATGCTTCTGCCATTGTCGGGTAGTTAAAAGTGGTTTCAACAAAATATTCAATGGTATTGCCACCACCTTTTTGTTGCATTATTGCTTGCCCAATGTGAATGATCTCAGCGGCATTTTCACCAAAACAGTGTATACCTAAAATCTCTTTCGTTTCGCGATGGAAAAGAATTTTTAATGAACCCACTAAGCTATTCGATATTTGTGCACGTGCTAAGTGTTTGAACTGTGAACGACCAACTTCATAAGGAATTTTGGCTTCAGTAAGTTCTTGTTCTGTTTTACCAACAGAGCTAATTTCAGGAATGGTATAAATACCGGTAGGAATATCGGCAATGAGTTTTGCCGTGCTTTGATGATCTATCATGGCGTTTGCCGCTAGTCGACCTTGGTCATAAGCAGCGCTTGCTAAACTTGGGTAGCCGATAACATCACCAACCGCATAAATATTTTCAACAGAGGTTTGGTACTGATCGTTGACTTTTAATTGGCCACGTCCATCGGCTTTTAAGCCAGCGTTTTCTAAATTTAAATCGGCTGTGTTACCTGTTCGACCATTGGCAAATAGTAAACAGTCGGCTTTCATTTTTTTACCAGACTCTAGGTGAACAATTACCGAATCGTCAGTTGCTTCAACACGTTCAATAGATTCTCCGTGGCGGATCATTACGCCGTTATTCCATAAGTGATAACTTAACGAGTCTGACATTTCATCATCTAGAAAAGACAGTAAACGATCGCGAGTATTCACTAAGTCCACTTTTACCCCTAAGCCTCTAAAAATAGACGCGTACTCACTACCGATAACACCCGCACCGTAAATAATGACTGAACGCGGATCGTGAGTTAACGATAAAATGGTATCTGAGTCATAAACACGGGCATGGTTAAAATCGATATCGTCAGGACGGTATGGGTGAGAGCCAGTCGCGATAACAATCTGATGTGCTGATATTTGTTCAACAGAACCATCAGGTTTGTTTATTTTTAAGGTGTTTTTATCCACAAAAGACGCTTCGCCTGTTAACAGCTCAACACGATTACGATCGTAAAAGCCGCTGCGTAGGTTAACTTGCTTACGAATAACTGCTGACGCATGTTTTAAAATATCAGGAAAAGTTAAATGTTTGGCTTTTTCATGGCCGCGAAACAGTGGGCTTGAGTTGTACTCAATTAATCGACTAACGCTTTGACGTAAGGCTTTTGATGGAATCGTTCCCCAGTGAGTACAACCACCACCAACATCTTTATATCGCTCGACAATAGCAACTCTCTTATTCTTTTTAGAAAGCTCCATTGCAGTACCTTCACCACCAGGGCCGGTACCGATAATTATGGCGTCAAAATCAAATTCTTGAGATGGTTGTTCTTTCTTGGCGGGTTTGCTTGCCTGCTTTGTTGACTTAGTCAAAAGTTACCCCTTTATCCTGTGTTAACCTTGCGTATCACGCACGCTACAAAAATTAGCGAAATTTTAACAGGATTTATTATTGAGGTAACCTTTTAACTGAGATTATTTCACTGTTTAAGCGACTTTCTCAACAAATAGTTGCCAACTGCGTCTTTGTTCAGCAAGTCGTTGTTTTAAATCTTGTACTTGCACCATTAACTCGCTGTTTTCTACATCCGCAATTAGTTGCTCTTTTTTAACATTCATCAGTTGTTTTTTAACGGAATAAAAATCGTTAATTTTAACAATTAAAGCGTCGTACTCTGATTGTAGTTTGGCAAGCATTAGTTCGGCATCTGGTCGAGCACTCAACTTTTGTTGGCTGCGCTTTAAGATCATCGCAAGCTTAGCTTTTTCAATTTTATCTTCAGGGCTAACACGTAAGTTAGAGGCAAGTTTTAAGTATTCACACGATTTAATAAACCATTTAGTTGGATCAAACTGCCACCAACGAATGCCGTTGCGGTAGTCGTTTTCAAATATATGATGGAAGTTATGATAGCCTTCGCCAAAGGTAAAAAAGGCTAGAATACCATTGTCACGGGCAGTGTTTTTCTCGGTGTAGGTTTGTTTTCCCCAAATATGGGCTAACGAGTTGATAAAAAATGTCGTGTGGTGGCTTAGTACTAAACGTAAAAAACCAACCAGCAGTAGACTACCAATAATATCGTTAAATAACACACCAAATGCTAAGGGAATACCAAAGTTAGTGATAATGGTGAGGAGCAAATAATGCTTGTGTTGCCACATAACAATTTTATCTTTTTGCAGGTCCCGTACGTTATCGTAGTTGGCGTAACGCTCAGCTTGGTAGTCACGGATCATCCAACCAATATGTGAAAACCAAAAGCCACGTTTAGCGGAATAAGGGTCTAAGTTGTTGTTGTCGACATGCTTGTGGTGAATTCGGTGATCAGAAGACCAATGCAAAGCGCTATTTTGTAGGGCAAAGGCACCACCAATGGCATAAATGACGCGCAAGCTCCAATGGGCCTTGTAAGTGCGGTGAGACCATAATCGGTGATAACCACATGTAATAGACATACCGCAATAAATAAAGCAGCCTAACGCAGCGAAAATAAGTTCGGTTGAGAAACCGTGGTTAATTGCGTAAAAAGGTACCGCAATTGCAGCAAACAAAAAGGTAATAACAAAAACACTTACGTTTAACCAGATAATTGGTGGCTTTTTCATAAATAATCCAAACGTCTATCAAAGCAGTTAAAAAATATAGCGTGTATCTATGTGAAACAGATGAATAAAATATTTCAGTGTACACGTGTACGCTATTATAGTTCTAAGTCATCTTGAGTCAATGACTTGATGGTAAAATCTTATACAATTGCTTGTTTGGTATAATTGACACAATTTAGTATCATGGCGCGAGAAAACATTTAATTAGTGAGAGATTATGAGTGGTATTAGAGCTCAGCAGAAAGAGAAAACACGTCGTCAGCTAATTGATGCAGCACTCGGACAATTAAGTGCTGAACGCAGTTTTTCAAGTTTAAGTTTACGTGAAGTTGCCAAAGAAGCAGGATTAGCACCGACCTCTTTTTATCGACACTTTTCAGACATGGATGAACTTGGATTAACCTTGGTTGATGAAGCCGGCCTGACATTACGCCAGTTAATGCGCCAAGCACGACAACGCATTGAAAGTGGTGGCTCGGTTATCCAAATTTCAGTATTAACCTTCATGGAATTCATCGAAAATAACGGTAATATTTTCCGATTACTTTTGCGTGAACGCTCTGGAACCTCGCCTGCTTTTAGAGCAGCAGTTAATCGTGAAATTCGCTATTTTACGTTGGAGCTTTGTGACTATTTACAACAAGCCAATGATTTAGACGCTGAAGTCGCCTATTTACAGGCGAATGCCGCGGTAACTATCGTTTTTAGCGCAGGAGCTGATGCGTTAGATGTCGCAAAAAAAGAACGTGAGCAATTGGCCATTCGAACCATTCATCAGTTGCGTTTTATTGCCCGAGGTGCGCAAAGTTTAGGTACGCGTTTAGATATAAAAACTATTGAACATTAACAGTTAAAGCGAGATAAATAGCTTATCTCGCTTTTGGTTGCGTCTTTTATTTTTTCGTTAAAATCACACCGGTTTCAACATGGTGGGTGTAAGGAAACTGATCAAATAAAGCAAACTTTTCGATAGTGTGCGTTTTCACTAATTCTGTTAAGTTCTCTTTTAATGTCTCAGGGTTACACGAAATATAAATAATTTTGTTAAAACGAGATACTAACTCTGTACTGGCAGGATCTAACCCTGCGCGTGGAGGATCTACTAGCACGGTATCATAGTTGTAGGCGGTTAAATCGAATCCTTCTAAGCGTCTAAACTCTCGTTCACCGTTCATTGCTTCGCTAAACTCTTCACTCGACATACGAACAATATCGATATTATCCATTTGATTTGCACTAATATTAATTTGCGCAGAACGTACTGACGTTTTTGAAATTTCTGTGCCTAGAACGCGGTCAAAATTTTGTGCGAGGGCAATGCTAAAGTTACCATTACCGCAATACAACTCGATTAAATCACCGCCTAAATCTTGTGTTGCTTGTTGAGCCCAAAGCAACATTTTTTCATTTACTTTGCCATTTGGCTGAGTAAAACTATTTTCAACTTGCTGATAAACAAACTCTTGGCCGGCAACTGAAAGTCTCTCAGTAACGAAGTCTTTATCTAAAATAATTTTTTGCTTTTTCGCTCGGCCGATAATATCAACAGGTGCAATAGCCGCAAGAGTTGCTTTTAGTTTGTTAGCTTCTTCAACCCATTGCTCATCTAGTTGCTTGTGATATAACAAGCTAATTAAGGCTTCGCCGCTAAGCGTCGTGAGAAAGTCCACTTGAAAAAGGCGTTGACGCAGTAAACTATTGTCTCGAATGTTATCAAGCAATGCCGTCATAAACTGATTAATGAGCTGACTGGCAACAGGAAACTCCGCTACTTTAAACTTTTGCTTGGTGTTGCTATCAAACATTATATAGTAGAGGTCATCACCTTCATGCCATACGCGAAATTCAGCGCGCTGGCGGTAATTAAGTGGTTCAGACGTATAGGTATCAATATTTCGTAGGTTAAAATCAGCAAAGGCAGTCGCTATGTCTTGAGTTTTATCGTTTAGCTGTTGTTGGTAGTTGTCAGGATGAATATGACTAAACATAGTAAGCCTATATAAATGGGTTAATCGTAGAATGTGCGCAGATTTTAGCGGCAGAAGTTATTTTGTCTAGTATAAGTGCGCTTTTTTATCATACTGATACATATTGTCAGGCATTAAAAAGCCCGCATATAAGCGGGCTTTTTCATAACAGTCTATTTTAACTTGTTTCTTTTTCGGGTCTTTCTTTTGCTTCACGTACTTTAAGCGTTCGTTGTTGGAACTCTGTATCGTTTAAGGAAGCAATTGCGTGGTCTGCATCTTTTTCAGAAATTTCAACAAAACCAAAGCCACGACGTTTACCTGTATGTTTATCTTTCATTAAGCGAACTGAATGAACTTGGCCATACTCTGAAAATAAGGCTCTTACTGCAGCTTCGTTTGCACGATAAGGAAGATTACCTACATATAGTGTTTTAACTTCGTTATTAGTATTTTCCTCATTAGTTGACGTAGAAGAGCCAAGTAAAGGAGCGATGAATGAACTTATAAAGACAAGTCCGGCTGTAATAGCTGGTGAAGCTTCAAATGCACTTGCAACAAAATACGCAATACCTGCGAATATAAGTGCGATAACTATTGTTAACCCTTGCGGAGATTTCATATTTGGATACCTGATTATTATTTTTAAAATCGCATAAAGCAATTCTATGTTACCCACCTTTTGTTAATGTGCAACCTTAAGTACACATATTGCACTAATTAATCAGTAGATTAGCGTAATTTTTTTTATATTTGGCTAAACATCACGTCTATTTACTACGATATAATGTCAAAATGGAACGTTAATTGGCATCGTGTCTTCGAAATCAAGCCTTATGCTTTTACTCTTTTGACTAAATTCCTTGGAAAATAACTCACTAAATAACCGCTTCGTACAAAATAAAAGCAAACAAACGTCAAATTACGTTTTTTCTTAAAAAAGAGTTGACGCCAAGATGAAAATGTCTAAAATGCGC
>NZ_JBPDIH010000016.1:0-64428 GCF_052030545.1 Thalassotalea sp. PLHSN55 | reverse complement strand
CCGCTTACCGCTTACCGCTTACCGCTTACCGCTTACCGCTTACCGCTTACCGCTTACCGCTTACCGCTTACCGCTTAGAAGTTATAACTTGCTTGCAAGTGAAAACTGCGTGGACGCTCAGTTAAAAAGCGATGAGCATAACTGATAACCGGCACATCGTTGGCTTGCGCAAAAGTTTGTTCATCGGTGAGGTTTTTGCCTAACAACGCAATGCGCCATGCGTCATCAACGTCGCTTAACTCGATGCGAAAATTAACTTTGTAATAAGCATCTTGTTTAGAGATGGGATCTAAATCTTGTTCAAGAAAATAGTCATCGCTGAAATTGACGGATAAATTAGCACTTAACGGATAACCTGAAGCCACTTCTGTATGGTAATTTAGCGCGATATTACCTGAATATTTTGGCGCAAAGGCACCTGTTTGACCACTGAGATCTTGGCTTTCCATACCTAGAAGTTCTGCTTGGCGTACTGTTGGTGAGGCAGCGATATAATGTTGATATTCAAAATCTAATAAAGCGAGGTTGGCGCTAAGATCCCAAGCGTCATTAATCATCCAGCGGGTGTCAATTTCAAGCCCTTGTACTTGGGTTTTTGCGGCATTTTTTACCACAAAGGCATTACCATTAAACTCAGAAACTTGTAAGTCGTCGTAAATGGTGTGAAACAGTGTCGCGTTAACTTCCCAGGTGTTTTTGATCACTTCAGATTTAATGCCTAATTCAAAATTAGTCGCTTTTTCATCTTCAAACTCAAAACCTGAATTGGGATCTATGCTGTTGCCCATTGATGCGTTTAATCCTGAACCATCAAATCCGCCCGCTTTATAGCCAATACCTGCGCTAGCAAACATCATGGTATCTTCAAAGCCTAAATACTGGATGCTGATACTTGGCGACCAATGAGATTCAGATCGTGACGCAACAAGATCGTGTTGCCCAGCACCCGATAAATTGCTTGCTATTGACGGCGCTGCAGCATTGGCAAATTGTTGAATGGGCTCTGGTGTATTTGGTGCAAATAGTGCGTAAACCCCTTGTTCACTGGTAATGTCTTTTTGCTCGTGTTGATAACGTAAACCAAGATTGCTTTTCCATTGTGAATTCATGTTCCAAGTAAGTGATGCAAATGCTGAATAACTTTCTTGGTCTTGATTAACCTGGGCGTTGGTGCCAACTGACGTGCCTGCCAACTCAGGGATCAGTAACGATGCGCCCAGTAAAATATCATTAGGGTGGTCAAGGCTACTGTTCATGTAAAACAAACCGGCTACATATTCGAGCTGATTGCCGGTGGGTGAAGAAATACGAAATTCTTGCGTAAATTGGTCATACTTTTCGGTATGTTCTTGGCGAATTAGTGAGATTTCAGCATAGTCGGCATCAAACAGCGCGGTCCAGTCATATTCGCTGTAAGTGGTGATCGCTGAAAATTCATATAAACCTAAATCATAGGTTAGCTGCAATACTGCATTGTCTGCGGTGGTGGTATTGCCTTCATTTAATCCGTTAGGGTGATCATCGCCAGAAACCGCGCTGACATAATCTAAACCACTGTCGTCTGATAACAGAAATGAACGGTAACCGACATTACCCAAATTGCTTGGGTCGCTAGCGATTTGTGCGTTACGGTTTTCAGTATCAATAATATATTGATAGCGTGAACCTTGAGTGTCTAATGTCGCGTGCTCCCATTTGATTAACGCATTAAGCTTGTCTGAAACTTGCCAGTTGGCCGATACGCGAAAACCTTGTGAATCTGTTGATGGCTCATCTTTTTTTCGCGCTTTGTTGTAGACATAACCGTCCATGCCTGAATCAAAGCCCGCAAACCTTAAGGCTAAATCGTCATTAATGACTAGGTTGCCAATGACATTGATTCGATGTTCGTTATCTGAACCGTATTCAATACTTACGCTGCCTTCGTTTTCGTCACTCGGAGAATTAGAGATCATGCTAAAGGCGCCTGCGGTCGCATTTTTACCAAACATCACAGCTTGCGGTCCTTTCACTAATTCAATGCGCTGCATATCTAAAAAAGGGAAAATAGCTTGGTGGCCACGCCCTAAATAAATACCATCTTTGTACATAGCCACGGATTGTTCAAAACCCGCATTTGTACCTGAGCCGATGCCGCGTACAAAGATGCGTTTACTGCTAGACGTTTCAGTAATATGTACATTAGGCACGCTTTCCGACATATCGAGTAAGTTGTTAATGCTCGCTTTTTCAAGGTTTTCACCAGAAAATGCTTGAATAGAGGTGGGGATATCTTGAATCGATTCTAAGCGTTTTTGTGAGGTTACTGTTATACGTTCTAAACCTGCTTGCTCGGCTTCATTGCTCTGGGCAATGGCTTGTTGTGGTAGAATAATAACGGAATATATCGCTGCGTGTGTGGCTAAGCTAATGACTTTTTTGTTAAACATATTTTACTTTCCCTTATACGATTATGCGTGCTTGTTGTTGTTATTAAGCGCACGTTTATTTGTTGTAAATTTCATGGTGCAGGGGCTTGTGAATAAATAAAAATGATCAATCGTTATTTGTAATCATGCATGAGATTTATATAAGGGGAGTGATTGCCACTACAAAGACATCATTATTGATGAGATAAGTTTGCTAGCAACTTAATGAGAGGGTAAAGCGGGGCTGATAATAATTAAATGATTTTTTCTGTCGCCCATTGGCTAAGAAAATCGCTTTTCTTGACCGGTTTTCCAAAGAAGTAGCCTTGAATGCGTTGGCAGTTATTTTTTGTTAAAAAATCGACTTGCCACTGGTTTTCAACCCCTTCGGCTATTACCGCAAGCTCTAAACTATTGGCCATTGCAATAACGGTTTTAGCTAAATTTCGATGTTTTACGTTGTCTTCCATATCAGTAATAAAGCTTTTATCCATTTTAAGGTAATCGAAGGGATATTTGTTCAAGTAACTTAGTGACGAATAACCGGTGCCAAAATCATCAAGGTAGAGTCTAAAGCCCATTTGCTTAAGCTCCATAAGTAATTGATGTAACTCTTCGCGTTCACTCAGTAGTACACCTTCGGTGATCTCTAATGCGATGCAATCTGGCGTCATTCTGTATTTTGCTAGCGTAGCCAATAGTACTTTTTCAATATCCGAATTGAGCAGCTGTACTGGCGATAAGTTAATTGAAATGCTCGGAATACGAAAGCCGTTAGTTTGCCATTCGCAGTAGGTTTTACAGACTTCTTCTAATACCCAGTTACCAATATCGATAATGGCGCCTGAGCGCTCAGCAATGCTAATAAAGGTTTCTGGGCTAACAAAACCTAGCTTAGGATTTTGCCAGCGAATTAATGCTTCAGCGCCAACCAGTTGATGATCTTTTACAGACACTACCGGTTGAAAACATAGGTAAAATTCATTGTTGGTTAAGGCATTGCGCAGCTCCGCTAATATCGTAAATTGCTGTTCGTCTTGGTAGCGCATGTGTTCAGTAAAAATTTGGCAGCAATTTCGGCCATGCTCTTTTGCTGAGTTTAAGGCGCGATCGGCCGACTGTAACAAGGTTGAACTGTTGATGTTTTTGCCATTAGAAAAAGCGATGCCAATGCTCATCGTTAAATGAATTTTATTACTATTAACAGTGATGGGAGTTTTCATGGTTTGCTGAATAATTTTACATAAATTAGGCTTCTCGTTCTTTTCCGGTATCGCAGAAATTACCGTAAATTCATCACCACCAAAACGATATAAATAGGCGTTGTCTGGAATCGCATTTTTAATGCGCTTGGCGATAGTTTTTAGAATAATGTCGCCGGTGGCATGGCCGAGGGTGTCGTTAACAATGCGAAACTCATCGATGCCAATAAGCATTAAAATCACCACTTTTTTTTGTTTTTCTTGATTGGCAAGCATCAATGATAATTGCTTATCAAACGAGCTGCGATTGCCAAGTTTTGTTAGCATGTCGGTACTCACTAACTCTTGCAGTTTTTGCTGCGCAGCTTTTCTAGCACTAATGTCGCGAATAATCGCAAGTACAACGTCACTGTTATTGAATTTCACTAATTTGGCATTAACTTCAACAAAAATAACGTTGCCAAACTTATTCTTATACGTGGTTTCAAAAAGCGAGCCGCCACAACGTCTTATAGTGGCAAAGCTTGATAGTACTTTTTGATGGGAGTCTTCATTACATAAAATTGATACATGCGAGCCGACGAGCGTTTTATCACTATATTTGAAAAAAGAAGTGGAAAGTTTATTCGCAGATAAAATATTACCTGAGTTAAAATCAACAATTAAAATGGGGTCGCCCGCGTTGTCGAATAAGGTTTTTACTTGTTCTTTATTGGTTTGCATCTTGTTGTATATACGGGCAAAAATCCACGCGAATGTAGCAAAGACCAACATGGCACAAGCTGTAAAAATCGCAAAACTTTGTTTGGTTTTGCTAAAAGGCAAATAGGCTTCGTCATAATCAACTTCTGTGGCTAAACCAAATTGAAATTTCTCATCCCACAGCCAAGAGCCAATGACTTTTTTTCCTCGATAATCGAAGTACCCGTCGGCATTAGAGCCGCTCTTCCCTTGGTTTACTTGTTCAGCCATGAAGGTTAAAGGCGTGCTAGCGTTAACCTCTTTGGGCTCAATTGCTTGAATATTAAAGGTGCTGCGATTATTGCTGGTGATCAGTCCTTTTTTGATGAGTTCGTGATCAAATCGGCTTTCAGACAAAAGGTAGCCTTGGCGATTAATTAGATAACTCTCTCCTGAGTCACCAATTCTTCCGCGTTGTAATATTTTTCTTAGGTTCTTGGTTGGGTCGATACGTAAGGTAAAAATAGCAATAATTTTGCCTTGAGCATTTATTATCGGAGTGCCAACAAACATGGTTGGATAATTTTTGATAAAAACACCGTTATTATCTTGCAGGGCTACATCGGAAGGCTGTGGTAAAGTGGTTACGGTTTTCCCTTGCCAAAGCCGCTTCATAAACTCCGACTGGTTATCGATTAAGTTGGTGCTACCAATATTACTGATTCGACTTGAAGCTATGCTGATATGGTTGGCGTCAATAATAAAATAGCCACGTAACTCATGTTTTTCTAACACGGGTGATAAAAATTGTTTTAATGATTGTTGAGCCGGCGCAGATATTAAGTTACCACTTGTTCTGTCGATCGCAAGCAGCTCTTCAGCAAGTTTTTTAACTTCAGGGGTTTGCGCAAGTAATTGAATATGTAATTCGTTCTCTTGACTCCAACTGACAATGGCTTGGTGGGTTATATTGCGCACCGCTTTAATGGATTGGCTAGTATTGTGTTTAAAATTAGACTCGATAACCGTTAACGTGACTATACTGGCAAGAATAGTAACAACTAACATAAGTGCCAAACTACTAAAAAACACCTTCTTAAGCGGCATCATCAACTTCCCTATTGGTCCTTCAAATTACGCATTTTATAGTATGGTTGATATTTGACCGTTTTGCATAGAAAGCGATTGAGATTTGGCGAGTTTTGCTAAACATAGTGCAAGGCGTTTTTAATGATTTTTGCAAAAGTTGCACAATGCTTGCACATTGTTTTGTTATGCTGTTAATAGAGACACTAGGCTGCGGTGATTGTTCCTTTATTTAGCACCTTTAAACCGACCGTGCTAATAGGCATGTTACGAAATTGATGATGTAATGAAAATTCAAAATAAACTGTTTTTGATCCTATTTAGTTTCAGCTTAGTGCTGGTAACAACCTTAGTTTTGCTGATGCAATGGAGCATTGGTAAAGGTGTTATTGAGTATGTTAATACTAAAGAAATTGACGCATTAAAACCGGTGGTCGAACAGTTTAGTCAAATTTATGCGCGCGAACAAAGCTGGCAATTTATCGAAAATAATCATGGCGATTTTCGTCGTTTGATCGCGTCGCAATTAAAAGCGAGTGACTTTTTACCCAGTAAAGGTCGCCCGCCCGCAGAGCGACCATATCAGCGTCCGCCTATGCGTGGCGGTGAACACCCACAGCGGCCCAATCGCCCAAGCTTTGATGGTCAAAAACCACAAAAAGGTGACCCGTCCCAGCGACGCTCAAAAGTGCCACCTGTAGATACAGACTCACATTATGCCTTACTCGATAAAGACAAAAACTTAATCGTTGGCGGCTATTTTGAGCAGTTTCAATACAGCAAAACGCCTATTATGGTTGACGAGGTCATTGTCGGTTATTTTGCCATTTCAAAACGTAACCGCTTAACCCAAGGATACGAATTAGACTTTATTGAGCAACAACAGCATTATTTATGGTTAATTGCATTACTAGTGATGTGTTTGGTGGCGTTAATTACCTTACCGCTGGCGCGTCATATTGTTGAACCGATTAAAAAAATCACCCACGGCATGCATAAGCTTACTCATGGTGATTACCAAGCGCGAATTTCTATTGATCGCCAAGATGAATTGGCAGAATTGGCGCGAGATTACAACGAGCTTGCTTTAACCTTAGCAGAAAATGAAAGTGCAAGAAAACGTTGGCTTGCCAATATTTCACATGAACTGCGGACGCCGGTTGCGATATTACGCGGTGAATTAGAAGCCATGCTTGATGGCGTAAGAGCATTGGAAATCAGCAATATTCATTCTGCTCATGATGAAGTTAAACATCTTCAACGGTTAATTGATGACTTAAACTTATTAGCTACTACAGACATTGGTGGTATGCAGTACCGTAAAGCGTCGTTAAATTTAACGCATTTATTGCAAGGTGAACTTGAAAAATATCGCAGTTACCTTGCCGATGCAGATATTTATTTAAACTTACAAGGGCTAGAGCAAAATATAGAGCTTTACGCCGATAAAACCAGATTGTGCCAGTTATTTGAAAACATTATTAATAATTGCGTCAAGTACTCACAAGCCACGGTATTAACAATTAACATAAGCTTGGCAAGCCAAGACAATCAACCGCAAGTAACAATGGAATTTTACGACAATGGTATTGGTGTTGAACCTCATCATTTAAACCACCTATTTGAGCACTTATATCGTGTTGAAGACTCCCGTAATCGTAAAACTGGCGGCTCCGGTTTAGGTTTGTCGATATGTCGCCATATTGTTCACGCTCATCAAGGTGAAATATCAGCAAAGCAGGCAGAGTCGGGTGGTTTGGCTATTCTTATAACATTGCCTGTGGCGCATTAACTTGGTGGTCGCTTAATTGCTAGTTAAGCATTTTTTAGCGAACGAGTTAAAAGTAAAATAACTTAAAGATGGAAAAGTTAACAAGAGAATTTTTATGTCGAAATCGGTACTAATTGTTGAAGATGAAGTGAAATTGGCAACTTTGCTGGCAGACTATTTTAAGTTAACTGACTATCAACCGCATATCATTCATCATGGTGATGAAGTGATCGCATGGGTAAAAGCCAATCAGCCTGATGCTATTTTACTTGATATTATGCTGCCAGGTAAAAACGGTATTGAGTTATGTAAAGAGATTCGCCAATTCTCCAATGTTCCGATTTTAATGGTCACCGCCAAAGTGGAAGAAATTGATCGACTACTCGGTTTGGAACTCGGTGCAGATGACTACATTTGCAAGCCTTTTAGCCCACGAGAAGTTGTTGCGCGCGTAAAAGCAGTGCTGCGCCGCACACAAACAATTAATAACCATATCGACTGTTTGCAATTAAATGAGCTTCGTTTAAGCGTAAGTTTTGGTCAACAAGAAGTCAGTTTAACAGCGGTTGAATTTCAGTTGCTTAAACCGTTAGCCAATCAACCAGAGCGTATCTTTACTCGCGACCAATTAATGCAAGATATGTATTCAGATCATCGCATTGTTAATCATCGCACCATTGACAGTCACATTAAAAAACTACGTAAAAAACTGGCCGATATTAGCGATGGTAAAGATTGGATCCAAGCGGTTTACGGCAGCGGCTACCGATTAGTCATATAGTTTCTTCATAAAGTATTCATTTCCTCTTTTCTTGCACATTGTTTGCAAATTCTGTTGTTAACCTCATTCGTGAATTCGGCAAAGTAACAGGAAAGTCTATGAACAATTATGTTAAGGCGTTAGTGATAAGCGCATTGCTTGTGTCTGTGTATAATCAGGCGCAGGCGGGCGAAAAAGACAAAGGTCAAGGCAAGCCGCAACGTCCAGATTTTGCAACTATCGATAGCAATGGTGATAGCACCATTGATTTTGATGAATTTTCAGCCCTAGAGCTGCCACATGGCGATCATCAAACCGTTTTTGATGATATCGACAGCGATGGTGATGGCATTATTAGTGAAAGTGAATTAGCTAACCATAAGCCGCCTCGTGGACGAAGAGGAGAGGAGCGACGTAGTGATTAATGCTATTGGCACGACTATGAGTGCAGCAATGCCGACACAACGAGCAGAGCAAAGTTTATCGGCAGATCAGAAAACCTTAATTGAAGAAACATTGGCGCAATTCGATGGTGACAATTTAACCCAAGCCGATGCCGCAAGCATTGTTGAAGCATTTGCACAAGCGGGCATTGAACCAAGCAAAGTGCTCGCCACTGCCATGGACGAATTAGGTTTTGATGCCAAAGCCATTGGTGACCTGGCAAATGGTGACTTGGCAAATGTTGACGCTGGCCATCGACCACCACCACCAAAGCAAAGTAGTGAAGAAATTACGTCTATGGTGGAGTATTTGTCAGAATTAGTGGAAGAAAAGCTAGCGGAAAATAGCACAAGTGGTTTAACTGATGCCGATAAAGAGGCTATTTTGGTGCAGGTGTTTGACAAGTTTGATATTGAACGTAGTGAATCAATTATTAATACAACCGCTTAATATGACTTACTTTTAATGTGTATTTGTTAACTACCTATTTAATTATCAACACCCATTCCACTTCAAACAATTAAGCTGATCTAAACGATCAGCCTAATTTTTTTCATTGTTTTTTCACTGTTTCCACATTATTTGCACATTTGCTGCACATTATTTTTCTAGGATAAGTAATTAAAGCAAGTGCAAAGACACCTGCGATTATTATAAGTTTGAGGAAGTAATAACCATGAGCCAGTTAACCTACGATAAAAAGATCCCAACTCAGTTGCTAATAGCATGTTTACTCACAAGCTCACTTGTTGCTTGCGGCGGTAGTGATAGCGAAGCAACGACCAGCACCGAACAAGCGGCAGATGACAATACCACGACTGGTAGCGATTCAAATACCGGTAGCGATGCAGGCACAGACGAAACCGTAGGTACTGGCGATGTATTTTGCGATTACAATAACGATACCTTCAACGATTCAAGTTCAATTTTAGCTTACAGCACGTCGCAGTGGAGCTGTACAGATTCAAACAGAGTATTAACGGCAAATGGTATTCCCGATCACGCTGTCGGGCAATTTCCCAATGCTCATAACCCGAACATTATTTCAGAGCAAATCGTTGCGGTTAGTTATACACTCGAGCCAGCTTCAGCAAACACATCGACCACTTTAGGTGGCCCTCGTGGCGCAACCGGTTATGTACTTAATGGTGTGAAAATAGACGCCAATACTGCTGGCAGCTGCGACGATTCAGGTAACAGTTGTAGTTTGGTTGGCAATACTGGCTCTTGGAGTATTGAAGCGTTAGGGCAAACCAGTTTTAACTTTGGTACTGACGATAACAATGCGCATGTTCAGCCTGACGGCTCGTATCATTACCATGGCATGCCAGAAGGTTTTATTAGTTTGCGTGGTGGTGACAGCACAAAAATGACACTAATTGGTTGGGCTGCCGACGGTTTCCCCATTTATGCGCGCTATGGTTATAGCACGGCAACCGATGCAAGCTCAGCGTTAAAAAATATCACCGGTAGTTATCAATTAATTGCTGAGGTGAGTAGCTCAAGACCCGACGTTTCTGTATACCCATTAGGCACGTTCGCGCAAGACTGGCAATATGTTGAAGGAGCGGGCGACTTAGACGAATGTAATGGCAGATTTGGTGTCACTCCTGAATTTCCAGAAGGCATCTATCATTATTATGCTACCGACAGCTACCCGTATTTCCAACGTTGTGTAAAAGGGGAGTTATAACCAATGGCCTATCTATATCGATTAACAAGCTATTACCGTTTATCGCTGACACTGACAATGGCGCTATTTTTTACTGCACACGTAAATGCCCATGTGATGGTGGCACAACATGGCACGTTAAACTTAGTGGAAGATGGGGCTTTTATGGTGTTATCGCTGCCTGTTTCAGGCTTTAACGGCATCGACAATGATCTCGACGGTAAACTTTCACTTGAAGAGTTTAATCAACATCGCTTTCGCATAGGTCAGCAAGTTAAAAAGCATGTCAGGTTAACTAATGCTAACGGATTATTACCGTTAAAAGGCTTAATGATCTCGCCGGTTGCTGATCATCATGCCCCTAACGAGCCAGTAAGCCAAGTGGTGATAATGGGAAAATTTATCATTGAAAATACTGAGCTACCACTTGCTTACCACGTTAACTTATTCGGGAAGTTTCATGGTGAACAAGAAATTAAAATTACCGCCACGCGACGAAATAATGGTGGTAAGCGAATATTCTCATTAAACCCAAAAGTAACATCTGCTATGTTATTTCATAAAGACGTGTAGCCACAGCATCAACTTATCTAGGTGAACTTGTTCTTATTTGTACCGACTGGTAAAGTATGGAAAAGTCCTCAAAAGGTTATCTAAAATTGGCTAGCGGTCGTAAACGAGAATTTGATGAAACAACAGCGATAGAAGCTGCAATGCATGTTTTTTGGCAAAAAGGTTATGTTGGCGCATCGCTAACCGATCTTACCCAAAGCATGGGCATCAATAAACCGAGCATGTACAGCGCCTTTGGCAACAAAGAAGCCTTGTTTATTCGTGCCGCCGAGCATTATTTAGCGACAAAAATGCAAGCTTGTAGCGTAATATTATTAGAGCCGACAGTGCCATTATTTACGCGTTTGAAAAATTACATGATGACGATTGTGGCAATGCAATGTGACCCTGAACAACCGAAAGGCTGTTTTCTCGCATTGTGCCAATCTGAATTAGCCGGTGGCGACATACCTGAGCAAGCCACAATGTTTTTAACCAGCATAAACCAAGCACCCAAAAATGCACTGTCAGACTTATTTCAACATGACGCAGAAGCGATAACGCTTGGCTTAAATACACATGCCAACGCCATCGCGTTAAGTTTATATACCTTGTTAAAAGGCACTGCGTCGATGGCAAGATCAGGCTTTAGCGTAAGTGAACTCGAACATGCAATCGATAATATGCTAAGCGGCATCAGGTTAAAATATTCAGCTCTAGATTAGTGGCGGCTTATAAAGAGTTATGGGACTTGAACCCACGCGAACTTGGCAATGCGGAATCACCCGTGATGACGGTCGTGGCAATAAATTACTTATCGAGCAGAATTAATTTCACAGGAAATGTAAATATAGAATTTAGGAAAACTGAGTAGGAAAGAATGGGGTGGCTAATGGGGCTTGAACCCACGCTAACTTGGTAATGCGGAATCACCCGTGATGACGGTCGTGGCAATATTTAACGTATTGATTTTTGAAAAATAGAATAAAGAAGAATGGGGTGGCTAATGGGACTTGAACTCACGCGAACTTAGAAATGCGGAATCACCCGTGATAACGGTCGTGGCAATAAATTACTTATCGAGCAGAATTAATTTCACAGGAAATGTAAATATAGAATCTAGGAAAACTGAGTAGGAAAGAATGGGGTGGCTTATGGGACTTGAACTCACGCGAACTTAGAAATGCGGAATCACCCGTGATAACGGTCGTGGCAATAAATTACTTATCGAGCAGAATTAATTTCACAGGAAATGTAAATATAGAATCTAGGAAAACTGAGTAGGAAAGAATGGGGTGGCTAATGGGACTTGAACCCACGACAACCGGAATCACAATCCGGGGCTCTACCAACTGAGCTATAGCCACCACTGATACTGCTTGAGGTGCCTCTTTAAGGCGCGAGGATTGTAGTGTATTTTGCCCTAAACATTCAAGCAATATTTTGGTTTTAAGTGATATTTTCTAATTATTGGCTTTGCGTGAATCGTTTTCTCTTATTATTTTCTGTTGTCTTTGTATTTTCCTCCGATGATAAGCTGTTTATGCTCGTTGTTTTATTGGTGGATGACTCATCACTGGGCAGGAGCATTGGATAAATTTTTGATCTTCACCAAGGATATGATTAATAAACCAGTCGGTTAGAAAAAAGAGTAAATCGTTTGAAATTAACTGCCTACTTAGCTGTTTAATGCGGGTTAACTCTTCAATAAAGTGTTTATGTTGCAGTTTATGCAGTAGACGATCATTTTTACTTAAACGATAAAAGTACTGCTCTTCTTCTTTAAAGTGATGCAAGGTGTAATCATAAAGTTGCTGAAACAGTGGCTCGATTATCTCATTGCTTTGCTGCGCATTTATTGCTTCGGCTAAAATATTAATGTAATTGACCAACTGCTGATGCTGTTGGTCAATTGATTCAACGCCAATGCCATAACGCTTTTGGTTCCAAGTTATTAGTGGCATAGACATTGTGTTAAAAGCTCAGATTAAACAGTAAATTTGGCAGATAACTGCTTTAAATTATTGGCAATATTGACTTGTTCTGTTGCGGCATTCGAGACGTTTTGTGCATCGGCTGTGATCTCGGTGGCTTTAATATCAATATCGTTGACCTTTTGATTAATTTCTTCGGTGACATACACCTGCTCTTTTGCTGCTGTTGCGATTTGCTCAATCATCATATTCACATCAGAAACGGAAGTGACAATGCTGGTTAGAGACAGTTCTATTTGTTGCGCACCTTCAATACTGTTGTCAGCTTGCTGTTGTGTGCCGGCAACTTTCGAATTGGCAATATCTGCTTCGCTTTGCAGTTTATTAATGATGTCTTCTATTTCGATGGTGGAATGTTGAGTGCGCTGCGCTAACGTTCGAACTTCATCCGCGACAACGGCAAAACCTCGGCCTTGTTCGCCCGCTCGTGCCGCTTCTATTGCCGCGTTTAGTGCTAATAGGTTGGTTTGTTCGGCAATGCTTTTTATTACATCAATCACGTTGGTGATCGCGGCGCTTGTACTATGCAGCCCTGAAATTAGCGCGCCTATTTCGGTCACTTCTGTCGCTAAATTATTGATGGTCGCTAATGAGTTACCAACAATGGTTTGGCTTTCAATGGCGCGATCATTTACTTGATGAGTTGAACTCATCGCTTCGTTGGCGTGTCTTGATACTTCTTGCACGGTTGACGACATTTCTTCGATCGCGGTAGCAACTTGCGCAGTTTCGTCGCGTTGTTGTAAAAGGCTTTCAACACTTGAATTTATGGCAATAGACGACTGCTCTGCTGAAGCTGCCAATGAATTGCTGCTGTTATTAATTTCAGCAATTGCCAAAGAAAACGTTGTGAGCGTTTTATTTAAATTCACCGCAACTTCGCCAAGTTCGTCTTGGCTAAATACTTGTGCTTGAATAGTTAAGTTATGATCTTGAGTCACCTTATCCATTGTTGTTGAAAGTTCACGTAATTGTTTAAGTAAGTTCGTTAAAATGGTGAAAACAATAAAAATGGTGACTAAAAAAGACGTGGAGATAATAGCAAGGTTTATCATTACAGCCGTATTGGCGGCACTGGTTAATTGATTAACGGCATCAACAAACTCGTTCGCTTGAAATGATTCTACTTCTTTTAATAAATTGATCCGCAAAGTCGCGTTTTTAAACCAGTCGGCTGCATCGATATTAAAAGGGCCATGTTGACCAACGCTAATGGCCACTTGACGCATCTTTTTAACATTCAGAACTGCCGGATCGTTAAGGGTATTGTTGAATGCTTGCGCCGCAGCTGGCGATGCATTCATTTCAAACTGCTCTAAATAACTCGATTGCAAAGCAATTAAGGCAATAAATTTTTGAAATGCTGCTTGGCTAAACTTACCTTTGGCAAAATTTCCACTGGCAACGGCACGTTCAATACCGGCTAATTCTTTAGCTTTTAAAAAGTTAAAATAGGCCAGTACGTTTTTAACCGTTTCAGTCGGGCTAATTGACGAAAAAAAGCCAGTTAAGCTCAGCATGGACTTGTTTTGATTGGTGTAATAACTAATTGCATCACTCATTTTAATTGAAAAATTATCAGCTCGATGTCTAATATCGTTGAGTTTTGCCAAACTAGATTCAACATCAGCAATAATGCGATTAACTTCGCTATTGTCAGACTCAAATTGCAATAGTTGTTGGTTAAGGTTGGCAACAGCAATGTCGGTATCTGCGCGTTGGTTTGCCAACTCAGTAGTGAATTTTTTCCCTTGGCTACCAATAAATACTGCGGTCGCTCCACGCTCTTTTTGTAGCTCGTGTACTAAGGCATTATTGGCAACAGTAACACTGGTTAGTGCTTGAATTTGCGTTAATCGCCCACGTTTTTCCGTTAATTGCCCCAAGTTCAGTAGGCTAAAATACAAGCTGGCAATTAATGGAAATAAAATAAGCAAAATCAGTTTTTTCTTAAACTTTAAATTGTTGAGTAAATTCATAATAGTGTGCTGATACTCGATGAGCCCTTGGTAATAATAATGTTACGTCGTCATTATTTTGTAATCATTGGCGAAACTGAAAGCGGTTAGTGTAAACTCAACAATAACCACACTTTCATTCCTTTAAGCTGGATGATTTTACTGGTTTACTAAAAAGGAATATTGTTTAAGCTCAAAAAATCGACACTTATGTCAGGTTTTTATCAAGGTGTAACATGTCATTAGAAAAAATTTCAGCGCAACTAAGTACGTACAGTGAAAGCGGTGAGCAAAAAATACCGCCGGTGGAACTATGGGATCCGCCTTATTGTGGCGAGATAGACATAGAAATAAAAGCAGACGGTAGCTGGTATTACAACGGCACGGTTTTTAAACGTATTGCATTAGTGAAATTACTGGCATCGGTGCTTAAAAAAGAA
The DNA here is from genome assembly GCF_052030545.1 of Thalassotalea sp. PLHSN55. NCBI lineage: Bacteria > Pseudomonadati > Pseudomonadota > Gammaproteobacteria > Alteromonadales > Colwelliaceae > Thalassotalea > Thalassotalea sp. PLHSN55. The sequence continues at coordinate 49,460 of NZ_JBPDIH010000016.1, read as the reverse complement.
GGTGATGACTATTTTTTAGTAACACCGGTTGAGAAAATAAAAATTCGTGTTGAAGATGCGCCTTTTGTTTTAACGCAGTGGCAATGGCACGAGCAAGAACCACAGACGATGGTGGTGAGTACGCATTTAGACAATCAGTTTTTACTCAATAGCGAACACCCGCTTGAAATTGCCGAAGATGGCAGCCTATACGTTACCGTTAGGCATAATTTAACTGCAAAAGTCCATCGTAATGTTTATTATCAGTGGGTCGATTTAGCCAAAGAACAACAAACGGCTAACGGTGTTGAGCTAGTTTTTGAAAGTGCAGGCTTATTATTTAGTTTAGGGTCAATCGCATAGGTTTAATTGAATAAACATAATTATTGCGAGAGGTAAATCCTTTCAAATGCAAATTATTATCATTTGCATTGACGGGCTATGGCTTTTCACTTATTCTTGCTCGGTTAATCAAAACTGATATTTATTACTTACTGGTTGGATGTACTGATGTTAACTATTACTAAACGACTCCTAGTTCCACTTTTTATTTTAATCATGCAAAGCCTTTTTGTTAGTGCACAAGCGGCGGAAGTGAATGTTTATTCCTATCGTCAACCCTTTTTAGTCAAGCCGCTATTTGACCAATTTACCGAACAAACCGGCATTAAAGTGAATGTGGTTTTTGCTAAAAAAGGCATGGCCGAGCGTTTAGCGCGAGAAGGTAAATACAGCCCCGCAGATCTATTACTGACCACAGACATTAGTCGCTTGATTGAATTGCAAGATAAAAGCTTACTGCAATCGTATACTGACAGCGCAATAAATACTGCAGTACCTGCGCAATATCGCGCCGAAGACGATACTTGGTTTGGCCTTACCTTAAGAGTAAGAAACATTTATACAGCAAAACGTTTGGGTGATATCGCGGTTAATTATGAAGATTTAGCCAACAAAGAATACCAAGGGCGTATTTGTACGCGCAGCGGTAAACATCCTTACAATGTTGCCTTAGTTGCCTCGCTTATTGCTGAACATGGTGAAGCAAAAACCTTAACTTGGTTAACGGCTGTAAAAGCGAATTTAGCGAGAAAACCACAAGGTAATGACCGTGGTCAAGTGCAAGCTATTCACCAAAATTTATGCGATGTGTCTTTAGGTAACAGTTACTATTTTGGCAAAATGCTTAGCGATGAAAAGCAAAAAGTATGGGCTGATGCCGTTAATATTACCTTTCCGAATCAGAACAATCGCGGTGCACACGTTAATATTTCAGGCATGGCAATGGCAAAACATGCACCCAATGCCGATAACGCAAAAGCGTTGATGAAGTTTTTAGTATCAAAACCTGCACAGCAACTTTATGCCGAAACGAATATGGAATACCCAGTTAGAGCTGATGTTAAGCCGTCAACATTAGTGGCGTCATGGGGCGAATTTAAGGCAGATGCTGTTGCGTTAACTGACATTGCGAAACACAGAGCGGCCGCTTTGAAACTTATCGACCAAGCAAAGTTTGACTTATAACCTAAGTGAATCGTATTGCACAATTGCCCTTTTGGCGAAATACTAATTTAGTTATTGCAGCAGTACTGGTTTTGCCAGTATTGCTGATGCTGTTTGCCGGCATTGGCGCTTCGACCGAACTTTTTGGTCATTTATGGCAAACGGTTTTACCAAATTATCTACAAAACACCTTAATTTTAGGGCTAGCGGTTAGCCTGCTGGCCATTATCTTTGGCGTAACTAGCGCTGCCTTAATTGTACATACCAATGTATTGGGTAAACAGTACTTACGCTGGCTGTTAATGCTGCCTTTGGCAATGCCTGCTTATTTGGTTGCCTATGTTTATACTGATCTGTTTGACTTTGCTGGCCCAGTTCAGCGTGCCTTGCGTCAGTTTTTTCATTGGCAATCGCCAAACGATTATTGGTTTTTTGATCTGCGCAGCCTTGAAGGGGCCAGTGTTGTTATTGCTTTAGTCTTATTTCCTTATGTTTATATGCTAACGAGAACCGCGTTTGAGCAGCAAGATCATAACTTGCTTAAAGCCAGTCGCTTATTAGGTTATACCGCCAGACAAAGCTTTTTTAAGATGTCGCTGCCACTTGCACGTCCTGCGATTGCAATTGCTGCAAGTCTGGTATTAATGGAAACCTTAGCCGACTTTGCCACGGTGCAATATTTTGCCGTTAATACCTTAACTACAGCCATTTACGATACTTGGTTAGGTTATGGTGATTTAGCGGCGGCAAACAGTTTAGCCAGCGTATTAATGTTATTTATTTTCATGGTGATTTTGCTCGAATATAAAGCGCGGGCAGGGCGAGTAAACCAAACCAGTCGACCCAATAAAAATCATCAAATTATTCAATTAACGGTGCTGCAGCAAGTTGGTGCGAGCTTATTTTGCTGGCTATTAGTGATTGGCGGTTTTATTTTACCCTTTGTTTTACTGATTGTGATGGCGCTTGAATATACCTCCATTAGCCAAATTCAGCAGCTATTACCGAGTGCGATGAATAGTTTTGTGGTGGCTTGTTGGGCTGCCACAATAACTGTGGTATTGGCGCTGATGTTCACTCTTTATCATCGATTTGCTAACACCAGTACCAGCGCATGGCCAATGAATATTTCAGGCTCAGGCTACGCGATTCCAGGCACAGTACTTGCCATGGCAATAATGTCGACGTTTGCACCGGTTGATCATTTCATTAATGCAGTTGCGCAATTTTTAGGTTTTTCAGCACCGGGCTTGATATTGTCGGGCTCGATTTTTGCGATTATTTTTGCCTATGTGGTGCGCTTTTGCGCGATAGCTAATGGCACGATTAATAGCGGTATTAAACATATTCCCAGCTCGCTAGATTTTGCCCCAGCAACACTGGGTGTGTCCTTAAAAGGTACCTTAGTGAAAGTGCATTTGCCGTTATTAAAAACCTCTCTTTGGGTCGCTTGGTTATTGGTTTTTGTCGAAGCGATGAAAGAACTGCCCGCGGTATTGTTATTAAGACCGTTTAATTTTGAAACCTTAAGTACGCAAATTTATCAGTTATTGTCAGATGAAATGTTGGAGCAAGGTGCCATTGGCGCGATATTTATTGTGCTGTTAGGTTTAGTGCCCATTATTTGGTTAAATCGATATAAGGAAGAAACGTGAGTCACTTGTTAGCGCTAAATAATGTATCGGTAGAATTACAACAACAACGCATTTTATCTGAAGTGAGTTTAACTTTAGCGGCTGGCGATATTCTTGGGCTCGTGGGACCAAGTGGTTGTGGCAAAACCACCTTGCTAAATACCTTGGCAGGTTTTCATGTTATCGCTGAAGGCGAAATACACATTAATGATGAGTTGATCGCATCAGCAAGTAAACAACTGCCAAGCGAGCAACGTCAAATCGGTATGATTTTTCAAGATTATGCGTTATTTCCGCATTTAACTGTGGCTAACAATATTTGTTTTGGCATTGCTAAGTTATCAAAATCAGAGCAGCAAACACGGCTTAATGAATTGTTAGCCTTGTTAAAGCTTGATGGTTTGGCAGAGCGTTTTCCGCATCAACTTTCAGGTGGTCAGCAGCAACGGGTGGCTATTGCTAGAGCGCTTGCCCCACAGCCAAGTTTGTTATTGCTCGATGAGCCTTTTTCGAATATTGATGCTCGATTAAGAAACGAGCTGATGTTAGAAATGCGTCAGCTACTAAAAAGCGAAAATATGACGGCAATTTTTGTCACTCATAATAAAGATGAAGTGTTCACCTTTGCCGACAAAATCGCCGTGATGCAGCAAGGAGAAATTTTACAAACGGGCAGCCCAGCCGATGTTTGTCGTGCACCAAATAGTTTGCAAGTAGCAGACTTTTTACAATTAGGTAGTTGCTTGCCAATTCGGCTTAAGACAAGCGATAGCGACGCTTCAAACGTTGACATTCAGTCAGCACTTGGTGCGATAAGCGCGTTAAATCACCCTGTTTTGATACAACAATTAGCGCAAGCAGAACAAGTGCCAGCGCAGTCGTGGCAGATATTAATCAAACCGCATTATTTATCGGTCAACCCACAAGGTAGTGCCAATGCCAAAGTCAGCCATGTAACAGTAAAAGAGCTTGGCTATCATTATTATTTAACGGCAGTTAGCCCTGATACAGACTTGGCTTTTAAGCAGCTGAGCTTTTACAGTGAAACCTTGTATCAACAAGGGCAAGAACTTTCACTTACTGTATCGCCGCATCATGTGATGATGTTTAATGGCTAACCTGATTGCAGGTTGGTAACCTGAGCTCGGCTTAATAAATACTTCTCTAGCCGCTACTTTTACTAACTTCCGCGTTAAATTCACTTGCAATACGCCCACATGGATGTGGAAGGTAGAGCGACGTACGAACCAAAGCCGTGACCAGCTATTGACGCGTAAATTTGCCTTGAAGTAAGCAAAACCAGCAAGCTAGAGGTTAACATGAAAAATATGATGTTATATTTCAACTCGTTAAATATCTCTTAAACCGAGTTCAGGTTAGGTAATTCAAAAAAAAAGCGCTTAACAGTCCTGCTGCTAAGCGCTTTTTTGATAATGCTTTTAGCTCGTTTATTTAAAGCGAATGTTTGCGATTAAATTACGCGAGAAAAACGTTGTTGGTTAATATGCTGTTTCATGTAAGCGTCGAAGCTCATGCAAATAATGCGAATTAGCAAGCGCGCTTTTTGATTAACTTTAATTTCACCTGCGTTGTTTTCAACTAAACCGTCTTCAATAAAGGTATCAAGCAGCGGTAAATCTTCTGCAAAATATTCATCAAAATTAATGTTGTATTTTTTATTGATTAGCGTTTTATCAAGATACAAGTTACACATTAATTCGCGAATAACTTCACCACGTAGAATATCGTCGTCGTTTAAACTGACACCACGCTCTAGCGCATGTTGCTGTTCATCAATCGCTTTATAATAAGCCTTTAGCTCTTTAATGTTTTGGCCAAACGAGCGGCCAATGCTGCTGATGGATGAAACCCCTAACCCTAATAAATCGCAGCTGCCTTTGGTGGTATAACCTTGGAAGTTACGGTGTAAGGTACCATTCTTTTGCGCAATCGATAATTCATCGTCTGGTTTAGCAAAATGGTCCATGCCGATAAAGTCGTAGCCGTATCCGCACAGCTTTTCGATGGCCAGTTTCATTAAGGCAAACTTTTCTTCAACACTTGGCAACCATTCATCACGCAGTTTGCGCTGCGCAGCAAAGCGGCTTGGCAAATGGGCATAGCTAAACAATGAAATACGCTCAACGTCCCACTCATGAGCCTTGTCTAAGGTATAGGTGAAAGTCTCAATGGTTTGATGTGGCAAGCCATAAATTAAATCGATATTAACCGATTGAAAACCTACCGCTTTAGCGTGTTTGATAAAATCGCCAATAAACTCGGTTGATTGCACGCGGTTAATCGCTTCTTGCACTTTATGATCTAAGTCTTGCACACCTAAACTTAAACGGTTAAAACCTAAGCTAAATAAATGCTCAGCTAAGCCCATTTCAATTTCGCGTGGGTCGATTTCAATGCTCATTTCCAAATCGTCAGAGAAATCGAATTTTTCTTTTAGAAGCGCTACCAGTTTAGTGATTTGCTCATGCGTTAAAAAGCTAGGTGTGCCGCCGCCCCAGTGCAATTGTTTCACTTTATAGTCTTTAAACGCTGGCGCTTGTAAGGCAATTTCTTTGGCTAAATATTCAAGATAAATATCGGCTTTATCACGATGGCGAGTGATCACCTTATTACAGCCACAGTAGTAACAAAGGGTGTGACAAAACGGAATATGCACGTACAAAGATAATTCGCGATTAGGCGAGTTTTCGACCGCTTTGACAAAATCGCCATGACTAAACTGATCATGGAATTCTAACGCAGTAGGGTAAGATGTATATCTTGGGCCACTGGTATTGTATTTATTGAGTAATTGCGGGTCGAAAAATTGACTTACTTGCATCTTGATCACGTTTTGCCATGAAAATTATTAGCCGTAATTATACGGGGAATGTGACAAATATCATTGATCATACGCAAGCTATTAACAGAAAATAGCGCAATTTAACCACTTGAATACTTGTTGCAGTCGGTAATAAACTATCGCTAGTCGGCGCAATTAATGCACTTAATTGCCGCAGGTTGCACCGCTAAGCGCTGTTTGGCAATGGCTTCACCGCAAGTTTGGCAAATGCCATAATGACCTGACTCTATTAAGGTGATGGCATTTGAGAGTTGTTGAATTTCGACTTTTGCTTCTGATTCTAAAGCGTTTAATACTTCGTCATTTTCACGCTCGCGCGCTTGTTCTGACCAGTCGGCATTGCGCCCATTGGCAAAGTCTTGGTGAATAGAGTCAACCCGTTTTTGTAGCTCAACTATACGTTGGGTAAATTCAGATTTTAATTGCTCGCTCATAGTCTACTCCTTGGGGAATACATTACCGACGGAGTGAAAAAAGCGAGCTTGACGACACTAAGAGTTAAGCAGACAAAACGCTGATACGTTCGTTTGCGTATTGGTGAAGTTGTTCAACATCGCTTTTTACTTGCTCGGTAAGTTCAGCTTCAATTTGCATGCGCTGATAATCTAATTTCATGCGCGCTTTTTTATCGAGCTTCTTGCGCTCTTCTAAAATAGGCATGTGTTTTATGCGATTATATAATTCAAATATAGCAGTAAATTGCTGATCTAGCGCTGAACTTAGCTTTAATGAGTCAAGCAATACACTTAATCGCCAACAACCTTCAGCAACATCACATTGCTCTTCTTTCATGGCGCGAACAATAATCACCACGCTGTCGAGAATCTTTTTATCATGTTTTGCCAAAGACGCTTGTTTGGCTTGCTGCGCAAGCTGTTGGCTTTCGTTTTGCTTTTTTAACTTAAGTAGCAGTTTGGTCGCATAACTTGCTAATGCAATAATCACGACTATGCCAACAACGCTGGCATAGAACCAAAAATCAGACATTATTATCATTCCTTAATGCGGCTTAATACGGGGAAAATTTATTCGAATTTAGACAAATCGCTGCTGTCGAGTTTGTCCCATAAGTCATCTTCTGAATTGTCTTGGCTGTCGCTAGCGTCGACTTCATCTTCGTCGTCGTCCAAACCGAGTTGAGCGCGAATGTCTTGATGACGTTCCATTAATTCGTTATACAAGCTAACTTCAGCTTCCGTTAATTCAACGTCATCTTCTTGCTTGTCTAAAATGGCCAGTAAACGTGGGTCTTGTTCAATGGCATACAGTTGCTCTTCAAGCGAGTTATCTGGCTCGGCAACTTCAATAGTGCGAATAGCGGCAATTGGCTCTGGTTTTTTCTTAACCTTTTTCGCCGGTGCGGTTTTCACAGCAATACCTAAATCAATCGGCTTTTTACTGCCAATTCTTGGATCTTTAGCTGTGGTTTGCTGACCGCCTGATGTTTTCTTTTTCACTGCTTCTTGCTGACGGTTACCCGGTTTTTTACCTTTCTTTTTACGAATGCGAGTTTCTTTTAATTCAGCCAGTTTCTGCTTTTCTACCTTAGATAAGGTCGGGAAGCTCTCAGATGGCTTACGAGATTTTTTGGTTCGAGACATGCTTGTATTTCTTCATATAACAATAATGACGCTATTTTACGACATTATCAGCATAACTGTTAGTTTTGTTGTTTTTTAAATAAGTAAAACTCTATCTGTACAAGTTGATAACAATTCCTTCATTCACTTCGTATTGCGTCACTTTGTAACTATTTGTTAATATTTGTATTAAATATAATATAAATATGTCATTTGTTTTGATTTGATTAAAAGGTTTAAGCAATATGAATATCTTGGAGCCAAGATAGTATGATTCGTTTGAAAATAGTCCCATTGATAGTACTGGTAAAACTAATAACAGTTTTAGGGTTATACCTATCGATTAGTCCACAACTATTAGCTTCTACAGCTATTAGTGACCAAGTTGTATATAACTCAGATAATACTATCGGCTTTAAAGGTTGGCTTAAGCATAGTTCTGGTAATTATAAAGAAGCTAGCGGTGCTTTTGTTAAGCTGTATGATGGAGCTAGCTTTTCTAAAGAGGTTATTATTAACGGTGCTGAACAAGTAGAAATTAGCTTTAAGAGTAAAGGCTATGGTTTCACAAGTGATGGTCATTTGCTCACTCAATATTCGCTAGATGGTAAAAACTGGATATTTGTTGACGTTTCTAGAAAGAATAATATTTGGGGAGTGTCAAGCTTTATTGTGCCAACTTGGCGTAATTATAAAGTGTTTATACGCTTTATGGTTAGAAGTAAAGATAGTAGTAATGCTTATGCTTTAGTTAATGATATCACGATGACCACTAACCCAAGTTCTTTTGGTGTGAGTACCCCAAACATTAGTTTTAATGGTAAGCATAATCTCCAGCTTGACACTAGAGAAAACATAATTAGTTATAAAGTTCAAGCTATGCATAATAACTCTTTCAATACAGATTATGATTCTTGGCCGTATATTCCTATCGTTTCATATACCAATAATAGTGTTCAGCTTGAAAACCGCCCATCTGGTTTACATCAATACAGAGTTGCTGCATGTACGCATGATGCATGTAGTATAATAGGTTCGGCTACTGTTTCAGAAATAGGACCTTCACAACCGCAACTAACATCAATTGTGCCTACAGTGAGTTACGATGGTAATCAAAAAATAAGTTGGACAAAAGATCAGGGGGGGCGCTCTCCAGAATATAAGTTATATCGTTCAATTGATGGAGAAGATTTTGATGTTATTTATCAAGGAATCGATACAAGTGTTAATTTATCAGGACCTGTTGGGAAATATAAGTATTATATCGAAACTTGCGTTGAGTATCTTGGTTACCAAGCTTGTCCTCAACACGCCATTAGTGAACCATATGCCTATGCATGTGTTGGGGGCACACAAGAAAAAAACCTTTTGTTTGGAGATAATTTTGAATTAGGTTTGTTTAAGCCTGAATGGGATAATACTGGTCATGATAATAAGGTAGTACAGTCGGCAGCTAAAGAATGTAACTTTGGCGCCAGCCTAAAAAGATGGTCTCCAATTATTAAGAAGGTTGAAACAAATAGCAGTTCAACTTTACGCATACGATACTCTCGTTCTACAGAAAATCTTAACTTGGGACAACGTGTTGTTTTAAGTTACTCATATGATAATGTTTCTTGGACCATACTTGAAACTGTCTCTGGAGGAAGAAACTGGGAAGATAAAACCTTTGAAGTCCCCTCTTCTTCACAAACCAAATTACTCATTATCAAGCTCAATGTTTTAGGTGTTGAGGATGCAAAAAGCCTAGCTTATGTTGATAATATTTTTATATCAGAAGAACCTAGATTGCCTGAAACTTCTTCGAATCGAATTGTAGTAAATTATACTTCAACTGATGAAACCCTAATAAATTCGGCATATGAACAGCCTCTTGAAGGAGAAGTTATTTTAAGTTGGGGCTACAACCATGATAATGAATATGTTGGTATTCCTGAGGGTGTGACACACTTCGAACTTCGTTTGGATAAAAATGGCGTTGAAGGTGAATGGCAGAATATTGGTGCGGTAGACCGGATTGCTTTTGACCAATTAACTGTTGGTACTTATATTATAAATATTCGAGCATGTAATGGTAATATTTGTTCTGAACCTATGGTTACTCAAGAGCTTCACCTATCAGAGCCCGCATTTCAAGATTTAGATTATAACATTACAGGCACTGTACGAAGTCATAGTAAGTATTACAATGCTGATGGTTATTATCAGATAAATTGGAATAGAGAAGGTTCTACGCATTATAGTGTTGAAATTGCTGAAATAGTTAATGGTGTCGTTGGTGAATATGAAGACTATAGTGCTGTTCCAAATATCCTATACCATAAAACAGAAAATGATATATATCGGTATCGTTTTCGTTTATGTAACTTCCAGCGTTGTAAGACATATGATACTCACTCTATAGAGGTACTTCTCAACGAGTACATTATTGTTGACGATATGAGTCTAATGGAGAATTCAACCTCGAGTTTAAAACAACTAAACTTGCTTGTTGAAACAACCGATGAGGCCAATTTTACTGTTGCGTCAAGTAATACTAGCTTGGTCCTTCCACAAAACGTCACTATTTTTGATAACGACGGCATCTATCATATTGAAGTTAAACCTAATGATTTTCAATCAGGTTATTCAACAATTACAGTACAAGCCCAAATAGGGGAGAATACTTACTCTGGTGATTTTTTAGTTATTGTCAATGCAGCCGAGACGACGCCTATAGTGGTGCTGTCAAAAGAGGTGCATTTCTATGATAGCTTTCTTCTAGGTGACTTAACTGTAACATGGGCACCTATCGAGGCTGCAGAGTATTATTTAATAGCGCAGTCTGAAGATGGCGGGTATTCTTGGGGTGAATGGAATACGGTTGCTGCAAATGACCAATTAGTGAGTTTTACCCCATCAACGACATATGGCGTTTCTACGCGTTTTAAAGTAAAGGCATGCTTTGATTTTGGTTGTACTTCCCCTGGCATTTCAAGAGTCTTTAGGAAAGGAACAGGCATTGCTAACTTTGCCACTGGATATACAATAGGAAATATAAACGATCCTAATATCCCTATCTCTCATCTTCCTCCAAACAATGTACATTTATTTGGGGATCGCTCTATGATGTCTATTCCTTTTAATATTGAAAATGAAAGTGGTGCAACGATTGTTAACCCTTCTTTTGATGTACGAGTGATGGAGCCTATCAGCGCTATTTCAACTTTGGAGTTTGAATCGTTTTGCTATGGTGATACTTCTTCAAAGCGTGACTGTATCTTGAATATAACGGCAAAGGCGGGGGCTAGTGCTTTTGATGAAATTAAAGTGAGGATTCTTGCTCTTGATAGCACAGGAGGTATTGATACTAGAGACTTCAATATTCACGTAGGGAAAGGAATATTTCCTCCTTTCGATCACGAACATATACTTGAAACTGATTTAACAACAGCAGCTGGCGGGGGGTTTGTGCCAGGATCCCGCATGTGTTTAATGGGAGGTAGTACAGAGCAAAATACGTACTTTGTTACACCAGATGCTAATGACCTTGGATACCCAATAGTAAGGTTTGATGAGAGCGCAGGAATTTATGGGCGAACTTGTTTTATAGCAAAAAAATCTGTTTGTTCTTTATATGGGCAAGGTAACCATCAAACAAATTTTAAAGCTTTTATAAAGTATACGAACCAAGGTGAAGTTACTGAGCAAGTCAATATTAGCGTACCAGTTTATTGTGCCACTGGCGTACCACTTGCACGCTCAGAAGATGTAATCGCAGAATATGACCCTAGTTATTCTTATATTGATGTTCTTTGGCCTAGTTCAGATAATGCGGATTATTATAAAGTCGCGGTTAGCATAAATGGGGGGGCCTTTGAGCTTTTAAATGACTCTCTATTTTACCCAGGATACAAAATGTTGCCTGAAGAGGAAGGAGCTTATAAGTTTAAAATTTTAAGCTGTTTTGAAGGAGAGCAGTGTATATTTTCTGGCTCTGACTCTAATGAAGTAATGGTAAATCTTCAAACTGGCGATATTGATGTTTATAGTGTTGCTGGCACGGGTGGCTTTGAGGCTGAATGGCTAGCTGATCATAGCCTTCAACTCTATGAAGTTGTTTTTAGTGAGATTACAAATGAGAATTATGACTTTGAAGGGAATAGCGAACCAGTGTCTGTTGTTGAGTTAGATACTCTTGAATTAACTTTAACTCCCGGTTCCGACAAAGTTTCAGTAGCTTACGACACATTATTCCCAGGTAAATATCAAGTGGCCATTAGAGGCTGTGCATATGGACAATGCCAACCCAGTCAAGTAATTGAAGTTGAAATAGTTGAACCAATTGATTTCTGTCCAGTCCCTCAAGAAGAAGGCAGTTTGTAATGAAAAAGTTACCAGTATTTATATTATTTTTTTGCTTAGTTAATGCATGCATTTTTGACAGCTTAGCTGTTTCTCAGTCTTCTATTACGGGCTCGATAAATTCTTTGTCAGGGCCAAGGTACACAATGTTTAATGAAGAAAAGGAAGGTGAAACTGAGAGAATAATAACACGTGGTTCGAAACTTAACCTTAAACCTGGTAAGCAAGTATGGGCTGGGGATGACGAGGTGAGGGCAATACTACAGCAATTGAGTAGATACCTAGACGATTCATACCCTGGACAGTCAATGGTAGATGAAGGCGGGCCAGCTTCCACAGAAGAAAAATGTGGTAACCCAACTAATATGAGAACTGGCAATAAAATAGAAGAGTATATCGACTTTAAAGGAACTGAGGAGTTTCCTCTTACAATTGCTAGAGTTTATAGCCATTACTCAGATCAAGAAAGCTCTTTAGGAAACAAATGGCTGACAAGCTTTGGAAGTTATTTAAGATTTAAGTCTGCTTCATGCGAATTTCCAGACTCACGCGGGGTATATGACCCACAATGTTTTAGCAACAATTTTGAACCGGGACAAAGTGATATTTTAGCGTATAGGCCGGGTGGAGAAAAGGTATTGTTAAAACGAACCTCTGGTTATCAATTTTCAAGTGGGCAGGCCTATACGGCAACATATGATGCCACTACAGAAAGCTTTTCTTTGCTTTTTAAAGGCGGGAATACTGAACGTTACAATATACAGGGTCAAGTAACCAAAATAACGAGTGTTGAAGGGATTTCACATAACTATAGTTATGAAAGTGGGGAGTTATCTACCATTACACACAGTAATGGTCGTACGTTAACTTTTAGCAAAAATAATAATGTTTTAACAATAACTAACTCTGCGGATGAAAGTTATCTATACCACATATCTAACAATTTATTGTCAAAAGTTATTATGCCAAATGGTGATTATTTTGAATATAAATATGATGATACTCGCCACCCTTATGCATTAACTCGTACATTAATTAATGGTAAAAACTATGGTCATTTTTCCTATGATGGATTAGGCCATTCTATTTCTAATGGACACGGTGTTGATAAAAATAATTTAGAGGACCATTTTCAATTTGAATTTAACTATTTTGGTGATGCTAACCATGACGGGAAAATAGATGACGGAGTTTATAATGGTGCGGGTGAAGCTATAGATGATTATGGCTATCGAAGTTATTTTTATAAACCAAATTATACTGTGAAAATAACAAACCCTTTGGGTAAAGTAACTAAATATCATTATGTTAAATCACAGGGTATTCAAAAAAGGCAACTTGTTAAAGTAGTTGGTGAAGCTTCTGCATACTGTGGTTCTACTACTCGTGAAATTGATTACGATGAAAATGGCCACCTCGAAGCCAAATATGATTTTGAAGGTAACAAAACAGAGTACCATTATAGTGAAAATGGAGTTTTGGAATGGTTACAGCGTCCCGGTAGTGAGCGCACTTATGTGGACTATGCTGAGCACCATCCTGGGCGAATAGAGGAATATCGTATTGGTACGGCAGGTACTAAACTGAAACGCCATTATAAATATGACTATTTAACTTCTAGAATTTCAGAGGTTACTTTCACAGATATGTTTGGTACTGATGGTACTGATCCTGTTGAACGTAAAGTTACGTATAATTATAAATTACATGCTAATGGCATGTTAAGTGAAATGACTATTGACGGTTCTCGTGAAGTTAACGATCTTACATTCTTTGAGTTTGATAATTTAGGTAATACTACGTTAATTAACTATGCCAACTATTATCAGGTTCAATATACTAAATTTGACAGTGTTGGCAGGGTGCTTGAAGAAATATCTCCAAGTGGGCAAGCGATTACTTATTCCTACTATCCTGGCGGAAGGCTACATACGAGTACTATAAATAATCAAACAACAACTTTTGAATATACGCCATTAGGACAATTGAAAAAAGTTATTGATTCTAATGGTAATGTAAGCGGTAACGTTTATTCTGATACATACAAGTTGCTTTATAGCTATAACGGTGAAAATGAGTTCAAAACAGTAAATACTAGAGATGCTCTAGGTAATTTGGAGTCATTATCTTTCAAGGCTAATCAAGAAGCTTCGCCTGAGTTTGTGGCTTTAGTTAAATATGATGAGCTTGGTCGCATTCGTTTACAGGAGGGACAAAATGGGCAAGCTGTTTCTTACCAATATAATGCGAATGGCTCCATACAATATGAATGTTTAACGAGTAGTAATTGTGATGAAACCGTGGAAAATAAGGTAAGCTATACTTACCATCCTAATGGTAAAGTGCATACCATTACGGAGCCTGATACTAGCGTAACAACGTTTGAATATAATACCATGGGTTTTATCGAATCAATAACCGATGCTATAGGAAGAACAACAAGCTATACCTATAATAATTTTGGTGAAGTTATTCAATTAGATAGCCCTGATACAGGTAAAACAACGTTTAAATATGATGTTGCTGGCAACCTTATTTATAAAAAAGGAGCAGAAGGAACTGCCCGTTATAAATACGATGCACTCAATCGTTTAACAATAAAAGTAGCTGGTTTGGAAATGCAGTCTTGGCAATACGATGAAGGTGATTTTGGTGCTGGTAAGCTTACAGGAGCAGTACAATATAATAATTGTAGTAGTTACGAATATAATGCTATTGGTCAATTAGCCGAACAGAATGATTATGCAATAGACAGGTTGTTTAATGTTAGTTACCAATATCACGATAATGGTTTACTCAAATCAATTGTTTACCCTAGTGGCAATGTAGTAAGTTATGAGTACGATAATGCTAACCGCCCTTCTTCTGTACAAGTTAATAATGAAAATTTGGTTAGTAATATTGATTACAAGCCTTTTGGACCACCAACGTCGTGGCTATACGGTAATAATTTAACTCAGAATAATCAATATGATACTGATTATCGCATAGATACTATTAATACTACTGGCATACTAAGTTTAGATTTAGATTATTACGACGATAACAATACCGTTGAATTTTTGACTAATAATTACCATAGTGAATTAAGTCAACAGTATATTTATGATGAGCAGTTTCGATTAACTCATGCTTTAGTTGATGATGATCGTTATAGTTATGAATATAGGTATGATGATATTGGAAATAGAATAACAGTATCGCCTGGTGGCATCCCACTAACTCAAAGGTCTTATTCTTTCAATGCACTAAAGCAAAAAGTATCTGTAATTATAGATGGAGAGCAAGTTGGCAAATATGCATACAACAACTTTGGCCAGCGGATCTATAAAGAAGATGTTATTGGTGATACGCGTAAGCGTTTTATTTACGGACCTGGCAGCGTTCTATTTACTGAGCAGGAAGAGACTAGCAACAATTATCGCGATTATATTTACATGGCAGGCCAAGTTATTGGCTTTATTGATAACGGCCAAGTGTATTATGTACATAATGACCAAGTAGGTCGACCAGTGTCTATTACCGACTCTAATGGCAATGAGCAATGGCGTACTGGTAACTTTGCTTTTTTTAGTGAACCGTTGCTTGATAATATTGGTGGCTTTAATATCGGTTACCCTGGTCAATACTTCGATAGTGAATCTGGACTTTGGTACAACATCAATCGTTATTACGACCCAGAGACGGGGCGCTATACGCAATCTGATCCGATTGGCTTACTTGGTGGCATGAATACTTACACTTATGTTAGTGGGAACCCTATAACTAAAATTGACCCATTAGGGTTAATTGAAGCTAGTTGCCAACCAGAAAGTACAGGTGGTTGTGGGTATGAGGATGGGCAAAAAGTTTGCTCTTATACATGTACATCTGGTGGCGTCACAAAATCAGGTATTAAAGGAAGTTCAAGTAGTACCTCTGGCGGAGATATTTGTTATGGGTACGCCTACAATACGACTATGGCTGGAGGGCATATGGTGACTGTTTCAGGGGCAATGTCCCCATTCATTATTGAAACAGAGGGCTTCAAAGGACTTATTGATGGTTATATCTTTTACGACCCAGGTTTTCAGAAAAATATAAATGAAGCCTTTAAGGATCAAATTAATGATAAACCTTAGGCTAGTTTATAAAAGAAGCTTAGTTTTGCTTTTTGCTTTTCTAACCCTGTTTACTATTACACCTTATATTGTTTTTCCAATATATTTGGAGCAACAAGGAAGGCCTAGTATCGCAAGAGCTATTACTGAATTTTATAAGGGCTTTTTTAATTCATTAGATGACTCTAATCCCTATAAAATTGTTTGGATGGATTATGCACGTACTAAATGCCTTAGTTATCCTAAAACTTGTAATATTAAAGACGTTGAGCCAGCTCAATAATTTTTGAATCCAAAGCCTCGCTAGTCGGGGCTTATACCCTCCTTTATATTAATTAAGGTTATTTAGTAGGAAATCTTAATGGATGTTCAACAAAAACTAGGTGTACGTAAAGCGTTTAAGTTGAGAGAGCATGAATCAAATGGTAATGCATTTGAAAACTTATTTTGCGACATAATGCGAGCATCAAACTCAGGCTTTAAAAAAGTTAAACCACAAAGGCAAATAGGCGATAGAAAAAACGATGGTTTTATCGATAAAGACGGTATTTATTATCAGGTTTATGCTCCTGAAACAGTCGCTGGCAATTTGTCATCGGCTATTAAAAAGTTAGAAGGTGACTTAACCGGGTTATTGTCTTATTGGCGTGATCAGCAAGGTTTTAATGTCGATAAATAAGAAGAGACACCCATAAATTGGATTTATTATAAACCATCAACTAGGCTTAAATTTTTGTGTAATTATTCATCAATAGGTTAAGCCATGACCCGAGCCCGTAAAGAACAAGTCTGTTTAGAAGCAACGCCTTACTATCACTGCATTTTTCGCTGTGTACGTCGGGCGTTTTTATGTGGTGACGATAAATTTTCAGGGCAAAACTTTGACCATAGAAAACAGTGGGTAGTTGATAAAATTACTGAGCTATCTTCTGTATTTGCCATTGAAGTTTGCGCTTATGCGGTTATGAGTAATCACTATCACCTTGTATTAAAAGTTAGTAAAGAAGAAGTCGAAATACTCAGTGACTATGATGTGGCATTACGCTGGAAACAGTTTTTTAATGGCCATACTATGGTTGATAGGTGGTTGACTGATAAAGTCACTAGCCAAGCTGAAAAAGATAAAGCGCTTGAAATGATTCAAGTATGGCGAGCACGGTTATACGATTTAGGTTGGTATATGCGCTGTTTGAATGAATCAATTGCCGTGCAAGCGAATAAAGAAGACAACTGCAAAGGGCGTTTTTGGGAAGGTCGCTTTAAGTCTCAGGCATTACTTGATGAAACCGCACTATTAGCCTGTATGGCCTATGTTGATTTAAACCCGATTCGTGCTGCAATTAGTGATGCACCCGAAAACTCTGATTTTACCAGCATTCAAGCGCGCTTGAACACCCTAGCCAAAGCAAAACACAATCAGAAAGCTCAGCCAAATAAGCTATTGCCATTTATGGGATACCAACCACATAGCAAAGTACAGAAAGGTTTGCCATTTAAGCTAATTGATTATTTTAAATTAGTTGAATGGACAGGGCGATGTATTCGAGAAGATAAACGAGGTGCTATTCCTGCTCATATAAAACCTTTATTTGAACGCTTTCATGTGAATGAGCAAGATTGGCTTGAAACAATAAAGCAGTTCAATCGGCATTTTATTGATGCGGCGGGTAGCCCAGAAAACATGACTAAATGGGCTGTTTGTACAAATCGTAAATGGTGTGCTACTCACCGAACGTTGAAGTTGTATAAAAATGCGGAATACTGCTAAGCAAACCCACCAAGGTTTATGTGTTCTAAATATGCTTTTACAGCGCTATATTTCCATTGTTTAAAGTTTTAGTGATACATGTTTTGGCCACCTAATTAGCGGATGTTATGATAGATTCATAGCCGAATTAGATGATAAAAATAGCAAAACGTTTCCATAAAAAATTTCTCCCCTGAGTTAAGGTAAGTCGGTGCTGTAGTTAATTTGTTTGCAGGGCAACCACAATTTCAATAAAAAAGGAGCTGATAATAGCTCCTTTTTTATCGTGAAACATTAGCTAAGTATTAGTTTGTTTTACCCCACATACGGCTTAATGTTTCATCTTTTAATACAAAGTGGTGGAATAACGAGGCGCCAACATGAGCTGCCAATAATAGGTAACATACCCATTGCAGCGCGCTGTGCAAATCTAATGCTAGTAGGTACATATCCATATGGCGCTCAGCAAAACCAGGGATGCTGAAAATACCAAATACAACGGTTTCTCTAGCGCGGGTTGCGTTAACAAGTAAGCCGCTTAATGGCATGAAAATTAAGATGCTGTACAAGGCAAAGTGTGCCATGTGCGCCGCAAATTTTTCCACTTGTGTGCCAAGTGCTTCTGGTTTACCAAACCACGACATTAATAATACGCGGCTAAAGTAAAGTACAAAAACAATTACGCCAAAAGATTGGTGTAAGTACATAGCATCTGACGAGCCAAATAGTTTGTCGTAGCCCATTAGTAATAATGCACCGATAAAAAATACCGCAGAAATATGGTGAACTAAGCGGTTTGCTTGACTGAATTCTTTAACAGGGATCCAAGTTTTCATTTTTAAACCTTTATATGCCGCGCGTTTACCGCGTGGGATAGTTGAATACGAGAGTAATGCTTGTTGCTAATGACGGTGACTATTGTTGACACATATCGTCAGCTTTACCGGTAATTGCTGGCGGCATAGAGCCAACAATGTCGTTTAGGTTAATCACAGGTGGTGGCACAGGGATCGGACCTTTGTCGGTTAGCTCAACAGTAATGCCGTATTTAGCCGCAGCGGTTTGCAGCTTTTCTTGGCCTTGTCGCGCCATTGCTTCGGCATCGTCAAGTACACGCCATGCTTCACGCGGGCTATGAATACCAGTTGAGTTTTCAGCACCAACAAAATCCCAGCGTAGACTTGCGCGACGGTGCATTTCTAGTGCAGGTGCAATGGCTGCTGATATTGCTTTTTCTTGTGCTTGACTATCGGTGATGTTTTTAAAGTCTTGATGCTTAGCAAGCTGTTCGCGCACCTCTTTAATGTCGTTAATCAATGCTAAAATTGCATATTCAGCTTGGTGCAATTCATTGGCGGTATGACGTTGAACATCTTGTGCCATTTTTTCCACTTGTTCGGTGGTTTGCTTGCTGTGAGCATGACAACTTTGACAAACGGTGACATCGTTTAATGGCGAGTCTAAGTTATGATCGGTCACTTCTTCACCATTACGTGTCGTAACTGGCATATGACAATCAACACATGAAATACCATCGCGAGTATGACGACCACTGGAGCTCATTTCCGCTTCAGGATGCTGCATTTTCAACATTGCTGCGCGCGTGGTTTTGTGGGTCCAGTCTTGGGTGAACGTACCTGCGTCGCGTGCTTTGTCGTAGTACTCTTCAATCATTTCTACTTTTAGTGGCTCATCTTTAGGCCATTCAGACCAAGGGAAGGTTAATACTTTATCTTTACCTTGAAAGTAGTATTCAACATGACATTGTTGACAAACATGCGTACGCATTTCTTCTTGGCTGGCTTTTAAACCAAGCTTTTCATCTTTCTCGTAACCGCGATCTACCATGGCATTAATATAAGCAGGGCGAGTTACGCGTAAGCTCATATCGTCAGCGGTATGACAGTCAGCACAGGTGCTGCCCATTTCTGCACCGTGAATACCACCGCCGTGTTCTTCTTTCAGTTTTTTCACTGTGTCCCAGTAAGGTGTTCGATTGAAATTCTCCCACCCCATCTCACGTACTAATTCAGGTACCCAACCACTGTGACAGTTCATGCATGCACCAGGTTGACCTTTGAATTTGGCAAAGCCATGACTATTTAAAAATTCTTTGTCATTGCGCTTAGTTTCGTATTGATCGATTTGAGTGTAGTAGTGACTGCGCTCTTCATTAAAATCAACGGCAAAGGCATAGCCAGCCCATAGTTCGGTCAATTGTGGAAATCGGATCAGCTTACTGTAGGGCGTATTACCACCGAACTCGGTTGGTTTGCTGGTGTTTTTCATTTCCATGTACATGCTTAAATGTTCAGGATATTCCTTACTCCACGCTTCAAGAGTGGGATTTGCGTCGCTACGTGGCGCTGCAACAGGCTGGTTTTCATTGTGTTGATGTGCATCACCATGTGCAAAAACACAGGCTGAAATCAGCAAGGTTGAGGTGAAAAGGACAAGTGTGGTTAGTTTCATGGACCAAGCTCCAGGTTACACTGGGTGTAAAAAGCGATGTAATCATTAGAAATTACAACAATTATTGTGAGGTGCGTATGATAAAAGAGCCCAGTCATCGGAGTTGTGACATAGTGCGCTTTTATTGTGTGATTGTGTTACCTGGTTGTGTTGGCGGGTAAATACAGCGGTGCTATTGCATAATTTAACAGCAATAGTTGTTGGTAATGTATACGTACATTAGTTTTAGTGCGAACGGTGTTGCTTGTCGTTAAATAGTCAATAAACCTAAACAATATTGAGTGGAATAACTAAGGTAAAGCGTGTCCATTCATCATGTTTGCTTTGGCAGGTGATTGAGCCATTGAGTTTTTGGGTGACTAGGTTATACACGATACTTAACCCAAGCCCGGTACCACCTTTACCACGCTGTGTAGTGTAAAATGGGTCAAATATTTGTTTGGTGGTTTCTTCGTCCATGCCTTGGCCATTGTCTTGGAACTTAAGTTCAAGCTGATCACCAATGACTTTAAAAGATATTTTTATCTCGCCATTATAAATATTGTCGAATGCGTGAATAAATGCGTTGTCGAGAAGGTTTGTCGCAAGTTGTGAAATAGCGCCCGGGTAAGTTTTAATTTGCAGATTTTCATCGCCATTAAGGAAAATACGAATATTTTTTTTACTGGCTTTAGGGCTAAGCGCGTGCACAACTTCGCCTAAATATTTATAGATAAATAAATCGCGAATTTCGTCATTACTTTGATCTACCGCGATCATTTTAAAACTGCGAACCAGTTCAGAAGCGCGTTCAAGGTTGCGAAGTATCAGGTCGCTACTGTCAATAATTTCATCACATTTTGTGATAAAATCGTTTTTACTGAGCGTGCCGCTGGCAACGGATGTGTTGAGAAATTTAGCAACATGTTCTAAATGACTAGCGCTAGTGACAGCAACACCTAATGGTGTATTAATTTCGTGGGCAATGCCTGCTACTAAACTACCAAGCGCAGCCATTTTTTCATTTTCAATGAGTTGGTTTTGTGTAGTTTTTAGCTCAACGATGGCTGACTCTAGTTTTTGATTAGATCGCGATAATTCTTTAGTCCGCTCGTTTACTCTATTTTCTAACGTGCTTTTTGCTTTTTGTAATTCGTGTTGAATGCCTTTTAATTGGGTAATGTCGTCGTAGGTGCCAACGACGCCAATAACATTATCTTGCTGATCGATAATTGGACGTTTTGAGGTGCGCAGCCAAATGGTTTCACCGTTCGCGTGTGTTTGCGGCTCTTCTGATGCAACTAAATGCTCTAGTGTTTCCATGGTATTAGCATCGTCTGAACGGTATAAATTAGCTTGTTCTGGGAAAAAGTCGTAATCAGTTAGGCCAATAATATTGTCAGGTCCGTCAACTGAGGCATCATCAGCAAAGGCTTTATTACACCCCAAATAAACAGACTGACGGTTTTTCCAAAATACACGTTGCGGCATTAAATCGAGTACCATTTGGTAGGTGGCACTTTCGATTTCCGATGATTTTTCCTTATTCGAATTTTCAAAAATGGCGTGAATGGTGCTAAAAACCGCAGGATACCTTGCTGTCACTTGAGTTGTCTGTTCACTTTTATAAGATAAAATACCGACCAGGTCGTCTTGATAAAAAAATGGAATAACCACTAATGCATACTCGTCTCCTAAATTGGATGTTGGCGCATTTTGAGGGTAAAAAAAACTGTGCATTAATTGACTTTTTTGCACAAGAATTTCGCTTTTTTGTTGATACAAGGTTTGAATAACTTCAGGTTTATTCGCTTGTTCGAAGCTTGCCAATGAATGTTTGCAAGGTTCACTTTTTTTGTCGGTGGAATAAAGGTGATTGGTTAGTTGGTACTCTAGGTTATTTTTATCTTTGTATATGCTGGTATGAATAAGTAATGAGCTATCGAGTAGTTGTGATAAACAGCTAAGCGCCTGTTCAAAGTAGGCAGACTGAGCATATGCTTGACGCGCATCCTCAAGTAAATAATGAATGGTTTTTAGTTGTAGGTTGTTTATATCACTATTCATTTGCCCACCGTGGTCGTAACGTTATTCCATAATAAAACAGTATAATAAAGAATTTTCATTGCGTTTGTTTTTCCCGCTTTTTTAAGCAATTTATTGTTATTGGGTTAATATTTCCAAGTAAAATGTCGCTAGCAATTACATATATGAATAACTAACTAAATGTTATCTATCGTTATCATCGCGCTATATTGATTGATTATTCGACTTATTCAGGCATACTGAGCGCCGTTTTTTTTCAATATAATTAAGTGAACATTTCCTTAATAAATCTTCTATTACCTTAGTGAATAATATGAACAAGTTAACATTAGCTGCAATTGTTTGTGCAGCATCTATGGGTGTAATAACCAATGCCCAAGCTGACGCTTTAGATTTAGCGCTTAGTGATAAAACAGCGCACATTAGCTATGAGAATATTAATGGGGCGACCAATAAAAGCATGATCAAAACGTCGTACTTTCATCGTGAAAATGGTGGCGATGCGTTTGATATGTCGTTGCTTGTTGGTGATGTCAGTGAAAAAAGTAAATTTTTGATCGGCGGTAAAATGTTTTACCTTAACCTTGATAATGACCAAGGTTCTGACGGTTATGGTTTAGCGCTAGGGGCAGAAGGTGAGTTTACCTTATCATCGCGTGTATACTTAAAGGGCCATATTTACTATTCTCCTGAAGTGACCACATTTAATGATATTGAAAACTATCGTGACTTTGAAGTACGCATCGGCTACGACGTTATTCCCGAAGCCAGTATTTCGTTAGGTTATCGTTATGCTAAAGCTAAATTAGAGTATGGTGGTAGTCAATACATGCAAGACAATCTATTTGTCGCTTTAACCATGCGATTTTAATCAGCAGGTTAGCCGGCGATTTTAGAAAAAAGAAAAGGAGCATTGTTGCTCCTTTTTTGTTATTTAACCTGAGTTCGGTTTAAGAGATGTTTAACCCGTTGAAATATAGAATTCTATTTTTCATGTTAACATCTAGCTTGTTAGTTTTGCTTAATTCAAGGCAAATTTACGCGTCAATAGCTGGTCACGGCTTTGGTTCGTACGTCGCTCTACCTTCCACTTCCATGTGGGCGTATTGCAAGTGGATTTAACGCGGAAGTAAGTAAAAGTAGCTGCTAGAGAAATATTTGTTAAACCGAACTCAGGTTATTTATTGATTGATATTTATTGGCGTGCTTCAACTTGGCTCGCGGTTTTTC
Source organism: Thalassotalea sp. PLHSN55 (assembly GCF_052030545.1). Classification (NCBI taxonomy): domain Bacteria; kingdom Pseudomonadati; phylum Pseudomonadota; class Gammaproteobacteria; order Alteromonadales; family Colwelliaceae; genus Thalassotalea; species Thalassotalea sp. PLHSN55. The sequence goes on along the minus strand of NZ_JBPDIH010000016.1, from coordinate 25,980 downwards.
TTAACGACCAAGCAACAAAAGTAAAGGCCGGAATATTCATCAATAATCCGTAAATTAGCGGCACAGTTGCCAGGTTGGCTTGCCCCATAATGCTTAAAGCGACCATCATCGCCGTTCCTGCATTTTGAACACCCACTTCGATGGCGATGGTTTTTTGTTCGGTAAAATTAAGTTTAACGTGTTTAGCGATTAAAAATGCAAGCATAAGACTAAAGCTTGATAAAGCGAGCACTGCAAGTGCTTGTATAGATAACATCGCAGACAGGATTTTTGGATTGTTGATAACAAGTGCAACGATAATGAATAACATTGCTAGCATGGATATTTTTTTCATATAAGGCAATATTGCTAAGGCAATCTTAGGCAAAAATGCACGAATAGACATGCCAATTATGGTCGGCACTATCGTCACCGCTGCAAGCTGTGCTATTGCGGGTAACAAAGGCAAGCTAAAATTTTCAACCGCTGAAAAATCACTAAACGTTAGGTAGAAGACAAAAATAATAGGTAACAGCACGGGCGAAAGCATGCTCACTATTGCGGTCATCGAAACACTTAAGGCAACGTTGCCTTTGGCAAGGTAAGAAAATAAATTAGAAGTAGCGCCGCCAGGGCAAAGTGATACCAGAAATAATCCAGCGGCAGCTACCGGTGGTAGCGAAAAAAGTGCAATAACAAGCAAAGCCATAAGCGGTAAAAAACATAATTGCAGTATAAGTCCTGTTATTGCCGCCTTTGGAGCTGAATAAATCTTTTTAAAATCATCAAGTTTTAACCCTAAGCCCATACCTAACATCACGAATGCTAATACTAGCGGTAAGGCGAGTTGTGAAATGATTGACTGCATAGTGACGCTTCTTTATTGAGTTACTTTGTTAATTATTGTGCTAAGTCTACCCATAAATGGGGATGATGGTTATGATATAATGCATTATTCAATATTACTTTGCTAGCTTACATGAGTCCTTGGGTTTACGCACTTCGTCCAAAAACGTTACCTGCTTCGGTTAGCCCTATTTTATTAGCAAGTGCCTTGGCTGTTAATCAACAACACTTCGATTTTTTGTTATTTATTGTTGTACTTAGCTGCGCTGTTTGCCTACAAATAGCGGTTAACTTAGCTAATGATTATTTTGATGCCAAGTCTGGCGTGGATACCGAAGAGCGCTTAGGACCAATAAGAGTCACACAAAGCCAATTAATTGCTTCGTCATCGGTATTTTACGCGACATGTTTTTTTAGCTTAGTTGCTATGTGCTTAGGGCTGTTTTTAGTGTGGCAAAGTGATTGGCGTTTACTGATTGCTGGCGCATTGTCGTTAATGGCGGTGTTTGCCTATAGCGGAGGACCTTGGCCACTTGCCTCGCACAGCTTAGGTGAAGTGACGGTATTTGTGTTTTTTGGCATGCTGGCGGTTGGCGGCAGTTATTATATTTTTGCCCAAGAGCTTTCCCTTACCGCACTACTGTTTGGCATGATTTGTGGCTGTTATAGCGCAGCGATTATGCTGGTGAATAATATTCGCGATCGGGTTACCGATGCTAAAGCGGGCAAAAAAACCTTGGCTGTTCGTTTAGGGGATAGCAAAGCACGCTTTCTATATATGCTTTTATTAACAAGCGCGATGGCATTACATGTTTATGCGATGCCTAGCCAAATCAACATTTGGTTGGCCTTGATGCCGGTGTTATTGTGCGCGCTCCCTTCACTGTGGTTGGCTAAGCAGGTGTTATCTCAGCCTGTGCAGCAGTTTAATGTGTTATTAGCGCGCAGTGCGCAGCTGCTATTAAGCTATTGTGTTGTTACCTCATTGGTATTGCTAAACGTAGAACAAATCTTATAAAGCGTATTCAGCTCACTGTGTTTGTCTTTCTGTTAAATCGCTATTATCTCGCCCCCTTGAATATTACCTTACTGTTTATTGTTGATTTTGAGGGGTAATTTATTTTTTTGTCTATAGTTTAGGTAACGCTTCATATAATTGAGCTTTACATTGGATACACTTATGGATAAAAAACATATCGTTGAATTTCAGTTTTTAGCGGAGCCTACCGATGTAAATTTTGGTGGCAAAGTGCATGGCGGCATGGTGATGAAATGGATAGATCAAGCCTCTTATGCTTGTGCCGCTCAGTGGAGTAAACGCTACTGCGTTACCGTTTCGGCCAATGGTATTCGCTTTATTCGCCCCATTTTGGTCGGTCAGATGATCTCGGTAACTGCGCGTATTGTTTATACGGGAAAAACCAGTATGCATATATACGTTGTGGTACGTGCTAGCCACTTAAAAGAAAGCAAAGCCGTGGTGACTAATCGCTGTTTTATTACCTTTATGGCACTTGATGAAACCGGCTTTCACGTAAAAGTGCCTGAATTTACGCCTGAAACAGATGAAGAGAAAAAACTCGCGGTAGTGGCAACTCATGCCAAAGATTTTGCCTTGAAGCTCGATACTGATTTTGCAGAAACCTTAGGCTGGAAATAATAATAGGAGCATACTTGCTCCTATTTTATAACGCTTGCACCAGTTTGTTAGTGCATAAATTATTCTGATGAATATGGTTGCTGGTAAATTAGCTTTGCTCGTGCAACCAGGCTGCATGGCGTGGCGCTTTTTTAGTTTCGGCCCATTCATCGACCATGTCTTGGGCAACTGAATGCAATTGTTGATACTGCTCGGTTGTACCAATATTGGCCGCTAATTCTAAGCGGTGGCCATTAGGATCAAAAAAGTAAATCGATTTAAAGACACCATGATGTGTTGGCCCAAGTACACTGACACCTTTTGCTTCTAATGACGCTTTGGCGGCAACTAACGCGTCAACATTTTCTACTTGCATCGCAAAATGTTGTACCCACTGAGGCGTATTTTGATCTCTGTCCATAGTTGGCGAATTTGGCAATTCAAAAAATGCTAGTACATTGCCCATACCCGCATCTAAAAATATATGCATGTAAGGATCGGGCGCTTTGGTTGACGGTACTTCGTCTTCTGCAATGGCTAAAACCAGCTTCATGTTTAACTTGTCTTGATACCACTGTGCGGTTTCTTTTGCGTCGTTGCAGCGATAAGCAACATGATGAATTTTTTCTATCTTGATCATAACTACCCACTTGTTTGAATAAGCTAGCCAATGTTAATTATAGTGTTTTATTGGTTGGCTATTATGATGATAGTTTTATCATAGCGATTACAGTGCGGCTAATTTCAAGCAAAGATAGTGTTACAGCGGGTGTCAGTATATTACTACAACTGTATATAAAAGATTACGACCAAGATTATTAAGTGTTCTTGGTCGTAGTGATTACTTACTTTTTTATTGCTGAGTTTTGAGGTTAAGCCAGTATTACGGTTTTATCGCCATTTAAACAAATGCGTTGTTCGGCATGCATTTGTACTGCATGGCTTAGCGCCGTAGCTTCAAGATCATGGCCTAAATGCACCATTTTTTTAATGGTAAAAGTATGGTTAATCGGTTTGACTTCTTGCATGATGATAGGGCCTTCATCAAGGTCAGCGGTAACATAGTGCGCAGTTGCACCAATCACTTTAACGCCACGTTTATGCGCTTGATGGTAAGGTTTTGCGCCTTTAAAGCTCGGCAAAAATGAATGATGAATATTGATCGCTTTACCGCGAAGTTTTTCACACATATCGTCAGACAAAATTTGCATATACCTTGCTAATACCAATAAGTCGCCGTCGTGCTGATTAAAAATATTCAGCATTTGTGCCTCTTGCTCGGACTTATTTTCTTTTGATACCGGCAAATGATAAAAAGGCACTTGATGCCACTGGCTTAATGCTTGGCAGTCGGTGTGATTAGAAATAACAGCAACGATATTGACCGGTAATACCCCAGCTTTTTGCTTAGTTAATAACGACACTAAGCAGTGATCGTCTTTTGACACGGCAATCACTACATTCGGGAAATCATTTTTTAGGTGTAGTCGGTATTCCATATTCAGTGTTTTTGATAACGCATCGAGTGCATGGGTAAATTCTTCAATGGTCGCGGTAAAATTACGATCATCAAAAGCAATACGTGAGAAAAACGTTTCTGTGTAAGGGTCTGAATATTGTGATGTTTCAGTGATAAAGGCGTGGTGCTCAAATAAGCTTTGAGTCACTTTTGCTAAGACACCTGAAGTATCAGGGCATTGCCAAGTTAAAATGTAATGGTTAGTTTCGCTCATAGTCTTCTGTGGTAATTGCAAGTGTGTAGTAAACTTACACAAATAATCACATACTTATTGCCCTAGAGCTAGCATTGCTTGGCGATTTTAGCGAAAAAAGTGGTTTTTATTTCAACAAATTGCTTTGTGACTATTCGCTTTTAAGCTGGCTTTTATTTTTTATATAAAATTGCTCAACCTTTTCACGCGCCCACGGAGTTTTTCGTAAAAACTTTAAGCTCGATTTTATGCTTGGATCATGAGTAAAACAGCGAATAGCAATTTCTTGCCCTAAAGCATCAAAACCAAAATGGTCAACTAATTCAGTAACGATAGCTTTTAAGGTGATGCCGTGTAGTGGGTTATAAGGTTGGTTGTCCATGAAAAATCTTCATTGCAAAGTTGATGACGAATAGGTGACTAATAAATGAATACGTAAATAAACGCACAATAACTGATAGTGTATCAGCTATTGTGCGCTTGAAGTGTAATATTACTTAACTGTGCTTAGTTTTACTTCACTATGCTTAATCTTGCTTTACTTGTATTACTACTCGGCAAAGTGCGCGGCTAAATCATCACTACCGCCAATTAAGCTACCATCAATGAATATTTGCGGCACGGTATCGGCGTTACTTACCGCACGTAAACCGGCAATACTAATGTCTTTGCCAACAGTAATTTCTTCAAATTGAAGGCCTTTCTCTGTTAATAGCGCTTTTGCTTTTTTACAGTAAGGACAATCTGGCTTAGAAAAAACGGTAATGTTTTTCTGCACGATTTCTGGGTTTAAATAGGCAAGCATAGTGTCAGCGTCTGATACTTCAAACGGGTCACCGGGTAAATCACGTTCGATGAACATTTTGTCGATTACACCGTTTTTAACTACCATGGCGTAGCGCCAGCTGCGCTTGCCAAATCCGATTTCACTTTTATCCACTAATAAGCCCATTGCTTCGGTGAAATCACCATTACCATCAGGAATAAAGCTAATGTTGTCGGCATGTTGATCTGCTGCCCAAGCATTCATAACAAAGGTATCGTTAACAGACACACACACTATTTCATCAACACCGTTAGCAAAAAATGTTGGCGCAAGCTCGTTATAACGAGGTAAATGCGACGATGAACATGTTGGGGTAAAAGCGCCTGGCAATGAAAATACCACCACGGTTTTATTTGAAAAAATTTCGTCACTAGAGCGCGATGTCCACTGATTGCCCTCGATTATTGGAAAAGTAACTGCGGGTACGTTTTGGCCTTCTTTGTTTGCAAACATAATTGCTCCTGATAAGTGATCTCTTATTGAATGTAGTCATTATTACCCAATTTAACCATCAAATAAATTCAATTAAATAGAAGAGTATGTTCAATTTATTAGAACTACACTTTCTGTTAGTTATCTGTTGGCGATTTACCTCACGACTTCTAGTTGGGTGTTTTGCGTAAGCGGTAAGCTCAATCGGCAGCGCTAACTGTCTTTGGTTAATTGACGATAAGCATTGTTGAGCTTGTTGGTAACTTCTTCTTGCGGACAAGGTTTCGCCATATAGTCGTCAAAGCCTGCTTGAAAGCATTTTTCTGCGGCGCCACTTAGTGCGTCAGCGGTCATTGCGATTAACCATAATGGTTGTGATTTTTCTTTTTGCAAAATAGTTGCGAGTTCAAAACCGTCGAGTATTGGCATATGGCAATCAGAAATAATAATGTCGTAGGGTTTTTCACGATACATAGTAAGTGCTTGTTCGCCGTTTTCTGCAACGTCTGGGTTGATATTTAATCGTTCAAGTTGTGCAGTAATCACTAGCAGATTAACACTATTGTCTTCAGCGATAAGAACCCGCAAACCTTTGAATCGACCATCGTCTGGCGCATTGGTAATACGGTCTTTTCGACGCCTATCTTCGATATTAATCACGGGCGTAGCTTGTTTTAACTGCAAATAAAAGTGGAATTCGCTACCTTGGTTTTGCGCAGACTCCAGTAAAATTTCACTGCCCATAGATTTTACTATTTCTTGGCAAATGCTTAAACCTAAGCCCGTGCCACCGTATTTTCGAGTAATGTGGCTATCTGCCTGTACAAAAGGACTAAATAAACGTTTTTGCTTTTCTTTAGCAATGCCAATGCCTGAGTCTTTCACTGAAAAATGCACGCTATCGATAATATCACTAAAATTTTGTCTTGAACTTTCAAGTGAAATACTAACGGTAATTGTGCCACGTTGGGTAAATTTAATGGCATTGGACAGCAGGTTATTCAGTACTTGGGTTAAGCGGGTTGGGTCGGTGTAGTATTGGTGGGTGATACGCTCATCAATAACAAATACGATATCAATATCACTTAACGATTTATCGGCAGTGTCGATATGTAAATGTTTAAAGCCGGCAATTATGTTTTCACTCAGTGAAATAATATTGACCGGTACCGACTCAAGAGTAAGTTTGCCTGCCTCCATTTTTGAAAAATCTAAAACGTCGTTTAACAACGCAAGTAAATTGCGGGCTGATATTTTAAGCGTATCTAATAATTCTTGTTGGTTTTGGCTAAGCTGGGTAAAAGCTAGTGATTCAGCCATACCTAAAACACCATTCATTGGCGTTCTAATTTCATGACTCATTCTCGCAAGAAAGGCAACCTTAGCTTGTGCTGAGCGTTCGGCCTCTAAGCGCGCTGCTTCAGCAATGGTTAGTGCTTGCTCAACTTTATGTTGTGCTGCTTTGCGTACTTGCAGTTGTCGGTAATAAATCCAAAAAATCACTAAACAGGTAATAATGGTTGCTGCTAATACATAGCTCATATTTCGATAGGCTATGGCAACTTCTTCTTTGTCGTAGCTTTGGTTGAAAGCGGTTTTACTCCATAGTGTATAAATTTCAGCTAATTGCTGATCGCTAATAGTGCTAAGCGAGCGATTAAGTAACGTCATTAATACGGTATTATCGTTTGAGGTAACAAAGCTAAGCGCTTCTTTTTCAGGGAAATTAGTGATCGGTTTGCTAGTAATATTTGGAAATTGTTGTTGCTTAATTATATAACCACTGTGCAGTGGTGAACCGATGAATACATCTGCTTGACCTTTGGCAACAGCAAGAATGGCGGCATTGGCATTGGCAAAGAAAATGTATTTCGCATTAGGTATGTGTTTTTGTAAAATTTGAGTGGTAGCTTTATCTTTCACTACTGCAATTATCTCGTTGTCTAGCTGTTTAAAATCGGTAGCAGGGTCTTGATCGACCCGATGAATGACATTGTATCTACTCGTTAAATAAGGCTGAGAATAACTTAGTTGGTGTTGAATGGTTTTAGGTAGTTTAGCAACAATAGCAAGGTCTACTCGATTTTGCTCTAACAAGGTAATGTTCTCAGCGTAATCTTCTACGTATTGAGGCTTAAAAAGAATACCTGTTTTTTGGGTGATTAAATTTGCAACATCAATACTTAAACCACGCTCGGTGACGTTGTTAAATTCTTGGCTAATTAATAATGGTGCATAGCCCATTTGATCTATCGGATAATACAGCGAGACATTATCGATAATATATTGTTTTTCTTGCTCTGATAAATTGGTCAGATAATTACCTAGTGTTAAATTTAACGTTGGCAGCTTGCTTAAATATTTTGTGCTCCAAAGTTTAGCCTGAAGTTGTGAAACACCGCGAAGGTCATCATTAATCGTCGCAAGCAGCTCTCTATCGCTCGCTCTAGTGGCAAAATGTAAATAAACCTCAGGCGATTCTTCACTGTTTAAATAGTAGTTTTTTAATATATCTTGCTCTGTTAACTTTTCGGTTAATCGCCATGGTGTGGTCGAAGTAATGGCATCAAAATCATCCAACCTTTCAAACATATTGTCTAGGGTATGAAAATAACTAGGTTCGACATTCTTGTTGACGAAAAAAGTTTCACGGTGGTTAGGGGCATGTAACGCAATTTTCAGCCCACCTTCTGTATCTGCTTGAAGTTTTCGATAAACTTTTTGTTGATATTTTGAAAAAGGAATACTGAGTAATATTTTTTCATTAGCATTGGCGAGCACTGAAATAGCAAGTACGTCCACTTTATTGTCATTTAATGCATCAATGGCTTGCGGATTATTCAAGTAACTAAAGGTTACTGCACGATTATTATCAATAGACCATATTTGCCAATACTCTTTTAAGAAGCCATTGAGCAATAAGAACTTATCATACGATGGCTGCTTAAAGTCGCTCACATCTGGTAAGGCGATACGAAGTGGTGTGTTATTGCTAGTTGATTCAGCCGCTTGGGTCGGTATTGCTATGCCAAAACTTAACGCGACTAATATAGCTAAATATGCATATTGTCGCACCTTAGCGTTAACTAAATGGTGTGCTTGCAGAAGTCGAGCTGAAAAATTGATTGAGCGTTTGAACATAAGAGTTTAGATGAAAAATATTGCTTACACTTACAGTATGCTATCGCAGCATAGGCGGCAATTAGTTTTTTAACTTTACAGTTTTAACAAGGCAAAAAACTTGAATTGCATTGCTGACAGTGGTGCTGGCGTGATAAATTAGTCGCAACTTGTATATACAATTAAAGTGAGTGATGATGACTGCAACCTATACCTTGATAAAAGGCTCTGTGCCTTTGTTGATTAGTATGCCCCACAATGGTCAGGCACTGCCTGACGATATTGCCAAAACCATGACCGAGCAAGGCAGGGCAGTCGTTGATACTGATTGGTATAAAGATAGGCTGTATGATTTTGCCAACGCATTGGGCGCCTACATTATTATTCCGCACTATAACCGTTATGTGATTGACCTAAATCGTGATCCTAATGGCGTCGATTTATACCCTGGCGCTGACAATACTGAACTATGCCCAACCACAGCATTTAATTTAGCGCCACTTTACCTTGACGGTATGAACCCTGATATTACGGAGCAGCAGCGTCGGGTAAAAACTTACTGGCAGCCTTATCATCAAGCGCTAGCGCAAACACTCGATGAAATCAAAGCTCACTATGGTCAAGCTGTACTGCTAGAGGCGCACTCAATTAAATCGGCTGTACCACGTTTTTTCGATGGCAAATTGCCTGATTTTAATTTTGGTAATGCCAATGGCAATAGCTGCAGTGCCGCACTTATTGCTGCGATTACTCAATTAGACTTTTCACCTTATAGCCAAGTGGTTAATGGTCGTTTTAAAGGTGGCTATATTACCCGTGCTTACGGTAAACCTGACGAGAATGTTCATGCATTGCAATTAGAGTTGTCGCAAAGCACCTACATGGATGAAGAAACGCTGCAGTATGATGAAGAACTCGCACAACAAGTAAAACCTAAATTAAAGCAATTAGTTGAGTGCTTAATTGCCTTTTCACAAAACAAAGAGGTGTCGTAATGAAGCTTTTTGCTGAAAAAATATTGTTATCAACGGGTTGGCATAGTAACCAAACCCTTACCATAGAAGACGGGGTTATTACAGATATTGCCTCTGGTTCTGTTGCAGGCGCTGAAGTTGCTCAAGGACCGGTGATCCCCGGCATGGTTAATTGTCATTCTCACGCTTTTCAACGTGCATTTGCAGGTTTTAGCGAGCAGGGCAGTGAAGGGCAAGACAGTTTTTGGACCTGGCGTAACATCATGTATAAATTTCTTGATCAGTTAAGTGAACAAGATGTGCAAGTGATCGCCGAACAGCTTTATATTGAAATGCTAACTGCAGGTTATACTCGCGTGGCAGAATTTCATTATCTTCATCATAACGTGCAAGGCGAATGCAAAAATGATGCGGCAATGGCGAAAGCGATTTTTTCAGCGGCACAAAATTCAGGCATAGGCCTAACTTTATTACCGGTATTTTATCAATTCAGTGGCTTTGGCGCTAAGCCGCCAACAGATGGGCAAAAACGTTTTATCCATGCCACCGAAGACTTTAACCAACTGGTTGAGCAATGTTTTACTTTAAGTAAAACATACCCTAATACGAATGTCGGCATTGCCCCTCATTCTTTGCGTGCAGTAGATGAACAAGGTTTGCACGCTGTGGTCAATTTTGTTCGCCAACTAGACAGAAAAGCACCTATTCATATTCATATTGCTGAACAGCAACAAGAAGTTAATGATTGTTTAGCGCATTATGGTCAGCGCCCAGTTCAGTGGTTACATAACCATGTTGAACTTGATAAACATTGGTGTTTAATTCACGCCACTCATATTAATGAACAAGAGCGCCAAGCGATTGCAAAAACACAAGCTGTCGCCGGTATTTGCCCAACAACTGAGGCGAATCTAGGTGATGGTATTTTTCCAACCACGGAATTTTTACAAGACCAAGGCGTTATCGCCATAGGTTCAGACAGCCATATTTCAGTCAATCCAATTGAAGAGTTACGTTGGCTTGAATACAGCCAGCGACTTATTCGCCAGCAACGTGCAGTATTGGCAAATAATGAACAAGCCTCAGTAGGTTTGAATTTGTGGACCAAGGCTGCTTTAGGAGGCGCGCAAAGCACCAGTGCTAATGTGGGTGAGTTGGCGGTTGGTAAACAAGCTGATTTATTAGTGTTAGATAATACAAAAACGGCTTTGTTTGCTAAAGAAGATAAATTCGTAATTGATAGTTTAGTGTTTGCGAGCCAAAGCAACCATGTGCAAGATGTGATGGTGAACGGGCAATGGCAAGTGATTAATCAGCAACACCCGCTTGCCAAACAAAGCGCACAAAAATTTAGTCAATTAATTGCGCGCTTATCGGCATAAGTTGTTATTTGTTGATTGGTGAAGGTTAAAGGGCGTGGTTATAAAAGTGCTTGGTATTTGTTAATGGTTTCACACACTTTTTTCAAATTAGCTGAGTGAAAAACTGCATGCCCTTTTTCAGCAAAACAATATTCACTATAAAAATCTTTCACAGCTGTTCGGTTAGCAGATAACTGTTTTATTTGTTCGATTTCTTTATCTGAAAAACGATTAAAATCGGCCGATAAATCTTGATAAATTTTATCGGTTTTCAATTTTATTTTGGTATCTGTGGCATCTGAAAATGTCGCTAAAATCTTTTCTTTATACTCTTCAAATTTGCCTTCTAACTCTGGCTGTGGGTTAAAGTGCAAAAATACAGCAATGGCGACGATTAAGATCAATAAATTCTTCATAATTTGTCTTATAATGTGACGTATAGCACTAGGATAATCAATTTTATTAAACAATACATTATCATTGAGAAAATAATAACTATTCGTTCGTAATTTCATTATAATTTAATCGCTTTATTGATATATCAAGGATTAGCTGTGAACTCTGATGAAAAGCAGAGAAAACCCTCTGCAAAAATTCCCGTAAAAAATATTAAAGTACATCAACCTGCTGAACCAGTAACACGTAACTTTAGTCCTAGCGACGCAATTTATGTGCGAAAGATCACAGGCTTCTTTACCCGCGTCCGCCGTTACATGAATTTATTTTTTATGGTCGCTTTTGCCGCTTTACCTTGGCTGAGATACGACGGTCACCAAGCACTGCTTTTTGATATTACCGAGCAACGTTTTACCATTTGGTCGTTAACCTTGTGGCCGCAAGACTTAACCTTATTAGCGTGGATCTTCATCGTTGGTGCATTTTTACTCTTCTTTGTGACCACCTTTCTTGGTCGAGTATGGTGTGGTTACCTTTGTCCGCAAACCGTTTGGACCTTTATTTTTATTTGGTTCGAAGAAAAAATTGAAGGTACCGCCAACCAACGTAAAAAGCTTGATAGCTTGCCAATGAGCTTTAATAAATTCTGGCGTAAGTCATTAAAGCACTTCTCTTGGTTAATGGTGTCTTTACTGACGGCATTAACCTTTGCCGGCTTTTTCACACCGATCCAAGATCTATTTATCGATTTTTTCACCTTTAATGCGTCTTTTGCCGCGGTTTCTAGCGTATTGTTTTTTACCTTATGTACCTATGGTAATGCGGGTTGGATGCGTGAAATCATGTGTTTGCACATGTGTCCGTATGCGCGTTTTCAGTCGGCGATGTTCGATAAAGATACCATTACTGTGGCTTACGATGCAGGACGAGGTGAGGGACGTGGCCCTCGAGGACGTAAACAAGACCCGAAAGAATTGGGATTAGGCGACTGTATCGATTGTGATTTATGTGTGCAAGTTTGCCCAACAGGCATTGATATTCGCAATGGTTTGCAATACGAGTGCATTAACTGCGCCTCATGTATTGATGCCTGTAATGGCGTTATGGAGCGGATGAATTACCCGAAAGGACTCATTCGTTATACCACCGAGCATGAATTGTCAGGTAAAAAAGTGCACTTTATTCGCTCTAAACTGGTCGGTTATGCGGTGGTGTTAGTGGTGATGGTGACCTTATTAGTACTAGATATTGTTAATCGTGTGCCAATGTCGCTTGAAATCATTCGTGACCGCACCGAGCTTGCCCAAGAGAATTTAAACGGTGAAATTGAAAATGTTTACACCTTAAAAATTCTTAACAAGTCACAAAAAGAAAATGTCTATCGACTGTCCGTACGTGGTATTGAAAACACGAAGTGGAACGGCGAGCAAGAAGTTACGGTAGAAGCTGCTTCAGTTTATACCTTGCCAATGAGCTTAACAGTTGACCCTTATGATTTATCAGGCTACATGACTGATATCTATTTTGTTATTGAAGAAGTGGGTAGTAACGGTGAAGTTGTGTTAGAGCATAAGAGCCGTTTCTTTAATAAACGTTAGGGCAATTAAGCCTTTTCGTTTATCATTTGTTTTATTGTGAAAAGTGCCCTTAGTGGCACTTTTCTTTTTTATAGATATGGCGTTTTATGTATTTATAAAAATTATTTGCCTAGATTGTTAATAAGGATAAAACACGCACATGTCGGTATTTGATTTTACCTCACTGTCACCCGATTTAATCTTAGACGGATTAGAAAGTGTCGGTTTTACCGTAGACAGCGGCTTACTTGCACTGAACAGCTACGAGAACCGTGTCTATCAGTTTCATGATGAAAATCTGGTTAAATACGTGACTAAGTTCTATCGACCACAGCGTTGGCAGCTAGCACAATTACAAGAAGAACATGACTTTGCCTTAGAATTAGCTGAGCAGGAATTACCGCTAGTTGCGCCAATTGTTATTGATGGTAAGTCGCTATTTGAGTATCAAGGTTATCATTTTTGTGTATACCCTTGTCGAGGCGGGCGTATCTTTGAAGTGGACAATTTAGATCAGCTGGAATGGATGGGACGATTTATCGGACGCATTCATGCCGTTGCAGCGAAAAAACCGTTTCAATCACGTTTACGCTTTAATACCGATGAAATGCTGTTACAAGCCAGAGAATCAATCGCCGAATCAGGTTTTGTGCCACAAAGCTTAAACACCGCTTTTTTCACCATTCTTGACCAAGTAAATCAAGTTGCCATTGAGCAATATCAGCCAAGCAATGAAATTCGCTTACATGGCGATTGCCATGCAGGTAATATTTTGTGGACCGACGACGGGCCTCATTTTGTTGACCTGGATGATTGTCGCACAGGCCCTGCTGTTCAAGATTTATGGATGATGTTATCGGGTGACAGGGAGCAACAACTTTTACAGCTTGATACCTTAGTGATGGGATACGATGAATTTTTTACATTTGAACCCAAGCAGTTAGTTTTGATAGAATCATTAAGAACGATGCGTCTTGTGAATTATATGGCTTGGTTATGCAAGCGTTGGCGAGATCCTGCATTTCCTCGTAATTTTCCGTGGTTTGATAGCGAAAAATATTGGGAACAGCAGATACTTATGTTAAAAGAACAGATGTCAGCTTTACAGCAACCTCCCCTGAGCTTAATGCCTAATTAATTATTGGCTTAAGTGACGTTTATTAAAGGAACAAAAGTTAAATGAAAAAATTTATCAGTTTAATGGTTATCATGATGATGCCTTTGTTTGTCCAAGCCGCTCCGTATACCGAAGGCAAACAATATACAAAAGTAAGTGAAGTTCAGTCGAAAAAACCAGAAGTGCGTGAATACTTTTCATTTTATTGCCCACACTGTCGTAGTTTTGAACCTTTAGTTGCTCAAGTTAAAAAGCAGTTGCCTGAAGGCGTTACATTTGAATATAACCATGTTGATTTTTTACGTGGCGCTTCGCCGCAAATTCAGCAGCTTTTATCAAAAGGTTTAGTTGTAGCACAACAGCTAGGCATGGAGAAAAAGTTAATGACGGCAATGTTTAACTATATTCAAGTACAACGTGCCAGCATTACTTCAGAAAAAGACCTGCGTAACGTTTTTGTTTTAAACGGCGCTGACGGTGAAGAAGTTGATAAATTAATGAAGAGCTTTAGTGTTAACAACAAAGCAAAATCAATGAAAAGGCACCAAGAAAAATTAACCAAAACACGTGCGATTACCGGTGTTCCTACCATTGTTGTTAATGGTAAGTACCGTATTAACAATGGCGCACTTGATAGAAAAAATGTTGAGCAAGATTTAAATAACTTAGTACAGCACTTATTAACATTAGATTAGACCGTGTTGATCTTTGTGGTATGAATTTAGTCCAATTTAAACGCTTTCTGATCGCGGCACTAACTTGAAGGCATAAAGAGCAGGAAGCGTTTAAATGGATCCTTCGGACAGCGTTTGTTTACCATTTCTACTGCGTTGCCCCACATGGATGTGGGGTAAGGTGACTTTGCAGGAGCATAAAGTCTTTATCACTCATTTATGTAGAATAACTACACGACAATCGCTCTGCCTTGTATAAAGGGTAAAAAATTCGCTGCAAAAACATACAGTAAAGGTCGACACGCTCTAGTGTCTTCTATTGTTTTATCGACAGGCTTTAGCGTAGTGCTAAGGCCTTTTTTGTTTTAAGGGCAAACGGTTTTAAAGGCTAATCGTTTTAAAAACTAGCCGCTTAAAGTTAGCTTATTTTTATTAAGCTAATTGCAGGGCGTTTATCGGTAGGCGATGCTTTGTGGAAACTAAAGTCATAAATTAAGACAAGAAATCAAGACAATAAAAAAGCCGCTAACAAGCGGCTTTTATCGTTAATTATGTTGATATAATTAAGCGTTACAAGCATCTTTTAATGCTTTACCTGCTTTGAAAGTAGGTACTTTAGCTGCTGCGATTTGGATCTCAGCACCGGTTTGTGGGTTACGACCTGTGCGTGCTGCACGTTCGCTAACTTTGTAAGTACCAAAACCTACTAAAGCAACATCACCACCGTTTGCTAATTCTTCGGTTACTGAAGCAATTAAGCTATCAAGAACACGACCAGCAGAAGCCTTTGAAATTTCAGCGCCTTCAGAAATTTTTGCGATTAATTCACTTTTATTCATTTTTTTGTTCCTTGTTGCATTATTGTTATTTCAAATCATCCTAAAAGAGAATGTCCGTCGGATCAATAAAAATATTTATTTCTGTTTAAAAGTACGCCAGATAGCGACAATTCAATCCACTTAAGCCCCATTTACCAGCTCTTTGCTGTTAACTTTGCTCATTAATAGTGCAGAGTTGTGTGGTAACTCTTGATGACCAGCCAATAAATAAATCACTTTTTGTCCCTTTTCTGCGAGTTCGATAGCATGTTGAAAGTTCACCAAGGTGCTCGCAGGAATATCTTGCGGATATTTATCTGCATCACGCCTTGCGTATTCAATAAGGTCAACATTAACGTCTTGGTCGTAAAACACGGCATCAGCAAATTGCATTTCACGATGGGCTTGTAAGGTTAAATGATCAGGCTCGCCCGTTAAGGTATGAATAAAAACAATCTCACCTTCAGGTGGCGAAATTTTATCTTTAATGCTGGCAATTAGTTGCTGCTCTGCTTGGGTTGATTTGCCTTGTAAAATAGCTTCACCAATTGGTCCTCGTAATGTGTTTTCCCAAAAGGTTCTGCGATTACGTATGCTTTTTACGCGCGCTTTGACATGGTCTCTAAACTTTAATGAAAAATCCGCTAGTTTGCCATAACCGCTAGGTAGCATACGCTCAATTTGTTCACGTAACATGCGCAGTAATATTGGCGCACTGCCTGAGCTAGACATGGCAATGATCATCGGGGAGCGATCAATAATAGCGGGTGTTATATAAGTACATAACTCTGGTTGGTCGACGACATTGGTCAAAATGTTCAACGGCGTTGCTTCTTCGTATACCGATTTATTAACTTCACTGTCGTCGGTGGCCGCGATTACAAGGTTAATATTGCTTAAATGACCGGTTTGATAGTTGTGTTTTAGCCATGTCAATTGGTGAACATTCACCAAACGTTCAACACTTGGTGATAATGCTTTGGCCATCACCGTGATATTTGTGGTGGTTTTTAATAATAATTCAATTTTACGGGCAGCAACGTCGCCGCCGCCGACAACCATGGCAGCAATTTTGGTCGCATCTAGGAAAACAGGAAAATATTTCATTTGCTTAGCTCTGACAATAAGTGCGTTATAACATTGTTATTATGGCTCTATTTATAACACGTTATTAGCAAATAAAATTTGTTTTAGCTTAGCTTTTTGGTAATTCGAGTAATTGTTCACTGATCGCAAGCCCGTTTGCGTCGCCATAAATATACCCGTTTGGAGTAAAAGTGAGGTTTGCAAAGCTCACGACTGTGTTTACGTCCCCAACACCGAGCTTTTCAGTTTTAATTGGGCAACAAGCTAAGGCTTTTACCCCTATAGGTAATGTGGCAATCGTGCCAGCATCACGAATACAGCCATTAATTACGATACCTTGCCAGCCATTGGCTACTGCTTTTTCGGCGAGCATGTCGCCAAGTAAAGCATTGGTCATACTCCCTTTGCCGTTAACAACCATCACTTTGCCATGCCCATCGGTGGCAACTAGCTCTTTAACGCGCGAGTTATCGTTAAAGCAGTCAACCGTTACGATTTTTCCTTGAAAGATGGTTTTACCGCCGTAATTGTTAAAAACAGGTGCCGCAAGTTGCAGCCTTTCTGGGTAAAGGTCAAATAAGTCGGGTAGTAGATCTAACATAAGTGCCTCGTTGCAAATGGGTGTTATTAAGGTACTTCGAGTATATCCAATCCATCAATTGCTTTGCTAGCGCATATAATGACTATAGTTTTAATATATAGTAGGTTGTTTGTGAGTGACTAATCGCAATACAGACACGAGTTTCAAGTAGCTTGGCTATAATAGCAGTGTTAAACTAGCGCGATATTTTTATCGATGAGAAAACTTATGCCTTGGATACAGCTTAGATTAAGTGCTGACGAAGAAACGGCAGAAAAATACAGTGACTGGTTAAGTGCTTGTGGCGCTCAAGCGGTGACTTTTATAGATGCAAAAGATACCCCTATCTATGAGCCTTTGCCGGGTGATGAAGTTACCTATTGGCACAATACAGTTGTTATGGGCTTATATGATGCGGCGCATGATATGGATAAAGTACTAAATTATCTGCAAAGCATTCATCCTGATAAAAAAGACATGCAGTACAAGTTAGAGCAATTAGAAGATAAAGACTGGGAACGTGAGTGGATGGATAACTTCCACCCAATGAAGTTTGGTCAACGTTTATGGATTTGCCCAAGTTGGCGCGATGTACCTGAGCCTGATGCGGTGAATGTGATGCTTGACCCCGGGCTTGCCTTTGGTACCGGAACTCACCCAACTACTGCGTTATGTTTAACTTGGCTTGATGGCTTAGATCTTAAAGATAAAACCGTGGTCGACTTTGGTTGTGGCTCGGGTATTTTATCGCTTGCAGCTTTAAAACTAGGTGCAAAAGAAGTCATCGGCATAGATATCGACCCACAAGCACTACAAGCAAGTAAAGCCAATGCCGAGCGAAATGGCGTGCAAGATCGCTTATCACTGTTCTTGCCGAAAGATCAGCCGAGTCTAAAAGCGGATGTCGTTGTCGCTAATATATTAGCAGGACCACTTCGAGAATTAGCACCGACCATCATTGAATTTGTTGCACCAAATGGTGTCGTTGCACTTTCTGGTGTATTAGAAGAGCAAGCGCAAACGTTACAATCTATCTATGGACAATGGTGTGATATGGATGCAGTGCAAGTTCAAGAAGAATGGGTACGCTTATCTGGATGTAGAAAATAGCGTAATTTTTACCGCAGAAACTGTACAATTTTGTACATTTTCTGCTCACAACAACAGTTTGCAAAAAGTCAATATATAAAAGTCGAAAAAAACCAATATTTGTTCAATTTATATCCTTTTCAATCTCGAAAAAAACACGTAAACTTAGCGCCCTTTTGACCAGTAGCTCAAAAAAGCATCAGTGTGAAGATAGGTTCTTATTCATTAACTAGCAATGTTTTGCTTGCACCAATGGCAGGCATTACTGACCAACCCTTTCGACAATTGTGTTGTCAAATGGGGGCAGGGCTTGCCGTATCTGAAATGATATCGGCCAACCCTAAGTTATGGAATACCAATAAATCTAAACGTAGATTGGTGCATAGCGACGACGCTGGTATTCGTTCAGTGCAAATTGCCGGTTGTGATCCAACAGAGTTGGCTTTTGCCGCAAAAATGAATGCTGAAAAAGGCGCGCAGATTATTGATATTAATATGGGCTGCCCGGCGAAAAAGGTAAATAAAAAGTTGGCGGGTTCGGCGTTACTTAAAGATCCGTCATTAGTTGAAGCTATTGTTAAGTCAGTAGTTGATGCAGTTGATGTACCAGTAACATTGAAGATACGCACCGGATGGTGTGAAGACACACGTAATGGTGTTGAAATCGCTAAAATTGCTGAAGCTAATGGTATTCAGTCACTTGCTGTTCATGGTCGTACGCGCAACGACTTTTACAAAGGTGATGCGGAATACAATACCATTAAGGCAATTAAAAGCAGTGTTGCTATTCCTGTAGTTGCAAATGGTGATATCACCAGTGCTGAAAAAGCAAAGCAAGTACTTGATTTTACCGGAGCTGACGCAGTTATGGTTGGTCGCGGTGCCCAAGGGCGACCTTGGATTTTTCGAGAAATCAATCATTTCTTGAACACGGGGCAGCATTTACCTGCTCCTACTATGGATGAAGTTGGTTCAATTATTATTGAACATGTAAAGGAATTACATCGCTTTTATGGCGACTTTATGGGCGTAAGATTTGCCCGTAAACACGTTTCTTGGTACATGCAAGCATGGGATCAAGATAAAACGTTTCGGTCTGTGTTTAATGGTTTAGAGTCTGTAAATGAACAGCTTGAAGCATTAACTATGCAATTTGATAATTTAACTTAAGAAAGAGTCTGAACTTTATGTTTGAACAAAATATTTCCTCTCCATTCATCACTGGTGATCTACAAACTCAGACAAAGGCATCGCCTTTACGTACCCAAGCTAAAGTAGCTATTAAAAACTACTTGTCACAATTAAATGGTAACGATGTTGATGATATGTACGACCTTGTACTTTCAGAAATTGAAGCGCCAATGCTTGAAGAAGTTATGCAGTATACTCGTGGTAACCAAACCCGCGCTGCAAACTTACTAGGTATTAACCGCGGTACATTACGTAAGAAATTAAAAAAATACGGCATGAACTAATCACTCGCAGGTTGAACCTGCAATTAAAAAGCACCTTCGGGTGCTTTTTGCTTACATGGACGTAAGTATGCCACGGTTGCAGGATGCAAAAGAGTGGCGGCTTACATGGATGTAAGTATGTCACGATCGCAGGATGCGAAAGAGTGACGGCACATGGATGTAAGTCAGGTTTTTTGTTCCTGATAAAACCTAAGTGCCTACATCCGTGTAGGCAATGTCACACATCGCAGGATGCGAAAGAGTGACGGCACATGGATGTTGTATAAAATTTAATGATAAAAATTCGACACTGGTCGTTGAGTTATCTAAGGGGATAATTCATTTATCAAAAGCCATGGACGACATAACAACACAAAGCATTGCCTGGCAGTGCAGTGAACTAAATTTACTATTTAACTCGCTTAACTTTTTAAAGGTATCAAAACCATAATGAATACCCCACGCCCAATCAAACGCGCACTTTTAAGTGTTTCAGATAAAACCGGTATTGTTGACTTTGCTCGTCACTTAGCTGAAAAAGGCGTTGATATTTTATCAACTGGTGGCACAGCAAAATTACTTGCTGAGCAAGGCATCCAAGTGACAGAAGTTTCTGATTACACTGGTCATCCTGAGATTATGGACGGCCGCGTAAAAACTCTTCACCCAAAAGTACACGGTGGCATTTTAGCTCGTCGTGACATGGACGAAGCAGTGATGGCTGAAAACAACATTAGCGCAATTGACCTTGTGGTAGTTAACCTATACCCATTTGCTAAAACGGTTGCTGACGAAAATTGTCCGCTAGAAGATGCTATCGAAAATATCGATATTGGCGGACCAACTATGGTGCGCGCTGCGGCGAAAAACCATAAAGATGTCACTATCGTAGTAAACGCACACGATTATGACCGCGTTATTGCTGAAATGAACGCCAACAACGATTCGTTAACTTATCAAACTCGTTTTGATTTAGCGATTGCAGCATACGAGCACACTGCAGCATATGATGGCATGATCGCCAACTACTTTGGCCGTATGTTACCAGCTTATGGTGATAGTGAAGCTGAAATTAATTTAGACGAGAAAGTGAAGTTTCCACGCACGTTCAACAGTCAGTTTGTTAAAAAACAAGACTTACGTTACGGCGAAAACTCTCATCAAGACGCAGCTTTCTATGTTGAAGCTGAACCAGAAGAAGCATCAGTATCAACTGCTGAACAAATTCAAGGTAAAGCATTATCATACAACAACATCGCTGATACCGATGCTGCATTAGAGTGTGTCAAAGAATTTGATGAGCCAGCGTGTGTGATTGTTAAGCATGCAAACCCATGTGGTGTTGCTATTGGTGACAATATCTTAGCTGCATACGAAGGCGCTTATGCAACTGATCCAACATCGGCATTTGGTGGCATTATTGCTTTTAACCGTGAATTAGATGCTGATACGGCAGAAGCCATTGTATCTCGTCAGTTTGTTGAAGTTATTATCGCGCCAAGCATTTCTGATGCAGCTGCACAAATTGTTGCTGCTAAGCCGAATGTGCGTTTATTAGCGTGTGGTCAATGGTCGACTCAAACAACCGGTTGTAACTTCAAGCGTGTTAACGGCGGTTTATTAGTACAAGATCGTGACCAAGGTAAAGTTGCTGACGAAGATCTGAAAGTCGTGACTAAACGTCAACCAACTGAAGACGAAATGCGCGACCTTAAGTTTGTATGGAAAGTGGCTAAGTTTGTTAAATCAAACGCCATCGTATATGCAAAAAATAACGTCACCATTGGTGTTGGTGCAGGTCAAATGAGTCGTGTTTACTCAGCTAAAATTGCCGGTATTAAAGCTGCCGATGAAAACTTAGAAGTTAAAGGTTCAGTAATGGCTTCTGATGCTTTCTTCCCATTCCGTGACGGTTTAGACGCCGCGGCTGCTGCAGGTATTACTGCTGTAATTCAGCCAGGTGGTTCAATGCGTGATGATGAAGTTATTGCTGCTGCAGATGAGCATGGTATTGCTATGGTCTTCACTGGCATGCGTCACTTCTATCACTAATAACGGCTTCATTTTTAAATTAATATTTAAAAATGTGTCATTAGTGAAATAATAAAATAACGTCTAAGTGTCACTTTTCTTCGATGAATGAAGGCAAGTGGCACTGTATCTTTTTGTGAATTTGCTATAACTTGTTGTACACAATAATCAATTGCAATGGATAACAACAATGAAGCTCATTAAAACCTTACTAACAACATCAGTACTTGCGACAACGATGTTAACGGCAAATCTTGCTAATGCTCATGCTAACCATCACAGCAAATTAGATAATGCGATAGCTAGCGAGCATCGTGCTGATAAAAATAAAGCACGTGATCAATATCGTCATCCAAAAGAAACGTTAGAGTTTTTTGGTTTTCATTCAAAAATGACTGTAGTTGAGTTAACGCCTGGCGGCGGCTGGTATACTGAAATATTAGCTCCTGCGTTAAGAGGTTCAGGTAAACTTGTTGGCGCACATTATCCTGATAAAGGTGGCGATGACTATTACAGTCGTTCACGTCAAAAGTTAGAGAAAAAGCTAGCTAGTAATTTAGTCTTTAACGAAGTTGAATTAGTCGATTTTGATCCAAAAAAATCAAACGACTATACTCCTGCAGGCACAGCTGACTTAGTGCTCACTTTCCGTAATTTACATAACTGGAAAGATGAAGGCATGCAGCAAGTCTTTAAAGATGCTTATCGTGCATTAAAATCAGGTGGCGTATTAGGTATTGTTGAACATAGAATGCCAGCGTCGCAAGATTGGGGCAAAAACAAACGTAGTGGTTATGTACCGCAAGATTTAGTTGTTCAATATGCGCAAGCGGCAGGTTTTAAACTAGCCGCAAGTAGCGATATTAACGCAAACGCAAAAGATAGTGCTGATCATCCTAAAGGTGTGTGGACATTACCACCAGTATTAGCACTTGGCGAAAAAGATAAAGAAAAATATTTAGCGATCGGCGAAAGCGATCGCATGACATTAAAATTTGTAAAATAAAACTAAAGCGCAACGAGTTCACTCGTTGCGCTTATATAGTTTTTATTAATATTAGGAAACTCAGTAAATGAATGTTTTGGTTATTGGCGGCGGTGGTCGTGAACATGCATTGGCATGGAAAGCAGCGCAATCGACACAAGTAGAAAAAGTTTTTGTTGCTCCAGGTAATGCAGGTACAGTTACCGAAGATAAATTAGAAAATGTTGCGATTTCTGTTGGCGATATTCCAGCACTTGTAGCATTTGCCAAAGAAAACAACATCGCTTTGACTATTGTTGGTCCAGAGCAACCACTTGTTGATGGTGTTGTTGATGCTTTTCAAGCTGAAGGTTTAACTATTTTTGGTCCATCAGCAAAAGCAGCACAACTTGAAGGTTCTAAAGCTTTTACCAAAGACTTCTTAGCACGTAATAATATTCCAACCGGCTATTACCAAAACTTCACTGAAATCGAACCAGCGTTAGCTTATGTTCGTGAGCAAGGTGCTCCTATTGTTGTTAAAGCTGACGGCTTAGCTGCAGGTAAAGGTGTTATTGTTGCGATGACGGTTGAAGAAGCTGAAGCTGCAGTCAAAGACATGTTAGCGGGTAATGCGTTTGGCGATGCTGGCCACCGCGTCGTGATTGAAGAATTTCTTGATGGTGAAGAAGCAAGCTTCATTGTTATGGTTGACGGTAAGAATGTCTTAGCGATGGCGACCAGCCAAGATCACAAACGTGCCTTAAATGGTGATCAAGGTCCTAACACAGGTGGTATGGGCGCTTATTCTCCTGCACCTGTAGTAACACCTGACATTCATAATCGCATTATGAACGAAGTGATCATGCCAACGGTTGAAGGCATGGCCAAAGAAGATGCACCTTATACTGGCTTCTTATATGCAGGTTTAATGATTGATGCTGATGGTACACCAAAAGTGATTGAATATAACTGTCGTTTTGGTGATCCAGAAACACAACCTATAATGATGCGTTTGCAATCTGATCTGGTTGAACTTTGTCTAACGGCTTGTCGTGGCGAATTAGATAAAGCTACTGCCGAATTTGATCCGCGTGCAGCAGTCGGCGTTGTTTTAGCAGCAGGTGGCTACCCGGCTGATTACAACAAAGGCGATGTTATCTCAGGGTTAGAGACCAATACTAACCCGAATGCAAAAACATTCCATGCAGGCACTACTAATAATGAAGCTGGTGACGTTGTTACTGCCGGTGGCCGCGTGCTATGTGCAACCGCATTGGGTAACAGTGTTACTGAAGCTCAAAAATCAGCTTATACCCTATTAAACGAAATTAGCTGGAAAGACGTTTCTTTCCGTACCGATATTGCATATCGTGCAGTTGCTCGTGAACAAAGCTAATTAAGTCGTTGACTAAAAAAAGCCGCAAGCTAGTTTACTAGCTTGCGGCTTTTTTGTTGGGTTACGTTTTGCGGACGCTCGCTTATATTAATTAATACACTTAGTATTAATTGGCTTGAACAGCAAACGTTGCTTT
This sequence comes from Thalassotalea sp. PLHSN55, assembly GCF_052030545.1. Lineage (NCBI taxonomy): Bacteria > Pseudomonadati > Pseudomonadota > Gammaproteobacteria > Alteromonadales > Colwelliaceae > Thalassotalea > Thalassotalea sp. PLHSN55. The sequence goes on along the minus strand of NZ_JBPDIH010000016.1, from coordinate 1,770 downwards.
ATTCGCCCCAGCAGATATTGCCGCAGCAATTGCGCTGTCTTGATCTAATCCAGACGCTATTGCAGCATCAACTATGTTTTGTGCTTGATTGGCTTTGCTTGAGCTAACTGCAGTTGAAACAACTTCCTCTCCGCTGTTTGGAAACCACGCTAATGCGTCTTTCACTAGATGTTCTACCTGTTCGGGGACTGCTTTAATTGCGCCGGTTAATACATCAATCATATGTTCAGGTGAGTAGTGCATGATTTGATCGAAAATATCCTCAGACACAAAAGGTTCAGTAGTAATAGCAACGCGAATGATGTTTTCCATATCTTCAGGTCTACTTTGCGCGACGGTATGGACGATTTCTGCGGCATAAGCAGGCTCAGTTTCAATGGCAATGCGTATAATTTCATCATAACTTACGATATCAGCATGCATGGCTGCTCGGATCACATCACAGGTTAATGCGGGCTCTGCTTCAATTGCTCCTTGAATAATTTGAACGTATTCGTCTGGGTACATATTTAATGCCGCTGAAAGTATCGTTTCCACCTGCTCGGGTGATCGTTTTAATAAACCACTGACACTTTTTTTAACAGATATTTGTTGATTAACTTGCTGGTTGAGTAACTTAGCAATAAACTTTTCCTGTTTACTCGTTGCAAAGTCCATTGCAAAAACACTAAATGTTGACCATCCCAGCAACAACAAAGCTAAACTCTTCTTCATATTGTCGCCTTTTATTATATTTTCAGCCGAATCATCTTTTACTATATTGATAACATATATCGACTGCACAGCTATTTTTCTTAAGCACGGATCAACTCAGATCGTCTTATTAGTGCGTTTAAACGACGATTAGTTCAATATAAAAGCAAACAAACGTCAAATTACGTTTTTTCTTAAAAAAGAGTTGACGCCAAGATGAAAATGTCTAAAATGCGCATCCAGTTTCCAGGGGCAACCCAAGAGACGGAAGTATAGGAAATACGAACTAAGCCGAGTCAGGATGACGAAAGGTATGTTTTGATAAGTTAACCCTTACGCTTTAAGGCTAAAGTGGCTAACCAAACATTTTAAAACGACGATTTAGTTTTTTGCAAAAAGAATTAAAAAAATCAAAATAAAATGTTGACATCAAAACTGAGACGCGTAGAATGCGCATCTCGCTTCAGGCAAGGCCTGCAGCAACGAATTACTTTACGGTATAGAACGAATGAGATTCTTACCGATATCTTCTTTGAAGATATGTTCTTTAACAATTAGTTATCATGCAATTTGTGTGGGCACTCACATTAAGATTGATTTTACATAGTCGGCCTGTTTATCAGGAAGACGTAAAACAGCTTAATTGTTGAATGTCACACAAAACAAGTATTAACCATTCTTAGGAATGATTAGTACGTTTTATGTAGTTTCTAACTTCGGTTAGGAACACGACAGAATTCATTGAGCAGTATCGAAAGATACACAAACGATTTTTAATTGAAGAGTTTGATCATGGCTCAGATTGAACGCTGGCGGCAGGCTTAACACATGCAAGTCGAGCGGAAACGAGGAATAGCTTGCTATTTCGGCGTCGAGCGGCGGACGGGTGAGTAATGCTTGGGAATATGCCTTTAGGTGGGGGACAACAGTTGGAAACGACTGCTAATACCGCATAATGTCTACGGACCAAAGGGGGGGATCTTCGGACCTCTCGCCTATGGATTAGCCCAAGTGAGATTAGCTAGTTGGTAAGGTAATGGCTTACCAAGGCGACGATCTCTAGCTGGTTTGAGAGGA
>NZ_JBPDIH010000015.1:0-75206 GCF_052030545.1 Thalassotalea sp. PLHSN55 | reverse complement strand
TGTTTTATATCTTAGTTAACAGATAACGAACCTTGTTCGTAGCCATCATTGCTAGATAACCTATCCAGCCAAACTACATGTTCGCAATAATAATTTTTTATACAACCTTATATAAGTTGTTCTTTTTATTTAACCACTAAAAGAAAAGTGGCGGACGCGGCAGGAGTCGAACCTGCGACCGCCTGGTTCGTAGCCAGGTACTCTATCCAGCTGAGCTACGCGTCCGCAATAAACTATGTTTTATATCTTAGTTAACAGATAACGAACCTTGTTCGTAGCCATCGTTGCTAAATAACCTATCCAGCTGAGCTACGCGTCCGCAATGAACTATGTTTTATATCTTAGTCTAAAGATAACGAACCGAGTTCGTAGCCATCGTTGCTTAGTAAGCTATCCAGCTAATTACTCATTCGAAATACACTATGTTTTATATCTTAGCCTAAAGATAGCAAACTTCTTTGCAAGCATCATCTCTTAATAAGAAATGATGGCGGAGAGGGAGGGATTCGAACCCTCGATCCGGGATAAACCAGATACTCCCTTAGCAGGGGAGCGCCTTCGGCCACTCGGCCACCTCTCCAGTGGGTGCGAATATTAATGGATTAAAAAAATAAGTCAAACAGTTTTTTTAATTTAATTTCTGTTTGTTGAGAAAACAATCAAAGAGTGTGAATTTAGCGCAAATACTCACTAAGATTGTCTAGTTGGTCAGCACAGATAATAAAAGGAATGGCAATTAAAAAGCATGTATACCTAAAAATATCGCTTCATTTATTTTAAGGTATAAAAAAGTCGACCAAAGTCGACTTAATTAAAACAGGTATTTTTTAAAACTTATTACCAGAAGGCTCTGAATCACCTTTTTCTGATTGTATGCGCATATAAATTTCTTCACGGTGAACTGATACCTCTTTAGGGGCATTCACACCAATGCGAACTTGATTACCTTTTACACCTAAAACGGTAACGGTAACGTCATCACCAATCATTAAAGTTTCGCCAACACGTCGTGTTAATATTAACATTTCACTATTCCTTTATGTTTGAATAAGGGATCTACTAAATATTTATAAGCTAGTATATATAAATTAAAGTTAGTCCAGTTACTGACAAAGTGCTAATAAATAAAGAAATTAATTAAAATTACACTATTAGCCTTTATAAGTGTCGATATTTTAACAAGCTTGTACAGGTAACACACACCATTCTTGTTACTTTATGAAAAAAAACAAAAAATCGTCTACTTTTTTGGCGACCTTTTACAAATCTTTTTCATTTCTAAAGTTTACAATGAATAAACGCGTACCGATGTAAAAAGAACCTCTTAAGAGGTTCTTTTTTGTAACTACCTTATTAACTTAACTGTTCTTTTAACCAGTTATTAGCTTCAGTAATTGCTGTCTCTATATTTTCAGGCTGGCTACCGCCTGCCTGTGCCATATCAGGACGACCACCGCCTTTACCGCCAACTTGCTGCGCAGCGATATTAACAAGTTCACCAGCTTTTACCTTACCAACAAGATCTTTGGTAACTCCTGCAATAAGACTTACTTTATTGCCGTTGGCTGTTGCCAACAATAAAATGCCTGAACCCATTTTATTTTTAAGGTCATCCACCATGCCACGTAACGACTTCGCTTCAACGCCTTCTAGGTGAGCGATTAAGGTTTTTACGCCATTAACGTCGGTTGCTTGGCTAACTAGGTCTGATCCCGCTTGAGCGGCAAGCTTCTGCTTTAATAGTGTAATTTCTTTTTCAAGTTGCTTGGTTTTATTAACTAACCCTTCTACTTTATTTGGCACACTAGCCACATCCGATTTCACCATAGCGGCTACTGTAGATAAAGAAGCGGCTTGTTCATCAATAAAGTTTAATGCACTTTGCGCAGTGACGGCTTCAATACGACGCACGCCAGCAGCAATACCTGCTTCTGAAGTGATTTTGAAAACACCAATATCACCGGTACGTTCTACATGAACACCACCACATAATTCGGTAGAGAAATCCCCTAGGGTTACCACACGAACTTCATCGTCGTATTTTTCACCAAAAAGTGCCATCGCACCTTTTTCTTTGGCTTCATCAATTTGCATTAAGTTAGTTTCGCGAACAGCATTTGCACGAATTTGTTCGTTTACTAGGTTTTCAACTATTTTTAATTCTTGTGCTGTTACGCCTTCAAAATGAGAGAAATCGAAACGTAACTTGTCTGGGTCAACCAATGAACCTTTCTGCGTTACATGCTCGCCTAATACTTTACGTAAAGCGGCATGCAAAATATGAGTAGCACTATGGTTTTTGATAATATCAGCACGGCGATCAACATCAATTTCAGCTTTAACACGACGATTTACACCAATATTAACTTTAGCAATACCTTTATGAGCAAATGCATTGCCTAGTTTGATGGTATCGGTCACTTCAAAAACACCATCATCAATGTGCAATACGCCAGTATCACCCACTTGACCACCTGATTCAGCGTAAAACGGCGTAGAATCTAAAACCACCATACCCGCTTCGCCAGCCGTTAACTCGGCAACAGAGGCTTCGTTATTAAATAGTTCAACAACCGTCGCTGAGTACGAATTACTGCTATAACCTTTAAAGTTTGTGTTGTGATCAGATTTTAATTGTTCATTATAATCTGTGCCAAATTGGCTTGCTTTTTGTGCGCGTTCACGTTGTGCGCCCATCGCTATGTCAAAGCCATTGTGGTCAATTTTAAGCTGGCGTTCACGAGCAATATCAGCAGTTAAATCAGCAGGGAAACCATAAGTATCATATAGTTTGAAGACATCGTCGCCTGAAATAGTATCGCCTTTCAGATCGGTTAGAATATCTTCTAATAACGCCATACCACGATCTAACGTGCGGCCAAACTGCTCTTCTTCAATACGTAAAATCTTTTCAATAATCGCTTGCTGCTGAACGAGCTCAGGGTATGCTTCGCCCATTTGTATCGCTAGTGACGCAACTAACTTATGGAAGAAATGTCCTTTCGCTTCTAATTTGTGACCATGACGAATTGCACGTCGAATGATGCGACGTAAAACGTAACCACGCCCTTCGTTTGACGGCATCACACCATCAGCAATTAAAAAGCTACATGAACGAATATGGTCAGCAATAACGCGCAAAGACTTATGCTCAATGTCATTACAGTTTAATAATTTTGCGGCATCAGCAATAAGCGCTTGGAAAATGTCAATTTCATAGTTGCTATGCACGCCCTGTAAAATTGCCGCGATTCGCTCTAAGCCCATCCCAGTATCAACAGAAGGCTTAGGCAATGGCTCCATTGTGCCATCAGCGTGACGGTTATACTGCATGAACACAAGATTCCAAATTTCAATATAACGATCGCCATCTTCATCTGGTGTTCCTGGAGGCCCACCAAAGATTTCTTCGCCGTGATCATAGAAGATCTCAGTACATGGACCACAAGGGCCAGTGTCACCCATCGACCAAAAGTTATCTTTTGCGCCAATACGCGCAACACGAGAAGGATCTACGCCTATCTCTTCAATCCAAATTTTTTCTGCTTCTAAGTCTTCTTCAAAAACGGTTACCCAAAGTTTTTCTTTTGGTAAACCTAAAACTTCGGTTAAAAACTGCCAACCGAAATGAATCGCTTCAGTTTTGAAATAATCACCAAAGCTGAAATTACCTAACATTTCAAAAAAAGTATGATGGCGCGCTGTATAACCCACGTTTTCTAAATCATTATGCTTACCGCCTGCGCGCACACAACGCTGTGAAGACGTCGCACGAGTATAGCTGCGACTTTCTGCACCTAAGAATACATCTTTAAAAGGAACCATACCGGCATTGGTAAATAATAACGTTGCATCATTGCCGGGAACTAACGAACTACTTGGAACGATTTGATGCTGCTTGGAAGCAAAATACTGCAAAAATGCCTGACGTAACTCAGCCGTGGTCTTGATCATGGGTTATCCAACTCTTTGATAATTTATACGATTTCAATCATACCTATTGGTATTATTCGTGATTTAATGCTGCTATTTTTTGTTTGCTCAAAAAAGCACGATATTGTAAAAACCTGACACCTTTAGCTGCTTATATTAAGCGCTAATCTGTTGTATGCCAAAACGCTTATTATACGCAAGCTCTGCTTGAAGATACCAATCAATTTCATCATTTTTACTAAGTTCAGTAATAATTAAGCAATTAATGGTCTGTTGATTATATACGCACATGCAATAGCGAAAGTATCAATCAAATAACATTAGCGAACAACTCACACATATTCATCACATTAAGTCGTTTTAATCATCTTTATGCGAAAGAAAGTGCAACGCCAAATGCAATGGCGTTTTGGCAAAATAAGCGCCTTATTCTACCTATAAAAGAGAGCAGAACCAATAATTGTTCTATCTAGGTGATTAAATACAGGAATAAGCGACAAAGACCATCTATAAATTCTTGATATTGTTTTAAAAACAGCATCAAACTTTGCAGTAACAACCTTTGCTATCTGCCACAATTAAATTAGCGCTGTAACCTTGTTGATAGTTTTGCATCGCCAACTCAATATATCCGTTCGAGGAAGAACACGCTAAGCCCTCGGAGTATGGACCAAAATAAATAAGCTGCCCTGTATTATCAATAATTAAGGCAGCGGGTGTTGAAGGAATAATACTATTGTACGTTTCAGGAAGATTTACATTGAGCACAGATAACCCTTGAGCTTTAGCCTGTTGGCTAACGTCTTGTTTATGCTTCTTACTGTAAATACTACATGCACAATTTTCGCTGGTGATATGAATTAACGTATTGGTAAGTTCATTATCTTCGAGCACAGACAATTGTGCCATTTGTTCGATAAGCTCACTACTATTAACACTTATCAGACGATTATCTGGATCAAAAGCAACTAGACGCGCACTAATAAAATAGTGAGCAGCAAACAAAGTTGCTGCTAGCCACAATACGAATAACAAATAATGAATACTTGTTACTTTGTTATTTGAAACTGGCAATGTTGCTTTCTAACGATTTAGACGACAAATCAATATTGCTGGCCTCACTAGCCAAACCATCAATTTTAGCCATATCGTCTTGGCTAGTAACGCGCAAGTTCTCAGTACTTTGCGCTATGCCATCTGTGGTTACTGATTGCTGCTCAACTGCGGTTGCAACCGACATTGAGATATCGTTCGCCTGCGACACTAAGGTAGACGCTTCTTGAATTTTATTATGTGCCTCATTAGCCACTTCAATAACAACATCGATTATTTCAATACATTGTCCCATAGATTGGGTAGATGACTTTGAATAGTTCGTTAGCTGCACTATGGTATCGCTTATTTTGTCAGTACTTTCTTTAGTACGATTTGCCAGCGCCCTAACCTCATCTGCCACAACAGCAAAACCTCGGCCTTGTTCACCCGCTCTTGCTGCTTCTATCGCTGCATTTAATGCAAGTAAATTAGTTTGATCAGCAATACTGGTAATTTCAGATAATACTAAGGTGATCGCTTCACTCGATTTAGATAGCTCACTAATTTCGCCACTGGTTTTGTGTAAAGCTTCAATCAGGTGATTATTGCGATCGTTAATATCATTAATACAACTGTTGGTCGTTTCGGTTAGAGTATTGGCAGATGTCATTTGCTGACTGAGCTCTGAAGTATCTCTGGCAATTGTTGCAACCGTTACGGCCATTTGTTCGATCGCTGAAGCAATAGAGTCAGTTTCTTGTAACCTGACATTGGCCGAAGATTCTAAGTCATGCTTTGCTTCATTTAAGTTTTGTGAGTTACTGACCAACTCATTAGTTTGCTTTTTAACATCTGTAATTACAGTATCGAGCAACGACAGCAATTGATTAAAGCCGGTTAGAATATTGTTGCCTTTAATCGACGAACGTATTTTTAAATCAATTGCATTTTCATCATTGGTGAGCTGCTGAGTAATATCAGATAACTCTTTGCCAACAATGCTATCGTCATGCAGAGTTTTAGCAATAAAGCCCGCAATAAAGGCTTCAATTACTGCATATACGGCATGAATAATAACGGTGGTAAATGCAAGCCTATCAGGGTCAAAAATATATACGCCTACATTTTCAATTTGCAAATAATAGAAAGATAAATGGTGAACTGCTACTACAACAATGGCAGATATAAATATTTTCCAATCGCTGAAAATAATCAAAAATGCCATTAATATGAATATTTCAAAATGCACTTCAATTAAGCCGTTCATTTGATGAATATGCAAACAGGCAAAAATCATAGTAGCGATAGCTGCGGTGTGTTTAGTTAAATCTGCACCTGGTGCGGTTTTGATCATATAAAGTGGAACGAGCAAGGCTGGCAAACCAACAAATACCACTTCAAGGTAAGTTCCATAAACAAAGGACAATGCAATTGTCTCAATGAATAAGGCGAAAAAGAGAAAAACAAACAACCTATTTTCTTTGTTCATAGAGCGACCCTCTTAAATGTAAAGCGCATTAACACCTCTTATTAAGATAGGCTAAACAACCTTTAAATCAAGAAAGTCTCACACATTATATGGCACTTATCGCACACGAAAAATCAAAAAAACCTTAATCAAAAGTAAGTGCTAACTGTCGATTGTCACTTATTTTTTCAGATAAACCGATATGCACACCAAGCAACCTTACTGGCTTACCCTGGCCTCTAGCCAAAGCTTCGCGCAACAATAAAAGCAATTTAGGTAAATCAATTTCATGGTATTGATGTTCTTTAGTGGTTTGCTGGAAGTCGTTAAATTTTATTTTAATACCTAGCTTATTTATTGCTCGTTGCTCTAGGTAATGAGCGCTTCGTAGCTCAAGCTCTGGCAACAATTTTTCTGCCAAGATATGTTCTAACTCCTCTATAACACTAATATCCGTTGAAAAAGTGCGCTCAACACCAACCGACTTTCGTATTCTTGACGTTTCAATACCACGCGGATCTATACCTTGGCAGCGTTGCCAAAGCTTTTTGCCAAACTTACCAAAGTGTTGCACTAAGTAGTGTTCGTCAGCATTTCTAATATCAGCACCAGTGTGAAAGCCGAACTTGGTGAGTTTGTCGAACGTCACTTTACCCACACCGGGAATTTTTTTAAGCGACAAAGCCTGTATGTGAGCATCAACTTCGTTCGGCGCTATAGTAAAAGTGCCGTTGGGTTTATTGAGATCTGAAGCGATTTTTGCTAGAAATTTTATCGGCGCGATGCCCGCAGACGCTGTTAAGTTCAGCTCATTTTTGATCGCCAAACAGATATCTTGCGCAATCAAGGTCGCCGAGCCATTAAACATGGTGCAATCAGTCACATCTAAATAAGCTTCATCTAAACTTAACGGTTCAATAAGTAAAGTGTAACGTTGCAATATTTGATGGATTTGCTGACTTACTTCTTTATATACGCTCATTCGCCCGGGAACTAAGACAAGGTTTGGGCATTTTTGCAGTGCAATACTTGTTGGCATAGCAGAACGCACACCATATTCACGTGCAATATAATTACAGGTTGCTATCACGCCACGCGACGTGCGCTTGCCACCAACGGCAACAGGCTTATTCGCCAACGCAGGATTGTCGCGAATCTCAACAGAAACAAAAAACGCATCCATATCAACATGAATTAGCTTGCGCATAAAAACCAAAACCTTAACTGTATATAAAAACAGTATAATTAAAATTAATCGGTTATCAAAACTTTTTGAGCTAACCTTGTGTAAAAAGTTATTTCACTAGTTCACATCTCTGGTATTAATATCAATTATGTTTAAAATAAACTCACTTAATATTGTTAAGGTTAATTGAACTTTTAAGTCACACTAATTATTGAAAATTGTTAACAATATAGATTAGTGATACTATTTTATTTATTAACATTGCTTAGCATTAACTTAGTCGTTTAGCACTGAGTAATAACCCACTTTATAGGAAAATATAATGAGTAATTCTTGCGACATTGCAGTTGTCGGTCTGGCGGTTATGGGCCAAAACCTGATCTTAAATATGAATGACAATGGTTTTAAAGTAGCAGCATATAACCGTACCACTTCAAAAGTTGACGACTTTATTAATGGCGCAGCCAAAGGCACCAATATAGTCGGCGTGAAAAGTATTGAAGAAATGGTCGCAAGTTTATCATCACCTCGAAAAATCATGTTAATGGTGAAAGCGGGTGAAGTGGTAGATAAGTTTATTGAACAAATTGTGCCGCATTTAGACAAGGGTGACATTATTATCGATGGCGGCAACGCTGACTATAATGATTCAATTCGCCGTTACAATGATCTAGATGAAAAAGGTTTGTTATTTATTGGCACGGGTGTTTCAGGTGGTGAAGAAGGTGCTCGCTTTGGTCCAGCCATTATGCCTGGCGGTCATAAAGAAGCGTGGCCACATGTTAAAAATATTTTTCAAGCAATAGCCGCAAAAACTGACGACGGAACACCTTGTTGTGATTGGGTTGGCGATAGTGGTTCAGGTCATTTTGTTAAAATGGTTCACAATGGCATTGAATATGGCGATATGCAGCTAATTTGTGAAGCCTACCAGTTTATGAAAGATGTGCTAAATCTTGATAATTTACAAATTCAGCAAGTGTTTGAACAGTGGAAACAAGGCGAGTTAGGCAGTTACTTAATTGATATAACGGCCGACATTATGGGCACCACTGAAAACGGCGAGTTTGTTATTGATAAAATTTTAGATAAAGCTGGCCAAAAAGGTACCGGTAAAATGACCGGCATTAACGCCCTTGAATTTGGTGTGCCGGTAACGTTAATTTGTGAAGCGGTTTTCTCACGTTGTATCTCAGCGTTAAAAGACGAGCGGATTGAGGCAAGTGAAATTTTAACAGGCCCTGAAGTTCAACCAATCACTGAAGATCAACAAGCGTGGATTGATACTTTAGGGCAAGCACTATATGCGTCTAAAATAATCTCGTACGCACAAGGTTTTATGTTAATGCGTGAAGCATCAAATCATTTCAACTGGAACCTAAATAACAGTGGTGTGGCAATGATGTGGAGTGGCGGTTGTATTATTCGTTCTGTATTTTTAAAAGACATTAAAAACGCATACGACAATAACCCTGCCCTAACCAATTTAACGCTAGACTCGTTCTTTAGCGAACAACTTATTACTGCTCAGCCGAGCTGGCGTAAAGCGATTGCGCAGTTTGTACTTAATGGCGTACCAGCACCTGCGATGAGTGCTGGTTTAGCATTCTATGATTCATATCGTCATGCAACCTTGCCGGCTAACTTATTGCAAGCACAGCGCGACTACTTTGGCGCACATACATATGAGCGTACTGACAAACCTCGCGGTGAGTTTTTCCATACCAAATGGACAGCAAACAGTGGTGACACAGCAAGCTCAACTTATGATGCTTAGTCACTAAATGATGCAATTAAAAAAGGCTTAGTCATTTAATGACTAAGCCTTTTTTATAACTGAACCATTGATAAAAATATCAAATATTTTTTACATCAATGCTTTGCTGAAGTTTTTCTTTTTCTGCCGCTTTGCGCTCACGCTCTTGACGCTTTTCACAAGGGTTGTCGCAATTACACGATTTTTCAATACCGACCGTTGCCAAACCGCCGCAGCTACCCGCCAAGGTTTTTTGCTGAAAAATATAACCAACGGCCATTGCCAAAACAACAACAAGAAAAAAACCTAAGGTGATCAAGAAAATAGTCATAATATTAAATAAATACTAACAACAGCCGCTAAAAAAGTGGCGCTATTTTACCTTACAACTAAAGACAAAGCTATTATCTCCACCAATATATAGGGGACGGGAATATAGAGGACGGGAATATAGAGGGCGGGAATATATTTACCAATCAAACAGAGATCTTGTCGCCTTAATTAACGATTCTAATTTAATGTTATCGACCTCCTCGCCTTTTTTGGTATGCAAACACCAGAACAAATGGATCAAAAAAGCCAACCGCTTGCGCAATTGGCTTCAACTTAAAAACTGTTAACGTATCCTAAGACAAGACACTTAATTAAAACTTATAAATAAGACCAAGCGTTGCGGCAGAAACATCTTCTTCTATTAAGGTATATTCTAGCTCGACAATAAAGCTATCTCCCTGATAACCAAGACCTAGACCATAAGACAGACCGGTATCTTCTTCTGAGCCAACATAACCAGAAGATACTTCTTCTCTTAAAACACCTACTTTGGTTTTGAAGAAAAAATCATCACCTGAACGCCAAGCACCATAAATAGCAACAGTTTCTAAATCAATATCTGAACTATAGCCCCAAGAATCAATTTCAGCGCTACCAGAGAGTGCTTCTATTTCAATAGCAAGATTGTTTTCAAAGCGATAGCCGAAAACTGCGCCAGTCAAACTAGCGTTATCTACATAATCAACATCAATAGATGCTTGGCCTACTTTAACTCCTGCATAACCGCCTTTGTCAGCGAAAGCAGCGTTAGAAAACATGGCGATACACGCTAAAGGTATCAATACCGTTTTTTTCATTATTTATCCCTGTATATTATTATTTCCAGACTTATTTAAGTCGAAGATAATTATACAAAAGAACAATAAAACCAACAATCTATTTTAGGTACTGCACAAAGTGCTGACTGACTATTTCTTCAAAGCCAGTATCAGTTTTGGCAATAATATAAGCGGCGACTTGATGCTGCTCAGCAAACGCTAGTGCCTTTTCTTCGCCCATCACCATCATCGCAGTCGACAGCCCATCTGCGGTCATTGATGATGGATGAATCACCGTTACTGAAACCAACTTATGATTAATGGGTTTGCCAGTATCTGGGTCGATGATATGTGAATAACGCATACCATCAGCTTCATAGTAGTTGCGATAATCCCCTGAGGTTGCCACTGCGTTATCTTTAGGAATGATAATTTGATGCACTGAACGCTCAGAAGTAATGGGTTTTTCAATCGCGACATGCCAAAGCTCGCCTGTTGCTTTAAACCCTTTTAAACGCATCTCGCCACCAATTTCAACAAGGTAGTTATTAATACCATTTTGCTCAATAAGCTCAGCAACGACATCAACACCATACCCTTTTGCGATCGTTGATAAATCCACATACGTTTGTGGATTAGTTTTAGATAATTGCCCTTGGTTTAATAAGATATGTTTAAGACCAACTTTACTGCGCGCATCAATCAGCGCTTGTTCACTTGGTACTGTTTCAGGGCGATACTCAGGACCAAAGCCCCATAAATTTACCAAAGGCCCCACAGTTACATCTAACTTGCCTGCACTTATTTCACCTAAGCGAAGCGCTTCAGCTAACACCCGCTCTAAGCCAGAAGATATGTCGATAGGCGCTAACGATGTAGATTGGTTAAACTGAGACAACTCAGAGCTTGGAATATAGGTCGACATTTGCTGATTAACTTCTTTAAGCAACTCATCAACGGCTAACTTTAATGCATTCGTATCTCTGTCTTTAGGTACAACGACTTTAATATTATAGGTCGTCCCCATAGTGCGACCTTGCAATAACACCTCTTGTTTTGCGCCGTCACTACTTGGAAAACAGCCTGTTAGTAACAACAAGAAAACAACATAAGAAAAGGCTCTGAGCATCATAAAAATCATCTTAATTTAATCAAATAAAATTGCCTGAATTCTAACAAAGTTGACACTTTTATCACATAGTAAACTGCCCGTTCACTTACCTTTTCGTCAAGGAATCGTTATATTTACATCCTAGTTATAATAATCAGGATAAATTAATGACACTTAAGCTTTCTCGCCTCGCTGTATTGACTTCAGCACTTTTCCTTAGCGCAACGTCCAATGCGGATACATTTAGCTTTGAGAATAAGATTTCTTCAAATGCTGACACCTTAGTGCTTTTTCAAAGCGATACTCATAAAAGCGCAGCAATGACAAGTTATGATAAAAAAACACAAGGGCAATTAAGCAAAGCCGCCTCGGTAAATGAATTTACTGGCGCCTACAATAGCTTTGTTGAAATTCTAGCGCCGACTAACCTCGACTACGATCGTGTTTTGCTTGTCGGTTTAGGTAGCGAAACGCTTAGCCAAGCACAGTTAACGCAACTTGGCGGTAATATCAGCGCCAACTTAAGTAAAAAACAAATCCAAAACATCGCTTTATCGGGGCAAAGTTTTAATGCCGAACAAGCAGCTCAACTTGCCCATGGCATTAACTTGCGTGCCTATCAATTTGACAAATACAAACAGGAAAAATACCAAGAAAAAAGTTACAGCTTTAGCGTAAGTAATAAAAAAGACGTCGTTAAGCATTACCAACAATTGGCGGATATTCAATCAGGAATATTTTTAGCACGAGATCTTACCAATGAAGTGCCTACTGAGCTCACGCCTGTCGATTTTGCCAATCAGGCCAAAGCACTTGAAAAACTCGGAGTTACCGTCACAGTATTGGAACCGAACGAGCTGAAAAAATTAGGCATGAATGCTTTAGAAGCCGTTGGCCGAGGCAGTGATCAAGGGTCACGTTTAGTGGTAGCACACTACCAAGGTAGCGACGACGCCCCTGTAGCGATTATCGGTAAAGGCATAACATTTGATTCGGGTGGTTACAATATTAAAACTCACGAGTCCATTGTCCGTATGAAATCAGATATGGCTGGTGCAGCAGCAGCCTTAGGCACAGTGCAAGCACTGGCAAAAATGAAAGCCAACGTTAATGTTGTCGCCGTAATGGGCATGGCAGCTAATATGGTTTCTGAAAGCTCAGTAGCCCCTGGCGATGTATTAACAACCGCAGAAGGCTTATCCGTTGAAATTACCAATACTGATGCGGAAGGTCGTTTAGTGTTAATTGATGCGATGTGGTATGCGCGTGAAAAATTCAAACCAAGCGTTTTAGTTGATATTGCTACCTTAACTGGCGGTAAATACCGCGCATTAGGCACCGAGTTAGGCGGAATATTTAGTACTGACGATAAACTAGTTAAGCAATTAACTTATGCCGGAAAGTCAGTAAATGAGCCACTATGGCACTTACCATTAGGTTATGAAGATATGCTTAAAAGCTCGATTGCAGATTTACGTAATACTGGCTCTGGTGGACCAAGCGCAACGACAGCAGCAACTTTTTTACAGCATTTTACCGGAGATACGCCATGGGCACATATCGATATGGCAGGTAACGCGTTAAACGCCAGTGCGAAAAACGAATACCCAGTCGGCGGCACAGGTTATGGCGTAAGGTTATTAACTGAGTGGCTGTTAACGCGCGATAATAGCAAGTAAAAAGCTGAAAGCCTTAAGCTATAAGTTTCAAGCTAAAAGTTGAAAGTTGAAAGCGTTAAGTACAAGCTAAAAAAAGCGCTAGTTCTGTGAATTAGCGCTTTTTTATGGCCTAAATTTCGTGCTAAGTTTCCAGGCAACAGCTTAATTTAGCGCAATAAAAAAGGTGGCTTAGCCACCTTTATAAATACGTTATTTTTACATTTAAGCGCCGCAAATTGGTGGTGCTTCAAGGCGGAATGCACGGAGTTGACGCTAGTCAATGAGTACATCCAACGATGAAGCAGTGCCAATAGGCAAGCTTAAATTAAAAATTAGCCACCGAAGTCATCAAGCAGTATATTCTCATCTTCTACACCAAGGTCTTTCAACATATGAATAACCGCGGCATTCATCATTGGTGGACCACACATGTAGAATTCACAATCTTCTGGTGCTTCATGATCTTTTAAGTAGTTTTCATAAAGTACGTTATGAATAAAACCTGTCATGCCGTCCCAGTTATCTTCTGGTTGTGGATCAGATAATGCTACGTGCCATTCAAAGTTATCGTTTTCATTGGCAAGCATGTTGTAATCATCTTCATAGAACATTTCACGAAGTGAACGTGCACCGTACCAGAAAGACATTTTACGTTTTGACTTAAGACGTTTAAGTTGGTCAAAGATATGAGAACGCATTGGCGCCATACCTGCACCACCACCAATAAAGACCATTTCAGCATCAGTTTCTTTAGCGAAGAATTCACCAAATGGACCTGAAATTGTCACTTTATCGCCAGCCTTAAGGCTAAAGATGAACGAAGACATTTTACCTGCAGGTAAGTGAAGCTTTCCAGGAGGCGGCGTAGCGATACGCACGTTCAGCATAATAATGCCTTCTTCTTCTGGATAGTTCGCCATTGAGTAAGCACGAAGTGTTGGTTCATCAACTTTTGATTCAACATCAAAAAAGCCGAAATGTTCCCAGTCACCACGATACTGTTCTTCAATATCAAAGTCTTTATATTTTGCGTGATACGCTGGTGCTTCAATTTGAATATAACCACCTGCGCGGAAAGGTACAGACTCACCATCTGGAATTTTAAGTTTCAATTCTTTAATGAAAGTTGCTTTGTTATCGTTAGAGATAACTTCACATTCCCATTGTTGAACACCAAAAATTTCGTCTTCTAGTTCAATGTCCATATCTTGCTTAACAGCAACTTGACATGCTAGACGACAACCTTCTTTTGCTTCACGCTTAGTAATATGACCTAATTCTGTTGGTAGAATATCGCCACCACCAGAATGCACGTCTACACGACACTGGCCACATGTACCACCGCCACCACATGCTGATGGTACAAAAATACCTTGGTCAGCTAGGGCACCTAATAATTTGCCACCCGCAGCAGTAGTAACTGCTTTTTCAGGGTCGCCATTTATACTTATCGTTACGTCACCAGAAGAGACTAACTTAGATTTAGCAAATAAAATTACTAAAACTAGTGCTAGTACTATCGCGGTAAACATCGATACGCCGAGAATAATTTCCATCGACTTTTCCTTTTATACTTATCTAAGGGTTTTAGGTTTCTGTCTCAGCAAACCTAAAACCGACATTAACGCTATGGCTAATAATTAAAGGGAAATACCACCGAAAGATAAAAAGCCAAAGGCCATTAATCCAGCAGTAATAAATGTAATACCTAAACCTTTCAAGCCATCTGGCACATCAGAATATTTCATTTTCTCGCGCAGACCCGCAAGTAAAACAATCGCTAACGCCCAACCAATACCTGAACCTAAACCGTAAACAACTGATTCACCTAAAGTTAGGTTTTTCGCTACCATGAAAGACACAGCACCAAAAATTGCACAGTTAACAGTAATTAGTGGTAAGAAAATACCAAGCGCTTGATATAACGCAGGGAAGTACTTATCTAATACCATTTCAAGAATTTGAACTAATGCCGCAATAACACCAATGAAGGTGATGAACGACAAGAAGCTTAAGTCGATAGACTCAGCTGGGTCAGTAATACCCATCATGCTGTCTAACGCACCTGGCGCTAATATCGCTTGATAAATAATTTGGTTAGCAGGAACCGCTAAACCAAGTACCACTATAACCGCTACACCTAAGCCGATCGCTGTACTGACTTTCTTTGATACCGCTAAGAAAGTACACATACCTAAAAAGAAAGATAATGCGATGTTTTCGATGAAAATCGTTTTTACTAATAAGCTAATATAATGTTCCATTGCTTAGTCCTTCTCTACTTGATCTGGCTTGTATTGGCGAATACCCCAAATGATCAAACCAATAATGAAGAATGAACTAAATGGTAATACTAATAAGCCGTTCGCTTGATACCAACCACCGTTTTGAATCAGTGGTAAAATTTCGATACCGAAGAAAGTACCAAAGCCGAATAATTCTCGGAAAAATGCAACTGTCATTAAGATAAAACCGTAACCTAAACCGTTACCGATACCATCTAAGAAGCTCACACCTGGCTTTTCTTTCATTGCAAACGCTTCAGCACGTCCCATTACAATACAGTTAGTGATAATCAAACCAACAAATACTGAAAGCTCTTTCGATAACTGATATGAAAATGCTTTTAATACTTGGTCAACTACAATAACCAATGACGCAATAATCGCCATTTGCACGATAATACGTACGCTAGAAGGAATGTGATTACGAATAATCGAAATAAACAAGTTAGAAAATGCAGTAACAACTACAACAGCTATTGTCATTACTAATGCGTTTGCCATCGAGCTAGTAACAGCAAGTGCAGAACAAATACCTAGAACTTGTAATGCAATTGGGTTGTTATCAATAATCGGTTTCGTTAAAACCTTATTGTTATCAGACATTATTTAAGTCCTCCACGGTTGGCCGCAATGAAAGGTGCATAACCTTCTTCACCAAACCAAAACTGCAAGGTATGCGTTACGCCATTACTGGTTAACGTAGCACCTGATAAGGCATCAACACCGTGCATGTCATCAGCTTTAGCGCCGCCTTTAACAAGCTTCACTACTGGCTTACCTTGTGCGTCATAAATTTTCTTACCTGGCCATAATGCTTTCCACTTAGGGTTCATTACTTCTGCACCTAAGCCCGGAGTTTCCTTATGATCAGAATAAACAACGCTTTTCACTGTATTTAAATCAGCTTCTAAGCCAACATAACCAAACATCAAGTCCCATAAACCAGAACCAACAATCGGTAATACCACGGTTTCAACTTGCTTTGCTTCATTTTTAATTAAGTAAATAACAGCATCGTGCGAACGACGGTTAATACCGGCAATATCATTTTCAGGCTTGTCAGACTTAGTGGCATCACGAGAGTTACGACGCTCGTCAAACATAAGTGGGTTGCCATCGATGAATTCACCGCTATCAAGGTCAATCATTCTAGCTTCAACTTTGTCAGCGTATAGCGCTTGAATTGACGATTTTGAACCGTCAGTTTCAGCCAAAAGACCAGCCGCTTCTAAAATCTTAGTTTGTTGGTCAAGTAGTTTATTTTCTACTTGCAGTGGCTTTAATTTTACCGCAGAAACCGATACA
This sequence comes from Thalassotalea sp. PLHSN55, assembly GCF_052030545.1. Classification (NCBI taxonomy): domain Bacteria; kingdom Pseudomonadati; phylum Pseudomonadota; class Gammaproteobacteria; order Alteromonadales; family Colwelliaceae; genus Thalassotalea; species Thalassotalea sp. PLHSN55. Next base: position 58,378 of record NZ_JBPDIH010000015.1, on the reverse strand, counting down.
AGTGCCGCACACACTAAACAAACTAGGGCAACAAAACCTACTGTTTTGCCAAAACTTTCTTTATTACTAGACATTACGTGCAAGCCTCCGTTTGATGTTGCCTTGAACGACAAAATAATCAAATAATGGCGCGAATAAGTTAGCAAATAAAATCGCTAACATCATGCCTTCAGGGAATGCTGGGTTAACTACACGTACAAGTACTACCATCACACCAACTAAAGCGCCAAACCAGTATTTACCTGTATTGGTAAATGAAGCAGAAACTGGGTCTGTTGCCATAAACATCATACCAAATGCAAAACCACCTACTACTAAGTGCCAGTACCACGGCATAGCAAATAGAGCGTTAGTATCGCTACCAATTGCATTAAATAATGTTGCTGTCGCTACCATACCTAAAAACACACCTAGCACGATACGCCACGAAGCAATGCCTTTATAAAGAATATACGCACCACCTAATAAAATAGCAGCGGTTGATACTTCACCGACAGAACCTGGGATGAACCCCCAAAATGCATTCCACCAATCAGCATTTAATGAATATTCTACTAAACCTTGGTTTGCAGCACTTAACGCTGTTGCACCTGAGAAGCCGTCAACAGCAACCCAAACTGCATCACCAGAAATTTCAGCTGGGTATGCGAAGAATAAAAAGGCACGACCGGCTAATGCAGGGTTTAAGAAGTTCTTACCTGTACCACCGAAGACTTCTTTAGCGATAACCACACCAAAAGTAATACCGATAGCCACTTGCCATAAAGGAATGGTTGCCGGCACGATAAGCGCAAATAAGATTGAGCTCACAAAGAAACCTTCGTTAACTTCATGCTTACGCACTGCCGCAAATAATACTTCCCAGAAACCACCAACAATAAAGGTAACCGCATATATAGGTAGGAAGAACATTGCACCGTAGAACATTTGGCTAAACCAGCCTGAGTCTACCGTTAAGCTACCGCCTAACATGGTAAATAATGCTACTTGCCAGCTATCAGGTAATGCATAACCTGCCGCTAGTGCTTCTGTTGCTTGAAAACCAATGTTGTACATACCCCAAAACATTGCTGGGAATACAGCCAACCAAACGGTGATCATGATACGTTTTAAGTCAATGCTATCACGTACATGGGTTTTACCTTTGGTGACATAACCTGGGGTAAATAAACCAGTAGCTACTGCTTCGTATAAAGCGAACCACTTTTCATGTTTGCCGCCTTTTTCAAAATGCGGCTCTAAATCTTCAATAAACTTTTTCAAGCCCATGTCTAACCTTCCTTCTCTATTGTGGTTAGGCAATCACGCAGAAGTACGCCGTAATCTGTTTTGCCTGGGCAAACAAATGTACATAACGCTAAATCTTCTTCGTCTAGCTCTAAGGCACCAAGTTGTTGTGCGCCATCGGTATCACCAGAAGCGATATCACGTAACAACATGGTTGGTAAAATATCTAAAGGCATTACACGCTCGAAGTTACCAATTGGCACCATGGCACGTGAACTACCGTTAGTAGTAGTGGTCATATTGAATAATTTCTTCGGGAAGAAATGAGACATATAAGCACGTGTTACCGAGAACATGTTAGGACCTGGGTACATATAACCAATGAACTCTTTTTCACGACCTTCTAAGATCAATGAAAGTTGCACATGGTAACGACCTAAATATCCGTGAACACCTGTCGCCACGGAGCCTGACAATAATGAACCAGAGACTACACGAAGTTCACCTTCGGTGACTTCATTAGCCACTAACTCAGCAGTATTTGCACCTAATACAGTGCGAATAAGGCGTGGATTTTTAGCAGCAGGACCTGCTAAAGAAATAACACGAGTTGAGTCTAATTCACCCGTAGTGAAAAGCTTACCGAATGCAATAACATCTTGGTATCCAAGGTGCCATACTGGCTTTTCAGCGCTAGCTGGTTTTAAGAAGTGAATATGTGTACCGACTAAACCTGCTGGGTGCTTACCCGCAAATTCGGCAACTTTTTCACTACCAGTAACAGGAATATCTGCGCCTGGAGCTTTACCAACAAAAATATCACCGTCAGTTAAGTTAGCTAAAACAGTTAAACCATTTTTAAACGCTTCACTTTGTTCGTTGATCACTAGCTCAGGATTTGCCGCTAACGGATTAGTATCCATTACGCTAACAAAAATAGCTTCTGGCTTAGCATCAATTGCAGGAATTTTGCTGAATGGGCGAGTTCTTAAAGCAGTCCACAAACCTGAATTAACAAGGTTGCTAACTACATCTTCACGAGAAACAGAAGATAACTCATTGGCAGAATAGTGATTAAAGGTTTCTTGATCATAGCCATCAACTTCAATGACAACAGATTGTAAAACACGTTTTTCACCACGGTTAATTTCAGTTACAACACCGGCGGCTTGAGCTGTGAATTTAACGCCTGGGTTCTTTTTATCTTCAAAAAGTACCTGGCCTTTTTTTACACGATCGCCCACTTTAACAAACATGGTTGGTCGCATACCCACAAACTCTTCACCTAAGGTGGCAACAGTTTTGATGGACGGACCATCATGGATTACTTGCTGGGGAGCGCCTACTACCGGTACATCCAGACCTTTTTTTATTGTAATCATAAACACTTGCACTACTTTTGATGGGAGTATCAAAATCAAATTACGTTTTCACATAAAACAAACAAAAAGATCGCTTTTTGCTACGTATTAAGTGAAAAAATAACCGATTTCAGTGTATTTCAATAGAAAACTAACTATTTATACAAAATAATCAGAACCTACTGACTCTAAGTTAAAATTTCTGGCGCGATTTTAGCACAAAACGGGATTTTTATTCTACGTACAGTTGAGCATTTCATAGCATTTTAGGCGATTAATTTTGATTTCGCTCATAAAATGGACAGAAAACCTCATGCAATTTGTAGCCAGAGGTGAAATTTTACCGAGAAAGGGTATTAAATTGATAACAAAAATAATTTGTTACTAAAAAGAAAAAAGCCAGCTTTAAGATAATTTACATCTTAAAACTGGCTTTAAATTTGCGGTATTTTTTAACAAAAACTCGTTAAATTAAATTAGTTATTTCCGTTAAAGGGCTAACATCTGCGTCGTAATCGACATTTTCAACGCCAAAGCCAAATAATCGTAAGAATTCTTCATGATAACCAATGTAATCAGTAAGCTCATCAATGGTATCGGTATCAACCGTATTCCAGATATCCGTAACACGTTGTTGAACGCTGTCTTCCAATTCTTTGTAGTTTTGACGGAAACGATTTTGCTCGTCTAAACGCGGCGAGTCACCGTAAATATTTTCAATAAATAGGTTTTGAATCTGCTCAATACAACCTTCATAGGTGCCATCTGCTTTCATCACTTTGAACATGGCTGAAATATATAGAGGCATAATTGGAATAGCAGAGCTCGCTTGCGTCACAACGGCATTTAATGACGTTACATGAGCGGCGCCATTTAACTGAGCAGTACTTTCATTGATGGCTGTTGCAGCGCGATCTAAATCTTCTTTCGCGCGACCAATCGTTGCTTTACCATAAATTGGCCAGGTTAATTCTTTACCAATATAAGTATAAGCAACTGACTTGAAACCATCAGCTAAAACACCGGCTTCTTTAAGCGCGTTGATCCATAATTCCCAATCAGCGCCCCCCATTACATCAATAGTACCTTGAATTTCAGCATCATTAGCCGCTTCAACAGTAATAGAGTCAATGACACGTTTAGAGGTATTTAAGTTTTTAGTAGTAACACTTTGGCCAATTGGCTTTAAGGTTGAAGAGTATACTTCACCCGTATCAGGATCAGTACGACGAGGAGAAGCCAAGCTATACACAACTAAGTCAATTTGGCCTAAATCTTCTTTAATCGCTGCAATCGCTTTCGCTTTAACCTCGTGAGAAAACGCATCACCATTAATATTTTTTGAATAAAGGCCTGCTTCATCAGCTGCTTTTTGAAAAGCAGAAGTATTGTACCAACCTGCAGAAGCGGTTTTCTTTTCTGTTGGTGGCTTTTCAAAGAAAATACCTAAGGTATTAGCACCATTACCAAACGCAGCAGTAATACGTGACGCTAAACCATAACCGGTTGAAGCACCAATCACTAAAACGTTTTTAGGCTTATTAGCTGCTTGTGTTTGACTTTTAACATAAGCAATTTGCTCGTTTACATGAGCTTCACAACCAACTGGGTGTGCATTAGTACAAATAAAACCACGAATTTTTGGTTTGATAACCATATGAAGACCTTTTAATTTAAATACTGTTGAGAGATTAACTCAATGTTTCACTCAAAAAATTGAGCATAGTTTACTCTTGCTTACTGCTTTAAGAGGTATGACCTTTGGTAAAAAAGTGTAATAAACTTATATTTAACCACCTTCGCGGCGCATATTAGCAATGAATAGTGAGATTATACAAGGCTCTGTGTAACACCTTGGCAAAAAACAACAGTAAAATGTGAACCTTATACTTTTTCAAAAACAAAAAAATATCACTAAATGCTCAATATTTAGTGATATTTTAGCTGTAACACTAGGGGCTGCTGCTCTTTCGAGGTTAAATTTTATTCAAAGTAAACACTTTTTGTTCAGGGCGTGAACAACACAGCATGGTTGTTCCATGTAAGTTGTGAACAACGATGAAGAAATAGCGTTTAGTTGAACCCCAAGGGCAGCGTTTCTAGGCATTTAACCATCATTATTGCGCTTTCATGTGGAATAACCACATAGCAATCACAATGCTTTGTCTAAATACCTATAAACTGCTGCAAAAACAAACACAAAAGTTCAACAGCCCCTAAACAATTAGCCTTTACTTCCACCTAGGCACTTAGGAGAAAGACGCGTATTGGCTTCGTAATAATCATGCCATTCTTTTTCGGTGTAAGTGTGCAATGCCAAGGCGTGAATACTTTCCGCTAATTCACTTGCTAATAAGGCATTAATTGCGCGATGACGCTTAATCAACCGTTCGCCTTCAAAGCTATTAGATACAATTATCACTTTAAAGTGCGATTCGCTGCCAGGCGCAACATTATGTTGATGGCTTTCATTAATAACATCTAAATGTAAAGGGGCAAAGTGCGAGAGTAATTTATCTTCAATAGTGCTTTCTATGGTCATTTAAATTCCTTAAACGTTAATCATCCTGAATACACATTTACTTTAGTAACTTTATTCAAGAATACCATCTATCTGGACGGCTATATTTTTAAAACAGCGGTAAGTTTTTGCTATCTCAACATAAATAGTTACTAATTATTTTTAGCTGAAAAAGCAATGCTAAGCACTGTTAAACTTTCGTATGCAATGATGGCAAAAGATAATAGCAAATAATGCCAACGCAGAGTTAATGCAATTGATAACTTTTTATTACAACTTATCAAGCTTGATATTAAAGGTAACTAAGCTCGGCTTTACTCTGGCTCAACAGCGATTTTTTTGACACAATATCCCTACCTGAAACTTGCCATCAATAATGAGTTTACCTACTCCATGCTCAGCCCATTTATAGTTAACGATAAAAACGTATTTTTAGAACGATTTCCAACTGCGCAAGTTAATCGAAGCCTTCAAGCTTGGGATGCGGCAGACGAATATTTAGTAAACTACTTAAACGATCAGCAATTAATAAAACCGAGCAGTAAAATATTGCTGGTAAATGACGCTTTTGGTGCACTGACCGTTAACTTTACCGAGCAGCAAGTTTATTGTGTTAACGACTCCTATTTAAGTCAGCAAGGCATTATCAATAACCTTGAGCAAAACAACTTAGATGACAGTAAGCTAACCTTGCTTAGCAGCTTAGACTCGCTGCCTAGCGATATTGACATTGTCTTATTTAAGATCCCCAAAAGCAAAGCCATGCTGGTCGAACAGTTGATCCGTTTAAGAACAACGTATGATGAAAATATTCTGTTCATTGCAGCGGATCGCGCCAAAGAAATTCACAGTTCAACGCTTAAACAGTTTGAAAAATACCTTGGTGATACCAAAACTTCTTTGGCAGTTAAAAAAGCACGGCTGGTATTTTCCAAGTTTGATTCTGATCTTAATAATAAAAGCGTTAGCCAATCGCCTTATCCAACCAAGTGGCCACTTGAAAATACACCATTTACTATTACTAACCATGCCAATGTTTACGCCCGAGAAAAGCTTGATATCGGCGCCCGCTATTTTATGCAAAACTTACCTAAGGTTTCACCTGACACTAAGGTAATTGATTTAGGTTGTGGCAACGGCGTTATCGGTTTATCCGTATTGGCAGCGCAGCCACAAGCACAAGTGCAATTTTTTGATGAATCTTATATGGCTATAGCTTCAGCCCAAGCAAACATTGAGCAAAACTTGCCAGAGGCGACAGCACAGTGTCAATTTCATCTTAACGATTGTTTAACCAGTGTTGAAGGTGGTAGTGTTGATCTCATTTTGTGTAACCCACCGTTTCATCAACAAACGGCAACAACCGATCATATCGCTTGGCAAATGTTTAAAGACAGCCACAGGGTCTTAAAAAAAGGTGGCGAATTACGCATTATCGGTAACCGACAATTAGGTTACCATATTAAATTAAAACGCATTTTTGGTAATGAAACCCTTATTGCCAGCAACGACAAATTTGTAACTATTTCGGCGAAAAAACGATGAAAAAAACAAAATCATTAGCAATCTTATTATCGGCGCTATTACTTGGTGCCTGTGCTAGCCAGCCTAACCACGTTATTATTTCACCGGTTGTGCATATGCAAGGACAAGGTCACTATCAGCATAAACAAGCGGCAATTAACGTTACCGACCTACGCACTAGTAATCATGTTGTACAAATATTAAAAGAAGGCAAAGCGGCCGAACTATTTTCTAGCCAAGCTCAACTGCAAAGTATTGTGCAGCAAAGCCTAGTCGACGCGTTTAAACAGCAAGGTTTGACCGTTAATGACAACAGCAATAACAAAATTAACGTTTATATTGAACAAGTTAAAACCAGCGTTAATCAAGGCTTCACCAAGTACAACGCCCAAAACGATATTGTTTTAAAAGTGAAAATTGAAAATACAGAACAAACGCTAACCAAAACATTTAGCTCAAAAGGCAAAAGTAATGGGCCACTAACACCGGATATGGCAGTTCTTGAGCGCGATTTAAATCAACAGCTTGGCGGATTAATTACCAAACTTGTGCAAAGCAATGAACTGCGCGATTTTATAAAATAATAAAGTAATTATTTCTAGCAACGAGAGAAAGTTAAGGTAAAACCATGAGAATTATTCTAGTTTTTTTGGCCTTGTTCAGCGTAACGGCACCAGCAAAAAACTTGGCGATTGATCCTGATAATTTATACCCACAAGTTAAGTTAGAAACATCGATGGGCGTTATTTTAGTTGAGCTCGATAGAGTAAAAGCGCCGATAACCGTAGACAACTTTCTTACCTATGTAGTGCAAGGTGAATATAACAATACCGTTTTTCATCGCGTTATTGCCGATTTTGTTGTTCAAGGCGGCGGTTACGATCAAAACTACATCATTAAAAAAGTTCATGGCAATATCATCAATGAGTCGGGCAATGGCCTCAAAAATGAAGTTGGCACAATTGCCATGGCTAAAGAGCGTGCGCCTCATTCAGCGAATCGACAGTTTTATTTCAACGTTGCCGACAATACCAATTTAGATCCCGGCAGAGGTTGGGGTTACGCCGTATTTGGTGCCATCGTTGAAGGACAAGAGATTGTTGATAAAATGGCACAAGTCAAAACTCATTATGATGACGGCTTTGGCTGGGAAGATGTGCCTGTTGAGCCAATTATCTTGATCAAAGCAACATTGCTACCTGCTCAATAAATATCTAGACACTTAAATTCCAAAAGAATATAGATCAGTAAATCAGTATTCATTTACTGGTCTACCTCCCGAGCAATACCCGTTAAGCTCACGTTATCTTTAGTTTTTCCAAAAATATCCGAACATAAGTACAAAATAGTTACATTTTATTACGGTTAGAATTTTGACAAGTTCCTATTTATCTACGATAACTATATAAGCACTGCATTATTTTGGTGCGAAGTCAGTTGTAGCAGTCGGCTTAGGTATTAGTACGGAAATAGATATGGTAGTAGAGCAGTTTATCAATGAAAAAATTCTTCAAGTAGGCACTTATATTCGTGCTGTCATCGATAAATCTATCCATCATACTGAGCTCGATAATTTCATCAAAGATACCATGGATGAATGGACCTTATTCAACATTACCGAAGAAACGCCTAACAGTGCGCGTGAACGGGTCTTTTGGCATATCATTCACGAAATTAGTTTGCACGGCGGAAATGCCCTTCACCAAGACTTATTTTTCAAAAGCGAAATTAATACTTGTTTAGATTTTTTTCACGGCAAAGGCAGTTATCCAATAGACTGCATCGGTTGGCGACCGCTAGCGTAATATTAACCGTTAAATGTTAACCGCTAAGCTAATTTGGCAATAATTTACTTCGAAAGCACTCAAGTCTCTGATAGGCTAACACTTCCTACATTATTAGCTAACTTCCTTGAATGACATCAACTTCCTTTAAGCAGTCTATTTTTAATAAGCGCATGCTTATTTGTATTTTTACCGGCTTTAGCTCTGGCATGCCGTTATTCGTTTTATACCAACTAGTACCCGGCTGGTTGCGTTCAGAAGGGGTTAGCTTAACTGAAATTGGCTTATTTTCATTAATTGGCATTCCTTATGTGTGGAAATTTATTTGGTCACCACTGCTCGATCGCTACTCTTTACCAGTATTAGGACGAAGACGTAGTTGGATGCTTGCTACACAAGTTTTGTTGCTATGCTCAATAGCCTGCTTTGGTTATATCAATCCAAGCACCGATATTTGGACGGTCGCCTATCTCGCCGCAGCCGTGGCTTTTTTTAGTGCCAGCCAAGACATAGTGCTTGATGCTTACCGCCGTGAATTATTACCTGATAACGAATTAGGTTTAGGTAACTCTATTCACGTACAAGCCTACCGTTTATCCGGTTTAGTGCCCGGTTCACTTGCCTTTATTTTAGCCGATCACATTAGTTGGCAGTCGGTTTTTATCATCGTTGCCGCCTTTATGTTATTAGGTATTTTGCTAACGTTGGCAGTCAAAGAAATAAGCGATGAAAAATTAGCCCCAAAAACCCTTGAACAAGCAGTAGTACTGCCGTTTAAAGACTTCATTAACCGTGAAGGGTTAAAGTCGGCAGGGTTAATTTTAGCGTTTTTGTTTTTGTATAAACTAGGCGACTCGATGGCGACGGCCCTGCAAACGCCATTTTTTATTGATATGGGCTTTAGTAAAACCGAAATTGGCGTCGTTGCTAAAACAGCATCATTAATTGCGATGACCGTTGGTTTAGCCGTTGGCGGTATTGTGATGATAAAACTTAGCATTAACAAAGCACTTTGGTTGTTTGGTGTTGTGCAAATTGTTAGTATTTTAGGTTTTGCAGCCTTAGCAGAAATTGGCCACAATACTTATGCACTAGCCTTTGCCATGGGCTTTGAATATTTAGGGGTCGGTTTAGGTACTGCCGCTTTTACTGCATTTATTGCCCGAGCAACCAACCCAGCATTTGCCGCAACTCAATTTGCCTTATTTACTGCGCTTACCGCCTTACCACGCACTTTTGCCAATGCGACTACCGGCGTTATTGTTGAACAAATAGGTTGGACAAATTTTTATTTCCTTTGTACCTGTTTAGCGGTGCCAGGTATGCTAATGTTATTTAAAGTAGCTCCGTGGCATGACGACAAACAAACGGAAAATAGCTCAACTTTGGAAAGTGAAACAAATAAATGATAAGACTCTTTTTTTTATTACCTATTGTAATGTCCGCCATCTGGTGGTTATTTCTACGCAGTAAAGGCTATGGCGCTAAAGACGGCTTAAAAGGCTTTGCTTATATTTTAGTATTTAACGCCGTTATCATAGGCTTTTTTGTGGTGATGATTTTTGTAACCAAGTGACCATTTGTTTACTCGTTATTTGGCGTAAATGGACATGCTGTGAAGAATTTCTACGCAACTGTATTTTTCAACCTGCTTAAAATTCTGCTCGTCGTGAGTATATTTTCTTGGTCTATCTTTTCTTGGCCTAGTTACGCACAAAATCTCGATGTTGATATTAAATTTCAGCAAAGGACATCCGAAAAAGCATCAGACGAGCAGTCGCTATACCAGCAAATTTCAGAATTATTTACCTCAATAGATGAACGTAATGGCTTATTAGAACTGGCAAAAATAAACAGCCAAAAAGCCCTACAGCGTTTAGGTTATGTGCGCCAAACAACCGAAAGTTTACTCACTAAAAACATTCTTGCGCATTTAGGCTCTTTGCCTAATTCCGCAAAGGAACGCGACAGTTTTATCTACTTAGCTGAGCAACATACCGAACAAGCTCTGCAAGCACTAGGTTATTATCAAAGTAATATCCACATAACCGTAGATAAACAAAACAATAACAGCTGGCTGTTATTAATTGCCATCGAGCTTAACCAACCAGTAATTTTACAAAAGGTGTCGATCAACGTTGAAGGCGACGCAAAAACAGATCCCGCTTTTATTAAGCTACTGAGCAATAATGCAATTAACGTTGGCGATATTTTACACCACGGGCATTATGAGCAAATAAAAACAGATTTAATAGCGCTAGGGCTTGAGCGCGGTTATTTTCAAGGGCATTTACAAAAAAGCCAAATAGCCATTAACCAAAATTATGAACACGCAAGCATTACCATCAACTATCAAAGTGGCATTCGTTATCGTTTTGGCGAAGTCTTATTCAGCGATTTTGAACTCGAAGCCGACATTTTATCAAGCCTCGTCCCTTTTGAGTATGGTCAGCTATTTACCAGCTCAGCGCTTTTTCAATTACAACAACAGTTGCAACAAAGCCAATATTTTGCCAGCGCAGTTGCCGTGCCTAACAAACAAGATTTAGACAAAGCCCATTTACCAATAAATGTCGCACTAACCAAAGCAAAAAGCCATTCGTTTGATTTTGGTGTAGGTTATGCCACCGACACCGAATTTCGTATTTCTGCCGGTTGGCGCACGCCGTTAATCAACCGCTATGGTCACAGCCAAGAAACTAAAATTGAATATTCGCGAATTAATCCCAAAGGACGCTTTAACTACTCCATTCCATTAAGTCATCCACTCAATGATATTTTACAGTTTCAATTTACCTTAAATGATGATGAATATGGCGATATTTCAAGTACCTACCTTGACAGTAAAATAGCCAACCTCAGGCTTTACCGAAACTGGAGCGCGCAATTTTATACCCGATTTTTACGTGAACGTTGGACCTTGTCTGACGACACCACCGAAGTTGAATATCTACTGCCTGGCATAAGTATCTCTAAAACACACCGTAAAGGCCCAAAACTTGACCCGACATCGGGTTTTAGTCAGCTTTATACTATTGAAGCAGGTTCGGAGTCGGCTAATTCAGCAATTGATGTGATTCGCCTTTATGCTCGCTGGCGATACGTGAATACCCTTGCTCCTAAGCACAGAATAGTTATTCGAAGTGAGCTCGGCGCTGCTTTTATTGATGATGAAGAAAAAGATTTACTTGCGCCCTCTTTACGCTTTTTTGCCGGTGGCGACCAAAGTATTCGCGGCTTTGCTTATCAATCACTTGGTTCAACCGAACAAGTCACTAACAGTAATGGAGAGTTAGAAACAAGAGTCGTTGGCGGTACACGACTGGCAGTTGGCAGCTTGGAATATCAATATTATTTTACCGACAAACTTCGCGGCATTTTGTTTACCGATGGGGGTAATGCTTTAGATAAACTTGATTTTAAAGCGGTGTATTCTGTTGGTACTGGTATGCATTATTTATCGCCCGTTGGCCCAATTCGACTTGATTTAGGTTATAGCATCAGTGAAGACAACCCAGGTTGGCGTTTGCATTTTACCTTAGGAGCAGAGCTTTAATGATAACCAAAGCTGCTACCTATTTATTGAAAATTGTCACTGCGCTGCTTTGCTTTTTCGCTATTTTATTGGCAACACCTTGGGGCAGCCAATTAACGATTGTTGGCGTAAATCAACTAAATTTTATCTCCCTTAATTACCAAAGTGGCTCTTGGTTAAATACCATTGTATTTGATGATATCCACCTCGATGTTGGTTCGGTTAATATTGATGCCAAAGATGTGGAAATCAGCTTGCATTTACGCTGTTTTTTTAACAATAAGCTGTGTATCGACAATATAGAAGGAAAAACTTTTTCATTAAGCTACCAAGCAGATAAAACAGCATCAAGTACATCTCAAACAAGCGCTCAAACAAGACCGCAAACACAAGATCGCGTTATTGAATTCCCATTTGGTTTTGACATTAATGCATTAGCCTTTAATCAGGTAACTATCGACATTAGCGATGTCGTTACGGTAACGGTAGAAAACTTTGCTAGCAAAGCACAATTAAATCATCACACCATAGCTGTCGCCTCACCAAGTGCTAGCAAAGTTGAGGTCATCAGCGTTACCTCATCAAATAGCACTGCTGAAAAACAAACGATTAACTTGCCCAGTGTTTTTTTGCCGCTCAATTTAAAAATCGAAAACCTTGCGGTCAAAAAACTCGATATAACAACGTCTTCAAACCCAAACAACATTCAAGAGTTGGCCGATATTAAGCTCAGTGGAAGTTGGTACCAGCATGATGTTGTTATCAAACAAAGCGAAGTATTTGTTGCCCCTTATGGCAAAATTATCAGCCAAGGCGATAGCAAACTGCTAACGCCTTATACCGTTAACTTACAAAGTCACATTACGCTTGAAACACTTACCAACTTACCAATGTTTCATGATGTTTCTCAGCAGACACGATTACCTGCACTAAATTTTTTTACAGCGCTAAGCAACAGCCAGCAAGTTCTGACCTTATCAGGGCAACTCGATCAGCTAAATGCGAACCTAGTTAGCCAAGGGGATATTGATGCAACAGTAGATCTAGCGATTAACCTAACCAGTCGATTATTGCCTTTTAAGCTAAACCTTAGCTCCAATCATTTGCCACCACTGACCATACCTACAACAGCATTAGCCGAAGAAAGTTTGATTATTGATCAAGCAAACCTCGCTAGCCAAGGCGATAGATACAAACAATCATTTGCTGCTGATGTTTTGCTCTCTGGGTTTGATTATCAACAGGCACAATTAACATTGGCAGGTAGTCAAAAACAAGGTGAAGTCGTTTTAACCCACATTAATTTTAACGATGAAAATAGTGATAGCCAAGTTACGCTTGATGGCAACTTAACCATTAAAGAACAATTGAGTTGGCAATTTCATTTAAACTCAACTGGCTTATCATTGCCTCGTCGACTACGTGCGATATCAAATAATTGGTTACCTGCACTTGATGGTCGTATTGCAGGAGAGTTCGACAGCAATGGTTTTATCAAGCTGACACAGCCGTCATCAACTACTTCAACAGCCATACACGAAAGTGCCAACTGGCTTGTTGATATCAACAACGTTGCTTTTTCTGGCCAAGTTAACAGTCAAGAGTTTGAGCTAAATGGACAAGTTAGCGTCGACAGTTTAGCGAACATAAACGATAGTAACCTTACAATTAAAGCGTTCAATAATAAATTAACCCTCAAAGGTAATAATCGCGATTCATGGCAAATTAGTGGCAATTGGCAAAGTAACAACTTAGCGCCTTTTATCAATTTTTATCAGCAAATGAGCCCAAACGAACACGCCACACTAACGAACAGCGATAATCACAATGGCACTTCATCTGATGCTTTAACAATTAACGGTTCGATGGAAAGTTGGTTTAATATTAGTGGCGCAAAGCATCAGCCTAACATTAACCTTATTAGCGCAAGCAAACAGCTAAAAATCACCAAGTTAAGCACAGGTAAGCGCAATAATACGCTTATTACTATCAAGCAACCTAAATTGGCTTGGCACTATCAACCCAATGCAAGTCATCAAACCAAACTCGCACTAACCAGTGATACCCTTTATTACCAACACCATCAATTCGATGCTATTGAGGCAAAAATAAGTGGCGATATTAACGACCAAAAACTGGCCTTAAATTGGCAAGGTGATTTAGCTGCAAATATTGCCTTATCGAGCCAGTGGCAAAAAGATGCTCAACAGTTACAAGGCGCATTAACGCTTGCAGAATTTAACTATAAAGATCATAAATTCACGCCAAACCAATCACCCAATTGGCACTTTGATGTTAAGACAACACGATTAACCATAGACAAGCATTGCTGGCTTACACCGCATATTGAGCTTTGTGCGAATAACGATCTAGTATTGGCCAAAGAAGGCAGCGTCGACCTGCATTTACAATTGGCGGGAGAATGGCTTAATCAGCAGCTATTATCATCAGATGTAATTCTTGATACCGATATTGAAGGAGATATTGTCGCCCAATGGCAACCCGAACTACCGCCTAGCTTACTCGCTAATTTAACCATAAGCCCTGGGGTAATTAGTTATGTTGAGCAAAAAACAGAAAATACACAAGAAAATGAGCGAGCAAAAACGCCATTAATTTTAAGCCAGTGGCAAAGTGGCGCCATTAATATTGAGCTTAGTAAAGAACAACTACTTACTCACTTATCACTTACCAAAACTGATAATCAAGTACTGGTCAATATTAATAACCGGCTGACTTTGCCAGATCATAGTCTAAGTGGTTCGGTTGTAATCAATCAGTTAAATTTAAAACCATTGCAAAAATTAATTCCCGACATTGACGATCTCAACGCTAATATTTCCAGTAACATTGCAGTTTCAGGAAAATTAAGCCAACCGATTGTTAAAGGTGAGCTTGCGATTAAACAGGGCAAGATTAGCTTTACTCGTAGCGCGAGCGATATTGAAAACCTTGATCTTATTGCTTCAATTAATGATCACAAAGCGACTATAAACGGCAGTTTAACCGTTAATAACGCGCCGATTTCCTATCAAGCTAACATGGCTTGGCAAGATGAGTTCAATGTCAGTGCGACGCTTAGTGCCGAAAAATTAGCCCTAGATTTCCCACCGAATGTAAATATTATTGTTGCGCCATCACTGATTGCCCATTATCAAAACAACCTATTGCAACTTAACGGCAATATTGACGTAATCGATGGCTTGCTGACCCTTGCACAGTTTCCTGAAGGTAGCGTTAAAATCAGCGATGATACCATCATAGTTGACGACAGTGGCAACGCTATTAGCCAGCAGAAAAAGTTTGCAATAAAAAGTGATATTAATATCAATATTAACGAACGCTTTAAACTTGAAGGTTTTGGCTTTACCGGCAATTTATCAGGTGATTTAAAAGTACAACAAGCACCCTTTCAACCGATGCAAGTTTTTGGTGATATGTCTGTACTCAATGGTTCCTACCAAGCTTACGGTCAAGACTTACAAGTTAAGCAAGGCAAAGTAAACTTTAATGGTCCACTAAAAACGCCCTATGTCGATTTTCGCGCTGAGCGCTATATAAAAAATGACGATGTGACGGTAGGCTTAACCGTTGCAGGACCAAGCAACGCCATTGAATTACAACTTTATTCACAGCCGACAATGGAGCAACCTGAAACCCTTTCTTATTTAATACGAGGTCAAGGGTTAGACTCGGGCACAGGAAACACCGCAGCCATTGGTATTGCGCTAGGCACCACCTTAACCAAAGCAGAAAATCTGAATAAGCTGATCCAAAAACTGCCGCTTTTACATGATATTTCGGTCGACACCGAAGTTGATGGTGACCAAGCCCAAGCCACCATTAGTGGCTATTTAGGCGAGCGTATTTATTTAAAATATGGTGTCGGTATTTACGAGCCGATTGACGAAATTACCGTTCGGCTCTATTTAATGAATAAACTCTGGCTGGAAACTGTTTCAGGCATTGAAAAGTCAGCCGATATTTATTATTCATTTGATGTCGATTAACGGATTAATCAACGCCAATTAACTGCGCCGATAATGCGGTTAATTTATCTTTCACTTCTTGATATCTATGCTGCTGACAAAGGGCAAAACCGCTAAGCTCTTTTACCTTTTTACGGTTGAACATCGGCATGGTTAAACCGGTGAGAAAATGGCAGCAACTCGTCAGTGATAATTGCTTCACTTTATGGTTTTTCATATGCAGAGCAAAAGCATTAACTTGCTCAATCAAGGTTACATCGTCTGGCCAAGTAGCCCTTTCTGAAGTTGTTAATTTAGCCACTTGGTTTTGGCAAACACTGCAATGACCACACTGCCGTGGCGTTTGTTGGTCGTCAAAATAACGTGATAAATTAAAGCTTAAGCAAGTACTTAATTCAAAAAAGCGTACTAAGGTGGCAATACGCTTAATTTCACTGGTTTCTTTCTCGGCAAAATAGTCACTTAACTGCTCGGCTAAACCATCAGCCTGCAGGCCTGCGCTATTGACTTGATAAACATCAGTGATCTTTTTAGTTTCTAAGCTAATTAATTGTTGTTCAGCTAAATACTCCAATGCGGTGATCACCCGCTGTCGGTCACTTTGATAATGTTGAAATAATGCTTCAAAGTCTGGCTCGGCCCAAACCTTTTTCTTTTGACTGTAACGAAAAACCGCTTTTAAAAATTGGCCTCGCTCACCAGAAAAGCGGCTGATAATATCGGCTTCGGGAGTATTAAATTTATATTTAAAATCAGCAAAGTAAGAAAAAAGTGGTTGAATAACCCCTTGCAGCTCTAATTGCACTAACAAGGTTTTTAATGGCAACTGCTTGATATTACTGGCGGTCGATAAACTTAACCCTTGCATTTCCCAGCGGCCATTTTGCGTTTCGCTGTTAATGGTATTGAGCACATGTTTAATGCCCGCAGGCTCTGGTGTATCGCCATAAACAAAGTTTTCAACTGTGGTTAAGCCGTCGAGATTGGCTAAGGTAATACACCTTGCCTGATCACCATCACGGCCTGCGCGGCCAATTTCTTGGCTGTAGTTTTCAATCGATTTAGGCAGGTCATAATGAATAACAAAACGAATATCGGCTTTATCAATGCCCATGCCAAAAGCAATGGTAGCAACAATCACCTGTATTTGATTGTTCATAAAGTCTTGCTGAATTTTCTGACGTTTCGTGTCTTCAAAACCGGCATGATAAGCCTGTGCATTGACGCCTTGGCTTTGCAGAAAATCAGCGACTTGTTCAGCGCTTTGTTGCAGGGTTACATAGACAATACCGCAGCCTTGTTGCGCCTTAATTTGATCAACTAAGGCGTTATTTTTTTCACGAGCGTTGACCGGTAAAACTTCTAAATGCAAATTCGGGCGATAAAAACCGGTTTGCACAATATGCTCGGTTTTAATGGCAAACTTTGCTGCCATATCTTGTTTTACCTTTTTCGTTGCCGTAGCGGTTAGCAGCAGAGTTAATGGAATATTCAAACTTTGCTGATAATGCGGCAGCTTTAAATAATCAGGTCTGAAATTATGACCCCATTCTGAAATACAATGCGCTTCATCGACCACTAACATGGAGACTGAAACGGAACTGATAAAGTGGCGAAAACGTTCGTTTTTAAAACGCTCTACCGAGACCATTAATATTTTTAACTTGTTGCTGCGCACATCATTCATCACCTGTTGATTTTCAGCCGGTGATAAACTCGAGTCGATACTGGCGGCTGCAATGCCTTTGCTTGTTAAAAAGGCTAACTGATCTTTCATTAACGCCAAAAGCGGTGATACCACTAAGGTTAAATGCGGCAGTTGCAGTGCGGTGAATTGATAACACAGCGACTTGCCAGCCCCGGTTGGGAAAATGGCAAGGGATGACTCACCAGCAAGCAACTGTTTTACCGTTTGTTCTTGCCCTTCGCGGAACTGCTCAAAACCAAACTGCTGTTGTAATAATGACGAAATATTTTGCAAAGTATCGACTCTTTTAAAGTGAAAGTGAGCGCTTAAAATAAAGCTTAAATTTCAGCAGCAACAACGCTAATTTCTACCAATAACGCTTCACGCGCCATTTTTGCAGCAACACAAGCACGCGCAGGGGCATGACCTTCTGGCACCCATGCATCCCAAACCGCATTCATCTCGGCAAAATAGCTCATGTCTTTAACATAAATTGTCGCTGACAACATATGCTGACGCGAGCTACCGGCTTTAATTAATAGCTCGTCGACTTTATCAAGCATGGTTTGCGTTTGTTCGGTGATATCTTTAGTGGCATCAGCACATACTTGGCCGCATAAATAAATGGTGCCGTTGTGTTTTACAATTCTACTCATGCGCTCTTTGGTTTCTATTCTTTCAATCATTGGGTATTGCTCTTCTTATTTTAAATTTAATCTTCTTTTAAATAACACCCTTCGACAAGCTCAGGGCGAACGGATGATAATCATTACAGTTTATTAGTTCAACTAAGTCATGCCTTTCCGTCTGTACTGAGCTGGTGAGGAACGAAGCAAAAGTCGAAGTGCGACAAGCTCAGGGCGAACGGTTAGCTGTTAATGGCTAATAATTTAATACCGTTTATGGTGAGCCTGTCGAACCACTAAAACTCCAACTAGATTGAGCTTCCTGTTGTCGTTAATAAAAGAAAACCTCAAGGTTTTGCAACGTTGAGGTTTAAAATATTTTTGAATATTGATTGTTAGCGCAGGAAGAATGTTTAAAATTCAAGGCGAAAGCGCGGAGCCTAGTTTACTAGGTGAGCACTTTCAACGCCGAATTTTGGTATTCTAACCAGCTAAAAATAATATTATTCCCACTCGATGGTCGCTGGCGGCTTGCCGCTGATATCGTAAACCACGCGCGAAATACCATCAATTTCATTAATAATACGGTTAGACACTAACCCTAAGAAATCGTACGGTAATGGTGCCCAAATCGCGGTCATAAAGTCGATCGTTTCAACAGCACGTAAGCTCACTACCCAATCATATTTACGGCCATCGCCCATAACACCTACTGAGCGTACTGGTAAGAATACGGTAAACGCTTGGCTCACTTTATGGTAAAGCTCATGCTTGTGCAGTTCTTCAATGAAAATCGCATCAGCGCGACGTAAAAGGTCACAATATTCTTTTTTCACTTCGCCTAATACACGCACACCTAAACCAGGACCTGGGAATGGGTGACGGTATAACATGTCGTACGGTAAACCTAGCTCTAAACCAATTTTACGTACTTCATCTTTAAACAGTTCACGCAGTGGTTCAACTAAACCAAGCTGCATGTAATCAGGCAAACCACCAACGTTGTGGTGTGATTTAATGACATGGGCTTTACCGGTTTTTGACGCCGCTGATTCGATCACGTCAGGATAAATAGTCCCTTGCGCTAACCACTTGGCATTTTCTAATTTTTTCGACTCTTCTTCGAAAACATCAACAAAAACATTACCAATGATTTTACGCTTTTTCTCTGGATCGTTTTCACCCGCTAAGCGGTCTAAGAAACGGTCTTCCGCGTCAATTTTGATAATGTTTAAACCAAAGTGATCGCCAAACATATCCATCACTTGCTGGCCTTCGTTTAAGCGAAGTAAACCGTTATCAACAAATACACAAGTCAGTTTATCGCCTATTGCGCGGTGTAACAGCATAGCCACTACTGATGAGTCAACACCACCTGAAAGACCTAAAATAACTTCGTCGTCGCCGACTTGTTTTTTCATTTTAGCGATGGCATCTTCAATAATTGATGCTGACGTCCATAACTTTTCACACTGACAAATATCAACAACAAAGTGCTCTAAAATACGTAAACCTTGTTTAGTATGAGTCACTTCTGGGTGAAATTGCACGCCGTAGAATTTTTTCTCTTCGTTCGCCATTGCGGCATATTGACAGCTTGGCGTTTGCGCGATGGTTTTAAAGCCTTCAGGAATGGCTGATACTTTATCGCCATGGCTCATCCATACATCTAATAAAGCATTACCGTTAGCGCCAATGCTGTCTTCAATGTTTTTAAATAACGCTGACTCGCCAATCACTTCAACAGCAGCATAACCAAATTCTTTGTGCTCAGAGCTTTCAACGCCACCGCCAAGTTGCTCAGCCATGGTTTGCATACCGTAACAAACACCTAATACCGGCACGCCAGCAGAAAATACATACTCAGGTGCACGTGGTGAGTCTTGCTCGGTTACACTTTCTGGACCGCCGGCTAAAATAATACCCGTTGGGTTAAATTCTTTAATTTGCTCTTCGGTAACATCCCAAGCCCAAAGCTCACAATATACGCCAATTTCACGAACACGACGGGCAATAAGCTGCGTGTATTGAGAACCAAAATCTAAGATCAGTACTCGTGAATCATGAATGTCTTTGCTCATGTTGTTTATTCCTGCTTTTAAAGTGAAGCATCAATGTTGATACTTTTTATAAATAACAACACCCTGACCTTAACGTTAGATCAGGGTGTTAAATTTGTATCTCTTTAATAAAAAGAGATGAGTGTTTTACAAAGTAGTTTTGTACGATAAAAAAGAAGAAGCGCGGAGTTGACGCTAGTCAATGAGCACTTCTGATGCCGTTATCGTCAAAAATACCAAGTAAAACTAGCCCATACGATAGTTAGGAGCTTCTTTTGTGATGGTCACGTCATGTACGTGCGACTCACCCATACCTGCTGACGTAATTTTCATAAACTCCGGCTTAGTACGCATGGTTTCAATATCTTTAGAGCCAGTTAAGCCCATTGATGAACGTAAGCCGCCCATTTGCTGATGAATAATTGCCGCAACAGGGCCTTTATAAGCAACACGACCTTCAATACCTTCTGGTACTAATTTGTCGGCTTCTCCATCAGTTTTTTGGAAGTAACGGTCACTTGAGCCTTCTTTTTGATCCATCGCACCTAGTGAGCCCATACCGCGGTATGACTTGTAGTAACGACCTTGGTAAAGTTCAACTTCACCCGGAGATTCTTCAGTACCGGCTAACATGCTGCCAACCATTACGCAGTGCGCACCAGCAACAAGTGCTTTAGCAATATCACCAGAGAAACGAATACCGCCATCAGCAATGACTGGAATGCCGGTACCTTTTAAGCCTTCAACGGCATTTGAAATCGCGGTTAATTGCGGTACACCAACACCTGTTACGATACGAGTTGTACAAATTGAACCTGGGCCAATACCTACTTTCACCGCATCAACGCCAACATCAGCTAAGGCTTTTGCGCCAGAAGCTGTTGCTACGTTACCGGCAATAATTTGTAAATCAGGGTATTTATCACGGGTTTCTTTCACGCGATCAATAACCCCTTGAGAATGGCCGTGTGAGGTATCAATTAATAATACGTCAACACCAGCAGCAACTAAGGCGTCAATGCGCTCATCGGTTCCTGCGCCAACACCAACAGCAGCGCCAACACGTAAACGACCTAATTCGTCTTTACAAGCGTTTGGTTTGCTTTCGGCTTTTTGGTAATCTTTTACCGTGATCAAGCCTTTCAGTTTAAACGCATCATCAACCATTAAGATTTTTTCAATGCGGTGTTCGTGCATTAAACCTAAAATCTCTTCACGTTGTGCACCCGCTTTTACGGTAACTAACTTTTCTTTTTTAGTCATTAACGCCGATACCGGCTTAGTTAAGTCTGTTTCAAAACGTAAGTCACGACCCGTAATAATACCAACTAGGTTATTAGTACTATCAACAACAGGGAAACCAGAAAAACCAACAGTATCAGCAAGCTTCATAGTATCCATAATTGAAAGTTCTGGGCTAACCGTCACAGGGTCTGTCACAATACCACTTTCATATTTTTTAACTTTAGACACGTTTTGCGCTTGTTCGGCAATGGTCATGTTTTTATGAATAAAACCAACACCGCCTTCTTGCGCTAAGGTGATCGCTAAACGCGCTTCGGTTACTGTGTCCATCGACGCAGAAATCATTGGCACATTTAAGTCAATTTTACGGGTTAGTTTGGTTTTTAAATCGGCAGTATGAGGAAGTACCGTAGAATGGGCAGGTACCAGTAGAACATCATCAAAAGTCAAAGCTTCTTGGGCAATTCTTAGCATCACAACATCTCACTAAAAGAAGTTAATAGGAGGAAATATTGCGGCAGAATTTTAACCGTTTTGGCATTCAAGGTAAACTTAAATTTTAAAATAATTGCTAAAAAGAAAAATTTAAAGCGATTTTTTAACGCAAACCTATATATAATACACAATAACTTCAACCGCGTAGACGATTAATTCCCCGTTAACTATGAGCCAACAGCATATTTTACAAGTAAGTGAACTCACTAAAAAAGTACGTTTTATCTTAGAAAGTGAGCTAAATACGGTATGGTTATGTGGTGAAATATCCAACTTTATCGCGGCTAGTTCGGGCCATTGGTATT
Source organism: Thalassotalea sp. PLHSN55 (assembly GCF_052030545.1). Taxonomy (NCBI): domain Bacteria; kingdom Pseudomonadati; phylum Pseudomonadota; class Gammaproteobacteria; order Alteromonadales; family Colwelliaceae; genus Thalassotalea; species Thalassotalea sp. PLHSN55. Next base: position 36,019 of record NZ_JBPDIH010000015.1, on the reverse strand, counting down.
TATCCTTAAAAGACAGTAAGTCACAAGTACGTTGCGCAATGTTTAAAGGCAACAATCGACGCGTTCGAATTTCTCCCAGAAACGGCCAACAAGTTTTAGTTCGCGCCCGGGTTTCTTTGTACGAACCTCGCGGCGATTTTCAGTTAATCATTGAACAAATGGAAGATGCTGGCGAAGGCTTACTACGCCAACAATATGATCAACTAAAGCAAAAATTAAATGCCCAAGGATTATTTGGCCAAGCTCATAAACAAATACTGCCTAAACACATTAAAACAGTTGGTATCGTTACCTCTCCTACGGGCGCAGCAGTAAAAGATATACTGAGTGTATTAAAACGTAGAAACCCAACCATTAAAGCGATTATTTACCCAAGTTTAGTGCAGGGGGAAGCGGCAACAGCGGATATTGTTGCTGCGATACGTCTTGCCAATGAGCGTAACGAGTGTGACGTTTTAATTGTTGGCCGAGGCGGCGGTTCATTAGAAGATTTATGGTGTTTTAATGAAGAGTCGGTTGTGAATGCCATTTATCAAAGCCAGTTACCTATTATTAGCGCGGTTGGTCACGAAATAGATACCACACTAAGCGATTATGTTGCTGATGTTCGCGCCGCAACGCCGTCAGCCGCAGCTGAATTAGTGTCAGATGAAGTTACCGAATTAAGTGATAAAATCGCCCATTTAACGAAGCGTTTGTTAGTCAACCAGCAACAAGTCGCTCAGTTAAGCCGTCAGCGCTATCTTGCTTTAGCTCATCGTTTATCGCAAGTTCATCCCGAGCAAAAATTACAAGTTCAGCAACAAAAAGCTGACGAGCTTGAAAACAGACTGCAATACGCAATAAAGCGTGAGCTGCAACGTTTTACCATTAAACCTACTCAGCTAAAAGCACGATTAACCTTATGTTCACCTGAAAAGAGCTTAGCTGATAAAAACAAACAACTTAAGCAATTAACGCAAAGACTCGAACATAATGCCCAGCAACTGGTTTCGCAAAAACAACAAGATTTTGCGCACTTAGTTGAGCAGCTTCACATGGTAAGTCCGCTAGCGACCATCGCCCGTGGCTACAGTATTGCACGAGATGCTAACCACACGATTATCAAGTCAACCAAGCAAGTGACTGAAGGTGATGAATTAACGTTGCAATTACACCAAGGTTCTCTCAAAACTAAAGTGATTAGTAAACAAAACTAAGCCTTCATATTTACAGAAAACTCTAAATTTCCTACTACCTTTTTTATTAAATTTGATGCATTAAAAAGGGCGCTAAGCGCCCTTTACTTTTTTAGATCTCATTTAGATTTATCAAAAATAAGGCAATCCACTATTACGGGCCACCTGGGGCAAAACCGTCAATAATATCTGCCGCTGCAACAGAATTAAATACAGGGTCTTTAAATGTGGTACCTACTTCTGTTTTATCCCCTTGTCTGACATATGGACTACCTTCTAGTTCACTTTCAACAAAAAGAATACGATGGTGCTCATCTTCGTCTAACTCAACTAATCCAGAGACACTGTCAGGAATATCAAAACCAAGTACATCAATGGTACCTATGGTTATTTGTGTAGGAACTCCACGCGCAAGCTCATGCTCTTCGCCGCCAACGTGTTTAATGTAAACAACTTCAAAGTTATCACCGTCAACGGTACCGTCATCAGAAACAAAATAAGCTTGAATATGATAGCCACCTGAAGAGCTGTCGCCGTCTCCGACCCACATACCGCCAACACGATCATTGATAAGCGATGCTGGTGTATTAATGACATCATCAAGTGAGGTAGCAGGCACAGGATCATAGTTTCCTGAGCCCGGTTCTGTTTCTTCCCAGCGTATAGCGACAACATTGTCACACGCTAGATTATCTTCAAACCAATCATCAAAGTCGTTATCACACCAGAAACTATAGGTTTCAACTTGCGCGGTTATCGTAGCAATAAGCATTTTAGCACCTTCGCTAAAAACAGCATCTTCAGCAAGGCCAATAAACCAGTTTTCATCCAGTGCTGCGCCAATTGGCAAACCAGAGAAGTCAAAGCTTGTCAGTTCGATGTGCTCAATATTAGTCGCAACAGCAACACCTTCACTGGTTTGTTGAATAATGCCAATTTCAGTGCCATCGGCATAACCGGTAATGGTAAAGAGATCATCAGCAACAACAAAGCCACTGTCGGTTAAAAAGATACTGGCATCGACCACTTCATCTGAAATATCAACCCAATCATCAGCAACATCAAAATCCCAAGCAAATAACGTTTCGACACTGCCTTCAGAAATGGTGCCGTATTCAAAGTCAAATTCATCATCTTGCCCATCACCATTAGAATCAAATGAATCGCTTTCAAACCAAGTTATTCCTACCGATAAAATTGCTTGCTCACTTTCATCTGTTGGACTAACGCCAACAATTACGCCAGCTGAATTACAGGTTACCGTTTCATCATCGTTACTTTCCGACTCGGTAAAATCAAAGCTAAAGTTACCCGTTAGGTCACTAAAAGTTGCATTTTCGACAACAAACGATTCTGATTCACTCTGCACGGTAAAGCTACCATCAGCTTGCATTACACCATATACGCCGCTGTCTTCATCATCATCTGAGTCAACCATAAAGACTTGGTTACCTATCATATGAACATCTAAGAAGAAGACCTCTTGTGTATCTGCTTCACAGGCATCACCGGCTTCATTTAGTAGCTCACTACCGTCGTTAGGGGTAAAGGTTGTTAGATACAGTCCGGTCATATCAGGCACAACCATGTCACAAACATCGCCTAAGCCATCTTGGTCTGTATCTAGCTGGTCTTCATTGGCGATAACTTTACAGTTGTCATCTTTATCGGCAATACCGTCGCCATCAAGATCTGATGCCATACCAACGCTCGGGTCAAACGGATCAGCATCATCTTCATCTAAAACGCCATCGTTATCATCATCAGGGTCAGCATTATCACCAATTTGGTCACCATCAAAGTCATACTGCTCGCTATCATCAAACGGGAAGGCATCTGCGTTATCACCTACGCCATCAGAGTCAGAATCAAATTGCTCATTTGCGTCATACGGGAAGGCATCTTCATCGTCATTGGTACCGTCATTGTCATCATCAGGGTCGGCATTATCACCAATTTGGTCACCATCAAAGTCATGTTGCTCATTTGGATCATCAGGGAAGGCATCATCTTCATCTAATACGCCATCACCGTCACTATCAATAATTGGCGGTAATAAGTACGAGAAATTTTCGGTGACTTGCTCGAGTGCAGGTACGTTTAACCCTGACTCTATAGTGTAATGGCCCGCTTCCATTACCTCGCCAATACGCACATAACCAACACCGTCAGCAGGGTCTTCGACAATTGCTAAGAATAACTGTGCAGATTCAAAAGAATAATCAAAATGCCATTTAACAAACTCTGGTATTTCAAACATCATTAATAAATCGCTGTCATTGCCTAATGGGTCAATGATCTCCCATTCACCAGTCACATCATTATCATCAAAGTCGAGCAATAGATTAATTTGCCCGTCATTGCGCACTGTATAGTAATCGACTACGCCGCTACTACCTTCAGCGCCAGAGGTATCATTACCTGTAAAGAATGCCCACACATTTTCATCAACGCCACGGGCAACTAAAACACCTTGATGGAAAACTGTCATTTCACTGCCGTTAGCAAACAATTTGTCTGAGAAGTTGGTGGCTAAAACAGGCGCATTGTCAAAAATAGGCAATGTCCAATCAGACGGCGTCCAATTATCACAGCTCAAGCCAGTTTGCCAAAAATCTTCACCACCACAGCCAACTTCATATACGGTATTTTGATTCACTATTTTAACCGCCAATGCCTTAGCATTATCATGTTCGAAAGTTGTCGTGACATCTAAGCCGCCATGATCAAGCCAGTCGTCATCAACCAAGAAACCAAAGGTTTTGCCGGTAATATTAATACCATAACCTTCAACTCGTGAGGTTCTTAAGGCATTACCATCGGCGTCCTCATCAATAACGTCACTGATATTTCCTTCGACTAATTCAATCCGTGGTGCGGATACTGGTGAAGCCCAACCAGCACTACCTAAATTAAAGCGAAGTTCATCATCGCTAAACTCTTGCCATAGCTCTTCGTCACCATCCCATTCACCTACGGTTGCACCAGTATCATTGAAAATGTCATATTTAAATTCAAAGATATGAGCTTGACGTGTTTGATCCCACACCTCATCACTTTCTAGTGAAGCAAAACCACCGTCAGTACCTGTATTGTCTAGAATGTCATTAAGACTACCTTCTTCCATTGGCGTTAAGGTAACAGCTAATTCAGCGCTACATTCCACCACCATTTGGTCGCCGCTTTCAACACCAACATAATCATTAGCTACGCCGCTAATTACCCCAGTATCAGGGGCAAGTTCGAAGGTTGCGTCAAAACTAAACTCAACCGTACCACTGCCGTCTGCTAATTCCTCAATATCTTCACCAGCAAGGTTAATTTGACCGAAAGTGGTTATTGAACCAAAATCACCATCTTCAATTGAGAAGTCATCATCAGCAAATAGTAGCTTTATTTCAGCGCCATTTTGTTTGATTAAGACAATTTCACTGCCAAGATCATCTTCCATGTTGTCGCATTCATCCGCGGCAAAGTCATCCCAGTCATCACTTGCTGTTGTTATCGAAGCCGTTGTGACAGAGAAATCGAGTAAGTAAAATCCTGAAACGTCAGCGGGATCATCACAAACATTACCAACACCATCTTGGTCAGAGTCTGTTTGGTCAACATTACTTATTAAGCGGCAGTTATCATCACCGTCATTAATTGAGTCGCCATCGGTATCACTTAATAACGGATTAGTGCCTAGCTCTGCTTCTTCTGCATCAGTTAAGCCATCTTGGTCATCGTCGCTATCTTCATTGTTACCAATACCATCACCGTCGGTATCAACTGACTCTTCAGGGTTTAACGGGAAGGCATCATCAGCATCTACAACTTGGTCATTGTCATCATCAGGATCACACACATCACCAAGGTCATCATTATCAGTATTCGTTTGCGGGCCTGAGACTAACGGACAGTTGTCGCTATTGTCACCAATACCATCCATGTCTGAATCGCTTGATTCTCCTGCATCATTTGGAAAAGCGTCGTCCACATCTGGCGTATTGTCATTGTCGTCATCAGTATCGGCATTATCACCAGTGCCATCATCGTCAGCGTCATTAAACTCACTATCATCTAATGGAAATTCATCTAAAGCATCATCGACACCGTCATCATCATCGTCACCATCTGGTGCTAAACCACCGTTGTCAGCTGCGCCATCGCCATCGGTATCAACATAATCAATTTCAGGCACATTAGCGTCGGTATCATCGGGATCTTGACCTACTGGCCAACCGTCGCCATCACTATCAGTTGCTTCAAAGGCATTTTCATCAAGTGGAAAGTCATCATCACCATCTAATACACCGTCATTATCATCATCTGGATCACATACATTACCTAAGCCATCTTGGTCTGTATCGAGCTGGTTTTGATTAGGCATCGCAGGACAATTGTCAGAGTTATTACCGACACCATCACTGTCTGAATCTAAGGTTTCCGTTGAATCATCAGGGAATGCATCGGCGCCATCTTTAACACCATCACCATCAGTATCTTTTTTGGTTGGATCAGGATCATTGATATCGGCTAAACCATCACCATCGGCATCAGCATCGGCATTATCACCCACACCATCGCCATCAAGATCTGAGCTTTCAGCGCTATCGTATGGGAACGCATCGCCATCTGGGGCAATGTTATCTTGGCTATTAACTACATCGTCGCCACCGGTATTATTGGCTACGCCGTCACCGTCAATATCATCATCTTTGTTATCGCCAATACCGTCACCATCAAGGTCTGAACTTTCAGTAGCATCAGTTGGTAAATCATCATCAACATCTGGCACGCCATCGTTATCGTCATCGGTATCTGTAGTATTACCGACACCATCACCGTCAGTATCAACAAAGGCTACGCCCGGATTATTTGGGTTAGTATCGTCGGCATCTTGATCCGTTGGCCAACCATCGTCATCAACATCGGTAGCATTACTTTTTGAAGCATCTAATGGGAAGTCATCATCAACATCTAATACGCCATCATTGTCATCGTCCGTATCGGCATTATTACCCGTACCGTCACCATCTGAATCAACCGTTTCGGTAGGATCATTTTTAAAGGCATCATTGTCATCATTAACACCGTCATTATCATCGTCAGGGTCGGCATTATCACCAACACCATCCATGTCCGCATCAGCACTTTCGTTAGGATCATCAGGGAAAGCATCTTCACCGTTTAACACGCCGTCTTCATCGCGGTCAGTGCTTACACTAGCCGCTTGTGCGTCGCTATCAATCGTGCCATCACTTAAATCAGTAGTATCGGTTTGCGTACCGGTATCTTCTGTTTCATCAGCAAGTAATTGCTCAACATCATCAACGGTACTATCAGTTCCCGGAATGGTTAGCTGTGATGGGTCGGTTTCAACGATAACTATCGCATCTTCACTGGCATAATCATCTACTTGTTCATTTTCACTATTACTACCATCAATTTCACCATCACTTAAATCATCCGCAAGGCCGGATAAAATATCACCCGTGTCTGAGTCGCCCTGATCATTTTGCTCAATTTGAAAAATAACAGCGGCCATACCCGAAATTGCCGTGCGGTAGTCAGCGACATCAGCTAATTCTTCCGCCGTATCTGAACTATCAGTGACTAAAGGAGGTGTCGCAAAAATATCAATATCATCTGACATACCAAAACCTAGTGCGGCAACAACTTCGTTAGCACTTTCATCTAAACCATTGAGAAATTCTTCTTCGGTAACTGTGCCGTCATCATCGGCTTTTGCTGTTGTCAACGCGACAGCCATTGTGGTTAATGGCGTTGCATATACTGGCTCACTAATGCCATCAGCGGTCAATATAGTGGTCATTTCAGCAATAATTGGTGGGTTACCTGAATTTAAATCAACGGTATTTTCATTGGACGTAACAACAATGACAAACGGACCGGTTTCATCAACCGGTACATCTAAGCCAGAAAAGTTTGCTTGAGCATCTGTTATCCCTTCATCAAGTAATTGACCTCTTAAATTGGCCATACTGGTATCTAAACGATAAATCCTAACATCAGCATTAGCAACAGGGCCATCAACCGCTGCGCCCACTAAGGTTAACGTGTCTGTAACACACCTTATTGCAGCATCAGTCACATTAGCATTCGCTATTGTGCCAGCGCCCATCTCAACCGTACATGTTTGCGCAGGCGTTGAAGGTTGTGCACTGACAGTAATCGCATATGCGCCTTCATCTTCAACTTCCGTTGCAAAAGTAAAATCACCATCTGCTGAAATAGCAAGATCATCACCGGCATTATTTTGTAAGGTAAGCCCAGCTCCCGAAAGCCCAGTAACACTGCCGCCAACGGTGAAGGTATCTGTTACACAACTTATGGCAACATTGGAAACATCAGCACCTGAAATGGTACCAGAACCCATATCGACAGAACAGGTTTGCGACGGCGACGTTGGCTGAGCACTAACAGTCACCGCATAAGCAGCGCTATCGTCAATTTCACTTGCAAACGTTACTGCACCGTCTGCCATAACAGCTAAATCGTCGGCGCCATTATTTTGTAAAACCAAGCCTGAGCCGGCTAAACCGGTAACATTACCACCAACGGAGTGTGTGGTATTTTGAACAGGCGGATTAGGTGCTGGCGGTGAAGTGCTATCACCACAACCATTAAGAAAAAGACTGAGAAGCGAAACAACAAAAACATTTTTAAATAGAAAGCCCATTTTTTTAGGGCGTGTACATTCTACATGCTGTGCCATGATAAACTTTCCTTAATCATTATTTTTTTATGCCAGTATTTAATTAGCACTATTAGATAGTTAACAAAGTATTGTGATCGATTGATGTTAGCGGTTGCTAAAAAATTACAGCAACGAAGGAGCTTTATAAATGTGTAGACTCGTGTGAAAAAAGAATAGATCAGTAGCAGCACTGAACAACTTATTGAACTAAGTATTGCCACCATCCTTTATCCTTAAACCAGTTTTATTCTTATCTTGAGGTGATGAAAAAACAACCACCTTTTGCATCAATAAAACTTAGTAGACAATATTCAAATTAACCAGAAAAAAACTGTGGATATATGATTTTTTTAAATGAAAGTGCAATAAATTGAAAAAATAGTTTTTTAAGAAATAAGATTATAAATTAAGGTTATATTCACTAACTATTGATTTGGAAGATATTTATATAAAAATTAACAACAGCCAATAAGACAAAAAATGAAAGCAACTAAAATAAAAATATTAAGATTAAATTTAATATGCTTTTTATTTATAAATGGCCAGTTTTAACCCAGATAATTGTATCCTGTTCAACATAAGGATGATGCTGACTTAAGTGTGGATTTCGCAACCAAGTACCTTGTGGATAGCGACCATGTTCATCAATAAACTCACCACTAATCACGTATATTTCTTCACCGCCAAAATGGGTATGAGGTTTAAATTTTTCGCCTTTTGGCCAAAATACTAATGCAGTAGACTCGGTTAAATGTTGATGCAAAGGCATAACCTTTAAGTTGCCTTGCCCTGCAAGCCATGGTTGCTGTTGCGTATTAATCATTATTTGTTGCTGGTCACTCGTTTGAAACTGATGCAATTTTACCAACAACAGGCAACCATTTTTACTAAAGGGCGCATGTGATGAGCCATCGGGGTTTCGAAGATAGCAACCTTTACCATAATCACCGTGCTCATCTGAAAAAACCCCGTCTAACACCAAAATTTCTTCACCTAAAGGATGGAAGTGCTTGGCAAAGCTCGCGCCAGCTTGATATTTAACGATGCTCGTTGCATGGCCTCTCTCGGCATCTTCTCTAGCTAGTGGTTTGCGTAGAACACCGGCCATTGGGCTTTCCTGCCAAGGCAGTTGCTGAGTATCTATCACGATACGCTGAGCAAAATTCATATTTAAATTAATCATAATATCGCGCTGTTAGTTTTAGATAATTCAAGTTTACCTGATTCACTTAAATTTTAGGCAAAAAAAAAGCGTTTACTTGCAAGCAAGTAAACGCAAAGAACATGAAACATAAACAATAAAACACTAAGGGGGATAAGTATCTTGCTAAGTAAGAGTGCCTTGTTTGCTATTAGTTCAATCAATATTAAAAATAATTAACTATTTTTCAAAATAAGCTAAAACACTAGGGTCTGTTAATAGACAAAGAAATCATTCGCTTTCAACTTGCTATGGCGATTTATGATTAGCACTAACGCAAGATCTGCTAACGCGCCCTATTAAAAACGCCTCCAAAAAGTGAAAAACGAGGAATAAGCCAATAAAGCTTACACGCTTTAATCCAAGCAATACTGGCTATCTCTCGCCAAAAGTCAGGTATACTTGACACATTAACAAGTAAGGTATACATTACTTTTAGTAAAATAGACATTACATACAAAAAAGGAGATGGCATGCAAAAAATGACACACTCAGAGAAACGTTTCACCGTACGGTTTATGATCGCCATGCTGGTATTTTTATTCCTGATTGCTGTGCAAACCTTTGCCATTGAGCTGTTTGCTTTGCCAACTAGCATGGTGGTATTTTTTGCGTTATTACCGATAGCGCCATTGGTATGGGCGTTTTTTATTTACCGAGCCCACTTTCAAGCATTAGACGAATATATGAGCAGGCTAACCAGCGAAGCGTTTTTATGGGTGATAGGGTTAGTGTGTTTTGTCAGTTTTGCTTATGGCATGTTAGTGTTTAAGCTTGACCTGCCACAAATAAGCTTTGCCTATATTTTGCCGGTGGTTTTTGGCTGTCACGGGCTGATTTTGCAGTTGTTGATATGGGCTGATAATCGTGAAAAATAATATTAAAGTGTTACGCGCAGAAAAGAATTGGTCACAAGAAGCCTTAGGAAAACGCCTTGGTGTTTCTCGCCAAGCGGTGAATGCGATAGAGCGGGAAAAGCACGATCCGTCTTTGCAGTTAGCCTTTACTATCGCCGCGGTATTTGGCAAAGAGATCAGTGAAATATTTCAAGCAGATCCCTACCAGCCAAACATGCTTAGTGACGATGAAGCTTAATAGAAGCAACAGTTTGATTTACTGTTTTGGTTCAGTAAACGAGATAGCTTCGGCGCCGATGCAACAGGTTTAGCTCGGCGTCGCGTTAGAGTTGCAGCAAACTTAAGTAACTGACGATCTAACCAAATTGCCAAGCCGCCAAAAGCTAAGCTAACTATAGGTACGTAAAGCAACGAACTGAGCAAGCTGCCTTCTAGCAGCCAGTTTAAGATAATCGGCAATGCCACTATTGCAATTGCCAATACGCGATAAATTTTCAGCCAAAGAGTACTTTCCATGTCAGTCACCTACTTAATAAAAGAATCTTAAAAACGTGTTACACACGTTTTAAATGGATAACGTCATAGTAGTCACTTAAGCTAAAGCTCTCAACGGGATAATATTCACGCTATAGGTGAATCTCATTCATCATTTGTTGTCGTTTTCAAATTGGGGGATTTCACCAACCAATTAAGAAAACACTGAATGTCATGCCGGTCGGCATCTTCTTTTCTATAGACGGCATATAACGCCTGATTGTAAAGAGTATTAAGTTTAAACGGCGCAACTAGCAAATGCCGGTCAAGCAAAAGTTGTTCAATTGGCATGATCGCTAAAGCCAACCCTAAACCTTGTTCAGCGGCTTGTAAACACGAGTCGTAATGACTAAAAACCAGCGGATGTTGATAGTCTTGTTGCGGTATTTGTACTGCTTGCGACCATTGCTGCCAAATATTGTCCATGCCGTCTAAATCTATTAACGGCACCTCGGCAATTTGCTCAGGCGATTTTAGCTGATATTTGTTAGCAAATTCCGCCGAGCATACCGCTTCAATGTGCAAGTCCATTAACTTTTTTACTTCCACTCCCGGCCAGTCGCCCTTACCGACTCTTATCGCTAAGTCGCAGTCGTCATAGCGTAAATCGGCGACGTTCATGCCGGTTTCTAGGCGAATTTCAATTTCAGGATGGGCTTGTTGAAAGTGGCTAAGCTGCGGAATAATGACATTGCTCGACATAGTTGGAAAGGTTGATATTTTTAAGCTTGGCGTAGAGTATTTTCCGCTAACATTTTTAGTGCCTTGCTCAAGTAACTCTAACGCTTTTTGCACATAGGCTAAATAGCTTTTACCGGCGGCATTTAAACTAACTCCTCGACTTTTGCGCAGAAATAGCTCAAAACCTAAAAAGGCTTCCAGCGATTTTATTTGATGTGAAACGGCTGACGGCGTGATAAATAACTCTTCTGCCGCTAAGCGAAAACTTTCATGGCGCGCAGCCGCTTCAAAAATACTAAACAAATGTAACGCGGGTAAACTTTTTGCCATAAAAATCCTTATTTTGCTCATTATTCATGCTTGCCTAGCTTAAAGGATAATCATCAATAGGTGAATAAAATTGACTCAAAAAAATCACAAATGATAAGTTATCAGCGACAAGTTAAAAGTCACAAGCGATAAGCGGTAAGTCGCAAGCAGTAAGTTACAAGCTGAAAGCGGTAAACAGCGAGCTATCAGCTGGCGACTTTGTCGGTGCGCAGGTATTTAGCAATATCGACGTGGTCAATTTGATCTTCATGCAGGTACTGCTTGGCATACGTTAAATAAGTGCCACTGGTTAAAAACAGTTCAAACAGGTCAAAATCAATATGCTGCTTTAAGGCAAAACTATGCAAAATATCAACAGATTGGCTTAACGATTTTGCTTTTTTATAAGGGCGGTCAGCGGCAGTAAGTGCTTCAAAAATATCTGAAATCACTAATACACGTTCAGGTATGGATAAATCTTCAGCCGTTAATTGGCGAGGATAACCTGTCCCTATCAGGGTTTCATGGTGAGTTGATGAGTATTTAGGTACGTTTGCCAGTTCAGGTGGAAACGGCAAGGTGTCTAACATTTTAATTGTACTGAGCATGTGTTCGTTAATTTTATAACGATCTTCTGCCGTTAATGTGCCCGCTTTTATTGATAAGTTATATAGCTCACCTAAATTGTATTCAAATTCAGGCATTGGCATTTTGATGCCTTGCTCTGGTGAAAATTCAGGATTGCGGGTCCGCTCAATTATGTGTTCAGGGCGATCTGACAGTAAATATTCCGTTACTGAACCGCCGTTTGGCTGTTCAGCACATTGGCCTTGCTTTTTCATCTTCTCTAAACGTAATTCTTCTACGGGTGACAAGCCAAGCGTATTATCAAAGTGGCGTTGCCATTTTATTTTAGCTAGCTGTTGTAGGCGGTCTAACGCACTCTCATCCATAAATTCACCGCCAACATTACTTTGTGCGACAAAGGCAAAGTCTTGTTGTAATTGCTGGAATTTAGCTTGTAACGCTATAGTTAACGCTTCATTTTTATCAGGTGCTTCTAGGCACTGTTGGTAATAGTCGATTTGCGCATCACGCCACAATACTTCAAAACGCATGCGTACTTCATGAATCCGATTATAAATTGTTTCTAATTTAGAGCCTTTATCAACCACGTGCTCAGGGGTGATAATTTTACCGCAATCGTGCAGCCAAGCTGCAATTCTAAACTCGCGTTGCTCGTCTTCATTGGCAAAACTAAAGTCATTAAACGGCGGTGTATTCGACGCTGACGCCGCGTTTGCGAGCATAATGCCAAGTTCAGGTACGCGATTACAGTGTCCGCCCGTGTACGGTGATTTATCATCAATTGCTTGTGCGATCAGCTTAATAAACGCTTCCATCAGCTCTTTATTTTTTCGTTCATGCTCAGCAATGGAAGACGACATATCCACTAACGAATTGGCCAACTCGCTTATTTCTTGAATATTGCTGTTAACCAAACGTACATCTTGATATTGACGAAACTTAATTTTTTGGTTTTCTTTTTCAAGCTCTTTAATCGGGCTAACAATCGGCGCAGCAAATAACCAAGTGACTGGCAAAATGAGTAACAAACAACCGATCGTGATCAAAATAGATAACTGAACTTTTTCAACACTTTCTGCCAAAACGTCGTCCGTTGGCACCACAATCGCGAAAAACTCTTTTTGTTGTTCATCAACCGGCATTAAATAAATAAAGCGCTCTACCTTATTAATATTTACGGTTAATAACTTGCCATGGTTATCGCTATTTTTTGCTAGTTCAATAAGCGCTGGGTACGGTACTACACCATGGTTTGCCTCGCTACCTTTTAGCCATTTTCGATTTAAATACTCACGGTAGTGTTCTGGTATATTCGCAATCGCGAGATTAATAATATCAACAAGTTCGGCTTGGTCATCCGCCAACATAAAGTGCAACGATGTACTTATTTTTGCAGGGCTAAAGTCAATTTGTTCATGGTATTGAATATTGTCGATATAAAAGCGTTGCTGGGTAAAACGTAAGATCGCGTCATTGTCTAAGCCCGCGTCAACATCACCGTTGGCGACAGCCTGTAATACCGCATACGTTGACTCAACTTCAACAATATTTATTTGTGGAAAATTATCTTTTAATGCTTGAATAACCGACCAACCTTCCGGTATGGCTAAATGCTTGCCATTCATATCATTTAAGTGTTCAATTGTTGCATGGTTTTCTTGTGTCACCACTGAAAACGGCAGTTCTAAAAATGAATTTGAGGCCAAACCAAACTGGCGGTTTTCTTCATTAAGGAAAATTGGCTGCAGTAAATCAATATCTTGTTTTTTGAATTTATCGACAAATTCAGACCACGAAAAACCATTAACAAACTCAATTTTCAACCCCGTTTCTTTGGCAATATAATTGATAATATCAATGCTATAGCCTTTTGGTTTTCCTGACTGAGTAAAGTCGATTGGCGCCCAATCGAGTTCATTTGACACCTTCAAGACAGCAGCATTTTCAATAACCGCTTTTTGCTCGGCATTGAGTGTCAGCATCAGCGGTTTAAAAATCGTTTTTTCAAGCTGCTCCTCTTGATTGCTAGCCACAATTTCACCTGAGTTTTGAAACAAAAACATTTCGTGGCCTTTTGAACCGGATTGCGCACTGCTTTTATTTTTTAAAAATTCAGATAACGACGATAGCGCAATATCTACAGCAATAACCGCTTTGGTAGAAGGAATGATGGTTGAATAAGTTTGCCCCGGAGCTTGTAAATGCTGAAATAAATAAGGGTTAGATTTATGAACACTGTTTAGTGGCGCATTGATATACCAAGGTCTAGTGCGTACATCATAGTTACTAGGTTCATCTCGTTTTGAGGTTTGCTCGCCAGCAGCATTAAAGTAAGTAAAAGCACGTACGCGATTTTGCCCCTCCCCTGTCACCGTCACTAATACCCAGCGATCTTCTTGTTGCGCCTTAATTTGTGATCGAATAATTGGGCTTGATTCTAGGTTAACTAATTCGTAAAAATCACCATTGGCAAAACCTACATAAATGGCATACAGCATTTTGTTGGCTTTCATTGCTTCAGAAAAAAGTTCAACGGTATCTCTGTCCATGCTGTCTTGATCCGCCAACCGACTAAATTGCGATAAAAGTCTAACCATATTGGTTGCTTTTTGATCTAGGTTAACAAGAAAGCTATTCGTGCTCTGACTGGTCATTTCAAACATACGCTCTGCACTTTCAGAGGCCGCTTTTTTACTAAAATGATATTGCAAACCTGTTGCCACTAACCCAGTTAGAAAAGTCGCAAAGATAAAAATACTTACGACAGTAAATCGGATAGTAAACATAGGATGAAGTTTTTTGAGAGAGTCAATCAGCATAGTATCGCCTATAAGCCGAGTTACGTAGTTAACATATTGTTAACCTAACGTATGTTATCGACATATGCCACGATTGAAACAAGAAAGTTTAGCAAATGGTTAGTCTAACAGCCCTGTACAGCAACTGGGCTTTAATGTTTTCTGTAACAAAACATATCGACATTGCAGGTGCTGCTACAACGCCTGCGCATAAACAAGATAACGCAGTGAGCTGTCTTGTCTGCTACGCCCTTGAAATGGGAAGCAGGTAATTAATAACAAGCTAGGTTTGGTTGCTGTGTCAAAATCGGTAAGCATCAATGGCTGTTTAGCAAGGTCGACAACTTCAAGACTTTGTATGTGATAAGTTTGACGCTTGCCGTTAATTGTTTGATAACTAATGGTATCGGCATAACTTAGCGTTGCTAATGGTGAAAAGACACTGTCGTTATGACCTGAAATTATTGTTAAGTTGTCACTAGCTAAGCTTAAACCATGTAAGCCAGGACCAAAAGCAAGCGCTTGTCCTGAGTCGCTGTTTAGCACTATCGTTGGCTTTCGCTCAACTTGTTCGTTTGCAAAGGCAAATGTTAACTGACCAACCGGGTGAAAATCCGCCCAAGGCCAAGGCTTAACCTGTTTTATGCGTAAAAGCCCGCTAATATCTTCAGCTATATTTTGCTTAAGCGTTTGCTGCCACGCCAACGTAAGTAAGTGCTGACCGACTTCAGCTTTTATTAACATATACACAGGGTAGCTTAAGCTTATCAAGGCTAATATTATTAGGCTTAATACAAGGTAGTTAAGCCGAGCAGTGAATCGCATTATTGTTCACTTTCAACGTTGACTTTGCCAAACGAAAACCAGTAACTACAGACATGAATAAACAAGGCACACACCAGAAGAATTAACCCTAAACTAATATAGCTTTCCAACCCTAATGCGGTATTAGCCACCATAATTTGCTGTGAACCTTTGGGCATCGCATTGGCAATTTTTTGCTTTTGTTTTTGTTTATGGAGTGTTTGCTTGCTTTCCCGACTGACTTTTTCTTCAACAGCAACAAAGCTGGTATACGCACTAACAAGCTGGTGCGCTAACGCTAATTCAGTGATGTGCGCGATAATGCCATCTACTGTGGTTTGATTATTGTCACTTCCCCGTGCCTGCATTTTTTCACGACGTAATGCATGACTTAACGCGGATATTTTTGCCCTTGCCCATAACGACGCGATACCGTTTTGTTGTTTGGCTTGGCTAATTCGCACTTTTTGTTGCCACCGCTGCTGATTTAATTTTCCTTGAACTAACAAATACTCACCAATGTTTTTTGGCATTTTAGCGCTTACCATCAGTGGTTGGCTGGCGTATAAGTCTGGAATGTGGTCTGGATAATATTCAATAGCGCTAGCTGTATCGCTAACAGCGTTTCCCTTGGCAATGTTTCCCTTGGTACTGTTTGCTTGAAACTTAATACTGACATCAGTTAACACCGGCTGACTAATATCATCAAACAAACGGTTAATTTGCTGCTGAACCTCGTTAACATCGCCAATATAACGATAACTGCCTCGCCCTAATGCTGCCGATTGCGACATAAAATAGCTATTGGGTGCTGAACCAATACCAACCGTATGTAAACGGGTACTGCCAAGTTTGTTTTCGATCAGAGAAAACAAACTTGCTTCATCACCTACCGCGCCATCGGTAATAAAAATCACTTGTCGATAATATGAAGCTTGCTCTGTTGTAGTGAGCGCCGATTCAATCGCAGGATACATATTGGTGCCGCCGCCCGCGCTTAACATGCTCAACCATTGCTGCGCAAAACGAATGTTTTCTTTACTTGCTAGCTGGCTTTTTACAAACATGCGCTGGCTGCTGTCGTTAAATTCTATAATATTAAATCGGTCTTGCTGGCTAAGCTTACTTAACGCATAGGCGAGCGCTTTTTTCGCCTGCTTAATTGAAACACCAGACATAGAGCCTGAGGTATCAACAATAACTACCACTTCTTTTGCCAGCGCTTTTAAAAACTCACCTTTTGGCGGCACTAGCATTAACAAGCCATAATCTGCGTCGGTCTGCGCTGTTTTAAAAAATGCTGCCTGTGGTTGCTGGTTGGCTTTTACTTGCCAGGTTAAAACAAAATCTTGGTCAAGCCCAATGCGTTCTTGCTTTAAGCCAAGTGTTAATGTTTGTTTATGCTGTGATTGCACAATGGGGTGATACAAGCTTGCTAACGACTCTATGGGCAAACCTAAGTCAATTGACGCTGAAATTGTTGCCGTTTGCTGCGCGCTGCCTTGCCTTTGTTCCTGAGCTAACTGGTGATCGAGCTGTTGACCGAGTTGATGGATAAAAGGGTAATATTTTTGTGGTGGACTAATTTCGGCAGCATCAATTACCGCCCACCCTAAGTTAGCACTATCGTCAATGCTGATATCGGGTATTTCAATTGTCTGCTGCTCTGGCAGTTTTTGAGCTGTTGGCAACGCCATTGGAATTTGTTTTGCTAAAAAGCGCGGCGTAATCGTCAGCGGTAAACGCAATGAAAACTGCCCGTCTTGAAAATGTACTTGCTGTAAATAACTAATGTGAATACTCATTTTTTCACCGGGAGCAATATTGGCCACTTTTGTAGTAAACATATTGGGTCGTTGCTGGCTGACAATGCTCGCCTTCTTCCCTTGAGTTTTGGCTTGTTGATATATTTTTTGCGCTTGTTTTTTTTCTTTAATTTTACCGACTACCTTACGCTCGCCAATGAGCATGGTCATTTTGTCAACGGCTGAATTTTCAGGTAATGGAAAAACATAAACCGCCTCGAGCCAGTCGGGCGAACTATTCAAAAAATGTTGAGTAACATCAACACGTGTCACCAAGCCGTTAACGCTAATGTTAAATTCAGTATTTTGAGCTAGTTGCGCCTGATAACCAGCTTCGTTTTGATAAAACAAACTGCCTGATTTAATGTCATCAAAAGGGATATGTTCAAAGTGAGGCAATAGGTTTTCCGCTGCAATATTGCTGTTTTTTTCATAAGGTTCAGCACTGGTACTGCACCTTGCTTGCATCGCAAAAAAACACAAACTTGCAACAAAAAATAAAGAGAAATAACGACTAGATTGGGTTGCCATAGGTAAGCGCCTTTATTAACCAAAGTTGTTCATTAAAGGACTAAAGTTTGCGCAAACATTATTATTTTTAACGGTTTAAATTATGGCATTGTGGCGATCAATTGTGGCTAAAAGATGGCACGTGAAAGTTCGAGTGGGCCTAAAACAGTGCATTAGCGCTAGACTTTTGCCTGCGCTATCTCTATGTTAAAAATATCCACAGGCCTTAATAAAATGACAATCAAGTTATCATGGCGTTAACCAAGCAGTTATTATTAGCCGTCGCGCTATTGTTGCCGCTACACCTAATAGCGCAAGAACAAGCGGTTCAGGTATATAAATATAAGTCGAAGCAAGGTGTGACTTCGTTTTCTGATATTGCGCCTATCGACCACGATTATCAGCAAATACGCATTGGCTGCTACGCCTGCCAGCTCAACTCGCAAGTGAATTGGCAAAAAACCAAGCTTTATTTACAGCAATACCAAACAGAAATTATTAAAACAGCTAACCAATATAATATTGATCCTGCGTTGATCCAGGCGGTGATCCACGCCGAGTCTCATTTTGATCGCTTTGCCATTTCTAAACAAGGCGCACAAGGGCTGATGCAATTAATGCCAAAAACCGCCAAGTCTCTTGGCATTACTAACCCTTTTAATGCTCAGCAAAATATTCAAGCAGGCAGTCAACATTTAGCACGATTACTGCAAAAATATCGCGGCAATATCACCCTCGCCTCGGCTGCCTATAACGCCGGAGAAAGCACAATTAAAAAGTACCAAGGCGTTCCGCCTTATCCAGAAACGCAAGCTTACGTTGAAAGAGTGCGCATTTTACATGCGAGATACCAACAAAAAATTTAAATAAATATCGGCAATTAGCCGGCTTTGGTGGCTCGTTTTTTCTTTAAAAATTTAGTAAGCTTTAAGGCTTATTCATTAAAAAAAGACGCTGTAAACACGTTATGTTGCACATCAATGACACTGTGGTAAAAGATATTGGCAAAGGTTTTTCTATTCCTGCGCAACCTGATTTATTGATGAAGCTTCAACAGCTAATGGCTGAGCCTGAACCAGATATGAACCTTATCGCTCATACCATTTCTCAAGATGTTGCGGTAAGTGCCACTATTTTAAAAACGATTAACTCGCCGCTATATGGCTTAGCCCGTACCATTGCCGATATTCAAAAGTCGGTACGTTATATTGGTTTGCAAGGCATTACTACCTTAGTTACCAGCAGTTTAATTCGAAAAAGTTTTACCCAAAATAATTGCAGTATTGCCTTGGAAGAGTTTTGGCAAAATGCCACCAACATTGCCAATACCGCAGTATTTATTGGTAAAAGCTTAGGGCAAAAAAAGTCGGCAGAAAAACTCTTCACCTTAGGGTTATTTCACGACTGTGGTATTCCGGTTATGGCAATGCGCTACGAAGACTATCAAGAAACCCTTGATCACGCCGTCAATACGCCAAGCGAACCTTTGCCCGAAATCGAAGAAAGTGTTTATCAAGTAAACCATGCAACCATTGGTTATTACGTTGCATCGTCATGGCGTTTACCAAAAGAGATTTGTGAGCTGATCTTATCTCACCACGATCGTCACTATTTAGAAAAGTTAAATGGCAGCCAATCGCAAACCGATTACGCGATATTAAAGCTCGCCGAAAATATTACCCATCTTCATAAACATTTTCGCGACAGTGCCGACTGGGCCTATGTACAAGACTCTGTGTTAACGGTACTCAATATTGATGAAGAAGACGTGCAAGACTTTATTGAAGATTTAAGCGAACAGTTAAACTAGCATCCTATCCTTGAAGCTTTAGGGCTAAGCTTTCATGAATTTTCACTAAATTAGATTCCCTAATAAAAAACCACACTCACGACATCGTCATATCGCTCGTGTGGTTATGCAAAAAAGCAGTATCGACTTAACCTATCTGCTGTTGATTAACGTCCGCCCCTCGATTGCGCTTAAAAACATTTTGCAGATCTTCTTTGATCAAATACAGCGCAGGAATTAAAAACAAGGTGATCACTGTGGCGAAAATAATGCCAAAACCTAATGATATTGCCATTGGAATAATAAACTGTGCTTGTAAGCTTTGCTCAAAATAAAGCGGTAAAATACCAAAAAAGGTGGTTAGCGACGTCAGCAATATCGCTCTAAAACGCAGCGTTCCTGCTTGCATCACCACATCTATCATCTTCTTGCCTGAGTTTTTGGCTTTGTTAATAAAGTCGACCAATATCAGCGAGTCATTCACCACCACGCCTGTTAAGGCAATAAAACCAAATAGCGACATCATATTAATGGTTTTACCTAACAGCCAATGACCAACAATCGCGCCAATAATGCCAAATGGAATGACCGACATGATCACCAACGGCTGCGCATACGATTTGGTTGGGATCGCGATCAGCGCGTATATTAAAAACAGTGCAACAATACTTGCCACCATTAATTGAGCGATAAAGTCGGCTTGGTCTTTACTTGCCCCTTCAACGCCATAACTCACACTTGGGTAGTTAGATAAAATTTCAGGAATGGTGGTTTCATTCATTTCACTCACCACTTTACGTGATTCAACTTTTTCGCTGTCAATATCGGCTGAAATCGTGATCGAGCGTTTTTTATTAATGCGCGTAATCGACGAAAAACCTTGGCCAATTTCAATATTAGCTACTTGATAAAACGGCACTTGATCGCCCGTTGGCGTGCGGATCCACATATCTTCAAGATCAGCAATCGAAATACGGCTTTCCTGCGGGTAGCGCACCATCACTTTAACTTCGTCTCGACCACGTTGAATACGCTGAGCTTCATCACCATAGAAAGCTTGTCGAACTTGTTTTGCCAGATCAGACAAGGTTAAACCTAGCACTTCCGCTTCTTGCTTAATGCCAAGTTTTATTTCTTGGCTACCTCGACTAAATGAGTGTCGAATATCATAAACACCGTCGTAGGCAGATAAACTGTCGGTAATGCTATCAGCGGCTTTTTCAAGCTCGGCATCATTTTGCCCAGTTAATTGAAACTCTATCGCGGCGCCGCCACCGGCATTAGTACCGGCGAAAAAGCGCAAGTCACGTGTACCCGGAATTTCACCAATTTCGTCGCGCCACAGTTTTTCAATTTGGTAAGCGTCAAGCTCTCGCTCTTCTTGTTTCACTAGCTCAAGTAAAAAAGTCGCTTCTAAATTACCACCAGTAAATACCATAGAGTGCTTCACAAAACTTTTGCCTAAATGGGTATTTTCTTCAGCAACTTTTCGACCCGCTTTGGCGATTTGCTCAATCGCTTTGTTTCTCGCTTCTGGCGCAGAGCCATCAACCATTACCACTTTACCTTGAATAAAATCACTGGGTATATTGGGGAAAACTTCGAGCTTAACCGAGCCACCAATAATTAACCCTAACGCTAAGATAAACGCCGCAACAAAACACGCCATAGTGTTGTAGCGGGCAATCAGTGCTTTTTCCAATAAAGGCTTATAGGTGTGGTGGATGAAGCGATCTAACCTATCTTTAAAACGCATTTGAAAACGCTCTAACATATTGGAATTATCTTGCGTTAATGGCACATACTTCATGTGAGCTAAATGCGCCGGCAATATCCATTTTGACTCAATTAATGAAAACACTAAACAAGCGCCAACCACTAAGGAAATAGAGCGGAAAAATGCTGCAAAGGTCGCGTCGATAAAAACCATAGGCGCAAAAGCGGCAATGGTGGTTAATACACCAAAGGTTGCTGGCATCGCCACTCGCATTGTACCGCGAATAATATTATCGGTTGAATGACCATATTGTTGAATTTCTGCATAGGCACTTTCGCCAATAACAATGGCATCGTCAACGACAATGCCAAGTACCATGATAAAAGCAAAAAGACTCAGCATATTAACCGATACCGACCATTCGCCGAGCATCGGCATCACCAAAAATGCCCCTAAAAAACTAATTGGAATACCCAGCATGACCCAAAAAGCAATTTTGATTCGAAGGAAAAAGGTTAATACCAAAAAGACCAGTATTGCGCCCATCAGCATGTTAGTGAGCATCATATCCAAACGCGCTGACAGGTAATAAGATGCATCGCCCCAGACATCAAGCTTTACCCCTTCGGGTAAACTTTCACTTTTTTTGGCGACATATTCTCTGACTTTAGCTGCAATTTCTAAGTCGTTTTGCTCACCAGTAGACTGCACCATTATGCTTGATGTTGGCTGACCATTAAAAAGTGCAAAGTCTTGCTCTTCAACAAAGCCGTCAACAACATTGGCAACATCAGACAAGACCAAACGAGTACCGTCTGCGGCAGTGCGCAAAACAATTTTGCCATACTCTTTGCCAGTATAGGCTTGCCCTTGAGTGCGCACTAAAATATCGCCACCTTTAGAGCGAATCGTACCGCCGGGTAAATCGATTGATGAACGACGTACCGCTTGCGTTATCGCATCAAAGGTTAAATTGTATTTTTGCAGTTTTTCTTCAGACACTTCAATCGAGATTTCATAATCGCGATTACCAACAATTTGCGCATTATTAACGCTTGGCAACGCCATCACTTCATCACGAATATCTTGGGTCATTTCTTGACGCGCACGACGATCCATTGGTCCACTAACCGATAGCCACATCACCTGACTGGTAAACTCTAGTTTGGTGATAATGGGCTTTTCCGTTTGCTCCGGAAATGTGGTGATCGAGTCCACCTGCATTTGCACTTCATTCAGTTTTTCTTCAAGCGAATAGCCCGATTGCAACTCAATGTTGACCATGCCCATGCCTTCGTTTGCCGTTGAAGTAATGCGCTTAATCCCCTGAATATCTTCGAGCGAGTCCTCAATATTTAAAATTACCGACTGCTCGACTTCTTCAGGCGACGCACCTAAATGTGGCACCACAACTTGAATGCTATTGGGGTTAAATTCAGGGAACATTTTTTTATTAATACCCTGATAAGAAATAAAACCACCAAGTAAAATAATTACCATCAACAAGTTGGCAGCAACACTATTGCGGGTAAACCAAGCAATAATTCCTGTTAACTGCTCTTGGTTATTTTCATTTGCCAAACTCATTAAGCTGCCCCTTCATCACTAACAGCAGGCTCAGGTTTAGCGATAGGCTCTTCACCTTGTACGCGTAGTTTCATGCCTTCAATTGGCGCTTCAAGTTTGGTTGTAATTAAGCGGTAATTGGCAGGGAATTTATCTAAGGTGTACACAGATTTGGTATCACTACGTAAAATATTAACAGGCAGTATTTTTAGCTGATTATTCTTATCAATAAAATACAAGTCATTTGCGCCATGCACTGCTAAGCGCGGTATCACAATTAAATCATCAAGATCTTTACCGCTTATTTTTGCCTTTACAAACGTCCCCACGTGTAAAGCTTCATGTTCGGCATTATTTGCTACCGCATAAGGATCGTCGATTTGCGCAATCACATAATGAACTCGACTAGTAGCATCGACTACGCCTTCATAGCGCGTTAACTTTGATTGCCAAGCATGAGTTTTTCCTGAAAGTTGGTAATAAATATTCACTTGAGACAAGGCTTGGCTCACTTCGTTAATGCCCGGTAAATTTAAAAATTCGACATCTTTTTGTTTGATCGGCAAACGTACTTCAGCGTAGTCTACGGCAAAGGTCGTCGCTAACTGAGTGCCCGTGGTGACATACTGACCAATATCGGCATGTTTACTTTTTATCATCGCATCATAAGGGGCAACAATTTTAGTACGTTCTAATTTTATCTCAGCGGCTTTTAGGTCAGCTTGGGCAGCCAGTAATTCAGCTTCTGCTTTTTGCTTTTGCGGTATTCTTACGGCTAAAAGTGGCGCATGTTCAAGCGGCTTACCTGATAGCAACCACTCTTCTCGTGCTTGTTTCGCACGCGCTTCTTCTTCTAAAAGCTCAGCTTTTACCGTACCTAAACGCGACTGTGCTTGCACTAAGGCAACTTGATAGGTGATATCGTCAATTGCCAGTATCAACTCACCTTTTTTAAAATATCCACCCACATTAAACTTGGGCGATACTTGGGTAATTTGACCAGCGACTTCTGAAATAATATTAGTTTCTGTGCGTGGTAAAACACTGCCTTGGCTAGTCACTTCAAAGGTAATATTTTCTCTGGTAAGGTGAGTAACTTCGACCAACGGTGGTTTAATTTCAACCGCTTTTTTTGCCGGCTTTGGCGATAGCATTTTTAAGACAACTAAAATGAAGATTGCAACGATTAGAATTAATATCGGTGTTAATACATAGCGCAAAGGCACCATACGGCGATTTTTTTTAACAGCAGAGTTCATACACTTTCTCAATGATGATAGACATGTTGATTGGTTTAGTTGTAGCCGATGTCAACGTAATATAATTATTGTAAAAACAATACGCTAAATCAGCCTGCCTTAGCTAAAGGCAATCCATTTTTAACCAAGTATAGTAAAGAATATTAAGACGAATAACATTATGAAAACAAACGAAGTGTCTAATTTTCACGTTGAATCACTTGCGCACCTAGTATGCGTTCAGTAATAAAAATTAATACCGTTAACTTTTAATAAATTTTGCCCAAGCCATTAACACTTCGCGAAAATCTTCAAGGCCGCATTGGCTGGAATTATTGCTATCAAAATCAACATGTTCATCTTGTAATTCAATCGGTAATGCATCAGCGCCATTCATGCTGCTATTGGTCTCAATGGAGACATCGTCTTGGTCTAGTATTACGGAGTATTCGCTGCCTGAGATCAGTATTTCATTTTTAAATCCTTTTTCAATCTCATCAATTGCCGTAAGTAACTGGGTAAGTTTGCTCGCATCCATGCCCACTTCAACCTCTAACCAAGGTCCCATCACTTCGTGCTCTGTCGAAAATATTGCTTTGGCATTGCCTGTTATTGCGTCATGCAAAAAATCATATTCCATAGCCCACTACCTCTTTTTATCTCAATTGCGCTAATTTTAATGGTCTATTATTGTTATTTATCTGTTTTGTATACGTTATTTGCTGACCTTGTATTTGCAAGGATTTATAAACTTAAGGTTTGAAATGACATTCGTTACTGAAACCTAGCTGGCCTTGCCGCCTTGCCCTTCGCTAAGTGTAGCAAACACTCGCATAGAAAAGTGTTTTTTATCTAACGCACTTTTGTAACAAGCAATTAACAATTGGCTGAACTATTTAGCCAAAACAAAGTCTATAACTTCATTCAAAATTAGATCAAATGGCGCGTGTGTTAAAAGGATATTACTGGGCAATTTTTATCGCGGTTATCTGTCATATTTTATTATTAGCAGTAATTTATAGTCAGACGTTTCCCGCTTTTAAGCCAAAGCAACAACAGGCGATTAAAAGCTATTTGTATGTTAAACCCGCCGTATTACCTGAGCCGATGAAAAAAAATAACATGGATGATGTTATTGAACAGGAGCTAACACCTGACAAAGCTGAGCCACAAAGCACGCAATCCAAAAACGAAGCGCCGAAAAGCAGCAAGTCTAAAAGCGACGGGCCTATTACTGTTGAGCCAGCAGCGATTAAAACGGTTCCTGTTGAAGAAACTGCTAAACAAAGCTCAACATCCGCTGAAACTGCTAACATCACTAACAACGCAGTTAAGATGTCGCCCAAACAGCAACTTGAAAAACTACGCTCTTCGCTAAATAGACAAATTGGAGAGCAATATTTTCAAGAGCGTAATCAACAACGTTCTTTTTCTAACATGCACCCAGCACTGCCATCTGTGCCGCATTCAACTGCTAAACTAAGTGAAGAAGAAAAAAAGACCCTCAATACCACGCAACTGGCAGATAATATTTCAATCACCAAAGGTGATAACGGTGTATGTTTTATCGAACAAGACTTATCGAATGTTGGTATGGAAGGCATAAGTGCAACGTCAGCATTTGCTTGTGGCGAGTCCGCGTTTGATAAAAGCTTTCGCGAGCATATGAAAAAGGTGCAAGCAAAACTCGGTAAATAGTTTTACTGGCACCTTTAATAACGTTCGCCTTTAATTAACGTTTTTCTGGGCGCTTTTACTGAAACAAGCTCGACCAAGACTGATCATCAATAACAGTAACAATGAATAATGCAAAGTCCCGCCGCCGCTGTCACTACTGGCGCTATTACTATTATTACTGTTATTTGAACCGCCACCGTTATTACCGCTGGTATCATCAGCAAGCGCTTCAAAACTGACACTCTTAAGCAGTGCTTTATCTTCTGGTTCAGTGCCACGAGCATCTTTGGCAAACAGCCAAGTAATAATGTGCTGCCCAGCCGGTAATTCCAGCTCGTAGTCAGTAAAATCTACATTACCTGAAATTGTAGCAAGCACTTGACCATTGGCTAACAAAGACAAAGTGCCATAGCTGTCATCGGCTCTATCTTCAATTTCTTCGGAAAAGACTGACCACTGAAAAGATAAGGTGCCACCACGCGTGGTTGCTAACATCACAGCAGATTCTTCGCTGTATTCAATCATGCCACTTTCAATACTTACATCACTCTCGGTGCTCACCCAAGACGCATCACCGCCGCTATACCAAGACAAATACGTTTCTGTACTCGCCAATTGATTGGCCAAGGCAGAATTTTGCGACAAGGCATGTCCGGTAATGCTAGCTTGGCTTAACGATAAACTCGAGTCTTGCGAACTGATCACTAAGTTAGCACTGTCTAAACCGGCGGCAGTAGGCTGATAATTAATCGTTAACTCACAGCTTTGACCTGCACTTAGGGTTAAACATTGATTGCCTGCAAGGGTAAAGGCACTGTTACCGCTAATGGCGTAGGAAAGTGTCGCACTCATTAAACTATTGTTGGTGACTGTCGCCTCAACAGTCGCTTGACTACCTACTGGAAAATAACCGAATTCAACTTTGGTATCTATTGCGATGCCATTAGTAATTTCTTCGATCCACTGACGATATTCAGCGACTCGCGTATAGACCCCTGGAAAACCGTCGGCGGCACAGCCAAAACCTGAACTAACAATGCCTGCCAGTTGCCAGCCTTCATTGGTATTAATAATTAATGGACCGCCGCTGTCGCCTTGACAGGTGCCTTTGCCACCGCCATCAAAATTTGCACAAATATTATGATCTTGTATGCCAAAACTTTCTAAAGAATAAACAATGCCTGGATCAGCAGTAGCATTAAAGCTATCTCTAAGTGTTGTTTTACATTGTAGATTGGTCAAAAGTTGCAATTCAACTTGATGTAATTTATCAGGAAAATTTCCTGTTGGTCCTTGATCAGGCTCATAACCTAAACGACCACCCCAGCCTAATGCGGTTGCAAACAGGTTTTGCTGAGCATATGAGTCGGTGATATTAGTAGTGGCTAAGGTAATTGGTGTATTGGTCACCGGCGCAAATAGCTCAAGTAAAGCAATATCATTGTCTAAACTGGCTGCATCGTAATCTGGATGAATATAGATAGTGGCAATATCGACCGCATTTTCTGCGCCATCTGATAAATCATATTCACCAATATTAACCTTGGCAAATTCAGCAATAGCACTGTCAACACAGTGCGCCGCAGTAACTAACCATTTACCACCAAGAAATGAAGCGCCACAACTTGAGTCTTGTTGAGCATTGATTGCCTCAGATACCGATACCGTCGCAGTTTCGCCAACGAGGCCCTTTAGCACTTCGCCATTGGCTTGGCTAATGGCAACCGCAGGAATGGTACCAGTAAAACCTTCACCTAAGGTACCGGAAATGTCGCCAGCAACATTATTGTAAATAACTGCCGCTAAGCCGCCACCTGATTGGCAATTAAGCACCTTATCTGAAAAGTTAAAATCGCCACGTTCAATCAAACAAATTTTATTGCTCGCATCAGCACAAACTGTTCCGCCCAATCCACAATCGACTAAAGCACCGGTTGCCGTGCCACTGGCGCTGTAATTAAAGCTGTCACTGTCGTACGTTGTATTAGCAACTTGTAGTGAAACATTCACTTGGCTTGAGGTATAAACTAATGCAGACATCCAAGGCCAAGCATCTGGCGCAGCAAGTTCACCACCCACAATTTGTGTTTGTGGAATATCGTTTGTTGGTAGAGTCTGCGCAGCAAGGTTACCCGCAGATAAGGTTAATAAAACGATGAAAAATTTGTGTGAAAAGCGAGAATACATCAAACAATCCTTTTAAATGAAGCTAAGCGCCAAGTGTATTAGTACCATGTACACTAATAAACAAGGAATTTAGCAAAATACAGTTTTTAAGCAACCCTTATAAGCAAGTTACCTTTTTTCATTAGACCGGATATGTAACAAAAATTGTGCAAAAAAAACGCGTCACAGATACTATCTGTTAACGCGTTTTTCATTTGTTCTTATATCAGCGGGTTAGTTAGCACTAAGCAGGAGCTTGCATAATCACTTTATCCGCTTTTTGAACGTACTGCTCCATCTTATCAAAATTTAAATAACGGTAAGTATCGGCGGCGGTGGCATCAATTTGTGACGCATATGCCATATACTCAGCAGGGCTGGGTAATTTACCTAAAATTGCGCCAACACCGGCAAGCTCTGCCGAGGTTAAATAAACATTGGCGCCTGTACCTAAGCGATTAGGAAAGTTTCGCGTGGAAGTAGACAGCACCGTTGATTTATCAGCTACTCGCGCTTGGTTACCCATGCACAGTGAACAGCCTGGCGTTTCAACACGCGCACCTGCTCTGCCATAAATATTAAAATAACCTTCATCACTCAGTTGTGCGCTGTCCATTTTCGTCGGCGGTGTTACCCACATTCTCGTTGGCAGTGCGCTGCTGTTATCATTAAGAAAGTTATTGATAAGTTTACCGGCGGCGCGAAAATGGCCGATATTGGTCATGCACGAGCCAATAAATACTTCGTCAACTTCAACACCAGCTACCTCTGATAATAATTTGGCATCATCAGGGTCGTTCGGGCAGCACACCACAGGTTCGGTAATGTCATTTAAATCAATTTCAATGACATGAGCATATTCCGCGTCACTGTCAGCTTCCATCAATGACGGATTATCTAGCCATGCTTGCATAGCAACTATGCGGCGCTCAATGGTGCGCACATCACCATAACCTTCACTGATCATCCATTTCAGCATGACAATATTTGAAGTTAAATATTCAGCCACCGCCTCTTGCTCCAGTTTAATGGTACAGCCCGCCGCCGAACGCTCGGCAGAGGCGTCAGAAAGTTCAAACGCTTGCTCAACGGTTAAGCCTTTCAAACCTTCAATTTCTAAAACACGACCGGAAAACTCGTTGATCTTGCCTGCTTTTTCTACCGTTAATAAACCTTGTTTGATCGCGGTGTAAGGAATGGCATGCACTAAATCACGCAAAGTAATACCCCGTTGCATTTCCCCTTTAAAGCGCACTAATACTGATTCTGGCATATCAAGTGGCATCACGCCGGTTGCGGCAGCAAAGGCAACTAACCCAGACCCAGCAGGAAAAGAAATACCCAATGGGAAACGGGTATGCGAGTCGCCACCAGTACCGACCGTATCTGGCAATAACATGCGGTTTAACCATGAATGGATCACGCCATCGCCTGGGCGAAGTGATACGCCGCCGCGATTCATCATAAAATCAGGCAAAGTATGGTGAGTTGTAACATCAACCGGTTTTGGATACGCCGATGTATGACAAAACGACTGCATTGTTAAATCGGCTGAAAAACCTAAACAGGCTAAATCTTTTAACTCATCACGGGTCATTGGTCCTGTGGTATCTTGCGAGCCAACGGTGGTCATTTTCGGCTCGCAATATTGACCTGCACGCACACCTTCAACACCGCAAGCACGACCGACCATTTTTTGGGCAAGGGTAAAACCTTTATCTGAGCAAACAGGAGCAATTGGCGTGGCAAATAAATCAGTCGCCGGTAATCCTAACGCCTCACGAGCACGATTTGTTAAACCACGGCCGATAATAAGTGGAATGCGACCGCCTGCGCGCACTTCATCAAGTAATACTGGGCTTAATTCAAATTCGGCAATCACTTCACCCACAGCGTTTTTTACTACGCCTTCATACGGGTAAATATCGATAATGTCGCCCATTTGCATTTTTTGTACGTCAAGCTCAATTGGCAGTGCGCCAGAGTCTTCCATGGTATTGTAAAAAATCGGCGCTATTTTTCCGCCTAAACAAACGCCGCCACTGCGTTTGTTGGGAATATAAGGAATATCTTCCCCCATAAACCACAATACGGAATTAGTCGCAGACTTGCGTGACGAACCCGTACCCACCACATCGCCAACATACGCCAGAGGAATACCATCTTGTTGCAATGCTTCAATTTGTTTAATGGGTCCAATCGTGCCGTCGTCATCTGGAGTAATTCCGTCTCGTGAAATTTTGAGCATCGCTTTGGCATGCAGCGGAATATCAGGGCGCGACCAAGCATCAGGCGCTGGCGATAAGTCATCGGTATTGGTTTCACCGCTAACTTTAAACACTTTCACGGTAATTTTACTCGCTACTTTTTCTTTGCTGGTAAACCAGCTAGCGTCTGCCCAAGATTGCATCACCTGTTTTGCTGCTGCGTTACCTGCTTCGGCTTTATCTTTTACATCATAAAAGGCGTCAAACATTAACAAGGTATTTGCCAGGCCTTCGGCTGCTTGTTCAGCGAGTTCGGCATCGTCTAGCAAATCAATTAGTGGCTCAATATTGTAACCACCTAACATAGTACCTAAGAGCTCAGTAGCCTTGGCAGGGCTGATTATCGGCGAGCTTGTTTCCCCTTTAGCCACAGCGGCTAAAAACCCCGCTTTAACATAAGCGGCGTCATCAACACCTGCAGGGACGCGATTGGTTAATAAATCAATTAAAAACGCCTCTTCATTTTCCGGTGGCGCTTTTAACAATTCAACTAATGCTGCGGTTTGCTTAGCGTCTAACGCCTTTGGCACGATTCCTTGTGCGGCACGTTCTGCCACATGATTACGATATTCTTGAAGCACGACATTCACCTTTTAAGTTCGGGTTGAAGTACTTTATGCATGTGAACGGTCAACTTGAATATTGGTATATCAAGCAGATGAATAAGCAATAAAGCTTCAACAAATTATGACTTTATACCCAACTAACTTGAATAGGTGCGGCTTTACAGGACTTAACTGGGCATAGCTGAGTTTTAAGATAAGCAATTACTAAATAACAACATATTAGACTTTTCTCCTAAGAGGAAATGTAAATCATAATTTTTTATAGCAATATCAAATAGTAACAACAACAATATAACCAATATAACTATGCCGTCTATTTACTATAAACAAGATGAATAATGCTTATTTGATCAAATGATTCGAAGTCGGTAAGAAATCAGGTAAACTAGTCACAAATTTTATCCCCTTAGTTACAAAATTATCATCAGAGTATAATTAAAGAGAGTATCAAATGAGCCTGTATTTAGAATATTTAGCGGAAATTGAAAGCCGCAAAAACGATTTAGGTTTGGCACCAAAGCCAATTGATAGTGCTGACCTACTATCTGAAATTATTGCCCAAATTAAAGATACTGGAAACCAGTACCGTGAAGATTCATTAAAATTCTTCATTTACAACACTCTGCCGGGTACAACAAGTGCCGCTGGTGTTAAAGCCCAGTTCTTAAAAGAAATTATTTTAGGCCAAGAAGCTGTTGCTGAAATTACTGCTGAGTTTGCTTTTGAATTGCTTTCTCATATGAAAGGTGGTCCTTCAATTGAAGCATTACTTGATTTAGCTTTAGGTGATGACGCAGCTGTTTCAGCCCCTGCTGCTGACGTATTAAAAACGCAAGTATTCTTATACGACGCTGATACTGCTCGTTTAGAAGCTGCTTACAAAGCAGGCAATGCTGTTGCCAAAGATCTTCTAGAAAGCTACGCACAAGCCGAGTTCTTCACTAAGCTTCCAGAAGTACAAGAAAAAGTTCAAGTGGTTACTTATATCGCCGGTGTTGGTGATATCTCTACAGACTTATTATCTCCTGGTCACCAGTCTCACTCTCGTGCCGACCGTGAATTACACGGCCAATGTATGATCACTCCTGAAGCACAACAAGAAATCGTTGCCCTGCAAGAACAGCACCCTGGCAAAAAAGTGATGCTAGTTGCTGAAAAAGGCACTATGGGTGTAGGTTCTTCGCGTATGTCTGGTGTGAACAACGTTGCACTTTGGGCAGGCGAGCAAGCAAGCCCATATGTTCCATTTATCAACATTGCGCCAGTAGTAGCCGGTACTAACGGTATTGCCCCTATCTTCTTAACCACGGTTGATGTAACTGGTGGTATTGGTCTTGACCTTAAAAACTGGGTTAAGAAAGTAGACTCAGACGGTAATGTTGTTACTGATGCAAACGGCGACCCAGTGCTTGAAGAAGCATATTCTGTAGCAACGGGTACAGTATTAACTATTGATACTAAAGCGAAGAAATTATACAACGGCGATAACGAGTTATCTGACGTATCTTCTGCATTCACGCCACAAAAAATGGAATTCATGAAAGCAGGCGGTTCTTACGCAGTAACTTTTGGTAAGAAGTTACAAACGTTCGCTGCTGAAACCTTAGGTGTTGAAGCGCCTGCAGTTTATGCTCTTGCAAAAGAAGTTTCTCATGAAGGTCAAGGTCTTACAGCGGTTGAGAAAATCTTCAACCGTAATGCTGTAGGTGTTGCTTCCGACGCGCCTTTACACGCAGGCTCAGACGTTCGTGTTAAAGTGAACATTGTTGGTTCTCAAGATACTACCGGCCCAATGACATGTCAGGAATTAGAAGCCATGGCTGCTTCTACTATTTCGACTTCAGTTGACGGTGCTTTCCAATCAGGTTGTCATACAGCCTCTGTTTGGGATAGCAAAGCAAAAGCGAATACGCCTAAGTTAATGGCATTTATGAACGCATTTGGTGTGATCACCGCACGTGATCCTAAAGGCGTTTACCACTCAATGACTGACGTTATTCATAAAGTATTAAACGACATTACCATTGACGACCGTGCCATCATCATCGGTGGTGACTCACATACCCGTATGTCTAAAGGTGTCGCTTTTGGTGCTGACTCAGGTACTGTTGCTATTGCTCTTGCTACAGGTGAATCGGCAATGCCAATTCCAGAGTCGGTAAAAGTTACCTTTAAAGGCAGCATGGCAAGCCACATGGATTTCCGTGATGTGGTACACGCAACGCAAGCGCAAATGCTTAAGCAATTTGGCGGCGAAAACGTATTCCAAGGTCGCATTATCGAAGTACACATTGGTACGCTTTTAGCTGACCAAGCGTTTACTTTCACTGATTGGTCTGCAGAAATGAAGGCAAAAGCGTCAATCTGTATTTCTAACAATGAAACGCTTATCCAATCAATTGAGCTTGCTAAGAGCCGTATCCAAATCATGATCAACAAGGGTATGGACAACGAAGCAGGCATGTTAGCTGGTTTAATTAAACTTGCTGACGAGCGTATCGCAGGTATCAAGTCTGGTGAAGAGCCAGCACTTGCTCCAGATGACAACGCTAAGTACTACGCTGAAGTTGAAATTGACTTAGACGCGATTGCTGAGCCAATGATTGCTGACCCTGACGTTAACAACGAAGATGTTTCTAAGCGTTATACCCATGACGTTATTCGCCCAGTTTCATACTACAACGGCAAACCAGTTGATTTAGGTTTTGTTGGTTCTTGTATGGTACACAAAGGTGATATGCAAATTATCGCGCAAATGCTACGTAACCTTGAAAAACAAAATGGCACTATCGAATTTAAAGCACCACTGGTTGTTGCGCCACCAACATATAACATTGTTGATGAGTTAAAAGCTGAAGGCGATTGGGACATTCTTCAAAAATACGCAGGTTTTGTATTTGACGATGATGCTCCAAAAGGTGAAGCACGTACTAAATACGACAACATTTTATACCTTGAACGCCCAGGCTGTAACTTATGTATGGGTAACCAAGAAAAAGCGGAACCAGGTGATACGGTAATCGCAACCTCTACCCGTTTATTCCAAGGCCGTGTTGTTGCTGATACTGCAGAGAAAAAAGGTGAGTCGTTACTAGGTTCTACACCATTAGTTGTACTTTCAACGGTATTGGGTCGTTTCCCAACGTTAGCAGAATATACTGCGGCAGTTGAAGGTATCGACTTAACGCGTTTTGCACCACCAACAGAAGAAATGACAACTAAGTACACTGCCCAAGCAGTACCAGTTAAAGTCGTTTAAGCGGTTATCTACAGCACTATTTTTAGTCATTAAATAGTGCTGAAGTAGCAAACAATTTAAAGATTACTTATAATTTAAAGGTTACTTATTTAGTTAAACAAGGTAAAACTTGCCATTAACTAAAAAGTAGCCTTTTTTATTAGCTTAATTCCCTCTGGAAATATTCCTTATTAGCTTTCTTCTATATTGTTATCTCTATATTTTTCACGTCTAAATTTTCTGATTTACCGACAGCTAACCGCTTTAACAAGGCTAAATTTATTTGGACTCATTAGGCAAGTTTGAACATCGACAAAGCCACCGATATAGTCTTTCAAACCAGTCGTACTATTATCAATGGTCACTTTGCGCACATACCGGACGAAAATCATCAACAAAAATGCAACACTTTTTCTAATGTTTAATTTTTAAAAATCAGGTTTTAATTTAAAGTCCTTATTTTCACCGCAAAAAAGGAAAAATTCCGTTTTTCAACGGATAGTTACAAAATCACAAATTTATAACTAATTGATGATGTGATAGTAAAAAGGTAAAGTTGAAATATTCTATAATAATTTAGTCTGAAATGTTTCTGGCAGAAATGCGGAACTTATCTGGTTAAAAAGCTGTTAAGTTTCTTTGTACATCAGTTGCAATCTCCACTAAGGAAGTGAAATAAAATGGATGAAAATAAGTTAAAAGTATTGAAGTATGATATTGATGCCATTATTCGAAATGGAAGTACTGGTGATTCAAAAAACGATATGATCGTATTGGCGGACTACTACCAATATTTATCAGATAAGATAATGCCTTATAATTTCTCTATTGATGCGCCTGAAGAGTTTTTATTATGCTTTGAATCATTATATTTGTGGCTCCATGAAAAGTTGACTTTGCTTTCACCAAGCATAAAAACTCAAATAGAAGATATTTTTACAAACAAAAATCTATGTGAAATTTTCGCTATTTTATCGAGCATTTCACCTAAAGACATATATCGTTTTAATAGAAGCAAGTCTTTTGGAGTTTTTGGCTCTATTTTTGCCCCTAAATTAGATATCAAATTTAACGATCAACAAGCTGAATTAGTTTCTTCTAGGAACATTTTAGATACTAAAGTAGCACTAACTAGATTAGCCCAAGTTGTTAGATTTTCAGCGTCAAAAATAAGTGACGTTTCTTTTGGCTCATCAAGTTTTGAAGAGTTTAAATCATCATATGATCCAGACCTTATAAATAAAGCTAAGATGTCCGCATTAGTTGGTATTTTAAAGTCACAAATAAGTGACTTACCACAAGACCAAAATACATCCTTACTTTTAGAAAAATTAGATGAAATAGAGTCAGAGGTGAAGAAAAGTAAGCCTCATTGGGGATTAATATTCTCTACATTATTTGTAATCTTCGGATTTACTGCTGATTTAAAAACCTTAAACCCAGATGTTTACACTAAACCATTGCAAACGATCGAAAATATACTCTTTTCAGCGCATGACGAAGGTAAAGTAGAAAAGAACAAAGCGTCTATAAAACTTTTAAGTGACAGTCCTTCGCAACCCTTCTCACAGAAACAGAATGACGAAGTAGTTGTAAACTCTAGAAAAGAAGATGAGCTTGAAGAAGCCGAAACTTAACAAGTCGTTTAAAAGGACAAAAAACAGTTGGCTTTTACTCCTTCGTCACTAATTTTAGCCTCTTAACGAGGCGTTGGTATGACTCCCCACGTCAACTTAAAAACACTGATCCCTGCTCAATAAATTAGAGCCATAATCTTTTCTTTTAAAATAAAATGAGTTAACGCATAGATGAAGCAAGTAAATT